>CAIOHR010000141.1 GCA_903858115.1 uncultured Pirellula sp. | reverse complement strand
GAAGACTCGTTCGGCGGCGATCCTGGTCTTGGTAAAGATCAGAAAGTCGTCCGCATAACGCACAAACAGAAGACCTCGTTTCTCTAGCTCCTTATCGAGATCATCCAAGAGGATGTTCGATAGCAGCGGAGACAGAGGACTTCCACGCAGAACGAACTTCACGTCGTTCAAAGGAAGTCTGTTCTTACAAAACATCACTTAATCGTTAGCTCGTGTCGAACTCTGGCAATCGGCGTGGTGCGCTCGGTACGAATCCGAGGCAGACCAATGCACCGCCACACTCTGGGCATTTCAACGTTGGCTTCTCGATCATCGGCTTGGCCGTTACGGTCAAGACGTACACCATGTTCAATGTCACCGTGACCAACATCGACAACCATTCCCAATTCGTCTTGGCTCGTGGATGAGCGAAGCCGAAGTGACGCACCTTTTGAAAGCCGCAGGGAAGCACATGCTGCAAGAAGCGACGAATGAACTCTTCGGCACTTACGGTCATCGGTTTGTAAACACTCGTACCACTGCGGCGGTACGTGAATGTCACTCTCCCAGTGCCATCGACACCCGGTTCGACCTTCACGATCCGACTGTTGCTGATCGCAACTCGGAATACGTAGGGTGCGAGATATCGAAGTGCCAATCGCCCATCACCCACAGGCTTGCAATTGACATTCCAAGCCTTGTCCCAAACCTCAGGTGCGATTTTTGGTAACAAGCCCAATCGATCCATGATCGCTTTGTACTTGGCCCTGAAGAGAATCGAAGCGGCAAGGACTGGGATCAAGAAGTCGACGCGACTGCTCAACCAACTCTTGCCATCGAGCCCGATCGCTCCTCCCGGCACGATGAAGTGCAGGTGCGGATGATAGTTCAGGTCTCTGCCCCAAGTGTGAAGCACTGCAGTTGCACCGATGTTAGGAGAGCCGATGTACTTCGGTTCTTTCGCCAACGCAATGAGCGTTTCCTTAGCGGCCTTGAACAACGCTTTATAGCATTCGCGGGGATGCGAACGCATAAAGGATCGAAACTCAGCCGGGACGGTAAACGTCAACATGAAGTAAACGCAGGGAAGCAATTGCTCAAGTTGGTTCTGCAACCATTTCTTGGCTTTGCTCCCTTGGCAGACAGGGCAATGTCTGTTCCCGCACGATTTTCTCACGTGATGGAATTTCTGGCATTGCGAGCACCGATAAACGACGCTTCCCGAATCTAGAGTTCGGCAACGCATGATTGCAACCAAGGCTTTGATTTGATCCGATGGCATTTGGTCACCGAACTTCTTCAAGTAGGCTGGTCCATAGTTTCGGAAGATATCGCCAATCGTAGAAGAGCATGTTGCAACGGTTTGCTCGTTGCTCATGACTTTCGCTTCATGACCGCATTGATCTTTGCGATCGCATTCTCTTCCCCCACGGTAGTGACGTGGAGGTAGATCATGGTAGTCGTCAAGTGAGCGTGCCCCAGGTACTTTTGAATCGACTTGATACTGACACCCGCTTCGAGAAGATGGGTAGCGTAGCAATGTCGCAGCGTATGCGTGCTGATTCCACGCTGGTCCCAATTGAGTTGTTTGAGAACCGCCTTGATGACACCTTGAACAGAAGACTCGCTCATGGGCTCTTCGGCCGTCGGAGCTAGCAAGTGATTTCTGCCTTCGGCTGGAAAGATCCAATTCTTATTGCGATGGGATTTGTAGTAATCCCTTAGGATGTGCAGAGTGGGTTCTGGCAACGGGACCATTCGATCCTTGGCCCCTTTGCCTCGGTGGATATGTACCAACATGCGTTTGGAGTCGATGTCAGAAACTTGTAGATGCAGAGCTTCTTGGAGTCTTAGTCCCAACGAGTAGACAGCGGTGAAGAAGCACAGCATGGAAGGCTTCTCGATCAGCTTGAGAATTGTGTGGACTTCACCGATCGTGATGACGACAGGGATCTTGAACTCTCCGCGGGATCGTACGAGCTTGAGCCTGGGCCATTCTCTCGGGCAGGTGAGAGTAAAGAACTTCTTGAGGGCTTGCTGAGCGACGTTGATGGTACTAGCAGACCAGTGTCGATCGTTCTTGATGAAGAGGAGATAGTTTCTCAGGTCGTCTTCGGAGGCGGAATCGGGATCGCGTTGGAGGAATTCCGCGAACTTGCGAACATTGCGAACATAGGATTGTTGCGTGCGCTCGCCACGGCGGTTAAGTTGAAGATCTTGCTGGAAGCGAACGAGGATGGGAGACCAAGGTTCTTTGTCGATCGACATGATGAAACTCCATGAAGTAATGCCACCGACCGAGGACGATTCGGAATGAACGTCGGAAGCTCGGTTAGCAGCAGCAGGAGTTCAGAGTGCTTTCAAGAAGTTGGAAATAAAGAAGGGATGGTGAAAACATTGGCAAAGCAAATGCGTCACTATCGATTACTGAACTGCCGCGCTAGCGGCTTACTTGAACAACGGATTCCACCGAAGCCTCATTAACGTCTGTACTCATGGTTTAACTTTCTTGTTCGGCTCGGTGAATCCGAGCGTTAGGCCATTCACTAAAAGGAAACGAACAATGAATCGTACATCATCTTGGATCGGAAGACTGCTTTCTCGCACTAAGAAATTACAGCGGACGCGCCGGGGTATTCGAAAGCGATTCAGCGTTGAGCAACTCGAATCACGTCAACTGTTGACGGGCGACTTGCCCACCGTTATCGAAGCGATTGATGCTCCGCCCGTGGCAGCGGTAGTGGCCCACGAGGTCGCTCCTTTGCAACAATCGCAACAGGATAGTGTAGCTCTAGCAGGAGTCGGCGGCTTCTTCCAAGGTCTCGGTAACGGCCTCTACAACATGGGCACTGGCGTCTACAACTTGGGCCATGACCTTGTTACGATGCCAATCGACCTAGTTGGCACCACCGTCTCATCGACTTACCAGCCCATCAGTTACTACGGCCAAGCTTCGCAAGCGGCGATTCAGAACGGAACCCCGTGGTACTACATGTCTGGTCAAACAGCCATCAACGCAGTAACCTTAGGGACATACGGCCTTGCAACCACTGGATATCAGTACTATCAGACCGGAGACCCAACCGCATTTCAACAAACTACCGGAGCGTTTGCTTTCACGGTCTTCGTAGCCTACGGAGTTCAGCAATATACGAGTCCGGCCAATGCGCCGACCTACAATCTTGGTGGAACTGGAGCACCGGGCGAGCCCGTTGGTGTGATAAATGTACAACCGCCTGGAGCACCAATCCCACCGGAACCCTATATCATTGCTCCTAGCAATCAGCTCCCCATCGCACCTGGATCTGGAAACGTAATTGTCAATAACTCACCGATTTCTCCACAAGGTGGTGGAATCACCGGGCCGTATGGTCCTCTAGGCCCGCCGTACATGCCAAACCAAATTTTAGGCATCGCAAAGGGCGGCTACACGATTACCATCACGCAAGGTAGCTCGACACCTGGGATACCGACACCTGGTCAGACAGCTGTCATCAATGTCTTTCCACCTGGATATAAAGTCGTCGTTTTGCCAGTTCCGCCTTACGCAACGACTGTTGTTATCACAACACCAACGCCTCTAACGACAACTGTCGCGCCTTACGCTCCGATTGTAATTCAAGGCCCGAATCCACAACTAGTTTCTGGTAATCCGTAAGCAAATGCAAACACAACCTCAAGCGATCCGTACATTTCAGTGTATTCAACGAACAGGCTCGGACGAGTGGCTCGTTGCATTCAACGACCGTTGTTCATTCCACGACATCGCATCGAAAACGGACTTGGATTCGCTGTTTTCCAAGTTTACGACCGTCGTTCTGATCGGTGTCTTTGACTGGAGTAACTACAGTCGTGATGTTTTTCGAGAGATGGCTGCAGACGAGGTGTGGTTCTCGGATAAACGGATTGGCGTCGGCGTCGTTTGTCTCGAGAATCCTGCGCAACTGGAAGCGATTCACAGAGAAGCCCACGGACAATACATGAATAGCAACGCCGAACCGTTGCTATTTTGTTTCGTCGAGGGTCGATTAAAGGCAAGTCTTGCTGGTCCGCAGCGACTTGTCGAAATCAAACGATGGCTAACAACATATCAAAACGGCATGGGGCCTAACAAAGCGGTCAACCCGAGCGGCGGATCGGGCGGATTTTGAAATCAAAGGTTCTTGGCCGCCGCCGGGTTACCTTGGTCGTTCGTCGCGATAGAATGGACACATGGAAACGATTTACATCGAGACGACGATTGTTGGGCACTTGACTGGCAGCCTGATGTCAGACCCGATAGTGTCCGCACGCCAGCAACTTACCCGAGAATGGTGGCAGAGTCACTCGCCACTTTATGAGATGTTTGTCTCGCAGCTTGTGCTCGATGAATGTGGAGCCGGGAACGCAAAACTCGCAATGGAGCGGTTAGATGCCGTAAAAACCCTGGATTTGCTCGAGGGCACGGATGAGACGGATGCGCTTGCCGCTGCGTTGATCGCTGAGAATGCCGTTCCCGCAACAGAACCACGCGACGCCTTTCACATTGCAATTGCGGCCACGAACGGAGTAAGATACTTGCTGACATGGAACTTCAAGCATATTGCCAATGCTTCACTTAGAACGAAAATCGAGACGGTTTGCCGAGATTCGGGCTTCGAGCCTCCAATCATCTGTACGCCAGACGAACTATTAGGAAATGCAAATGACACCTAATCCAATTACTGAAGAGATCCGCTCGATACGCCACCAACTTGCTGCCGAGCAGGGAAACGATGTCTCTCGAATCGGTGCTGAACTGCGACGTCAACAGGCTATATCGGGGCGTAGAGTCGTAAAATTAGCACCACGAACCCCAGAACAAAGAGCGACGAACAATCCGATGCACCCAAGCGGCGGATCGGCCGTCTCTGGGATGGATACATCTACACCCGCCGCTGGGTGATCGGTGGCGTTCGGATGAGCGTGATGCCTAGACTCAGTTACACAATGCTCCTCATCTCGATCATTGCTGCATCCCTTGGATGCACGCAACCAAAGCATCCGCATACACATCCCGCTGCCACATCGAACACTGAATCTATGAACATGTCAGTTGTCCAATACGATTCCGATTACGTCCCCAATCCGAGTCCCACGGGTGAAACTGCATTCGAGGAGTTTTGGCAAGTTCGTGCGTCAGTTCTTGCTGCCTCCCAAGAGCACGGCGAAACTGGTCCCGAATCCAAATCGGATAATGCGATTTATTGGATCGTAGATGATCAGTACAACGACGAACGATATCAGAACATGGAGGTTTACAAACCTGAAGGCAGTTCGCGACCTGGGGACATACGTTTTTTGCATGGATGTATTGCCTCCCCTCGTCGTCGTTCCTCCTCCTCGACACTCCCAAAGAGAGGGTGAAGGAACGCTGGCGATAGTGGTGCCGTCAACGCATCGATGTATCTATTACAGTACTTGACTCATCATCGCATCATGGACATGGCACCCATGCGCGACAGCTAACCCAATATTCTTAGCCCATGATCAGGCGTTTTTGGAAACGGCCTTCGTTGATAGTCGGTCGCTCGATTCTTCCTTTATGGTTATACGTTAATTTCATGTTGTCTAACCCCATCAACCATAGGATCGACGCGTGAATATCATGGACATGCATTTTGTCTTCGACTGCGTAAAGCCCCAACTCATCGGTGGCACCGATCGCTTGCCCGCCTTTCACACCACCTCCCGCCATCCAAATGGAGAAGCCCGTCGGATTGTGGTCGCGTCCATCCCCTTTTTCGCTCATCGGCGTTCTGCCAAACTCGCCACCCCAAACGACCAACGTCTCGTCGAGAAGCCCGCGCTGCTTCAAATCTTTGAGCAACCCAGCTACCGGTTTGTCCATCGCTTTGCAAAGGGCCGAATGATTCTTCTCAATCCCAGAGTGCGAGTCCCATTTGCTACCTGTACCGCTATAGAGCTGAACGAATCGAACGCCGCGTTCCACAAGCCTTCTCGCCAATAAGCAATTGCGACCAAAGACTTCCGTCTCTTTCTCATTTATGCCATACATTTCTTCCGTAGTGTACGTTTCTTGCGACAGATCGACAGCCTCGGGCGCTTGTGCCTGCATTCGAAACGCCAACTCGTAACTCCGAATGCGAGCTTCCAATTCCGTTTGTTGTGGGTGCGTTGCCGCGTACGATTGATTGAACTGCTTCAACAACGAGAGCTTCGATTCCAATCGACTACCCGTTTGGCCATCGGGAAAATGCAAGTTTGGAATCGGCTCTTTCTCCGTACCGTTGATTCGAACTCCTTGATGCGAAGCTGGCATGAAACCGCTTCCCCAATTGCGAGGTCCATTGACCGGACGCCCCGAGTTGTCGCACAACACCACAAAGGATGGCAAGTTCTCGTTCGCAGATCCTAGTCCATAATTGATCCATGAACCCAACGAAGGTCGGCCCGCAAAATTGATGCAAGTGTTCATCTGACAAACACCACCCGCATGATTGATGCCGTTCGTCCAGCAAGATCGAATCACCGCGATGTCGTCCATGCACTCGCCAATGTGTGGAATCCAATCCGAAGCTGGAATTCCACTGTTGCCGTACTGGGTCCAGCGCCGAGGCGAGGCCAACAACGGAGCCCCCTTCTCACCCATTGCGGTGATAGGCTCGCGAAAACTACTCGGCAATGGCTTTCCCGCCAGTTTCTTCAACAACGGTTTGGGATCGACCAAATCGAGATGGCTTGGGCCGCCCTCCATGAACAACCAGATAATGCTTTTCGCACGAGGTTGATGATGTGTCTCCGCAGACAATTCGCCCGCCATCATCCAGTTGAGGGCTAACGAACCGAACCCCATGCCTGAAGACTGAAGCCATGCTCGACGAGACAAACTCGATGAAGATTGGTTGAACTCGCTCATGTCACTCCAGATACAAAAATTGGTTCGAATTGAATAGGATATGACAAAAATCAGAAAGTTTGTCCACCTCGATTGCAGGAGCATCTTCCCCAGCAACATAGTTCACATACTGCGTCGCTTTTTCCCATTCCCGCTGACTGGGCTCTCTGCCCCAAGTCCATCGAAATGCCATACGCAACGTTTCATCCGGAGGTAGCTGCATCGCGGCAAGACGATCGGCGAATTTGCTCGCCTGCCCTAACGCATACTTGCCATTGAGCAAAAGCAACGACTGTGTCGGCGTAGTGGTATTGTCCCGCAAAGCAACACTTTGCAAACCGTTCGCAACATCAAAGCCGTGCAAGAATGTATCGTTCTGATTGCGGAAGCTCTTCAAATAAAGGGAGCGGCGAGGTTTGTCTTCCGTTACACTGGGGCCACCAACCTTTTGCGACATTTCGCCACTGGAGACGAGCATCGCATCTCGGATCTGCTCCGCTTGCAGTCGACGCACTCGAGCACGCCAAAGCAGTCGTTCCGCAGGATCCACCGATTGGTATCGATTCGCTTCGGGATGGCGAGCGGATTGTTGCCAAGTTGCCGACATCAAAATCTGTTTGTGGAGTTTCTTGAAACTCCAGCCTTGTTCGATAAAGGTCGCCGTCAGCCAATCCAGCAACTCGGGATGTGTTGGCGTTTCTCCTAAATGGCCAAAGTCACTCGAGGTCGCAACGAGTCCTTGTCCGAAGTGTTGCTGCCAGATTCGATTGACGATCACACGTGTTGTCAGTGGGTTTCGTGAATCGCCGATCCATTTTGCGAGTGCTGTTCTTCGGCCTGCCGCTCCCTCGCGTATCTTCGTTTCCGATAATGATGGCAATTCCAAGATCGACGACAACACTTCAAGAACGCCCGGTGAAACAGGAGCACGACGGCTGTCTTCTGGAATCACTGTTGGCGCGATCATGCCTGGGAAATCCATCGCAGCCATGATTTCCGGAAGTGGTTTCGGTTTGAGATGATCGAACTTCGCCAGCTCTTTTTCGAGAGCTTCGCGCTTTTCGACATCCTCTTTCTTCATGCTCTTATATGGACCATTCCCTTCTTCCAAATACTGACGCGACACCAAATAAGACATCTGCTCTTGCCATGATGTTCGGTCCTTGGGGTCCATGTGGAAGCATGCTTGAATGTCCAGCGGGAACTTGTCCACGGTCGACACCCACTTCTTCTTCTCGTACGGTTCAAGAAGCTTTGCGAGATCGTCCCGAATCGTCTGTGTTTCTTTTTCCCAAACAACAAGCTTTTCTTGATACGCCCGTTTTTGATCTTGAGTGGCTGCGATGACATTGTCTTTCCAACAGACCGGCTCGAAGAATGCGCGAAGCTTGAAATAGTCCTTTTGAGGTATCGGATCAAATTTGTGTTGATGACATCGAGCGCAGGAAACACTCATGCCGAGAAAGACGTCGCCGGCGACATCGGTCATCTCGTTCATGATGTCATTCCACTGACCACGCGCATCGCGTTGGTTGTATTCGTAGATCCCCAATCGCATGAAGCCCGCGGCGATCAAGCCTTCGGGGTAGTCCCCATCGACCTCATCTCCTGCCAACTGATCCAACACGAACTGCGTATATGGCTTGTCGCTGTTGAACGCGTTCACAACGTAGTCGCGATAACGCCAGATCAAGGGTCGAAAGGCATCTTGGTTCCAACCGTCCGATTCACTGTATCGCACCAAATCGAGCCAGAATCGCGCCCAATGCTCTCCGTAGCGTTCGTCTTCCAGTAACCGATCGACCATCGAATCTAAAGCGTCCGACGAGTCATCGCGGAGAAACGAATCAATCTCAATTGGAGATGGAGGCAAACCGATCAGATCGAAATAGACACGACGAATCAATGCCGCTTTGTCAGCCGTCGGGGCAGGTTGCAATTGATGCTCGGCTAGCCCCTTCCACACAAAATGATCGATGGGAGTCTTCGACCACGTATCGTTTGTGTCCGCAGGTGGATCTATTTTCTGAAGTGGTTGAAAGGCCCACCATTTCCGATCCTCGTCAGTGATGTTCCCTGCGGAGACTCGGAGCGACTTTGTCGACTCAGGCCATACGGCGCCGCCCGAGACCCATCGTTCGAAATGAAGGATCGCTTTATTCGGGAGCTTGGATGCGGGGGGCATTTCGAGCCCGCGGTGATGAACCGCTTCGATGAGAAGGCTCTCGTCGGGCTTGCCAGGAACCAACACCGATCCACTATCTCCTCCCGCGAGGATTCCTTCGTGCGTATCGAGTCTTAGTCCGCCCTCTTGTTTCGACTCACCATGGCATTTGATGCAATGGCTAATCAAGACCGGACGAACCTCGCGTTCGAATTGCGCCTCACGTTCCGCCGTTCGACTGTCGTCGGCCTGGAAAGCATGGAGCGATGCCGATGCCGAAACAATGGCAAGTGTTAGCAGAAAAAACCGTGTTTGGCAGGCTGGCATTGGCGGAATCCTTTGTACTCCATTCTAGCTCTTTCACTCAGCTATGTGAATCGAATTTCCCCCCTAGCTGGAACTATCGCGACTTCCGCACCCAACTTTTTCCATTTCACATTGCTTTCGGCTACTTTTGACAGAGCCGTTTAAAGTAGCCGGCACGCTCCGCCGTGCCGTCTGCTCATCGTCATTTTCTCGGATTCTAGGTGGAAGGCACATGGAATTTGCCTGCTACAGCACTGGACAATTGTCCGAGCCTACTTCTTCGTGTTTGTCGCATCCGCATCAAACACGATATCGCCTGCCAAGACGGTGAGTTCGACTTTAGCGGTCAAGAGATCTGTAGGCTTGCAAGTTAACAGATCGGTATTCCAAGCAACCAAGTCTGCGAGTTTTCCGACCTCGAGCGAGCCTAGTTCTTTCTCTTGAAACGCAGCCATCGCTGGCCACAATGTGTAGCTTAGCAACGCTTCTCGTCGTGTCATGCATTGCTCGGGATAGAAGGTGTCCCCGTTTGGCAATTGCCTCGTCACCGCTGCATAGAGACTAGCCCGAGGATCTACTCGTTCGACAGGAGCATCGGTGCCGTTCGGAATGATCGCGCCCGAGTCGATCAACGAACGCCAGACATAAGCACCTTGAACACTTCGTCGCTCACCCAATCGCTGCGGCACAAAGATCGCATCGCTGGTGCAATGATTCGCTTGCATCACAGGGATCACACCCAGCTTGCCAAAGCGAGGAATGTCTTGAGGTGAAAGGTGTTGCGCATGTTCGATTCGCCATCGATGGCCGCTGGACACTTGCTCACCGAGTACCTGTTCGTAGACGTCTAGAACTTCGCGATTCGCACGATCTCCGATCGCATGAACACACAGTTGCCAATCGTACTTCTTGCACAACTTGGCAATCTTCGTGAACTCTTCAATAGAAACTGTGTTCAGTCCCGCGGTCGTCGGCAAATCGCTGTACGGCTCGAGCAGCCAAGCACCATGAGGGCCGAGTGCTCCGTCGATCGAGATCTTGACACTGCGAACGGTCAAGAAACCATCGCCGACGTTATTCCATTTGTGAGTTTCCATTTGAGCCGCGAGGCTATCGCTTCCTTCGCGAATCATGACCGCCATGCGCAATGGCAGTTGTCTCAGTTCCGCAAAACGTTTCAGCATTCTTGCGGTTGCAAACGAACTACCTGCATCGTGAACACTTGTGATCCCCTGCTTGAGACAGGCTTCACCGGCTAGTTGCAATTGTGTCAACGTCGCGGCGCGCGATTCTTCTTCGCTAAGTCGCTCGGTGGTTCGCATCTGAGCGCGAAGAATGAGTGATTGTGCGTTTTCGCGAAACACGCCGATAGGGTTTCCATCCGCGTCTTTGAGGATTTCACCACCGCGTGGAACAGCCGTATCGCGATCGATCCCCGCAATCTTCATCGCCGCTTCGTTCGCGAAGTTTGCATGCCCGCTTGCATGCGTGAGCACGACGGGATGATCTGGTGTCACAACACTGAGCGCTTTGTGGTTCGGATAACCATCGACATTCCCTTTGGGTGGTGCAGTCCATTTCGATTGGTGCCACCCACGCCCCTCGATCCACGTCCCCTTGGGCAATCGCATCGAAGCGGATACGACCATCGATTCGACTTCTTCCCACGAGTTGGCTTGGCTCAGATCCAGCATTTGGAGCGATTGCCCCAGGCCGATAAAGTGAAGATGGCTATCGATCAAGCCTGGAGTAATCGTCATCCCCGCCGCATCGATCACCTTGGTCGATTTCGCAAGGAACGGTTCGATATTCGCTTTGGTACCCACAGCGATGATTCGATCCCCTTGTATCGCGATCGCATTGGCCGGCTCCATTGCATTATTGCATGTCAAAATGTTCGCGTTTACAAACGCGAGGCTAGCGAACTTGGAGGGTGGTTCTTGTGCGATGGTCCCAAGGGAGACGACCAAGAACGAAACGAGTCCGAAAAAAATTTGTAGAATGAAAGGCGATTGCGAATGCCGTAATGAGCTCACCGACGGATACTCCGAAAAGGAAATGAAATTCAACATGGACTGTCAAAAGGAGAGGTGAGGACCGACTGGAGTTTGAGCTTTCAACGCAAGAAAGTCAAACGGAACTGAAACATGGAATGAAATCATCATGCCCCAAATAGCCATACCGAAACCACACCCAGGCCGTCTCCTGGCAATCGCTATTTTTGTCATTATTCTTGGTCAACTGCTGATTTCCATCGGTGGATTTTGGCGGGAAGGAATTGCAGTAAACGGCACGGTTTGTTCAGGAATTGCAAGCTGGCTCGCGTTCAGGAGAGGAAAAACCGATGTGACCACTTGGCTAATTCCTTTTTGCCTATTCCTTTTTTTCGTAACCACTGCGGTCGGAGTATGCATTTGGTCGAGTTCTGGAAGTACTTTTGGATTGCGGGACCCTGTTTTTTGGATGTTTTTCGGGTGGAATCCAATGAAGATCTTGCTGCTTCATTGGGCAGGATACTCTCTTCTAAGCTCTGGCTTTTGCCTCTACTTGATTCGATGCGATGCGGACTGCGAACTGGAGAATTCAATCGCTAAACGCAAATCTGGTATTCGCATTTTGTTCATTGCTACGTTAGTGATCGCATTGGTCCTGGTGGTTGAGAGGTTAATGGCCAATTACTCAAACTTCGAGAAACTTGGTTCCTCAATCTTCAATGAGCTTTTGATGGCGACTTATCCGTTCATTGAAGTCTTGCTGCCGTTCGGAATCGCTTATGCCGTGGCCTCCAAGGGAAGGCACAAACTAACTGGCGTCGCCGCCATTGGGTTCTATGTGCTGCTGACATTAGGCCTATACGTTTGGAGCATCATGACTGACCCTTTCGGTGGTTCGCAGATATACTCCATGATTCAGCATTTTATTGGTTTACTTGTAGCGAGAAGCTTGATCATTCCTGTGTTTCTCGTGTCAGGCTATCGATTTGTTGTTGAGCGACGAACGCCCTCTGCGTCCATCGGAAACGAGGAATCGTTCGATTCCATTCTCGCGACAGAAAATGCAAGGTAGAAAGTTAAGTAGCCAACAGTAACTTAGAACGGAAACTCAAGACTCCATTCCTTTTTGCGTTCCCTGCGATCCTTTGCGGCTTCTTCCCAAAAGTTGTCGACGAGTAAATCAGGGTTTCGATTCCTTTTGCAGAGGCGTCGTTGATGGAAACAGCCATCGTTTCCCAACCAGCTTCAGTATCTCGAACCAAACGATACTCAAGAACCCACAGGCCAGGCAAAGCCCGAGGTCGTTGAGGTGCAACGTAGAAAAGTGAAAGATATTTTGTAGAAACGGTACGTAAAGCGCAAGTCCAAGAAAGAGCATTGCTCCCCCGATAACCCACCAAAGCGCGGCGTTTGGAACTTGTAATGTTTTCCAAATGGGTTGTGTCCACGATCGATTGACCAGAATCAAACTCACATTCGAAATGACGAGGGTCGTAAAGCTGAGAGCGATCGCATCGGATGCATGGAGCCACCCCCAAAGTGCAGACAAGTAGATGGCCAAAACAACGATCAGAGAACTCATCCCCTGCAATACCCCCAGTCCGATGAGCCGACCTCCAAACATCGGCTTGGATGGATCTCGGGGTGGACGGGTCATCACATCGCTTTCGTCAGGCTCTGCTTCAAAAACGATAGAACACGCGGGATCAATCACCAATTCTAGAAAAAGAATATGCACAGGCATGAGTGCGATCGGGCTACCGAGCAACACCGGGACCAGCGACATTCCCGCGATGGGTACATGCACCGCCACGATATAAGTCATGGCTTTCTGGAGATGATCATAGATTCGCCGCCCCATGCGTACAGACCGGACGATCGATGCGAAATCATCATCGAGCAAAACCAACGCGGCCGATTCGCGAGCAACGTCTGTCCCGCGACCACCCATCGCGATCCCAATGTTGGCCGCCTTCAGGGCGGGAGCATCGTTTACTCCATCACCCGTCATCGCGACAATTTCACCATTTGCCTTCAATGCATTGACGAGTCGCAGTTTTTGTTCTGGAATCATTCGCGCAAATACATTGACGGTTCGCACTCGCTGTTGAAGCTCGGTGTCGTTGAATTGCTCTAGCTCAGGCCCCGTGATCGTATCATCGATCGATTGGATACCAGCTTGCCGAGCTATACTCTTGGCTGTCGTCGGATGATCTCCTGTGATCATAACGACCCGGATGCCGGCTGCATAACATTCTTGTACTGCAGCGGGAACTGTCGCTCGTACTGGATCGGCTAGACCGACGAGCCCTAGAAAATCGAAGTCGAAATCGTGTTGTTCTTTTGGTAGCGATTGCTGATCAAAGTCACCGCGAGCAACTCCCAAAACACGGAGCCCGCTCTCTGCCATCACTGCCACTTGGGCCCCAATCTCCTTGACACGCTCTGCGGATAGATGACATAGATCGGCGATCGCTTCGGGCGCGCCTTTTGTTGCGAGGACATAGTTGCTCCCGTTGGGCGATTTCCAAACCTGCGACATAGCCAATAGGCTTGGCGAGAGCGAATAGCCGCGCTCGAGTACCCAGTCCCCATGCATATGCTCGGTTTCCACAAGATAGGTATTTCCAAGATCGTAGAACGCCTTTTCCATCGGATCAAATGGGTCACGTTGACTCGCTAAGATTCCGAACTCAATGATCTCATGAAACTCCTCGGGCAGCGAATCGAGTGCTTTTGGCGATATCGGATTTAGCGAGTGGATCTTTCCTTCGATGGCCAAGGCGCGAACTGCCATCCGATTTTCGGTAAGCGTTCCGGTCTTATCGACGCAGAGTACCGTTGCCGACCCCAGCGTCTCGATCACTGGGACATGTCTCGCGAGAACACTGATCTTGGACAACCGCCAAGCCCCCAAGGCGAGGAAGATCGTCAACACGACGGGAAACTCTTCCGGCAGCATTGCCATGGCCAAGGTGATCCCCGCCAAGAACCCTTGCAGCCAATTGCCTCGCGTCATTCCGTAGACGATGACAACGACAATGCATAAGAGGGAACCAAATATTGCGATGCGTTGAACGAGCAAACCAACTTCGAGCTGAAGTTTTGTTCCGCCCGATTTTACAGACTGAATCGCTTTACCAATACTTCCCATTTCCGTCTGCAGTCCAGTCGCCAGAACTTTCGCAAGCCCTTGGCCTTGAACGACAAGTGTTCCGGAATAGACAAAACAGAGATCATCGCCGCCAGGTCTCGAGATAGGCTGGACGTTATCCCATGGAACTTTTCGAACGGGCACCGATTCACCGGTAAGTAACGATTCGTCCGTTGATAGTCCTTCACTGGAAAGGATCGCAGAGTCTGCGGGCACTCGATCCCCTTCGGATAACACAATCAAATCGTCAACCACGACTTCACGGCCCGCGATCCGTTTACGTTGACCATCGCGAATCACCAATGCACGCGGGCTGGATAGGTCTCGAAGCGCATCTAAAGTTCGCTCGGTCTTTCGCTCTTGATAGAATGTGATTCCTAAAACCACGAAAACGAAGCCAAGCAGCATCATCGCTTCTTGGACGTCACCCAACAGCAAATAGAGCGTACCGCACGCGAGCAGCAGAAGAAACATCGGCTCACGAATCACGCCCCATGCAGTCATCCATAGACTCTTGCTTTGGGCCGAGGGCAATTCGTTGTGACCATGCTTCTTTAGTCGGCTGGCAACTTCCGATTCGGTCAAACCAGTCATCGATGCTATGTCGGTAGTGGAATTGTCGGACTGGGAATGATTGGTGGCTTCTCGGATATTGTCACTTTCGTTCTGCTTCAAGCCAACAAACAGTGCTTGGCTCTGGGAGTTCGATCTGCCAAATCAACGAAAAATGTTGAAGTTGCCTAAGACCCACCATAGGAGCAGAAAAATGATTATTGTCGAGAGGCATCCACCCCCCCATTTCCACGCGCCAGCTCCCGCAACCAGCCCTCTCAAAAGTTTACTCATTTTCCATCACCCTTCGCCACAGGGAGTGAAGCTCATCTTTTGTTTCCATTTTTTTCCTAAAGTGTTTCTGTTAAGTTTCTTGTTCTCGAGAGCGGTTGTAAAAGTCGACTACTTCTAGATGGTTCACAATTCGATGATTAACAATGCGTTCCACGCCGGCAATCGGTCGCACCAACTCTTGAGCTAATTGCTTGAAGTAGTAAGAGCTCACTTGGCCGCGAATGTTGAGAGTTCCGGTTCGCACCTCGCACAGAACCCGTTTTAACTCCATGTTGTGGCTGGAGTGCAAGCGTTGCACTGCTGCTATCGCAATCGTGTCGTCGAGATGTTCAGCCGTCAGCCGTTCGTGTCGTCGAGGCGCATTGAGCCTCCGATCAATTTTAACCTTGCGAACAAGTTCTAAATTCATCAATTGATTCATGCTTCAGCGTCCTCTCTCGTCGAGTGCAGGGTTCGTATTTGTCTCCAACTACACATTTCATCGTTTGCAGGCCAATCACCCATTGCCCCTGTATTTCGCCTACTTTCCTAAGCAAAAGAAGACTCGGATTGGGTTCTTCGTTCCTCAAAATCTTGTGAGAAGAAGGCATTTACGAATGATTGTCGCGATCCTGAAACGGGAACCAATCGAACGCTCGACCATTGAAGTCATGGCGAATTCCACTAGTCACCGTATGTACACAGGTGCCTTGAAAACCTGTCATCGTGCTTCACGACAGCTTCTGGTATCATGAAACGTTGATTTTTTCGACCTAGAACCGAATGGTGCACGAGATGGCGAAGCGTCTTAATAGAAATGACGCGAGACAAGCGGATCTAGTTGCCGCCAGCGCGAACGATGTGGCAGACGATACTCTTGTTGAATCGGAGGTAGATCCGGAGTTTCCGTCGGACAGCAATTTTCCTATGGTTGGAATTGTCGCATCGGCCGGCGGATTAGATGCCTTGAAGCATTTTTTTGCAGCCATGCCGAGCACATCCGGAATGGCTTTTGTATTGGTGCCACACCTTGATGCGAAACACAAAAGCTTGATGGTGGAATTACTCGCACGACAGACGTCCATGCCGGTAGTAGAAGCGATCGAAGGCATGCGAGTCGAGGCAAACTCAGTCTATATCATTCCGCCCAATCATTGCCTCCGTTTATCCGGCGGCTATCTACACCTCAGTCATTTACCAGATCCTATCGGAGCGCAAACCGCAATCGATTTCTTTCTGCGTTCGTTAGCCGTCGACCAACAAGAGCAAGCGATTGGGATTGTGCTTTCTGGAACGGGAAGCCATGGAACGCTTGGGATTCGCGAGATCAAACGATGTGGCGGAATGGTCATGGCGCAAAGTCCAGAGTCAGCCGAATTTGATCAGATGCCTCGCAGCGCAATAGAAACAGGGCTTGTCGATTTCGTTCTGCCGCCAAATGCCATGCCCGATGCACTCCTCACGTACTCCAAGCAACCCTATTTGAATCGCGATCATCCAATTGACGCCTCCGCTGACTTCGATGAGCAATTGAAGATCGTTCTCGAAGTCATGCGATCGCAAACCAAGTACGATTTCCGAAGCTATCGAACCAACATGATCCGGCGCCGGATTTTGAGACGCATGGGACTAGCCCACGTGGATGATCTATCGAAGTACATCGAGTTTCTTCAGAGCAACCCAGACGAAGTGGATGCGTTGAGCAAGGACTTCTTGATCGGCGTTACCGCGTTCTTTCGTGAACCCGCAGCGTTTGCGTTCCTCGAGAAGGAACTCTTTCCCATATTGGTTGCCAAGCAACGCCATGAGACTCCATTGCGCATTTGGGTTCCAAGTTGCGCGACCGGCGAGGAAGCCTATTCGATTGCAATTTTGCTGCTGGAGGCATTCGCAAAGGCAGGTAAACCAGCCAACGTACAAATCTTTGCAAGCGATCTCAATCAACAATCGATCGACATCGCCCGTCGAGGTGTATATCTCGCCAGTATTGCAGTCGATGTCTCACCGGAACGGTTAAAACACTTTTTTGTGACTTCGGACGCAATCCATTATCAGGTAACAAAGCAAGTACGCGATTTAATCGTATATTCAACGCAGAACATTATCAGCGATGCTCCTTTCTCCAAGCTGGATTTGATCTCCTGTCGCAATTTGTTGATCTATCTCGAACCGGAGATACAGCAAAAATTGATTTCCTTGTTTCACTTTGCTTTGGTTGAAAATGGACACTTGCTATTAGGACCAGCCGAAACCGTTGGTCGAGCTACTAACCTTTTCGAACCGGTGTCTAAAAAATGGCGTGTTTACCGCCGTATCGGTCCTAGTCGTCGTGGAAATATCAGCTTGCCAGTCGATAAGTTAGATGAACTCCAACAAACCAAGCCGCTTGAAGCGGTCCCTCCTCCACCCAGCAGACGCTACAAGGAACTGACGGAGAGCACGCTACGTGAATATTCGCCAGCAGCCGTGTTAATCAATCGGCGATACGAAGTGCTCTACGTCACCGGCTCGGTGGTTGACTATCTCGAGTTCCCTACGGGTGAACTTTCGAAAGATCTGCTGGCCATGGCTCGCGCCGGATTGCGCACTAGACTCAGAGCTGCCTGCCACAAAGCGATAACCGAACGCATCACCGTGGTTGACAAGGAAGCCAGGGTCCAACGAAAAGAAACTTACATCGCATGCACAATCACCGCACGCCCGTTAGCGGACTCCAATAGCTCAGAAGGGTTGTTGCTCGTGATGCTGCAAGACCATCCGTTAGGCCAAGCAACAAGTGCATCAGCGACTGCGAACAATCCGTCTGTCGCTACGAACGATGGAGAGATCGATCAAATAAAACTAGTTCAGCTTCTCGAATACGAACTCAAATCGACCCGTGAAGAGCTCCAGAGCACGATCGAAGAAATGGAAAGTGCTAACGAGGAGCTTCAGTCATCCAATGAAGAGCTGGAGTCATCGAAGGAAGAGTTGCAATCCCTCAACGAAGAATTGAGTACCGTCAATTGTCAACTTTTGGAAAAAGTAAATGAGCTCGATAAGTCCAATAGTGAAATCACCAATCTCATGGCGAGTACAGAGATTGCAACCTTGTACTTGGACGCTCAGTTGCGAATCAAGAGGTTCACCGACCCCACCGTTGCACTCTTTAGCCTTGTACCAACAGACGAAGGTCGTGACATTCGAGATTTCGCATCGCAAATCGTAGACAACAAACTACTGGAGGATTGTCAGCAAGTACTTCAATCCCCTCAGATCATGGAAACAAAAATACTCACCAAGGACAAGCAGTGCTTTCTGAGACGGATATCGCCTTTTCGAACCTCCGAAAACCGATCAGATGGAATCGTCGTTACCTTTATTGATTTGACCGCCCGCAATCGGGCTGAGGCAGAACAACGGGAACGGGACGCATGCTCTCGAGAGATCTTTGAACACGCGGCAACCGGAATTGCGATTGCCAGTTTTGCTGCCGGATTTACCAGATGCAATCCAGCGTTTTGCGAGCTGGTCGGTTACTCCGAAGAAGAGTTGCGGAGTACTCAATTCATGGAGATTATTCACCCAGAGGATCGAGTTCAAAATAGCGACGCTTTTCGATCGTTGCAGTCCGGGGCTGTGTCGTCCTTTGAGATGGAGAGTCGTTATCTCCACAAGAACAGATCTGTAGTTTTGGTGCGAGAGTTCGTTTCTGCGCTTCCGGATAGTGCCGATACAAAAGCGAACTTTATGGCGTTGGTTACGGACGTCTCTGTCCAGCGCAAGTCTCTCGACGCGTTACGGCAGAGTGAAGAACGTATCCGAACAATCCTTCGAACAGCTTCCGACGCGATCATCACCATTGACAACCGAGGCCTCATCGATAGCGTGAACGAGGCAACCGAGTTCCTGTTTGGCTACTCCAATGCGGAGCTTGTAGGACGAAACGTGAGCATGCTGATGCCACAACCCTTCAGCCGAGAACACGATGGTTATATCCAAAAGTTTCTTGCCACTGCAGAGCCACAGATCATCGGAAAGGGACGCGAAGTGGTTTGTCTTCGTAAAGATGGAAGTACGTTTCCTGCCGACTTGGCCGTGAATCAAGTCGACCATCTCGGTCACTTTACGGGCATCCTTCGAGATCTTTCTAGTCGAAAGGAAATGCAAAAGCATATTCTCGACATTGCTGCCGATGAACAGCGTCGCATCGGTTTAGAACTACACGATGGAACGCAACAAGAATTGACGGGGCTTTCCCTTTTCGCCAATGCACTGCAAGACACAATCCAATCCGCGAGTCAGGTCGAAAAGAATAAAAATGTGGCTTGGCAATTCGAAGTTGACAACTTTGATCGACTCAAGACGATCGCCGATTTGCTATCGAAGAGAATTGCGGAAACAAATCAACATGTTCGCGATCTAGCTCACGGAATCATGCCTGTTCAAATCGATGCAGAAGGCCTGCAATCTGCATTGATCGAGCTTGCGAATTCTGTGAGTTCCGGTGAAAACTGCAGTTGCGTGTTCGAATGCGAAGGTGATGTTTCAATAACAAACAACACCACAGCTACGCACCTTTTTCGAATAGCCCAAGAGGCCATAAACAATGCGGTGCGACACGGTTTGGCCAATAACATTCGAATCTTTCTGCTCTTGCGCGACGATCGAATTTGCTTGGAAGTCAGCGACAACGGCTCCGGTTTTGAAAACGAAGCTCAGATACACGACAGCTCATCGTCCCAAGGAATGGGAATGCGAACGATGCAATACCGCGCTAGTTTGATCGGCGGGCGAGTCCACATCGAGCAACAGGTAGATCGTGGAACTTTGGTAAGATGCGAGATCTTAAAGGGAGGGGGAAATCTGTAATGAATAATAAACATTCGCCAGCAAGGATCCTGATCGTCGACGATCATTCCATGGTACGAGAGGGATTGCGATTGCGCATTTCCGCTTTCGCCGATCTGGAGGTCTGCGGGGAGGCAACGACAGAAGAAGAAGCCATGGTGCTCATCGCGCAATCGAATCCGCAGCTCATCATCGTCGATATATCCCTCAAGAGCGGGCACGGCCTCGAATTGATGAAACGCGTCAAGGCGAGTTATCCAAATATCAAGATGCTCGTTTCGTCGGGATTCCAAGAATCGCTGTACGCCGAACGATCGCTACGCGCAGGAGCGTTGGGCTATCTGAACAAACAAGATTCGGGTGAGAAGGTAATCGATGCGATTCGAACGGTCCTGCGTGGTGAACGTTATGTTAGTCCGGAGATTACGCAGCGTTTAGTATCTCAAGCTCTAGGCAACAAGAATGAGTCGAAGGATCCCATCGATCTCTTGACGGATCGTGAATTAGAGATATTCCGCATGATTGGTAAGGGGCAAACTAGCGGTGCCATTGCAAACGATCTTTTTCTGAGCAGTCACACGATCGATACTCATCGCGAAAATATCAAGCGAAAACTGGGACTGAAGAACGCAGCCGAACTAAGCCGACGAGCAGTGCAATTCGTGCTCGAGAACAGCTAAGGTATCGGTGGATGAGGCCAGGATGCCTTACCGTTCCGACCCGAACTGTGATGGCTTGTTGCATTGATCCCAACCCGATGCATCAGCGAGGGATTCTGTGCTCTTACTCACAAGGCTGTTGATTTAGTCATCGATTGCGTCAACGTCGTTAAGCGACTATTTGTCTCGTGAAAAAATGAGAACACTATAGGGTCCGATGTTGATCGTCCCCTGGACGGGGAATCCGTCTCGTTGCGAAATGATCGGCTCGGGCACTTCGCCATTTCTCACTATTGGAATATCCACATCGGAACACGGTTGGCCGCCAAATGCAACGCTGTAACCTTTCCAATCGCTGTTCAGCCGCAGTCGCCATAGCCCTGCCGAAGGAAACCCAAGCTGGTAGTTCGTATGGGCGGAGTGGGAAAGATTGACTACCACAATCACATCGTCGCCCGCGCCACCTTGATACCAACGGTGATAGGCGATCACGTTATCTGCCTGATTCTGATGGAAGGTGTTTAACCCAGATCCACAAAGTCCTCGCGTCGAATCAGATCGGTTGAGTCGCAAATGGATCAAGTCACGATACATTCGAACCAAACCACTGAACTCCTCGGATTTGTGCCAATCGAGTGGAACTGAATCCTGGAACCAACCATCTTCGAGGAATTCTTGTCCTTGAAACAACATCGGGATACCTGGAGCAGTAAGCACGAGTGCTGCAGCCAATGTCGTCCGCTTCTGCGCAAACCAACTATCAGGATTCTGCGGATCGATCTCCGACGCGACACGCGCTTTGCCGTTCGCTACTTCATCATGAGATTCGCTGAAGACAACACGTTGGAACGGATCACCGTTGTAGCCACCTTCGAGCGCCTGACGAACGCTATCCAACGACCGATGTTCATCGGCGGCAACAATGACAGCCGCTCGTATGGGATGGACGAACCTAGCACCCCATTGTGCGTTGAAACCGGCTCCACCTTGATCGACGGGTTGAGTAATGCGGTTGTCGGTTTGCATATCCTCGGCGATCGTTATCCGTCCCGGATATTTTTCATGCACCTCGCGATTGATCCATTGCGTGAGACTCCAGCCGTCCGGCAAGTTGCAACCGGGATCGCCATTCCCCCGAACATTATGCATAAACAACGTCATGTCGAGCCGCAAGCCATCGACGTGATACTCTTCCAGCCACATCATTGCATTGTCATGAATGAATTGCCGAACCTCTCCTCGGCCATAGTCTGGCCGAGTAGCCCCCCATGGCGTTTCGGAATGCCAGTCGTTGTAAAAATAGATGCCACCTAATCCGTTTTCGCTCCAGCCATCAAACTGCCAAAGATCCAAGTCACTCGGACCAAAGTGGTTGTAAACCACATCCAGGATGACCCCAATTCCGGCTTCGTGAACAGCTTTGACAAACCGTTTAAATGCTACAGGACCGCCGTAATTCGTCTCCACTGCAAATATGCAAGAGGGATTGTAACCCCACGATGTGAAACCGCCGAATTCAGCCAACGGCATCACTTCGATGACATTGACTCCCAACTGTTTCAGATAATCCAGTTTCTGAAGCGTCTCTTCGAAACTGTTGGTTCCACCTTCCTTGGTGTCATGGAACGTCCCCAAGTGCATCTCGTAGATTACCAACTCGTTGATAGGTGGGAGATGAAAATCGTCCCCACTCCAATCAAATTGTGGATCATGCACTACGGCGTTGCCAATAGAATTGACCACTTGGCGCGCACACGGATCGAGGCGGCTAAGTTGCTTATCGCCATTCACGATGCGATAGCGGTACTCGTCTCCAATCGCAGCTACAGCGATGTCCACATACCAACAACCACCATCTTCTTTGATCATGGGATGGGAGTCAGGCGACCAATCATTGAAAGAGCCAATCACCTGGACCGCATCAGCATTCGGAGCCCAAACGCGGAACGCAACGCCCGAAGTGTGAGGGATGGCTCCCATGCCGGTCCGCAGCTTCTGTACAACGATTGGTGGCATCCATCGAATCCTTCTGATGACTCTAAATTCTTCCGCTGCGATATCGAAGCGTTTTGTGTTGCACAACCGCGGACGAAACTGCTTGAAAAAGCATACTTGTTGCTCGTTTTAAAGTCAAAGGCGAGCTGGCGATCATCGAGAGAATTGCGAAGCCGCCATACTGAAATCCGCCAGTCGACAGTTCCTCGCGAACTCAGTTCGTTGCCTCACATCAACGGCCCGTTATCCACTCTGCGCAACCGACGCTCGAAACTGAGCCGACGCAATGAGAGAAAAGGTAATGCCAATAATCGTCAACGCACCTCCACCGCTGCGAAGTAGTCAAAGCCTGGTTTTTAATCAGTACATCAATACACCCGAAGTTTTGTCGGTGGTGTCGATGGCGAGGCAAGAGCCAGCGGGGAGGGTGAGATTTCGAATGTTTCGTGACTTTATTCCCTCCCCTCGTCGTCGTTCCTCCTCCTCGCCCCTCCCAAAGGGAGGGTGAAGGAACGCTAGTAGATCGCATTATGATCGCGTAGTTCGGCTACAGGCACGTTGGAAAAACGCTACACCTAGTCAAAAACTGCACTAGCGGCTGAAAGCCAACATCCTTGCAAAGGCAGCGTCACCACAAACACACTTCCGTGTCCAATTCCTTCGCTGAATGCTTCGATAGTACCACCATGAAGTTCCACGATGGACTTGGCTAATCGCAGACCTATTCCCAAACCTTCACCTCCTGTCTCGGTACACCTCTTCGATCCATTGTCCGGCATAAACAAGTTTCTTAATCTATCCTCGCAGATTCCGCGACCATTGTCGCTCAATCGAACGACCGCCATATTATTCTCGCGCTCTATCGAAACGCGCAAGTGACCGTTGCGGTCGGTAAACTTGGCCGAGTTATGTATCAGATTAGCAAACACTTGAGTCAGCCGCGACTCGTCGCCGAGCAAGCTTAATGGTAATTCACCAATCGTCACTGTCATCTTGTGACCGCACTGTTCGACAAAAGGCTGAATCTGTTGGCAAGCGCTCTGGATGATTCGCCTGGCGTCGACGGAAGCCCTACGAATGGACAAGCTGCCGCGGGCACTTTTCCCCACGTCTAGCAAGTCGTTGCATAGACGAGTCAACTGTAGCACTTGTCGACGCATGATCTGCATTAACTGGTCTTCGAGTTGCGGATCACCTTTCGATGCTGGCCACGCTTCTAATGCATAACTGAGCGCGGATAGCGGATTTCGGATCTCGTGCCCAAGAACGGCGAGGCTTTCGGCGGTAATCGGCGCTTTCTTCGACGGCGAGTGTTGTGCATCATTCCCCAATCGAATCTCGCTAATCCGTGGTCTGTTGATGACTGTCATGATCTGCCCTCCAAGAGGATTTGTATGGGGGATTTCGCTATGCCTAGAATTCCTTGGAAGCGTCGCGAAAGGCCTTGGCTAACTCGTCCCATGCGGAATGTACTCCCTTCTCAACATCGCCCCATGCTTGGGAAGTAGATGCACCAATCTCTTCCAGTTTTTCATTCGCCAATTTCCGCTTGGCTTCCAGATCTACCATCTTTAGCTCCCAGTTTCGTTTGGCATCACTCACAAGATCTTTTCCCTGGAGTCGAAGCTTTTCGATGTTCGCCTCCATGGTCGCCATCTGTTCCTTCATGTCCATGAGAAGTTTGTCCTTGTTTTGTTGAGAATACGTGGCGGTCGTGTCCGCTGACTTAGCAGCATCTCGCTTTACATCCTCCAACGTCACGGTGGAAGTCGTTTCGCTTACAGCGGCCGGCTTCGACTGATAGGGATCGCAGCCGACAGCAGCAAATAAGCTGAAAGCAGCAACTTTGAAATTCTTTGAAATCATGTTTGATATCCTCGAGAAAGAGTTTTTTCTACAGTCGACCAGTGAGCAGCAAAATCAATAGCACCAAGACAATGATGCCAATGAGTCCCATTCCGCCGCTTGGTCCGTAACCCCAATTGCGGCTATGCGACCAATTGGGAAGAGTCCCTAACCCACCCAAAAGGAATAGGATAAGAAGTACGATTAAAATGGTCTGAAGCATGGTTTTTCCTTCAATGTTTAAATGGACGCAAGCGATTTTGTCATCACAGAGTTGATACCGAAGCGGGAAGAGTTTTCTAAAGAGCTCTCGGTAGGGGGTACTCTAAGGCTTTTCGGGAGCGGCACTAATTCGATACCGAACACTCGTTTTCGGAGACCGATGTAGTCGCTCACGTGATCTAGCTTCACTCGCATCACGCCGCCCGACATCGGATGAGTTCGTCGCCAAGCACAATAGCGCACAAACGAAGACATTGCCAAACTTCCGAGCTTTTCCGGGATGCTGCCTCGTCCATTTTGACGCGCGATGCCTCGAATGTTCTTGATGGCATGGCTGACCGAAGCAAACTTGCGATAACATTCATACAACAGCTCAGAAAGGCGTTCGCGGGAGAGCGCTGGATGGTTCCATGTCAGGCAGGTCGTGTCGAAGCGGTCTAGATTGCGTTCCGTGATCAAGTCCTGTTCTAAGAAATCGTCGTACTGCTCCGTTCCTGGGATTGGACAGAGGATGTAGAACGATGCCCAATTCGGAGAAATGGTTTGGAGCACTTCCAGATGCTCGTGGATCGATTGTTCCGTGTCCTGAGGGAAGCCGATGATGTTTGAAAAGTGCGAGCCGATTCCATGCTCGCGACATAATCGCACGATATTATGATACGCGTCAGGACGATTTTGTTTTTTGTTCGCTGCGATCAAAGTCGCGCGATCAAAGGACTCGACTCCCACAAACATCTGGTAGCAGCCAGCTTTGGCAAGTAGTTCGACCAAGTCTTCTTGCTTTGCGATCTGGGTATCGCACTGAACGAAGAACTTCATATCGAGTCGTTCATCGATCATCGTTTGCAATAATTCTTCAGCCTGCGGATACTTATTAAAGTTATCCGAGGTAAACATGACCGTGTTGACTCCGGACGATTTCGCTGCCCGCAAGCTCGCTATGGTGGTCGAAATACTCTGACTACGTATCTTTCGACCCGCGATCTTGGTCACAGAGCAAAAGTTGCAGAGAAAGGGACAACCACGCGCTGGGTAGACTCCCAACATGGGTACGATGTACCTGCGAAGTTCCGCTCGATTGGGCGGAACGAGCACAGGTGATTCTAGATTCTCCTGCCAACGAAGACCGGCTCCGTACAATGGCTTCAATTCGCCTTCTATCGCGTCCTGCAATATCTCGCTCCAGACGAGTTCCGCTTCGCATTGCGCGAAACTTACGCCATTCCCTTGAAGCATCGAGGTATCGCATGTCATCACATGCGGCCCGCCGATCACTACCAAGCAACCATTTCGATGGGCCAGAGCGGCGATATCCAAAGCGCGATGAAACTGATGGCTTTGAACACCGACGAGTGCTACCAAAGTGGTCGAGTTTCGAGCTGGCTCGAGCAAATTTAGATATTCGAGATCGGTGTAAACGTACTCATCAATTGCACGAGTCTCAACGGCATGCTGATCGATCTCACTCGGGACCATGCTACGCATGTGGGGCACCGTGCTATTGGGCATGAAGCCCCGATGAAATCGCTCGACAGACCCATCAACCATGTACTTACTGGGTTTGATGATTACGACTTTTAAGGAAGTTGGCATGACTATCGTCCGACGGTGTGTGCAACATGCAACCGATCTACGCTAGTACCAATTTATGCCTTTGGCTCTATCTCGAGCATCGGGGAAACTTCCAATTGGCTATCGAGAAATCCGCCATCTCCTGAAAAGCACGACTCCATTCTTTATCGCGATCCCCAGGCTCTTCTAAGCCCGCCGTTTTCTCACTTTCCATACTTCTTCTAACCAGAACACCCCTATTCTGTATTTAAACATACGGCATCCCATCGATGTATCCCGGCAGCAGGCGCGGTTCGGAACGCTGGAAGCGTGGAATGCTATAGCCTCGTATGATGAATTTGCCGAATGCAGTATCTGGGGTGCCAACCCTCATCTTTACCCACATCTTTTTGACTTTGCTCCCCTCGCCCCTTTTAGGGGAGAGGGGCTGGGGGTGAGGGGTTTTGCCCTGCGTTCTGATTGGGTTCTTGGCTTCGCCAGCAATGCCTTACTATGCCTAGAAGGTCTAAACAAATCACTGAACCGGAGATTTGTTG
>CAIOHR010000140.1 GCA_903858115.1 uncultured Pirellula sp. | reverse complement strand
TATCCTCGAATCGCAGCAACTCCCGATGGACGACAGCAAGGTGGTTCTCAATAGCGGGATCGTGATGTGCGATCGCAAGCACGCGTCGATTTGGAAGCCACCGTTGCATCCATTCTTTCCGACCCACTGCTCCGAGCAGTTTTGGATCCAGAACAACGCTCGTGGGCTGCCGTTCTTCCAACTGCCAACCGAATTCAACACCCAGTACTGGATGCCGAAGTTCCGAGAGTTGGTGCCGACGGCCAAGGTGATTCACTGGGCCAACTGCACTCCAGAGAAACGGATCGAATTTGCTCTCCAGTTCACTTCATCCCTTGAGACTGCTTAATCCACGAAAGAATTCCACGATGACCAACTCCGTTTGTTACAAGATCTATGGGCAGGACTTCCACATCGAGCCCGAGAGTGTGCAGTTTGCCAACGCGGTGTTCCATGACGAGTACCGCATCAACGATTTGCGTTCCCACAACGTCCGTACGATTGTCGATGTCGGCTCGCATGTGGGGAGTTTTACCGTGATGGCCCACCACTATTGGCCCAACGCCAAGATCGTCGCGGTCGAACCCAATCCGCAAAGCTTCGAGCTGATGACCAAGAACACCAGTCACATTCTTGACTCGCAGTTGCTCCAGATCAACGCAGCGATTTCGTCCAAGCCAGGAAAATGCATGCTATCGTTTCCGGTCTCGAACTCTCGGGTTGCCGACTATGTTCCGGACGTTTGGGAATCGCTAGAGCCGCGGTACCGAGATTTCGGCATTGAAGTTCCATCTCTGACCGTCGAGCAGTTCTGGACGCAGGTGACGGACTTCGGAATCGACGAGGTCGACTTGATCAAGCTCGATTGCGAAGGGGCCGAGTACGTAATCGTCTCCGAGCTATCGGCCTTAGGTCTGATGGACCGCATCGGCTGGATCCGTGGCGAATGGCACAGCCGGAAGGACAATCTACTGCTAGCTAATCTCCTGAGCCAAACGCACGTCTTCAACATCGATCCGAATTATCCGCACTCGGTGGGGATGTTTGTGGCGCATCGGATGATGCATTGAGTGCGTTTGGAAGAGATATTAGAAGCTCAATATCGACGGTTTCTGACTCTCTGGACGTCTCATCTGTTTGTCTCAGACCAGCCAACGTAAGAGCGGCATTCCAATTCTTAAAACGAGAATCGACAAGCCTTGCGACCGCAAGATTTTCACACGCAAAATCGATGAATCGCATAGATTTCCCCTCGCGAGCTCTTTCTCGTAAGAGATCAAAGATCTGTTCGTTATTAACCCTAGGGTTGTTCGGGCCGAAATACAACCGAGCCCGGTCTATACCCGCTGCCTGTAACGTAAGGCTCCAAGAACCAAACGTTTCGATAGCTGCGCGGTACAGTTTATGATTGAACCTGCGTACGTGGATCGCTTTTACGGAATTGAGCTTTCCCGCTCGTGCACGTAATTGCTGGATGATGCTTTTGGCATCAAGGATGTCATTCCCCTTGCGTCGGATGCGTACGCCTGCATATTCGAGCGCAAGTGCCCATGTACCAAACAATTCCACCGCCTCGTCGTATAGGATCTTGTGGTTTTGGCTCACCGCCTCTGGCGTAAGTCGGCGATTCTTGCTCTCCAATTCAAGGATATGACGAATGATGCGCTTACGGCTGATATCGAAAGAACTCATCACTGTTAGCCCTCGCTTCCTTCGACAATCTCTCGAAATCCTTCTAGTAAGCCAATATGCTTCTCTGAGAGCTTTTCGTTCACACGCTCGTTCGCCATCAAGGAACGCACATAGATGATTAATTTCAGTAGGTTGTACGAGTATTGCCGGTAGAGCCCCGCGTAGAACTCTTGTTTCTCCTCCACTTCCTGCAAGCGTTTCAAGAGATCATCGTTTTTCTTCTCCGACTTCTCCCACGGTGAAAATCCGTTGGCTGGTAGTTTCGCACGTTTTTGGATCGGAGTCTTAAGGATCAATCCTCTAACAAAAGGGACGCTAAAGTCGTTGCATGACTCCATCAACTCAAGGATCTCCAACTGACGTTCGGGCTTTACATACCTCAGCTCCCTCGCAACATTCCTTGAAATTTTGCTGGTCTCGAAGGCTTTTGCCAGTGAAGGGTGGAGCTGCTTG
>CAIOHR010000139.1 GCA_903858115.1 uncultured Pirellula sp. | reverse complement strand
CGTGATATACAAAGCAGTTCCCTTGTTCCGCGAAGAGTACGACCTCGTTCAGAAGCATGGAATTGGTGAGTTGGCCAAGAGGCTCGACGAAAAAAAACTCCATGCGCACAGAATGTTCTTACGAAAGAAAAATGTCGGTTTGGAGCCGTAGATCTCTGAAAACGAATCGCCATGCATTTCGGCACATCAAAATCATTGATTGGTTAGCCACGAGACACCGTGGGTTAAGAAGGCGATTGCCGAAAAGAACGAGAGAAAACGAAAAAATACAAATTCACTTTTTGAGTCTTCGAAAAGCTCATATAGCACTGAATTGGATCCGGTAGCTTCGGAGGAGCGGCAAATCTTAGGCGGCGTTGTTAACCGCCGATTGCCGGCTCAACACGAATTGAAAGCTTCGGAGGAGCGACAGAATATCGATGCTGCAATCGCTCCGTCGGAGCATTGAAACACGTCGCTGACGAACTACCACAAATCGCGCCGTCTGAGTTCAGTCACTCTTCCGAAGTTAGTACGAAGCTACGTTCAAGCAACAATCAACTCTGCGTCAACTCCACTATCCAATCAAGGATCAACGCAATTTTTTCGCTTTCGTTCTTTTCGGCAATGCGTCTTATTGGTCCCTAACGGCGCAAGTGCCACCCACAACACTATGCTCCTACGATCGGTTCCGTAGTTCGATTGGAAGTCAACGGTTCGTGGGTAGAGGTACAAGAAGGCTATCACCGACGAAGATGTACTCGTACAGAACACTCTAATGGACTATGGGATCGATCCGATCTATGCTAAAGAAGTGCTTGTTTTCGCTCCGAATCGTGGGCATACGCTTGCGGTTAATATCGGGGTGGGTGATAGTGTGAGAAACGCAGTTGAAGTCGCGAGTAAGCAGAACTTGTCGTATGATGAGACACGGCAGAAGATAATCCTCGCGCTTCAACAAGAAGCCGAGGACTTCATTCAATCCGCATGGCCGGACTACTTCAAACACAGAATTCAAAAGTGAGAAAATGAGCAACGACGAACTACATCAATTGGTGAACCGCACGTTCAACGAATCTAATGCCGAAAAATACGAGTCGCTTATGAAGGCAACCCCTGACCTTTACGGCGACGGTAGTGTTGAGCATTTTTCTTACAAACTCATTGCGGCAGTGGACCAAAACAGTCCAGACTTAATCGACGCCCTTGTCAGACTGGGCGCCGATGTAAATGCCAACGATCCCATTTGTGATTCTTGTCTCGGCGGCTCGTGCAAGATCGAAGCGGCGAAGAGACTGTTGGAACTAGGTGCTAAGATCAATCACGAAGTGAACGGCGAAATTTGTTGTCATACGCTTGCGCTCGCTATTGCTAAAGGCAATCTCGAGATGGTGAAACTCTTGGTCCAATACGACGCTGCGATCAACGGGATTGAATTGGGCATGTCCCCTTTGGATCGGGCGATGATCGCAGATTGGCCTGAGATCATAGAGTACCTGCGATCTATTGGGGGAAAAACTGCGAAGGAACTCGGCTGGACGCCTCCTCCGCCACCGGAGCTTTCCAAGCTTATGGAAGGCTACTTCGAGGAAAACTTTGGCAAGCAGCCGATGGCGACCATTCAATCGATGGTTGGAACTCACCCCAAGATCAATATTCATGTTGTTGACGACAGTTATCAATATGTTTTTCAAACGGAAGGGATGTCTGCAGAACCGATTCCGGTCGAAACAGGGGACGAAGCCAACCGATTTGTCGAACTCGAAATGATTTTGCCCTACGAGTGGCCCATCGGTCCTGAGTTGCTCAAGACGGACGAGAATGCTTGGCCTGTAACGTGGCTTCGGCGCCTCGCCTACTATCCGCACGAAACAGACGAACCAATGACCACCTTGTTCTTCTATCCCAATGGCTCGCCACCTCAGCCTTTCGCGTCGAACACAGAACTTTCTGTTTGGATGATCATGCATTCGCGGAGAGATCCAATCTTCGTGAGCGAAGAGAAACAGATCGTCATCTTGAATGCGATTCCTATTTACAAGGAAGAATACGACCTTGTTCAGAAACATGGTCTAGGAGAATTAGGCAAACGCTTCGACGAGAACAAGATTCAACCCCATCAAATGTTTGTCAGAAAAAACGTTGGACTTGTTTAGCCATCTGGCGTACTCTGCACGGAAAGAGAATGGTCGCTTGGAAGTAAGCAACATCAAGCCATTTGTGTAGCAGCCCGAACCACTTGATAAAGAACGAATCCGTTATGTCTGTTCACTCATCTCATTTCCGAAAGAATTCGATTCGACTGCTTTTAGTCACCACCGGCGTAGCCTCATTTCTTTGTGTTGGTTTCGTGGCTTGGAGAATTTCGGACAATCGTGCCCAACAACAGGAGTTACTAGCGGACATCGATTTGCTTTCAACCCAAGGCTCGCCGGTCAATGCAGACGGAGTTAAGAAACTCCATGAGAGTTCAACGAATCGAGAGCTGACGGATGAATGGAATTCACTGTTCGACGAATTGACCACTATCGAGTTTCTGGAAGCAACCGAGTCGTTTCCGTATCTTGGAAATTCTCATTTGAAGGATGATCGCGTTCCTCCGCGAGGACAACCTTGGGAAGCCGAAGCGGGGGCTATTAAGTTTTTGACCGAAACAAAATCGCTTCGGGACCGGTTGCGAAAACTGGCAATGAAGAGTCGAGGCGTTTACTTGCCCATGAACTATGAGGGGGAAGGCCAGGGGTATTCTAGTAGTTACAGTGGCTACAAACAGGCGATCCATTTGACTCGATTCGAGTCCTACGTTGCGTTGCGATTCAACAACCCGGCTGCGGTACTTGAAGACATTCGGTGCTTCACAGGACTTTCCAATCTTCTCGATGGAACTCCGTCGATCAATTCATTTCTGTTGGCTAGTGCAGCCAGCCAGAATTCGTTGGGTGTTGTCCAGGAAGCAGTTGAGTTGTCCATTTTCAACGAAGAACAACTACAACAGTTGCTTGAACACTTTTCTGTCCCGGTGTCACCGCGACACTTTCAGCTAGCCTTAAAGGGCGAACGTGGCATGCTTCTGTCTGCTCTTGAGTCCCTAGCTTCGAACCAGAGTTTCACGCTCTTTGGTGGATCAGCGAAATCCAGACTACGATTGCTGAAGCTACTTGATCGTCTTGAGTTGGCAAAATTCGAGGATGGAGATGCATTCATGCGGTTGATTGAAGAAAGCTTGCATGAGATAGAGCAATTTGGATTTACCGAAAATTCTGTCGATGCAATGGCTTTGGGTGGCGCAACACCTGTTGTCGCTGCGGGTACGGTCTATGTCCGCAATGAAATGAAGCGCAAGCTTGCATTGATCGCTATCGGAGTTCAGCTCTACAGACACAAACATGGCAACTTACCTAGCAACCTTGAGGAACTTGCGAAGGTGAACTTGGACCCTGTTTCGTTGGCGCCCATCGGCGGCAAGCCTTTCGGTTACCGGCTGAATGCGCAAAGGGATACCGCTACGGTTTGGGGGTTTTATATTCCTTCGCGGATCAAGCAAACACCGCCCGAACCACCTGAGCCCGTGGGAGAAAATAGCGATTGGGTTTGGAGATTTAGGTAACTTTCAAAGGTGCATAGCTCTTGGCAGAATCCTCCTGCTCGAAGACGCTCCCGTCTACATTGTGATTGGGTTGCAACGTTGGTGTTCCGTGGGTAGGTCGTTTTCTGTCAGCCAGTCGCGATCGACTGCGAGAGTTGGCCAGCAAGTTGGGTGTTCGGCATCTTGCGAACATCGGCTGACGGTTTTATGGGTTAGCAACCAGCGACAGGCGTCTCTAAAGCGCAACGAAAGAATTCGATCGAGGTAGCGGTACGTTTCCATCGATCGAATTCGGTTCGAAATCTCGCGATTCAGTCATCGCGATTCTTTTTTTGACGCTTTTGGCGCTGTTGAGGTGACATTCTCTCTAACGGCCGCGTTTCTAGAGCCGATTGTCTTTGCATTCGGTGCTGAATTCCGGTCGGGCCACCTCAATCGCTGTGCATGTCTTCTATATTTCCCGAATCAGGCCGTGATACCGGTGCTACACGAACAAAACAAGAGACTGGTTGGTTATTACGACACATCCGAAGTTGCAGAAGCAAAAGTCTATCCAAGCCTCCACCCAATCCCAACGTTCGAACCCTCGACAGGGCAGATAACCGTCCTGAATCAAATGGTATCACAAAAGTGTAAGCTCGCCCGTGTGCTTGGTAACAACGATCAACTGATGGGAGTTGTGCTTCTCGATCGACTGGTCGGACAAATGATTCAGCGTATTTAGCGGAATTCTACTTTTGCGAATCGGCGTAACGCCACAAATACCACGCGCCGATACTTCGATAAGGACTCCAAGCGTTCGTGTAGGTCGCGAACTCGGATTTCTTTGGCATCTCTGGTAGACCATGGAGCTGCATCAATGCCGATCGCACACCGAAATCATCCACCGGCATCACATCGAGTCGCCCCAGCGTGAAGATGAGAAACATCTCCACCGTCCATCGACCGATTCCACGCAATTGCATCAATGACGAAATCAGCACTTCATCGGTCATTGTTGCCGAATCGGCACGGCTCGGAATCTTGCCACGCTCCTGAGCTTTGGCAATCCCGATAATTGCTAATGCCTTCGCTTCCGAGAATCCGCAAGTGCGATAACTCTCCATCCGCAGTCGACTCAACTGCTTCGGAGTTGGGAAAGGTTGCTCTGGAAATCGTCCTGTCAGTCGAGAGAGAATAGACTCTGCCGCTTTACCATGCAGCTGTTGGTGTGCAACCGCGCGAACGAGGGCTTCATACGTCTCTCGCTCCCAGTCCGGCTTCAGTTCACATTTGCCATGTATCTCTATCCATGCTGCTAGCGTTGGACATGCGGTTTGCAAATGCGTTTCTGCAAGTCGCAGTTTGCGCTGATACGCTCTGGTCATTCTCGAGTCGGCTTTCCAAAGGAGGCGTTAGTTGGGGATTGGGATCTGCACCCAAAATGGATGCTGACGATCGGCCCTTTGTCTAACGTCTCTGAGAAGAGTTCGGGAATCCGACTTTGGTTCAACTTTTTTGGACTGACTTCCTTTGCTGCGAACGGTCAATGTTCGATTCAGATCCAGCATCTTTTCTGTTAACCAAATCGAGTATTTGTCCGCTGGCACCGTATCCATCGTTACGGCGTTTGCATCGCGATTGAGCGATCCGGAAATCTTGTACTCTGATCCCGCTTTGTACAAAAGCGGATGGATCATCTTATCGGCAAACAAGCGATCTGCTTCAAACCACCAGAAGAATTTGTCTCCATTCCTCGCCGTTCGCACTTCGAATTTATCTGGTGCGAAATTCCGCACGTGATTGGGGAGATTCATCCACTCCATGATTCGAGGTAGCTCTTCGCGATAGTGATCCAAGCCTCGCCCGGTATAGATCGTGATCATGACATCCATGTTACGATCTTTTAACATGCTGTCCCAAACACGTTCATTGGCAAAGACTTGCCCTTCGACTCCCTTGGAACTCGTCACACCGGTCAATTGTCCATCGACAAAGTAAAACGGAACATTGCACGATTGACTCATGCTCGCGTTTGGCCAGTATTGTTCTACATACTTTTCACCCAGCCCACCGATGACGACACATCCGGCCCAAAGATCGGGATGAGCAAACACGATGTCCCACGCGCCGGATCCACCCATCGAATGGCCCGACAAAAACGTTCGATCGGTATCAATACTAAAACGCCGACGAGCATCAAACAACGAGGAGAGAACTACCGCATGTTCGTTCTCGGTATAGTTGTAGGAAGGTTGTTTTGGTCTGGCCCAGTAAGGGGCTATCACAATGTAACCATTGTTCGATGCTTCTCCCCAACACCGGTTGTTGGATCGATCAAACTGGCCACACCACCAGCCTATCTGGTCTTCCGGCGTGGAGTTCTCGCTGTGCATCGTTACCACACACGGATAACGTCGATATGGGTTGTACTCGGGTGGTAACTGGACCAAACAGTACGAAGACTGCCCCTGCAATTCCCCTTTTAGCGGCGTTTCTAGCAGGTAGCGTCCAGGCACTGTCGTCTCTGTGATCTTGTCTGGGAACTCTGGGTCTTCCACCGAACGAATAGGATAAAGGCTCGAGTCTGGAGTTGGAAACGGCGGTGCCATGTTGGCCACGATTCGCGAAACATAGCGACTGGTACCCGACTCCAGTCGTGCGATCTCTTCGAGAAGCTGATCGTTTCGTGTTGCTGTTGAAAGGTAGTCGATAACGATCTGCTTGGCCTTTACTCCAGAAGAGACCATGGAAATGTTATCGTCCGCTAAACCAGCACCGTAGATCCATCCACCCATGGCTAATGCGGCTCGTTGATCCGGTTTCGAACTCTCACGAAGCCGTCGATAATCGGCGAAGCGGCCTTCGGTATCCGGCGACAGAAAGGTTCGGATTTCCTCTAAGACTTTGGTAAACGATTGCTGTATCTGCGGATCGGTAACCTTTGATACATCGTCTGCAATCCAGCCGAGAAGTTCTTCTTGGTCTCGTTTGTCGGCGGCAAGTTTTTCTTTTTCCGCATCCGCCTTTAGTCGTGTCGTTAGCGATAGAAGATCGTAATCGATCGAGTTGAGGATCTTCTTTGCAAGCTCGTATTGTCCAGCCTGCTTCTTGGCTTTCGAAGCGGCAGCAAACAACTGATCCGCCGCCAACTGATCGTATCGTTTCAAGCTAGGACGATTGCTTTCCAACTCAGGGAATCGCTGAATTGCTTTTGCGAGAACGCTTTTGGCCTCGCGATATCTCTTCGCTGTTTCGTAAAGCTCGACGATGTCGAGATAGTCGCGACTTTTATTCGGGTTCGCATTCGTCTCCAGGATGGTACGCAGCGTCTCTGGATCGAGTGCATCCAAGGACATATACATTTCCCAAACAAGATCACCTTCGACCCCCCGAAGACCTTCGACCTTCAAGTAGCGAGGCGTGATCTCGGTAATCCCTTGGACTGCAACCTTATCATTGTCAAACAGATAAATCCGGCGCCCAAGATTGCTAAAGGGCATGGACCTGGATGCTTCCGTAAATGCGGTCACCGAACGGGAAGTCGTGCTTACCAGTTCTTTGTTGGGCAGCTCGATCTTGACTTCTTTGCGTGATATGGCCCATGTTTCTCGGTCACCATCATTGATTTGAATCCGATGAAAATAGATCGTTCGCATCCCATCATTCGCCTCAATGATGATTGGAGCCCCGCCGGTCGCGGCGCTGTTTACCGATCCCTCTTTTTTGATGGTCTTGATTTCAGTCCATTGCGCAGGACCAATCATCATTCCGTTCTTTAAATACATGTCGACGGCCTGCGACAACCCATTCTCGGAAAGCATGACGCATCCGAAGATGGCGATCACGGTTGTAAAGTAGGTACGAACAGGTGCAGACATAAGTACGTCCAACTCGTTAACGAACGGCAGCCGTCGTCGGCTTTGCTGAGAACAAAACAGACGATCCATAAAGGAACGAATCGCGAAACCGATCGTTTTAGCAAATCATGCGCCAAAACCGCGATATTCGTTACAACCCAACTATTTCAAGCCGCGGCGTTCCAACAACGAATCTACGCCTGGCTCTTTCCCTCGGTAATCTACATATTGTTTCATCACTTCTCGTGTTCCGCCACGAGAAAGAATCGTATCGCGGAACAATTTGCCATTCTCTGGCGTTAATCCCCCTCGATCCCGCATGTATGAAAATGCATCAGCCGCGAGCACTTCGCTCCACAGGTACGCATAATAGCCCGCCGAATAACCACCCGCCCAAACGTGTGCAAAGTAAGCGCTTTTGTAACGAGGCGGAACGGGAGCGTAATCAACATCGTATTGCTTCAGCAGCTTTTTCTCGAATTCCTCGACACTCTCAATCTGCATGTCGGCTCCTATCGAGTGCCAACCCAAATCGAGCAGTGCCGCAGACAAATACTCCAGGGTCTCATAGCCTTTGTTGAATTTGCTAGCCACGATGCTCTTTTCCAGCAATTCGCGGGGCAACGACTCGTTGGTTTTGTGATGCTTCGCATAGTTGGCCAACACTTCTGGATGTATCGCCCAATCCTCATGAAACGTCGACGGGAACTCGACATAATCTCTCGGTACCGAGGTTCCCGACAACGTCGGATATTCAACCGATGAGAATAACCCATGCACACCATGCCCGAGCTCATGAAACATCGTCATGACGTGATCCAAACTCAGAAGCGTAGGTTCTCCCTCTGCGGGCTGAGGAATGTTCATCACATTGACCACAACTGGCATCTGTTTGAGTAATCGAGATTGATTCACGAAGGCATCCATCCAAGCTCCACCACGCTTGGAATCGCGCTGGTAGTAGTCCGCATAGAACAAGCCGATTTGCTTGCCATCGTTTCCAACCACGTCGAATACTCGAACCGTTGGGTGATAAACGGGCAGGTCCTTACGCTCGCGAAAGCTCACACCATACAACTTTCCAAATGTGTAAAACACACCGTTGGTAAGGACATTGTCGAGCTCAAAGAACTGCTTGATAACGTTCTCGTCGACTTGGTACTTCTCGGCACGAACTTTCTCGGCATAGTACTCCCAATCCCATGGCTGAACCGCATCGTTAATGCCGTCCTTTTGCATGGCGGATTGGATCTCACCGGCCTCCACTTTCGCCTTCGACAAAACTCCGGGAACGAGATCTTGCAGCATCTTGAACGCAGCTGTTGGATTCGCCGCCATCTGGTTCTCGAGCGTATAAGCCGCATGGCTTGCATAGCCCAGTATCTGAGCCCGTTGAGCTCGGAGCTTTGCAAGCTCCAGGACTAGCGGCCGATTGTCTAGGCCTGCTTTTTCACCCAACCCTCGATTCGCAGACGCTTCCCAGACTTGTTTGCGTGTCTCTCTATTCTTGAGCGAAGTGAGTACCGGTTGACGTGTCGTATTGGTGATCGTCAAAAGATACCTCCCTCTGTTTCCTTTAGCAGTCGCAGCTTCTGCGGCCGCAGCAATCTCGGCAGCACTCATTCCCTCCAGACGCTTGACGTCGTCGATGAGGACGGATCGCTCCTTGGTCAGCGCCAACAGGTTGTTCTGAAACTGGGTCGTTAGTGTCGAAAGCCTCTCATTGATCTCGCGAATTTTCGATTGTTCGGCATCGTTCAGCTTCGCGCCTGCACGGACAAAGGACTCGTAATACTCTTTGAGGAGTCTTTGCTTCTCTTCATTCCAGTCGACAAACTCTGCACGCTTCACCCACAGCGCTTCAACTCGCGCAAAAAGCTTCTTGTTGAGTAAAATGTTGTCGGAGTGCGCTGCTAACTTAGGTGCGATGTCTTGCTCAATTTCCTGAATCTTGTCATTCGTATGCGCTGAAGACAGGTTGAAGAAAATCGCTTGTACTCGGCGCAGCGTGTTCCCAGTCTTTTCGAGGGCGATCAGTGTGTTCTCGAAGGATGGCGGTTCCTTGCTATCGGCGATGATCTGCACTTGTTCAAGCTGTTCCTTGATTCCCATTTCGAATGCAGGGGCAAAGTGCTCATCCTTCACTTTCCCGAATTCAGGTGCGAGAAGCGGCAGGGAACTTGGTACCAATAACGGATTCGACTCAGTCATAGAAACAAATTTGGATGGGTTGGTGGTCAGCGAGCTTTGCGCAAGAAGCGGAAGAGCGGCCATCGGAATACAGGCCGTAACGAACAAGGGCACGATTCTCAATCGCATGATTCTATCCTTGAGTGAAGGTCAGGTTGTGATTCGATAGCCTGGGAGAGACAATGCTACGGTCCTCAGTTTATACGACTATACCGATAGAATCTATGCGAACCAGACTTCAGCGTCGAAACGGGCGAATCATGAATCGAGCAATCGCTCGTCGACAACTCTCTTGATCCGATAGGACTCGAGAGAATTCGGGATTCGAGCCGCCTCTTCTCGATAAGCGCGAACCAACCGATCGGTATCGATCGACAATGTGCGGCGTAGCTCTTTGGGCGTAAGCTCCACCAATCTCTCGAGTGGCAATTCATTCAGATTAGAAATGGCCATCGTCGAAAAGAGCTCGACGCCGATCATATAGGCTTGCAGTTTTTCTTGCGAGACTCGATACGGTTCCGGGTAAGCACGCGAAAAGGCTTGAATCATGCTCTTGACGTGTGAATCGGACAGATCTGACCGATTCGAACCCATGGTCGCTCCAATCACAAACGCTTCGTCCTGATCAAGCAATCCACGATGAAGCGCAATATGCAAGACATCGTGACGTTGCAGAGAGATAGCACCAGGAAGAGCCGTTGTTCGTTCAGGTGACTCGTACGCCTTGACGACCTCCGGAAGCTGAGTTGCGGAAATTCCCGGTAGACGATCAAGCAGTTCTTGCACCGTCAAATCGGGCGTGACCACGGGCCACCATTCTCCCCAATACTTCGCTGCATTTCCATCGGAATCCACGATCTCATGCATGAGGTGACATTCCTCTCGATCGAAAAGCGCTTCAGAAACGGCAACGGAATCCTGGCCTCTCAGCTCGGTTTGACACTGAACATTTGCATTCCAAACCGCGATCGATAACTGTTCGACTATTTCAGCCGTAGAAAGGCTCGCGGCCCAAGGTTCCTCTTGAAGTTTGCAAACAGTTTGGCCAATCAAGTTCTTGGAGGATCGAAACATCCCACGAACGGACCCGGGAAGTTTGGATTCGATCAACCGACCTATTGCGACCTGCTCAAGATCTTCCAAATCCACATTCTGCGCCATGCATGCGATAGACTGCCTTTCATAACCGGCTGCACGCAGGAGAAAGGGTACTACGCGGCGATCGATCGCGGGAGCTTCGACATGCGCGAAAGATAACCCTTCTGATGGCGAGCCTAATTGGCGTGCAATCCATTCGCCGGCCATTTTCTCAATCGTTTGGTTCAATACGTTCTCCTCCTTTAACCAAAACCTCTTGCACCCAAAAAATGCATTGTAAGCTAATCTAAATCAACCGGCACGGGGATTTGAAATGTTCCTTGCTCCAACCGACGGTACCAGTTCGCAAGCCCATCACCGCCCCAGTATAAAACCTGCATCCGAGCACGAAGACGATTGATGAAGAGGGACAATGCACCCGAGAGTGGGTCGTGCTGAAGAGTATCGGAGACCAAACCGCAAAGCCTATCGGACCCCATTATCCTTCCATGAATACATCCAGCTTTTGACCTGCATAGATTTGCGGCGGAGCGCCAATGACCTCGAAGACAACAAACAGAACGCGAGTATCCACTCGCTCCGTCGTGCCGCCGGTCAGGGATTTTTTGGGAACGATGCGGGGGTCAACACGGACAAAACGCAGTTCGATAGAGGTGCGATCGCGCCCACGCACAAAACCTTCGGCTCGCGCCTTAGGACTTACCCTGCTTGCGTCTTCTTCGTCAAACTGGACTCGTACTCGGAGCGGACCGTGCACTCCAAGCTGGACGAGGGGATTCTCGTTTCGCGTTGATTCTGCAAACTCACCTGGGCGAATATCGACATGGAGGACCAAACCACCGACAGGGGCTCGAACGACTAATCGATCAAGATCTACTTGTACTTGTTCTACGCTCGATTTGGCGGATGCGACTTCATATTCCGCGATCTCAATATCATGACACCACGTTCCAGCCTCCAATTTTGCGAGATCCGCATTGGTTTGTGCCAGTTCGGCATCCGCTTGGTCGTAGGCGTATTTACGCACCATTTGTTCTTCTTCGCTTAACGCCCGCCTCTCGATCAGCAATTTCGCTCTATTCCAAGCATCTTCGTTGCGTTTGAATGTTGCAGTAGCCGCAGCCACCCGCGCACGTGCTGGTGGAAGGTCCTCGGGGCGTGTGCCTGCCTTTAGCTTCAGAAGCTTCGCACTAGCGGTTGCTAACGTTGCGGTCCGATTGTGAAACTCCGCTCGCAATGCGCGATCGTCCAAGGTAAACAAAGGCTCATCTGCGGATACCGTTTGGCCAGGTACAACATGCACACGCGAGACAATTCCAGAGATGGGGGTTGCAATGGCAATGGGCTCCCCAGCCATTTGCACTTCTCCTAGGCCTGAAATGGTATTCGTTCCAAGTGTCGTCAAAGGGGGCGGATTGGGAGCAGCCAAAAGCTGCTCTTTCGGTGTTAAATGACTCAGCGTCGCGATACCAAAGCCGACAGCAATTGCAGCGATGATCGGAATGCCGAACTTGATCAACATCGTTTATCTTCCTTTTGCAATAGATCTTCCTCGTTTTCGATACGTACGCTACTGGGAGCCGAGTGCGGATCGACGGGATGTTTTAGAACGGATAGGGTTTCAACTTTTGAAATGAGACCGTCTTCCATATGCACTACTCGATCTGCAAAACTGTAGACGCGTGGATCATGCGTCACCACAATGGCAGCTCGATCCTCTACGACGGCAAGAGTTCTTAGCAAGGTCATTACTGCTTTTCCTGCCTGACCATCGAGTGCTGCTGTTGGCTCATCGCAAAGCAATAGCTTCGGCGAGTGCACTAATGCACGCGCAATTGCAACGCGTTGCTGCTGGCCACCAGAGAGTTGACTGGGAAGCTTGGTTGCATGGGTACCCAAGCCTAATGTCTCGAGTAGCTCCTTTCCCTTGGAGAGTGCTATAGGCCAGTCGAATCCACTGGCTACGAGCGGTACGGCAACGTTCTCCGCTGCCGTGAGACCTGCAAGTAGGTTGTACTGTTGAAAGATGAAGCCAATGTTCTTCAATCGATATGGCACCAGCATCGACGCAGACATGGATGAAACTTCATGACCGAATACATGCATCGAACCAGATGCGCCACGAAGCAGTCCGGCAATCAATGAAATCAAAGTTGTTTTGCCACATCCGCTCGGCCCAACCAGCATCGTCAACATGCCTGCGGGGGCACTAAAGTCAATGCCCTTTAAAACGTCGACGGAACCAGCAGCCGTTTTAAACGCCATTTTAACGTCTCTGCAAATCACGCTCATGGCTAGCCTCGAAAAACAATGGCTGGGTCTACAGTCAAAACTTTTCGAACGCTAACCACACACGCCAAAAGAGTTACCAAGACAATAAAGACACCCGAACCAAAGAAGATGAAAGGATGCATGAACATTCCACGCAAGCCACCGGAGAGCTGAGTGCTCGTCATTGCAAAGAACAAGTTGGCAGCTCCAATGCCAAGACAATAGCCGATGGTGGATACGAACAGGGCCTGGGTCATGATCATCCGAAGTATCACCCAGTTATTGATCCCGATGGCCTTTAACGTCGCAAACTGCTTCAAGTTCTCGACACTAAACATGTAGAACGTTTGTCCTACAATAGCGACCCCAATAACGACTCCCATTAGTATCGTTATACCGAAGTTTTCTGCGATTCCCGAATACTTTAAGATCCAAGTGCGGGTGTCAGTCATGAACTCAGTACGTGTTCGAGCTTTCAGGCCAGTCGCCTTAGTAATCTCCTTTGAAACCTCTTCTGGTGAATGTTCGGAGGCAGCACGGGCCAGAACATAAGTCACGGGATTAAGCGTTTCTCTGGCCATGGACACTCCCAAGCTTCGTCGGGTGTAAACGCGAGGCATTCCACTCCAGGAGGCGCCTATGTAGCAGATCCCTACGACAACAGCCCGACGCTGTCCTATCTCGACTGCGGCGCCAACTCGAGGTTCCACTCCTGGAAAGATGTTTGTGTAACCCGCAATGTCTATGACAATCGCATCTGGCTGATGAAAGTCATCCAAGGTCCCGATGAGCATTTCCTGAGGTGCGCCAACCATCGAAAGATCGTCGATCCCTACCAATTGCACAAGCTTCATGCGGCCGTCCTCCGTTCGCAATTGTGCTGTTGATTGATAATAAGGTACGGCCCATTGAACTCCTGGAATCGATCGGACTCGATTCACGGATAGCTCAGCAATCGGATACCCTTGATCAAGCGTTTCCACGCTAGACTTCATCACCCAGATGTCGGCTTGGTTGGCTTCGAGAATATCCCTAGTCGACGCGTGCATCAACGAATGAAAAATCGCAGATTGCTGACTGATGAGCAAGGTCGCAAACGAGACTCCCAGGACCAACGCAACATACTTGGCCTTGTCATGCAGAAGTATTTTAAACGCGACGAGATTCATGTTTCGTTTCTCCAAGCAACGCCTATTTCGAAGCGGCCTTCTTCTTTGATTTTGGCAATGGAAAACCGTCGACGTAACGTTTGACCGAATCCAGGGTTACATTGGCAAGCACTTCAATGAATGAATCTCCCTCGTGCACCTTTTCGACGACTGCAGGAGCAAACTGTTGCAGTATTCGCCGATGAGTCATGAAGGTTGAGGCCAAGAGATGCATCGTGATGACGCCAAATCGCACCGCATCGTTGTCCTTGGGAAGCGACGTCACGCGACTGACCACTTCGCATAGCCAATCGAACTCGGGCAAGTACTTTTGTTTGAGAACTTTGCGAAACGAAGCGGATGGATCAAGGGCCTCGCGTTCGATGAGCTTAATAGGCCAGGCAACTTTTTGAGCTGCGTAGTCCTTGATCATCCACTGAATGGCTAGTCGAAGCCCTTTTTCTGGTGTTGCGGCATTCGCTTGATCAAATAGTGGCAGTGCTTCGTCAGAGATTCTGACGGCCGTGACAAGCACTTCCTCGTAGAGAGCTTCCATACTTCCGAAATGGTAGGGAATCGCTCCTAGCGAAACACCCGCCTTGGCGGTCACTTGCCTGGCAGTGACCCCGCTGAATCCAAAGTCGGCAAAAAGTTCGCCCGCAGCCTGGATTACGGCTGCCTTCGTTTTTTCGGAATCGCTAGCAACACCCATCGTCGCATCCTCAAACGCAATCTTCTTTTGTAATACATCTGTACAATACAAATGTACTTCATGGAAAATCGCAAGTCAAGCATAGAGGAATGGTGCTTGCGGCGGTCGCTTTTCTCCCGATTGCAGTCCGAAATGTATGCACTGCATGTCAGAGATCCCCTTTGTTGCGGACCCATAGCCTATTGACACGACCCAAACATGATAGTCGTTGACGGGGCTTGCGTGTTTAGCGACAAAAATGAACCTTACCAAGTGAGAATCAAGAGATAGCTATTAGAATATGGCAAAACCATGGCTATCCACATGAAGCACTTGGCTGCCATCTTGGACTTCCGTAGCGTCAGTTTTTCATGCTCGGTGTGGCCAAACGATTTCCGAAAATCCTATTCGAGTATTGAAGCACATGATCACTGGAACGGAACTTGCACGGCCATTTATCCCAACAAAGGACTTCGAACTGTCCAAGCGATTCTACGAGGCGTTGGGGTTTGAAAAGACACTCGATAGCGAGGTCGCCATCTTCAGAACAGGAAGCGGAGGCTTCTTACTTCAACGTCACTTCCATGAAGATTGGGCAGGTAATTTCATGATGCAACTGATGGTGGATGACTTGGATGCATGGTGGTCGCATATTGACGCACTCGATCTTCCCAATCGCTTTGGTGTACCATCTCCCAAGCCTCCCGCTATGCAACCTTGGGGACTTCGCATTGCATACGTCGTGGATCCCGCTGGAGTGTTGTGGCATATCGCAGAGCGCCGAGATGGCGTAGCTCATGACGACTAGTCCGTGACATTGGCGACTGCTGAACTCTTAGAAATCCAATACAGTATACGTAAGAATCCAAGACGATGGATGCGAACTGATATGGCTCTACAGATCTTGTGACTCCCAATACGGACAAGCTTGCCGCAACCGGTAACTCACCAAAATTTGATGGACGTAGCATGACGCAAATCTTGACTAATCTCAACGCCCCCAGCGTTCATGAAGTTCTGCATTTCGAGTGGTTGAAAAATTGGCTTGGCGAAACGGCAAATGGAAGTTGATTAGCAAACTCGACGCCAAAATCATTCCCTTGTGCATATATCCATTACAAGCGAAGCGGTTCTGTCGTTGCACAATGTTGTTGAATCAACGCCACAAGTCAAAGACCACTCCTAAGAGTAACCTGAAAAGGTCAAGGAACTCATCGCCTTGCATGGGGCTTGGTGGAGAGATGTCAACGTTAAGTGACATGACAACCCAAATCATGATTTCTAGACTGCGGTGATAAAAATGCTTTTGATACTATCGGCAAAAATGAAGTTTTCGATAACGGACATTCTTTGGACTACATTTGCTGCCGCATTATTGTTTGCAGCAATACGAACCGTACGCGGCTTCGTTGTGGCTTTTTTGATTTTGAATATCGCGCAAATCGTTTTGCCCATTGGGATTTTATTGCTAACGATTTTCTTCGCTGACCAACGGGGCACCATGCTTGATATCGCTACTGTTCCTGGATGGAGGATCCTGAAGCGTGTTTGGATTCTTTCTGTACTGTGCACCATCACTATCTGGCTTTTGCTCTTTTGGATGAGACTGTCGCATTTTCGAGCGTGAGTTATCCGGCATTCATGGGTATTGTCTGTTATAATCCATCGAGCGGACGCCATTGAATGGAGACAAAGGACCATATTCCGTCTGTGGGTTTAGTAGGTACAAGATCAGAAGAAGTCGTTTCACGCGGCGAACTCGCCAAAGCGGCAGGAGTTTTTACGGCTGGCATCTATGCTCGGGAGATCGGAACACAGTCGCAGTCTACCGGCTTCATCTTGGGCAACGTGAACTTCACCAAACCGATCACCGATGGCCCGATCGCGAGAGGCTTTGATCACTCAAAGAAAGCAAAAGAATGAACCAGGGGTACGACTTTTGAAAAGCAAACCTAGATTTCAGTCAACAAACAAAGACATAATCACCTAATCACCATGAAGTACATCCTCTCCGTTTTCAGTATCATTGTCACTATCGTATTGCTCTCGCCATTTGCCTCGCTATATGCAGTCGAAGAGATCCGACCGGATGATCGCCCCAATGTTTTGCTGATTATGGTCGATGATTTGCGTGACTTCGGCGGGGCGTTCACCAAAGACGTTGTCAAGACACCGAATCTCGATCGCCTGCGAACTCGAGGTACGACATTTGAGCGTGCCTATGTTCAATATCCAGTGTGCAATCCTAGCCGCAGTAGCATGATGACCGGACTGCGAGCAGAACAAACTGGTATTGTTGGCAACGACACGCGACTTCGTGAAAAGCTGCCGGACATTGTGACTATGCCTCAGCTCTTCAAGGAAGGTGGCTGGCAATCACATGCTTTCGGAAAACTCTTTCACCTCGGTGGCGGAAAAAATCCGGAAGCCCGACAAGCATGGATGGATACGGGAAAATCATGGCATACCGCCCAGGCTTTTGAAGCGACCACTGCCGGCAAGAAATTGCTTTCAGGGCGGAACGTTACTGATGGTGCACTTCCTTGGTGCCAATGGGGTGCCGCTGCAGGATCCGACGATGATCAACCTGATGGCCAGATTGCAGTAGCAACGGTGGCAAAGATAAATGAACTTGGAGACACCCCGTGGTTCATTGGGTGTGGCTTTATGAAACCACATGATCCTTTCATCGCGCCCCAGAAGTACTTTGACATGTATCCGATGGATTCGCTCAAGATTTGGAGTGATCCGGCAGATGTTTCTCCAGTCCGAAAAGAAGCGGTGGGTTTTGGCGATTATGGAAAAGCGTTCACAAACTTCTCAGATAGAGAGTGGCGAGAGCTCTTTCGGGCTTACTGTGCAGGTACGAGTTTTATGGATGCGCAACTAGGGCGAGTACTTGATTCTCTCGACAAGAATAATCTGTGGGACAAGACGCTGGTCATCTTCGTTGGCGATCATGGATATCATACTGGCGAACGCAACTGGTGGAATAAGAATACGTTGTTCGAACGCTCGTGTCGCGCTCCGCTCGTAATTGCTGCGCCCGGTGTGAAGGGTGGTCAAACGAGTCGCTCGCTTGTTGAGTTCGTGGATCTTTATCCGACGATTGCTGATTTTTGTGGATTGAAAGTTCCGAATAAAGTGGCAGGCGTTAGCTTGCGTTCCGTATTGCAATCGCCTGAATCCAGAGTCAAGGAGGCTGCTTTCACACTCATCACGCGCGGTACAAAGCTCTATGGTCAAAGCGTTCGCACGGATCGATGGCGATTAACAATATGGAGTGATGATCAGGTTCAACTCTTTGACCACGACGTCGACCCAGAAGAGCTTCAAGATGTTGCCAGAGATTACCCTGAGATTGTGAAAGCACTCGCGGCACAACTTGCCGGCGAAAGACTGGACTTAAAGAACTAAGAACACGTTTCGTCCTAGTAGCTTGCGACTGATTGGATCGGCTCTGCACAAACCAAAAGCACGGCAGTCCTGAGGCTGCCGTGCTAGAGTCATTCGACTTAAAAGTGAATGGGAAAATTCACTGAAAACTACTTGTTCTTCAGTTCTTTGATCATCTCTTTGAGCTCTTGGATCTCTTTGCGCATCAGCTCGATCTCTTTTCTAAGTTCATCGTTGCCTGAGAACGCAAATACACTGCCGCCGCTTGGATTCTGTCCTGCTATTCGTGATTTCAATTGATCCAACATTTCTTGGTTACTAAACACAAAACCGCTAGGTGGAATGTCTAGTTGGAGGCTTTCCACCAATTTGTCAGTATCCTTGATCTCTGCTGGCTTCAATTTGATTTCAAGTTCTTTCGAATCTCTCAATATTTTCAGAGCAAGTTCCTTTCCATCTTTGCCGGCGGTTTGAATCGATTTAGAAAGTTGCTCCACCGAATTCACTTCGGCGCCATCAATTGCCATCAAGACGTCGTCTTCCTGGATACCTGCTTTAAATGCAGGCGAGTCGGGCACTACCGACATTATTGTTAACCCGGCTCTAGAAGCATTTTCTTCCTCGACAGAAGAACTGCACGCGACCCCTATTCGGAATCTCTGATCGAGATCTCTCGATACTTGAGCGCGAAAGATGTTTCCAATTGTTCCGATCGTACGCTCACTCGGTTCGCCTCCGTCCTCGATCAAAACTTCCACTTGTTCCTTGCCATCCGTGACCTTCAATTTCTGCTCTATTCTCTTCTTCGCATCCTGCATCAACTCAGTAGCCTTGCTCCGAGCCTTCGATGCGTTCAAGGAAATGGAGTCTATTTCTTGAAGCACCCTTTCTCGCACTTCTTGAGAAACAGAGGCCTTTTCTAGCTGCTCCGCAACTCGCTTCCTTACTTGTTCAAAACTGTCCTCATTGACAACGATGCGGGTTGATTTTAGTTCTTTTTCGCTTGTGTTTTGCCCGAGCAACTGGCTCCCCGCGGTTAACGAAGCAGAAATCGTCAACATGTATCCCGTTAAACTACGCTTCATAAAAATTCCCTTATAGAAACAGTGAGTTACCGAATGGAATCATTGGCCGTATGGACGCAAACCTACTTTGTGAATTGGCACAATCACTTGCCTCCCATCTTGTAGTTTCCCCATCACATACTCTGGTTTCATGTCAATCTCAAAACCTTGTTTTCTGAGTCTTTGATTCGCTTCCTGAATCTCGATTTCTTGTTTTGCCAAAGCAATCGTAGGATCAAAATCTGTCGCGTCAAAGATTGGTATCTCATAGTCGGTCGAAGGCAATCGCACCCGCAAATCTGTTTCTGGCATTCCATCGTAAGGGTCGGAGTCAGCCACCAAACCGATCGACGACTTTGCTTCTGAAGGCGACTTCTTCAAGACAACTTCGTTGGTATTTTGAATTCCGGAAACAATTCCCAACGAGGGGGATGTCGAGGGTTGTGCAGTGAGTCCGGAGAATGTGCGACCACCAATAAATCCCATGATGGCAACAAGCCCTGCAGCCAGCATTGGCCCCCAAACGGACCACGGAGATCGCGTGCCGTTGGGCACGCCCGCGTGACCAAAAGCAGTTTCTTGATTTACGCTTAACGGATGAGCCGCTAACGAAGAATCCACGTCCGCAGATCTGCGCTCGCGTGGCATCGATTGGACAATGCTGTCTTCGTTACTGACCTTTGCATCGAACATCGCGATCTGTTTTCGAAATTGCTGCTCTTCCAGCAACGCCAGCGCGAGAATTTTCCATTGTTGAGGCTCTCCTTCACACTCAGCAAGCAACGCTCGCCTCTGTGAACCAGTACACTCGCCATCTACGATGGATTGCAACTGAATTGGATCGATCATCTTTCGGTACCTTCTAAAACCACAATCTTGAAATCAATTACCATTTCAAAGAAACACTACGTGTCTAAAGTTCTCCGAGCAAAGCTCGCAGAGCCCTCCTCGCCTTAAGCAATCGATATTCAACGGTCTTTACCGTAATACCTAAGTGCTCCGCGAGTTCCTGATATCCCCAGCCTTCCGTGTACTTCAACAACAATATCTGACGATCGTGCGAAGGCAATTTCTTCATCGCTTCTCCCAAAGTGGAATCATCTTCTAAACGCATGAGCCATTCGCCGGGAGTCGGTGCTGGAGAAATTTCTGAACCTCGCCCTGCCTGGACGGCACCATGGATCAACCGCTTTCGCCTTCCGGTCGACCGATGATGGTTTATAACTTTCCTTAATGCAATCCGGTAGAGCCAGGGCGCGACTTTGGATGGATCGACTGGTTTACAATTTTGAACGATTGCCGCGAGTGCTACCTCTTGCAGCACATCCTCGGCAGCTTGATGATCAGCGAGACGAGAATGGACAACTGTTGAAAGCCACCGGCGGTGCGTTTCCAGTGCTTCCGGCCAGTCAATTCTCTCGTAATCTTCTTCCATCGGTATTCTCAACGTCATCGCGATCATGTGTAGAGGAAAGTCGCCAACGGATGCAAACTCCCTTAGGGGAACCTCGTAAAATCGATTTATTTCGCAATTCTGCGGATGTCCGAATCGATTGAGGAGCCTAGCGATGTACGTAACCTTTGGGAGGAAGTTGCTTCACACCAGATTTTTCTTTTGTCCAAAGCCCCGTTCGGCCGACGATAGTGCCGATTCGCGTAAGCGGAATCCCCAGAGCTTGGGACGGAAACTGGTTGGCCAATTCCCCTCGAACGGTCATCAAGAGCTCAAAGTCTTCTCCATCCCCTAAAGCGTGATCTACGGCGTTTTTCCCACTTGTTTTTGCGAGTTCTCTCGCAGCCTCGCTCAATGGGATTTGATCCAATTTCACTTCTGCCCCGCAACGACTCGCTACCGTCAGATTCAGCAAATCGATTCCCAACCCGTCGCTGATGTCGGTGGCTGCTGTGACAAGTCCCGTTTGAAGCAACTCCTTTGCGAGTTCAACACGCGGCTCAAAGTCCAAATGTTTCCCGAGGATACTGCCACCCAAAAGGCCAGAGACAAAAACAGCGTCCCCCACGTTTGCCCCGGAACGCGTCCAAGCGAAACCGGGGTCTGTTTTTCCGATCGCCGTCATATGAATAACCAAGGGCCCATCCCAAACGTTGGTATCGCCGCCAGCGATGGAAACATCGTACTGCTTCGCGACTTCGAAGACTCCTTCGAAGAGTTCAGCCGCAATATCACCCGCGGAGGAGCGAGGCAAACAGAGAGATAGAAAGACGGCGACTGGCGTTGCAGCCATGCTCGCCAAATCACTTAAGTTTACTCCAATCAGCTTTTTACCTGCCCTTCTCGGCCCGCACTCCTTTAGAATAAAATGGGTGCCATCGCAGAGGGAGTCGGTCGTCACAACCATATCCTCTCCTGCCGTCGCCAGTAACGCGCAGTCGTCGCCGATTCCCAACTTCACAGAAGGTAATTTAGATGATCGTTGTTTTGCCCAAGCGATAAAGCTATGTTCCATAGTTTAACCTGTATGCGAAATTGAAAAATGCAAGACAAAGACTATCCCTTCGTTACCTATCGCACTAGACGTTTTTGCGAACCATGGATTTGGTTCTGTTTTGCTTGCTTTGTTTTGCTTGGAGACTCGCAGCAACAGTCGCTTGGGCAACCAGGGACGCCCCCAGAAACGTCCGATCTCTCGATATCCCGATTCGTTATCCCAAAAGGAGTCACCCCGAATGTCAAGGAAGAAGTTGTCCGTGAATGGATTAGGATGCTGGGCGATTCGAGCTATAGCAAGAGGGAATTGGCCTCCAATCTGCTGAATGAGAATCAAACGGTATCTGTTCCAATCGCCCTAGATGAACTACCAACCCAATCCGGAGAGTCACTCGATAGAATCTTGTCGTTTTTGGGAAAAGTCGTTGGTGATCCCATGTCTCCGATGTCGTCTCAGGTGTTTGAAGAGCTAAAGCAACTATCCAAACGAACTGACGGAAGTCGAAGCGCTCAGATTTCTCAGGCCTTTAAATCGATAAGGATGGATTACGGACAGAAGACTTGGGAATGGATTCGAAAGCTTTGCCCAGACTCTAGAACCGAGTTTATATCTCGATCTTCGAGAAAAACCGTTCCCAACCCGTTAGACATCACTCCTAAATTTCAAGGTACGGCGAATGATCTTGCCGGCCTTGACCAAGTCGATTGGATCGAGTTCGCGAGATTGGAGGGACCAAAGATTGACCGAGAGATTCTCAAAGCGACATTAAAGCTTCCAAAATTGAAGCATCTTCAGATCGTCAATGCTCCACTGACCGCAGATGATTTGAAGCTGCTCGAGGAGGGCCCTGATCTCGATACATTGGAGCTGACGTATATACCCGTTGATGACGAGTTTATCTCGATCGTTCAGCAGCTTCCGATTTGGGGATCGTTATGGATTTTTGGATCAAAGCTTAGCTCAGCAGGTGCGGATGAACTGATACGAACTTTGAGCGATGTGAAAGTTGATGTGTTGCGTGGTGCATACCTTGGTGTGATTAGTCAAGGCAACGCTCTTGATGTACACGAGGTCGAACCAAATTCTGCCGCCGATATCTATGGCATTAGACCGAGAGACCGTATCGTCAGTGTGAACGACCTTCGGTTGGAAAGCTTTGATCAGCTTCGTCGAGAGCTAGGAAAATTTACTCCTGGCGAGGAAGTGACTATCGAGGTTAATCGGATAGTTCAAACCTTTGATCCCCCCGGCGAAGGACAAGACCTTGATTCGCTCTTGCCTGAATCGCTCTTACCAAGGGTAAAACTGAAACGGCAATCGTTGAAGTTAAAAGTCGTTCTCGGAAAGCGCCAAGGTTAAGAACTGACGCAACTCCCATGCGGCAAATCTCTACTCCAAATACGTACTCCAACGAGCCGCATCTATGTACTCCTTAACCATTTTGTCGCATTCTCCTTGTTTCAAAACGCCCAGTGCCACTTGTTGGTTCACCTTCTTCGCAAAGGCTTGTTGTAAGCTCGCAGCTTCGTACTGTGCAAAACGCACCATGTCTTCAATGTGACTTCCCGCGATAAGTTTCGAGACATGAAACTGTCCGTCGTCTACCAAGAACACTTGGGCTTCATTGGGCAGTCCAAAAAGATTGTGAAACGAGCCCATCACTTCTTGATAGGCACCAACCAAAAACAACCCTACGTAGTAGTCTTCATTTTCTCGCCATTCCGGTAGTTCCAGCGTCTCCTTGACATCTTTCAAATCAACGAACTTATCTATTTTTCCGTCGGAGTCACATGTAACATCGACCAAGGTAGCAAAATCGAGCTTGGCTTCATCGAGGCGATGGATAGGAACAATGGGAAACAACTGGCCAATGGCCCATGAGTCAGGCGCTGAACGGAAAAGTGAAAAATTGCACAAATATTTGGCTGCCAATACTCGTTTCACTTCCTCAAACTCTTCGTTTGGAATCCTTGCACTTTCCGATTCCTTTAGAGCCCGAGCGCAAACCTCCCAATAGAGCACTTCTCCTTTAGCGCGATCCTCAAGCGAGATTAGCCCCAAATTGAATTGCGTGTGCAATTCGTCTTTGTGTTCGATCGCATCGTGGTAATACTCCAGGTAGTTCTTGCCATTGATGTCATCACAAAGCCACTTGAGTTCCGTGATCACTTGTGGGTCATCCGAATCGATCTCCACTTCGGGTTGATCGTCGGCGAACGTCTCGATCTCTTCTCGGATCGACACGATCAACACTGAGTGATAAGCGGTCATCATCCGTCCGCTTTCAGTAACCAGACTTGGGTGAGGAACACCTTCCTCATCACAGACAGAAAGTATTGAATAAACGACATCGTTAGCAAACTCTTGCACTGTGTAGTTCATGGAGGATTCGAAGCGCGTTTTGGAGCCATCGTAATCGACACCTAGCCCACCGCCAATGTCAAGATAGTCGATACCAAACCCCAATTGGTGAATCTTCGAGTAAACGCGAGCAGCCTCTTTCATTGCGTTCTTCACTCGCTTGATGTCGGTGATTTGCGAGCCGATGTGAAAATGCAAGAGTTTGAATTGATGCTCCATCTTCGATTCGCGGAGCAACTTCACGCTTTGCATGATTTCGGAGGTCGTTAAACCAAACTTCGCAGAATCTCCACCCGAGCTAGCCCACTTCCCAGAGCCTCTCGTGTACAGTTTGACACGCAAACCAATCCAGGGGCAAACCCCCGTTTGGCTGACCACTCGTAGCAACATTTTCAATTCGTTAAGTTTTTCGATAACGATGATGACGCGTTTGCCAGCTTGCACCGCCAAACAAGCGAGTCTACAAAACGCTTCGTCCTTGAATCCGTTGCAGATCAGCAGTGTTTCAGGAACTTGCTCTTGTGCAACGGCAGCATACAACTCAGCCTTGGATCCGCATTCCAAGCCGACACGCAGTCTGCCACTCTCTTTCAAAAACTCTTCCACGACTTCCCGTCGCGGGTTTACCTTCATGGGAAACACGGGAAAGTGTTTCGCTTTGTACTCGAACTGAGCAATGGCTTCCTGGTAGGCAGAAGTCAGGATTTTGAGCTGGTTCGACAGTATCTGTGGGAATCGCAAAAGCAACGGAAGCTTCATCTTTTTTTCGTTGACCAGATAGTCCACGAGATGCTTCAGATCGACGGTCCTCGGGTCGTTCGCACTGGGCCTAACAGTTATGTTGCCAGATTTGTTGACGTCAAAATATCCTCCTGACCAATTCTCGATCCCGTAAATGGTTTGAACACGTTGAATAGATTGGTCATTCATCAAGATAGATATCCCCGGCTAGTTAGAGTGACTCCAGATTCTAATGAGTCTTGCAGCATTCTCTAGACTGGGTTGTCCCGTTGCGGCAGGAAGTTCTCAATTGCTGCAAGGGTGCGATCCAACGCCCCTCGATGGGAAGCTGTAACCGTCTTTGCGCGATTGCCGATTTCGTTCCGCAAGGTTGAGTTCGCCACCATCTCGCGGACCCAAGGCAACAATTCTTCTTCGTTCATAAACTGCTCGCACGCTTTCGCGTGGAGCAATAACCCGACGATGTCTGCAAAATTCTTTGTGTTGGGGCCGAAGCTTGTCGCGACTCCGTAGGCACAAGGTTCAATCATGTTTTGGCCACCTCGATTTCCAAAACTACCACCGACAAACCCAATCGATGCCAGTCCCCACCACCATTTCAATTCGCCGATCGTGTCGCCCAAGAAGATTGTCCAACCGGGGTCGGGGGCAGAATTCATGTGATCCGAACGTTTTGCCCAAGGTCGCCCTTTACTTTGGATCAGCTTCGCTATCTCGCCAAACCTCTCTCGATGCCGAGGGACAATGAGCAACTTTAGATTGGGAAACTCGGGGCTTATCTTCAAGAATGCGTTGAGAACCAAATCTTCCTCCGGCTCCTGAGTACTTCCTGCCACCCAAACAATGTCGTCCTCGCGAAGCCCCAATAGTTTGCGACGTTCGACAATTTCTGTCGCACTTCGGTCAGGCTCAGCTCCATCGAATTTGATACTACCCGTGACTGAAATCGCGCAAGGTTCGACTCCCAATTGAAGGAATCGATCCGCATAGGTTTGGTTTTGGGCTCCCACCCAATCCAAGGAGCGGAGGATCGGCTTCATGATCCAGGATATCTTTCGATAGCCGCGAAAACTCTTTTCGCTCAGTCGTCCGTTCAATACGAGGACCGGGCATCGCTGTTTTTCCGCTTCTTTCAACCAATTTGGCCAAACTTCCAACTCCATCAACAGAATGAGGCTCGGGTTGATCCTTCGAAACGACTCCTTGATCGCCCAGGAAAAATCAAATGGGGCAAAGCACACCGGATGATCTGGAAACGATTCTCTCGCCAAGTCGTATCCACTATCCGTAGAGGTAGAGATCACAAATTGAAGGTCCGGTCTGCGATTTTCAAGGGCTCGAACGACCGTTCGCATTAATTGCACTTCTCCAACACTGACCGCGTGTAGCCAAACCGTCTTGAAACCCGTACAGCTTACGATGGTCGAAGCGCCAAAAACTTTTTCCCTCCACCCCCGTTTGTATCGACCATGCCGAATGGCCTGATAAAGGATGGTTGGGCTAATAAAACAAAACAAGATTAGGTACAATGCATTCGTCAAGACGAACATCCCTGAGTATCCTTGGGCGTGTGTGGACAGCCGCTCAGCAAACCTACGGTGCTTTCGAAACAAATTGATAAGTAAATGACTGACTCGATTGCTTTAGGTGAGTCCGGAAAGACTGCTTCTGGTCGATCGCTTCCGACGTGGGCTGTCCACGCTATCACGATCGGATTAGCTGCTATCTCCCTTCTTCTCGGATTCGGCTTCTGGGCCGATTGGTTTACGTCAATCGATCGCATCGTTTGTACGATTTGTGTAGCCGTTGGGCTGATCATATCTATCTCCCAGAGTTGGTGGAACACAGATAAGCCAACACGAGTGGTTGCTCCGGGACTTTTGTGGTCATTTTCCGCTATTTTCGTGGGGATCGCTGTCGCCACAAGCAGGCCAAAGTTTTATGCGATCGCTCTAGGATTGTCGGTTGCCGGTTGGTTTGCAGCACAAATGAAGGGCGAAAGTGTTGGCAATGCAATTGCGATCGGGTTGGCACTTATGGTCCCTGCTTTGGTCAAGGCCTTTGAGGAACGGAATGCCTTTGCCAGTATTGAGTCCATTGCGGTAAGCGTTACTTCAGGTTTAGCCGACGTATTTGCTCAATCTCACTTTCGAGAAGGCAATACTCTTTATTTCGGATACGGGATTGCAGACCAATTTTCCTGCGTTGGCAAATGGGACAGCATTGTAACTTTCCTTGGAATTAGTTTGCTTTGTGTTTTTGCTTTTCGTCGAAGTTTGGTAAGCGGGCTGGCGACCTGCTCTCTGGCTTTTTTCGTTTGGATTGCGGTCCGAGCCGCAGCTTGGGTCGTCTTATCGTTGATTGTGTCCTCGACCGAACAAAACAACGAGTCGGGCCCCATTGCCGTTATGCATTGGAATACGACACTTGAAGTTAGTTTGTTTTTGATCGGTGCATTGCTGATTGTCAGTCTCGATCAACTCTTTAGTTCTTTCCTGGCACCGATCCCTATTGAGTTCATTAATCCCGATTTTCCCCTAGTAGCAATTTCTTGGAATTCGATTGTCGGCTTGCCGAATCTGAATCCCGAAGTGCCCAGTCGTGCGATAGAAATTGAGGACTTTAACGAGGATGATCTAGAATGACCGAACGAACATGGAGTCACTTTCTGTCTTGGTTCGCGAGTGAGAGCCTCAAGATCTTTACCGCACCGATGAGTGTCTATGGCGGTGCAGTCGATGCGTTAAAGGGATGGAAATACTCCCGCAATTCGACGATGTTTTGGATTCATCTTCCTGCATTTCTAACCTTACTATCTGTCTATCTGATCTATGGTTTCTCGGTTTTCGAACGAACCGACTCCAAAGTTCAGCGTTATGGGGTGGAGGGAGAAAAAACTCTTCCAACGAGAACCCTCGAAAGTATAGCCAATACAAAATTTTCGCTTCTTTTCCCGAACACGAAGCCGGCAACCCCGGAGTCCGCATTCCCGTCTGAACGAGCCAAAAGAGCATTTCAATTCGCAGAGCTTTTGGCGAAGAGAATTCTTACTTTCGAACCGAATAGCGTTCCAACACGATATCGGCTAGCGTTGATGAAAAGTATTCAAGGAGACGAAGAGCAGGCGAAGGAGATCATGTTTGATATCGCTTCAGGTGAGTACGGAACGTACCCACCCGCAAGCTGTTGGGCAGCTTCATGGATACTTCAAGCCAAGGAAGACAATCGAGAAGTCGACATGAAGGATCTTGGGAAGCATCTCAATAATGCAACTTCCTGGAACGAATGCAATGTTAAACTCGTCTCGATTTTTTCCATCTTGTTGGAGCAGAATGGTCTCGCACCCAAAGCTATTGAAGTTGCCATCGACGCGTCGAAACGAGATCGTCGCTATAACCTACAGCTAGCGGGACTCTATAGTCGACTCAACAATCAAGAAGGGCTGCGTCAAGCCTCTTATGCGGCCGAAGAGTTTTTTGGCGCAAAACTAAACACAGGAAACGAACAGGATGATGATCGTTTGGCTATCGCGGAAGTTCGAAAGCTCACGGGCCGACTACCACAAGCTGCTTCCGTACTAGAGGAGGGACTGATGAACAATGCGAAAAGGCCAAGGCTTTCTCGCATGCTATCCGATGTCCGAATCGCGATGTTCCAGCAATCTATTGCTCCAGGTCCCGGCGGAACGATGACAGCCGACATGACTCTGCTCGAGTCTGCTATCGATGCTGATCCGGAAAATCCTTCCATTTCCGAACAAGCAGCTCGGCTACTAACGCAGAAAATCAAACCAACCAAAAAGATCATAGACGCACTTCGTAAGCAAATAGCAAATGAAATTACAACAGCTCAATCGCATAGTTTGTTGGCCCAAGGGTATTACCTCACGGGGGATGAAGAAAACGCGATCAAAAATTGGGAAATGGCTATAAAGAAAAATGCTAATGCGAGAGTCGCGGATGCCAACCCTTATAACAATCTTGCATTCTGTTTGTTCAAATCGGTACCCCCAAATTTAGAACGTGCACTCCAGTTGATTGACATTGCGAACAATACTGCTCCCAAGAATGCAGAAGTGCTCGACACTTACGGGCAAATTCTAATGGCTGCGAATCGACCAAAGGAAGCGATCAGTAAGTTCGAGCAAAGTATTGCCGCCGATGAAAATCGAATCGCAACACGAAAGAAGCTGATCGATGCCTATCTTGCGGTCGGACTGAAGGACATGGCCAAAGCGCAAAAAGAGGTTGTCGAATCCATGGAGCCCAAACCAGCAGTGGAAGAAGCGAACAAAGAACCGAAGTAATCATTCTTTCGTTGCATTTGCCGTCGCTAAGCCAAAATGCCCGTCGCAACTTTTCCAGAAACATCTGTCAATCGAAAATCTCTACCCGCGTAGCGATATGTAAGGCGTTCATGATCCAACCCTAACAGGTGAAGTATGGTTGCATGGAGATCATGAACATGCATTTTGTTCTCGATGGCATAGTAACCGTAATCGTCCGTGGCTCCATAAGCGAATCCACGCTTCACTCCCCCCCCTGCCATCCACATACAAAAGCCGTGGGGGTTATGATCTCTACCGTTCCCTTGAGACGTTGGTGTGCGTCCGAACTCGCCTCCCCAGAGTACCAAGGTATCAGCCAGTAGCCCTCGCGACTCGAGATCGGAGAGAAAACCAGCGATAGGTTTGTCAACTTCAGAAGCGTTCTTCGTATGTCCGAGCAGCAGATCGCTATGTTGATCCCACTGGACTTCACTGTCGCTGTGTGTGACCTGCACAAACCGAACGCCTCGCTCCAAAAACCTTCGTGCCAACAAGCACTGTCGTCCAAAATTCTCCGTCAGTGGATCATCAATTCCATAGAGCCGATGGGTTGCGGCCGACTCTCTCCCTAAATCTTGTATTTCCGGAACTGCTCCTTGCATGCGAAATGCAAGTTCAAAGCTATGGAGTCTCCCTTCGAGTACTTCATCTTGTGTCCCCTGGCATTGACCCAATTTTTCCATGCGTCGAAGCAATTCAATTTGACGCATCTGCATCGAGGGTTCAACACGTGAATTGGAAATGTTTCCAATCTGTGCAGCTGTTGCTGGCAAGCTTGCATTCCCAATCGGAGTGCCTTGATAGGCCGATGGCAAAAAGGCAGATCCCCAGTTATTGACACCTCCATGCGCCAGCGTCGGGCAGATGGTCACAAAGGAAGGTAGATTGTCATTCTCCGTTCCGAGACCATAACTGATCCAGGATCCTAAGCTTGGACGCACGAACTGGTCGCTGCCAGTATGCATCTTTAGCAATGCTCCACCATGCGCAGGGTTGCTGCCATGCAACGAACGCAACACACAAAGCTTGTCAATGTGCTTCGATACATGTGGGAATAAATCGCTCACAGGCAATCCAGATTGGCCACAGTTTCGAAACTTCCACGGTGATTTCAGTAGATTTCCCTGAGTCGCAAAAACGACTCGCGGTAGCTCAAAGGGAGGTGGTTTACCATCATCTTTATCGAGCAAAGGCTTGGGATCAAACGTGTCCACATGGGATGGCCCTCCCTTCATAAAAAGAAACACCATTCGTTTCGCGCGAGGCGGAAAGTGGGGGGCTTTTGGTGACAAAAGGTTAGCGTCTCTTGCAGATGCTTCACTCATACACAGTGTTTGAAATGCCAAATGACCAAATCCGAGCGCCGCAGATTGCAAGATCTGGCGTCTTGAAACGATGGAATGCTCATCGAAAAGAACTGGCAAATTCATGAGGACTACCTTACAAAAAAGAACTCGTTGCCAATAAGTAGATTCTGCGTCAATGTCGTCCAGCGTCCCTCGACTTCATGCTCTGTGTTGGCACTCTTGATCCATGGCAACACCAAACCAACCTCCGATTCAGACGGATCTCGCCCCAATACAACTCTGTACAATTTCGTCACTCTTTGATGAAGAGTTGTGTTCTGCGGATCTTCGCAAATTCGCTTTGAAACCTTCTCCGCAGCATCCAAAACCCAGTCTGCATTCAACAATAAAAGTGATTGCGGCGCTACCGAAGTTGTAGCACGATGCCCTGTCGGCATCGTTGGATCTGGATAATCAAACTGTTGAAACAATGGCGCCAGGTTGTTTCGAATGATAGGGAAGTAAGCGGTCCTTCGAGCGGTGTCATACTTCGTATGATCGATCGAGGTATGGTCAAAAACGAATTGCCGGTTCCGGAGTGGTACTGTCTTCCCGCCCAATCGATAGTCGAGTAAGCCAGTGACGTGCAAGATGGAGTCTCTGATCTGTTCCGCATCCAATCGTTGCGATGGAAAATGCCATAACATCACATTCTCCGGATCGATCTCTCGGCCTGCACTGTCCAACTGGGAATCGTTGGAACCTAAACCATAAGTGGAGGAAAGAACAATGCTCCTCTGAAGCTCCTTCACTCGCCACCCCGATTCAATCAATTCCCTCGCTAGATAATCTAACAGTTCTGGGTGGCTCGGTGCTGAACCGAGTTTTCCGAAGTTATCCGGCGTCGCAACAATCCCCCGACCGAAATGCCAACGCCACAAGCGATTCACAAAAACGCGTGCTGTCAGCGAATGGCTCGATTCCGTCAGCCAGTTCGCTAACTCCAATCGCCCACTTTGGTTGCGACGAAATACTGGACTCCTATGTGACGAAACCAAAACGGAAGGAAATCTTCGCTTTACCGATGGGCCTGGATTTCGATGACTCCCTCGCACATGAATTGGGATGCTATCACGAACCTCTCCGTCAACTACTCCCATGAAAGTGGATTCGTCTGGCGCGGCACTTTCAAACTCTCTAACGACTGTTGCTAATGAATTCAGGCTAGAAATTTGTTCTACATCAAGAGCATGTTCTAGCTTGGCTGGAATGGCAAGAAAACCGGTCGCATCCGCAATCGCCTTTTTCGCGACCTCTCTCAAAGCCGATATCTCGCTTTCGCTCTCGCCAGTGGCATTGACATCTACTGCGGTTCGATCCGCTGGGAACAGCTTTCCATAATAAGTCTGCATTGCTACAACATCATTTTTCTGATCGCATTCATTCCAAACACGAAACAGCGGCGAGTCCGCAAAGCGTGCTAAGTACAGTCGGCAATTCAAGAGCACGCGAGGATGCAAGTCATTTGCTTTGGCCAAAGGTTCACAATCGATCAAACTGCAGTCAGCTGTTAACTGCATGCACACCTTCAAATAATCGAGAACCTTGTCACGAGTTTTTTTCCTAAGAGCATTGATCGCCTCTGTTTTTGCTTTAGCATAAGCTGCCTGTTTGGCCGACAACTGCGAGTTTACTTCGGCCAAGTGCTTTTTCTCAACATCGCTGGCAATACTCACTTCGTTCCAATGCTTGATTGCCCCCGTGTTGGATGTTCCGAATGTACGAGTGCTTTGGAAAATGGCGGCCAAAGAATAGTATTCGGACTGCAAGATCGGGTCGAATTTGTGATCATGACATCGAACGCACCCGAGCGTTAGTCCCAGGAACGCTTTTCCCATCGTGTCAATCTGCTCGTCAATGGTATCGAACATCAGTTTGTCACGATCAGGTTCTGCTAGGACCTTTGCTCCTAGCACCAGAAAGCCCGTTCCAACATGTGTTTCTTGAGTTGTATGGTCCAACAAATCTCCCGCGATCTGTTCCCGAAGAAATTGATCGAATGGTTTGTTGCTATTCCAGGATTGGATCACGTAATCTCGGTAACGCCATGCCGTTCCAAAGGCCAAATTTTCATCGAGTCCGTTCGAGTCGGAATAGCGAACTACATCTAGCCAATGCCTTCCCCAGCGAACGCCATACTGTGGCGAATTGAGTAACCGATCGACGACCCTTTCGTAAGCATCCGCTGCCGTATCTCGTTCGAATTCCTCAATTTCTTCCGCGCTAGGTGGTAATCCAATAAGGTCTAGTGTGACGCGACGCAGCCACTGACTTCGGGGTGCAGGCCCCGATTGTTTTAGACTATGGTGTGCCTTTCGATGCGAAACAAAGGAATCGATTGCCCCCTCGCCGGCATGTACTTGAGGATCTGATGGAATGACGACGTCCGCTACGGGCTGAAATGACCAGAACGCACGACCTAGTTCGATCGAAACGTTAGATCTTTCTTTAGGTGTATCGGTCGTCGACCTAGGATCTGGAATCGATGCATGAACCCATTTCTCCAGTACAGAAATGCCTTCTTTACCGAGTGGACCGCTCGGCGGCATTCGCAGATCTTCATTGCCATAGCGTATCGCGAGAAGCAATCGGCTCGCATCTAGATCAGCCAGATCTACTGCTGGTCCAGAATCTCCTCCCGCTAGGATCTCTTCCCGCGACCCAAGCGACAGCCCGCCCTCTTTCTTGTTGGCGGAATGACACTCTAAACACTTCTCTACCAAGAGCGGGCGAACGTGTTTTTCGAAAAACTCGATTCCTTCCGCCGAAGTATCTTGACAGGAAGCCATCGTTACGAATGACGACGCTGTTAAGACCACTGAGACTGCGCAAAGGAAGAAGCGCTGACTACATTTTCGCAAGTGTCGTATGGAACACATCGAAATCTATACGATGGAAGGGGTGGGTGGACTGCGGAAAAGGCATTATAGCCTCTTTCCAGCCTTCCATTGCAACAATAAAGAGATTAATTGCGCGAGTCGCTGCACTTACTCAGGTTGTGGGTTCGCCACGGCATTGCGAACGACCACCTCTTCGGGATTGTCCCGAGGAGTGAAATAACGCCCGCGATCATAGGCTGCAGCAACCGCCGAGCCGTTCAAGGCTTCTTCTGCCAAGCTCACTTGATTGTAGGCAAGCAACGAACCCTTCTCCCTATGAAAATCTCTCAATGACAAGTTGTAGTCGATGAGTGATCGATAGAATGCAATCTCACTATTAGCCAATTGTAGCTCTGCTTGATTCAGAAATGTAACAACCGCCAAACCTCGGGTAGTTTCTTTGGTTGCCGTTAGAACTCGAACGCGTTCCTTATCCGCTTGGATACGGTTGAAATTCTTCTGCATTTGGTTGTAACGACTCACAATTTGCCGCGAGGCATTCGAAAGATCATGCGAAATTCGCAATTGTTGTTCTTTTAGAACACTCATCTCCCGAGCTAGATTGAGCTGAGCGTGGCGAACTGCTGCGGATGCCTGACGCAGTCCGACGTTGTACTGCCATTCCAGACCAGCTTGCCATTCCTGGAAATTGCCTTCCAATATGTTCTGAACCAGGCTATTGAACTGATTGTCCCGATCTCTCTCCTCGATGAGGTGATCGCCTAAGCCTCGCCAGCGGTATTGGGTTAGAGCATCCAGACGCGGTCGGCGATTCAATCGCGAAGCAATGAGCTCTAACTCTCGACGTTTGATCGTCCACTCCTGCCGTCGTACTTCCACTCTTTGCGTTAATGCGTCACAGATGGAGGCCTGCCAATCGAAGGAAACTTCCGCTAGGATCGGTTCGTCCGATGGCTTGATCAACCGCCCGTCGGACGGGGGCATACCCATGATATATCGCAACCTTTGCTCGACAGCATAAAGTCCGTTAGTGCCAGCGAGTGCGTCGTTCAATGATGCTTCGAACTGGTAGAAGGTAGCGAGAGCTTGAGGTTCCTCAGTCTGTGCTGGACTCCCAACATCCTTCCATGCTTTGATTCTTTGCCATGTTTCGAAAGATGACTCACGCCCAGACGCTTGTGCTTCGACCGCACGGTACGCAAAGTAAAGTTCCCAATACGCGCCCTCGACGTCGTTGATTAATCGAATCACAGCGTCTTCGAAATCAGCGATAGAGATGTCGGTGTTGATTCGAGCGATGAGAACGCCGTTGTACTGGCCGGGAACAGAGTTCGGCCCCGCGATTCTATTGAATGTGGTGCCGGACCCCTGCATCAATGGCTGACGATACTCCGCCTCCACGAATCCAGAGAAATCGCTATTGAACTGTCTGTTTCTACCATTGTTTCGATCGTATATGGTATTCAACCGGACCGCGTATTGAGCTCCCGTCGCGGTTCGCTTCTGAATTTGATTCGTAAAAATGCCCTGAGTTTGCACATTGATCGGGACGAAGAAGTTTCCAGCCCCACCCGAAGCATCAAAGTTGATGGGTCGGTCATTCTTCTGCCAGAACAATCGCGAAGACACTTGGGCATCAAACGCCGCCAAGGCTGCTTCCACTCCCCCGAGAGGGTTCAAGTCCGACAATGCAGCATCATAACTCGTCGCTTGCCCCTGAGGTGCTGCAACAACGCTCCCTCCAATACTTCGCAATACATCGCTACTCTGTAAGGCAGCCTGAACCGCATCTCGGAGACTTAAGTCAAAGGTCTGTAATTCACTTGGGTTCTCGATCGAAAAAGGAAGCAGAGATTGTGAGACTCCATTTTCGATCGGGGCACGTAGATCCGGATACTCCACTTGCGTAATGAAGCTCTGGAAGTATGAAGTCTGAGAACTATCCTTCCATGCACGAAAACGATTTGTGGTATTGCAGCCTGCAAAGACAGTGGATCCTATGCATCCTGCAACAATCCAATTCTTCAGTCGTTCGCGAACTTTCATCACTGTTCCCATTCCATAGTCGTTCTGTGGCCAGCAACTTCAGCAATAGCATCATTGCAGGAATAGAAGTCCACGTTGACGTGGTCATCACTTTGGGAACTATCGGACCAAGCGGATAGAAGTCTCTAACCCTGGGCGCGGTTAGAGGGAATATTCATCGTTTGATGCACGGAGAAAAGGAAATCGAAAAAAACACGCGTTAACCGTGCGAAACTGCTCAGTCGGTACAAATTGACAAACGATATCCCTACGCTTTGCGCCTCGTCATCACGGAAACAACCACGATCACAAGAAAGCTGAATGGGATGGTAATCAACCCCGGCTGGCTAAGACCTACCCAGGCCTGTTCACCCATCAAACCGTACATATTCTTGAACATGTCGGGTGAAACGAGAATCCAAGCGAGCGATGCAACCACACCAGCCAAAATCCCTGCAATGAGCCCTTGTTTGGTGGTCCCTTTCCAAAACAGAAGCATCAATAACGCGGGTAGATTGGCAGAAGCAGCAATGGCGAAAGCCCAACCGACGAGATAGGTAACATTCATACCTTCAAAAGCTAATCCGAAACGAATCGCGACCACACCAATCACAATCGATGCGATCTTCGCCACGCGAATCGTGTTGTGCTCCGACAACTTCACTCCAAAGAATCCACCGACAATATCATGGGCTACGCTACCGCCTGCGGCAACGATCAACCCACTAACCGTACCAAGTACTGTTGTAAACGCGATTGCTGACACCGCCGCAAACAATAGGTTGCTGAAGCTCTTTGCCAAAAGAGGAGCGGCCATGTTCGAATCGGTTGGATCTAGTGTTCCACTGACCATCGCTCCCAACCCGATATACAATGTAAGCACGTAAAAAAAACCAATCGATGCTATTCCCACAATCGTACTCTTTCGCGCTGCCGCTTGGTCCTTCACTGTGTAGTAGCGAATCAAAATGTGGGGCAACGATGCAGTACCCGCGAACAGTGCTAACATCAACGAAATGAAGTCCAGCTTCGCATACCAACTATTGCTACGAATCCCTGCAAACGAAGGTAGATTGCCGGGGGTCAACAACTGTGTTCCCGTATACTGAAGAGGTGAAATCGTGGTTATGATAGTGCCATCCCGTTTTTCCTGCTTCTTACTAGAAACTTCCACTTCAGACTGGGCGATCAAACTCAAAAAGTGAATCGGTCCTACCGGACCTGATGCCTTAGCATCATCGGGCAAACGGACTAATCGCCCCACGGGTTCCACGTTCGCCTGCTCGGGACTGAGCCCCATCTTGACGCCATCGATGGTTTTATTTCCGTTCTCATCCATCACGATGACCTGTGTCTTTCCGAGTTGCTCTGGAGTAGCAACAGATAACCCGCGCCACAACACTAGAACCGTCATGAAGAGCGAAAACAGGACCAGCAGTCCACCCTTGAGGAATTGAACGTAGGTGGTGCTTACCATTCCTGCCGTAACCACGATGATCACTACGACAGCACCAACCAAGACGACACCATGCCAGTACTCAAGACCAAGCAGCGGCTTGATCAAAGTTCCCGCTCCGACCATTTGAGGAATCAAGTAAAACAAACTGACGATGAGCGTACTCAACCCGGCAGCTGCTTTGATTCCTCGGGATTGGAACTTGCTATCCAAAGCATCCGCAAATGTAAACTTCCCTAGCCTCTTGAGTGGCTCGGCAATAACTAACAAAGCAACAATCCAACCTGCTAAATACCCGATCGAATAAAGGAAACCGTCGAACCCATAAAAGGCAATCATTCCGCAAATGCCAAGAAACGAAGCGGCCGACAAATAGTCACCTGCAAAGGCGATCCCGTTTACAAACCAATGAATCTGTCCTCCAGCGGCAAAATAAGCTTGACTCGACTTCGCCCGCGATCCTAACCAGAAACTAAAGGCCAACGTCGCCGAAACGAGGGCCACGAAGACGACTATTGCGAGGATGTTTGCTTCGTACAACATGAGGTTGTCCGGATTGCTTTCAAAGGTGCTATCGGAGGTGAATGCGGTGACGTTGGAGTGTAACCCAAATCCGAAAGTCCAACAGCTGGCTTGAATCTGATTCGAACCGCTCATTTAGGCGAGTTGGCGAAACTGTTGGAAAATCTATCGGATGCGTCTCCCCTAATCGGCTGTCTTTATTAGACTGTAGGGTTGTGCGAGGTATGCTGATTTCGGATCTGCCCTCTTTTATTCTTTCATTGGATTTATGGACCAGAGCGACCCTCCCTTTCGAAGTATATTGCTAGTTGACGATAGCTTCGTTCTGAGAGATCGACTAGCGGAAGCGTTTCGAGAACGAGGATTCCGTGTGGAAGTAGCCGGAACCTGCGACGAAGGAGTAGAAGTCTTTCGTACACACCCCACCGATTTGGCAGTCGTTGATCTTCGAATGCCGGGACGAACTGGGTTGACAGTGATCTCCGATCTAAAGACAATCAATCCTGACGTGCAAGTTCTAATTCTTTCCGGTTTCGGAAGCATCGCTACCGCGATCGACGCTATTCGGCTTGGAGCTGTTAACTTTCTCCCGAAGCCAGCCGATGCCGATGACATACTGAGTGCATTCAAGCGTGGCGGTACAGAAGTCGAAGCGACCGAATCCAACGAAGAGATTCCGGTTCCTACCCTCGCTCAAGCGGAATGGGAGCATATTCACCGTGTTCTCGCCGACTGCGATCAAAACATTTCGGAGGCCGCTCGCAGACTGGGCATTCACCGGCGTTCTTTGCAAAGAAAGCTTCGAAAACGAGCTCCCTAAACTAATCCGCTGACAAGGAGTTGGGGCCACTCCCCAGTGTCTTCTCGTATCGGCCATCGTCAGTTTTCACGTACTTCGTAAAACCCAACCTCTTCAAGTTACTGTCGTCTGTCGATTTCCCCATCGCGGAGTCAGACCACATACCTCCGATCGATGGTGCCCCAATCACCCTGCGAACCGGCAGCCCATTGTCAGGATGCACTTGAAGTTGATCTTCATTCATCCGCTGAATAACTTCAAACGTCTCACCCGATGTGCCGTCAGGATTTATGACTTCATAAACATAGATTGGCATGCTAACTCTCAGTCTTTACTATTCTTGAGAATGATATCTCTGGTGACATCGTAGATTTTCTGTTGCCGAGCTGCTAGATCTTCCAATTCGCTCTTGAGCTCAGGATTCTTCACTTGCCCAATCGCATCTTCGGCAAGATCGGATTGTTTTGCAAGCGACTGGGTTCGCCGATTGATTCTCAACTGTAGCGTCTTGAGCAATCGTAACTCCGACAAACTGTCGACCAACGGTTGGTCCGAGGGATCTTGCTGTTGTTGTTGCTGTTGTTGCTTCTGCTGTTCCTTTTTCTCGTCGTCCCGTTTTTTCTGGACCTGCTTCAAAGCCTCCAGCAGTTCTTCCAATGCAGCGATAATCTCATCTTCGATCGCCTGTGTCGAAGCAGACACATTCGCTTGTGCAAGTCTCTTTGCAATGATCTGAGCATCTTGGAGCACCTGTTCCATCGCTTCGGGAAATGCAGTGCTCGACCCCTCGTCTTGCAAAAGCAGCAATGCTCGCTGCCCTTCCATAACAATCTTGTTTTGTTCGATCGCAAGCTTGTTCGATTGAATCTCCAAACTGCGGTCACGCGCATCCCCGACCAACTCGGAAAGACGTGCCGTTTGCTCACGAACCATTTTCTGCATCTCGTTCATTTTACGAAGACGAGTCTCAAGATCGACCAAGGATCGCTCGATCTCCTCCTCACGAAGCTGACGAAGAATCTTCTCAAGTTCTTCTACAGCATCACGCAGTTCACGCTCCGCTTCTACTTGTTCGTTGACCGCAGCATCTCTCTTTTGCTCTGAGAGTTCTTCCTGGGCCTGTTGCATTCGCTGTTTCGCTTTCTCAACTCGCTTTCTCGCGCGTTCCTCTTTCGACTCCGGCTTTTCCGGTGACTCCTCGTTGGAACTCTTTCCGGATGAACTCTCTTCCGACTCAGAATCTTCTCCGCTCTTGCTCTTCTGCTTCCGGCTGTCCGATTTCTGGCTGTCCGATTTTTCGGGCGACTCTTCGGGCTTTGATTTCTGATTGGGATTCTGTTCCTGAGCCTCTTTATCCTTTCGACTGTCGCGAGATTTTCCTTCGCTATCCTTTTCCTCTTTCATGGCGGGGGCGTCCTTGCGAGGTCTTTCGCCCTCTTCCTTGCCTGCTTCATCTTTGTTCTTCTCTGCCTGTGACCTTTCTTCGCCACTCTTTTCGGCTTGATTCAAGTCGTTTTTCTCGTTCCCAGAATTCTTGTCCCCCGACTTCTCTGACGAGTCCTTCTCGTTGGGTGCGTTCTTGGCGTCGCTAGATTTGCCTGCGTTGCTCGCTTTGTCTTTGGCATCTCGCTCTTTGGCATCGCTTTCTTCCTTCTTGGGATCCTGAAGGTCACTCTCGACAGACTCAATCTGCTTCGTTAGATCCTTCTGGTCATTCTCAGCCTGCTGGATGTCTTGCCCCGATTCCGTTCGTCCACGGATCGATCGTTGCAAAGAAGCGATTCGTCGAAGATCATTCAAAATCTCCTCTAGTTTTGCACGCTCATCTCGGATTCGTGTAGATCGATTCTCGCTCTGCAACAGTTCCAACAATTTCTTCAAATTCTCATGCGCTGCTTCCTGTTCTTGAATGGCGCGACTTATCTGCCCTTTGGCGATGAGTTCTCCAGCGGAATTCAATCGCTGCCGAGTCCCCAGTTGTTTACTCAACTGTGCAGCATTCATGAGAAGACCAGCATGCGTCGGATTGGAAACCGCTTCCAATTCGCTCATGCGAAGAAAAAGTTCTTCGAGCTTTTGGAATCGCTGTACTAATTGCCGTTGTTTAGTTTCCAGCGACTCCGCCTCTGCGTTCTTCGATGTAGGAGTCGATTGACTATAGCAAGTCTTTGGCTCGAAGATCGGATCAAACCACGCGAGACACAGTCCGATCAGCAGTCCGGAACGAAGGAACGTGAGATGGCATGATGATAGTGAGAAAATCTTCATTTTAGAAAATCCAATGCTTTCTTATCTTGAGCTTTCTTGTAGCTCTTCGTCTCATCCATCACTTGAGTACTATTCTCAATGATATCGCGCAGCATATCCACAATTGCTGTCTGATCTTGAATTTCGAGCATATCAGCGAGGATCGATTGAAGAATAGCGGCGACCTCGTTGTTCTTTTCAATTGCAACCCCAATCAACAGTCTTGCTGCCTCGCTGTCATCCGGATTTTTCGAGAACAACTTCTCCAGCAATCCTACTTGTGTTGCCAAAGACTTCCACGGTGTATCTATCATCGATCGCAATGGTTGTTGGATCTTCTCCTGCCAACGCGTCCTTCGATCGATACTGTCGATGCGATTGTTTACCAATTCTTTGGAGATTTGATCCATTTCTCTCTCCACACCGTTAAGTTCTCCTTCGGATTTGGAGACTTGGCTCAATCCTTGTTGCGATCGCAACAGTTGGATTCGACCGTACTTTTCAGCTTCCTCGGTCGTGGATTGGTTCTCCTTTGACTCACTTCGTCGACGCTCTATGGAGAGCAGTAGATCTCCGAGTTGGTTCACTTCGCCCAAAATGAGTTCGAGCCGCTTCCTCATGGCTGCTTCACGACGATCCAAAAGTAACAACAGTTGATCTGCGGTCACAATGCTTAGCTGTACTGTGCTCGCTCGCCCCACTTGCTTCTCTTGGTTCAGGTCGTAATAGTCACTTGCGGATAATCCCACGGCCAATGTGGAGCCAGGCTTTGTGGATAGTATGCCTTTTTCTTTCAAGTCCTTACAGTCGATCGTTTTCGAGACAGATTGATCATTTTCGATCGCAACATCGATAAGAACAGGCTTCGATTCATCCAGAACAGCTTCTATCCACGCCTGCTGCACGTCGTACTCATCCTTGATCTTTCCGAGCAATGGAATCGAAGCGACCTCTGTAATCGAGGTTCCGATGCCATCGAGTACCATGTCGACCTGAGGAGCTTGGTCCTTGATCGACGAAATAACAAACTGCTGGATTCGGCTGGAGCAAATACCCTGTGCATCCCAAAGTCGAAATTCGGATAGAATGTTGCCATCCAATACACCAATCGGTACCACCATCGAATCGGCAGCACTTTCTAATTCGATCGATTGCTCCTTTGGTGTTGTGCTACCGTTCTCATTCGATCGTACAACTATGTAATCCAAACGCTTTAATTGCTTGTTGGATTTCATGAGCAATTCGATGGTGCTCCCCTGCGGCAATCGTAATCCCGTTCGATAGGTGATAACTTCTTGTCCCCAACGCGATTCGGTGGACCGTCGGAGATACGTCGGATAAGTTACTTGCAGTTGCAGATCGGTGACAACGGGAGATTCCACGACGTTCAGTCGCAGATCGGAAATTCGTGCGTCTCCGCCAACAATACTCAACGACAAGGATTGGCTCAACGACTCTAAGGGTGGACCATCGAGAACAAATCCTTGACGATCACCAGAAGCCGTCAGTCTTCGCATATTCGCTCGGCCACGATTTCCATCGTCGTCGCGATAGTACACCGAGCAAACCTCTGGAACGCGAACAGCCGTTAGCGAGGCGAAACTCTTCAACTGCCCCGACTGCCCTTTGGGAACGAAAGCAGCGTTGTCTTGAAAATTAAGCAAGTAACGCTGCCTTGTAGTGCCGCTCCCTGTGAACGATGGTGTTTCGAACTCAATCCCTTCAACACCCAACGATACATTTCGCGGCCACGGTATATCCGACAATGCGAACAAACGCTTTCCCCAATGGATGCTCCATTGGGGATAAAGCAATCCTGCAACGCACGAGTAAACCAAACAAGCTCCCAATGCAACCAACTGTATCTGTAGCGAACGAGTTCGGATCAGCTCTTTGATATCTACTGTCGGCAAAAGCTCCAACGCTTTGGCCGTCGCCAAAGCGACCAGTCCCGGCCGATTCGGATGGTCAGACTCGCTCCACGTTGAGGGACGCGATGCCTGAACCGTCGTGATAAGTGAACTCTCAAATCGTTTATATTTTCGCTCAATCAGCAATGCCAGCGAATCATCACTCCATCGAACAAGCCAACGCAACCAAAGCTGTTCATACAAAATCCAAAGAGAACCTGCGGCAAGAATTGCCAGCATGCCCACTCTCACCCAGCGCGGCGACTCGGCCGAACCGAGCATGGCTGGCAAATAGTCCACGACGCCAAAGAACCAAAAGCCGAGCAAAATCCAAATGGAAAGTCGAATCATCGCCTGGGAGAAGACGAATCGACCTAGCAACCCGCGAAGATCATTTAACGCATCGCGGATCGGAAGGGGTAAAGACGTTCCAGTGTTTAAGGGCCTGGATCCCAGAGATTTCGTTGCATCTGACATACCACTATCCTACCCGATTGTCGATTTCGATGCAGCGCTTCTCTCAACGGGTGATTGTCAGCCTTTTGTTCAAGACTCGTTTCTCTCCGAACTGTTGACTTTGGACCCAAACGGTTTCTCCAATCAGCTTGTCGGCATCCGAGATCACGAATGTTTGCGTGGCTCTCTCTTGCAGTCGGGAAAGCTGGGAAAACTCCCGTGTTCTACCAGGAATCCTAATGTAACAATCAAAACTGGCGGGCTTTCCCGTACGATTGATGGTTTCGACTTCCACCAGCAGCTCATTTTTTTCGTTGAAGGAATAGCGAACTTCAATCTCGATGTCGTTGTTTCCAACTTGTATAAGGTCGTTCAGTGGGATGAAGACGTCGTTATCTGGACCCTCGAATTGAACTACAACCTGAATTGGTGTTTGACCTGTATCGGCGTTGGGATTCATCTGCAAGGGAATAGATACTTTCTGTTTTGCATTGACTCCCACATGGAACTTCTCTGGAGTGTGTTTTTCCGCGAGCGCATTACAAACAACGGTTGCTTGACCGACAAACGCAAAATCAAATGGATTGTCGATCTGAATCTCAATCACTTCCTGTTTTCCTACAATGAGATCAACCTGCTTTGTCAGCAACTCCAAACCCATCTGCCAACGGATGGCATGCAAGTCAACACCCTCCACGATGACGGGCCAATCGCCGACTTCAAAGGACTGAATCGGACCCAAATCGGTCGTCCATTGGTCTACAGGAACGTTCCGCCCCCAAACATCGCGAACGCTTATCTTTTGTCCAAAGTACCGCTTCAGTTTTTTGGGGGAGGGAGACCATAAAACCATTTTCCCTTCACCATTGGCCTCGAGGATAGCATTCTGGCAAATGTCCTTCGAACGCAGTTGCCCGAGGTAATTATTCCCCGCCAAAGCCCCGGTGAGATTTCGAAAGGGTAGAAACATTTCTTGCGGTCCGCCATCTGGCTCGATAAGTAGAGTTTCTTTGTTCGCAGGATCAAACACCCAGCCAATTCTCACTACTGGATTCACAGGATCCGTTAGTACCAGTATCTTCTGCAAGAGATCTTGAACGCGTGCCTTTAACGAGTACTGACTGGCAGGAAGAGGTGTGATGTGAAACCAGGGCACGGGACGTCTGGATTGGTTCTTCGATGCTCGCTTTAGTAGCGTTCTCAGTTCTTCAGCACCAAAAGAAATACTCGTTGACCATTGCCAACGATCCACCTGAATATCCTCCGAAACGGCTAGGATCGGGTTATGGCACGCGATCAATTGTACCTCTTGACCGTATCTTTTTAGCATTCGCCGAATCGAATCGAGCGAGGATTGAAAGCGAGGATTGAAGATAAAATCCGCTTCGTCGTCCCACCCGAGCTGGAAGCTAACCAAGCGGACGCACATTTGCTGAAGTACCGGCTCTAGGAACGTCTGAGTCATGGCGACGTCCTCCAACGCACTACCCGTGTCGTTCGGCCGAGCCCGAGTAAAGTTCGCAAGAAGGGACGGGGGAGGTGTCGCAATAACCCCTACACATGTGATTCCAGCCGACTGAATTCGGTCAATTCTCGTCGCCAGGAAATTGGAAGCATTCGTATCCAATGTGTCATGCCATACAGGAAGCTTTAGCCTTCCTACATTCGCTTCTTGCAAAACGCCAATCAATTCTGCGGTGCCTATCGTTGAAGCATACTGATCCTCAGGTAACGACCAGCCTATTTGCGGATTGGTGACGTTCTTCGAATTTCCAGGGGTAACGACGAAATGCTGAACCAGATGAAACCGATTCTTCGCAGTACGTTCTTGCTGGGCTCTTACTTCATAGAAGCCTGGCTTCAATTGCGGCAAAACCCATCGACAAGACCCTTTCCAGAACTCTTTCACTCCAGATGGTTTCGATGGTATTTCCGACTCCCCATTTGTTTTCACGAACTTACCAACCGGAACCTCGTTGGACTGGTTCGACGTGGGTTCAAGTTTCTCTGGAACAACAGGTATTGTGACTTTGTCGACAATTCTCCCCTCATGGTCGGTAAGCTGCAAATCGAGAGAAGTTTGGATAGTGTTCATCCCCGATGCTTTGCATTCAACTTGAACTTCTTCGCCTTCACGGTAGATTCGAGAGGGGTGTCCCACAGACAAAGAGAGCCTGGGAGCTCGCAGTAATTCGATGGCATCAAAACCAAAGGTGCCACGAAACGATGTCGTGCTTCGAGGTTGTACTTTCAAAGCTATTTGTACCCACTTGAGATCTTCGCGATAATCATATTGTGCGTGGGATGCAAGCGATTGCCACGGGGTACGACCGGTAATGGAGCTGCTCGACGATTCAAAAATAAGCTTCTTATCCCCGTTGAAAAATCGAATCGTGAGGAAGGAATCGAAGTCATTGGAGGCACAATCTGAAAAGACTTGACCTCGTACTCCGTAAACAGATTCCTTCTCGATACGGACCATCGGAGAAAGGACCTCCGCGGCCCCTCCATTCATCTGAATCTCTAGGTAGGGATTGATCAAAGTCAACTCTAACCATCGATCAAATTCACGAGGAGTTGTTTCCGGGGTGATTTTCCAAGGGTATTGTTTAAGCTTCCATGCGAGAGACCATTGGGAATAGAGACGTCGCATCTGGTCTATCTCAGCCAGCTGCTCTTTGGTCGAGGCTCGCTTTGTGATAGCGATGGGAATGTATTTCGGGTACTCTAAACCGCTTCTTCGAGTCCAAGCGTCTGGCCAGCGATCATTTTTGGCGTCTTCGCCCACCCCGAAGTCCCAGCGACTGACGGTTTCCAGGCTTTCGCCTTGAGCATACAACATGGACGTCGTTGCTAGGCAAGCTAAAATGCCAGCGACGAAACTTGTAGATTTCGTGCGAGTCTGCACACCGATGATGACTCGAAGGATTACTTCATATACCGAGCGGGGATTCATTTTGCCTGGACTACGTGTTGGAATCCAACTGGCTGGATTAAAAATGCCAATGAAACAAGGGCTCCTGGCAGCCGCACACATGGGAGCCGAAGCCGTCGAAATCGACGCGAGATTAGGGCTCAAGCCTTCTGAAGTTGTCGGCACTGCCCTTCGGCAAATTCGCAAATTACTTGAAGATCTGAATTTGCGTGTTGCATCGGTTCGGTACGCTACGCGGCGCGGATACGAGTGTGAAGAAGAACTGGAACGACGAATCGCGGGAACGAAAGAAGCCCTTCGAATGGCTTACGATTTGGGAGCAAATGTCGTTGTGAATCATTGCGGTTCCATTCCTGACTCGAAAGATGATCCTGCATACGAAGTTCTCCGCAGCGTGCTTACGGACCTCGGTACCTACAGCCAAAAAACGGGCGCATTTCTCGCATGCGAAACCGGTTCAGAAACGCTGGACAAACTTACGGACTTCGTAGAATCCCTCCCAGAAGGATCCGTCGGCATAACCCTCAATCCCGGCAATCTGCTTGTCAATGGCTATGATCTCGCTGCCCTGCAACGCGCCGCGCGCCATGTTATGCTCGTGCATGCCAAAGATGGCGTCCGAGACCGCTCCCGTGGCAGAGGTACCGAAGTCGAACTGGGACGCGGAATGGCAGAGTTTCCCGAAATTGCTGCTATTTTAGAAGAGCAGCGGTTCGCGGGATACTTTGTTGTGGAACGTGATAACGCTCGATTCCCCGTCCAGGATATTGCGATGTCGGTGCAGTTTCTAAAAAATATATGAAGTTCAAAAAAGTATATGAAGCCAGTCGCACTCGTCTGCAAGTCTTCAATGCCCCTAATGCCGTTGCCTTTCCTATTCTCCATTTCATTTTCCAATTCAAACTCCAAGGAGATCTCGATGAAACGCTTTCTTTTTCTCGGCTCGGTCTGCATCACTCTCGCGGTCTGCGCCGCTCCATTCACGTTTCAGTCAACACAGTCGTTGGCACAAGAGAAAAGCCCTCCAGAAAAGGGCGCATCGAAGAATCCAATCGCAGAGTTTGAAGAGTACTTGAGCAATTCGAAACTAACAGGCTCCTTTACGATCGATGGAAAACCCCTCGACAAACTCGAAGCTGAAACCTACGAAATCAAGACCGCAAAGAAGCTAGATGGCTACGATTCTCTATGGGAAATCGTTGCAAGAATAAAGTACGGAAACAAAGATGTAGAAGTGCCCGTCGAAATCAATGTCGAGTGGATTGGAAAAACTCCAGTCATGGTGATGGACTCGATGGCCCTCCCCGGCCTAGGCACCTTCTCCGCGCGTGTTGTCTTTCATGATAAAAAGTACGCGGGTACTTGGAAGCATGATGATGTAGGGGGACACCTTTTCGGAAGAGTCGAGAAAAAAGTCCCGAAGTAGCCTGTTGCCGACAGGCTGCTGGATACACTCGGTTCGCTCCGAGCCGCTCGCAGTTGAAACTCCTTGGCGACGGAGTTCCTGGATCTTTCTGGAACCAATAGGATGAATGCAAACAACGAACGTGTAGATTCTCTTCCCATTCCAATTTCAGAAGTTCGGAGACACCTAAGCGTACCTTTGCTCTGCGATGCGTTGGACTCATGTGGTTACCTATCACAATCGCCACGATTGCCCATCGAACCGCGAACGTTGCAACCCTACTTCCTATTCGGAACTGCGAAGACATTGCTTTGGGCAGACATGGCCCATGTGGATCCAAAACCCTACGAACTAGAACTGGCAGCGATCGATTCCTGCCAAACGGACGACGTCATCGTCTGCGCTGCTGGCGGCTCCATGCGGTCTGGTATCTGGGGTGAACTTCTATCGATTGCTGCCAAGTATCGAGGTTCTGCCGGCGTGCTGGTTGATGGTGCCGTTCGAGATATTCGCAAAATGAAGGAGTTAGGATTCTGTGCCTATGCGAGAGGGGCGTGTCCTTACGATAGTCGCAACCGACAGCGAGTCATCGACTACGATGTAACCGTCGAATTGGGTGGTGTTCGAGTGAATCCAGGCGACTGGATTGCCGCAGACGAAGACGGTGTCGTCATCATCCCTAGTGACATCGCATCCCAAGTGATCGAAGCCGCATGGGCCAAGATGTTTGCAGAAAACAAAGTGCGCGATGCAGTAACCACAGGCATGTCGACGACAGAAGCCTTTCGACGCTTCGGCGTGCTCTGAGTGGTTAGCATGAGCGACATCCTTTCAAAGGTACTATTACTGGACGCTAATAAACAGAATGGATTTGTTGTCACCCTCGATCTCCCGCTTGTGTAATGAATACTATGTGCCTTGACCGCATGTGAGCCTAGTTGGAACCAGCCCTCAGACCACGATTGTCGCATCACCCACTTCCCGTCCATCAGACTTTTCTGCGTTCTATCTTACTGCCCAAATTCTTCGTTACCGATCCGTGCGAAATGGTATCTCTGGGCTTTCAGGATTCGCGAACCACACAAGCGATCATTGCAACGATACGACACGTAGTGGCGTTGTACGCGGTGAGTTGGACAACGCTCTAGAACTGGAGCGAGTACTTTCTAAAGAACCTTCGGACGAAGAAGCCGCAAGAAGGGATCTTTCAATCGTGGTTCGAGTTCGATCGCAAAGTTCCGATCGAAATCGTTTATCAGTTGTCCGATAGTGTGACGAGGGTCACGATCTGCCCAGAGTACCCCGTCCTCTTGCGACACCAACTTCCCATCCCCGATTGGTGACGACTACATTCAATCGCAAACAACATGATTCCAATCAATCACCGAACATCAACATCACCCGAGACGCTGCCATTGGGAGATACGGCCTTAGTTCGAAAACCAGCTTGCGAATCAACTCGACGTGAGCAAAGCGACAAGCAAAACATCGCATACAACCCCCAGTGCAACGGCTTGCAATGCGAGGATGGTTGGATGTTAGCGGATAGAAAACGCTTAAAAACTCTATGATGAAAACGCAGGGAATACGCTAATCCCTTGCGATCCAATGGCTGTGGCAATTCCGAGGATCTCCACGCCGGCTTCCAACAGCCATTCAGGCTCACTTCTGTTCTCTTAGATTCAAAATTGTATTCTGCAACAAGCGGATGCCTTTAGTTCAAGGACTGCCTCGTCGCTTACGGTCGGGATGTTGTATAACTGAATCTCTCTTAACCCCGACTTTTCCTTAAGCATTTGTAGGCCTTTGTCGGTGATCGTGCTCGAACTAATGTTCAATCCCTCGATGCCTGGCAACTTGAGAATTTTGGCAAGTAGATCGTCGTTGACTTCTGGACATGTAACGTAAATATAGTTGTATCTTTCCGGGAGGAAGAGGTAAAGGTAGTCCGGAAGGACTGCACTCCGAGAGGGTTTAATAGCTCTACCATCGGAGAAGTCAACATTCCAGATCTGGCCGCCTAGTTCGCGAACGATTTTCAGGACGTCGACTTGTCGTCTCTTTACTTCGGCAACGTACGCAAAGTAGCATCCAGAAAGGCAGAGCAGCAAAAGTGCAGTCTTAACCGAAAACTGCCAGTTTAGCTTCCTTAACAAAGACATTTAACGATACTTCTTTGCACAAGGTGGTTCTTTAAACGGCTTTGGTTCCGAAGGTGACTTGCATCCTGGCTGTGGATCTTTTGGCATCTCGTGTATCGGTGGATAAGACACTCCGTCCCGCGGATTCGGTCTCGTATGGTTAGACTCCTCTACTAGAAATCTTGAGAGCAATTCGTTCGCTAGATCTTCCTGGTTCTTTGCAACGACATCACAGACTGCTGGGTGCATACACCCGCTTTCAAAACTTGTGAGAAGCGATTGGACTCTCCTTGCCTCGCCTAGAAGATTGTCGACATGATACTGTTCATGACCATAAGTATTCTCTTCGGTCCAACCCAATGAGCGTTTGCGGCCAATCCTTACCGATAGTCGCACAACCACTGTGCACAATGGAATTTTTTTCTCAAATCCCTCACAATGTGCATCTTCGCAGCAAACACATCGGCAGTTGGCTTCATAGACCCAGTCTCGAGTATCTCCTTGAATTACCCTTCCAGGACGGCTGGGAAAATTGTGATAACACCACTGCACTCCATTGCTCGATGTTGGATCTGCATCCAGTATTGCCATTCCTTCAGGATCTAGGCTGGCCAAAGTGAAGTATAATCGATAAAGACAATTTCCATCTACAAACCCAATCGGATCTCTACCAAGGAACCGCCCCGTCTTCGGACTCATCCAACGTGCGCGGAAGTGGTATAGACCTACGGTTGCGTCCCACTCCCGACCGGTATACGAATAGCGATGGTTAATCGCTGAACTTGAGAGCGTCGAGCCAGATCCATCCAGAATCGTCGGTTCGCCGTAGGCGCTGTACGCGTAGCGTTCCGCTACGGCTCCTGCGGATGTCGTTACAGCAGTTATGGAGTACTGTTGGTTGCTATGGTTGTGTGTCGTGGTCGCGGCACTTGGGATTGCAACTTCGCCATGCAATGCCTTGGTGGAACCGAAGAATGAAGCTGTGAATTGTGCTTCGCTTGCAGAATCAATCGACGCGATGAGGTGGATGCCTCCCGCAGGGATGCGCGCGTGCGATGTCGACTGGTCATATGGGAGTTGGGAGTGAATTGACATGCCAACATTCTAAACGTTGCAGCATTCCACTGCAACGTTTTGCCAAGTTTCTCTCCCTGCCTCGCTGACGCCACGATTATGCCTCAGGTGGAACGTCAGGCGGAGTTGTTTCCGTTGGCGGAGCTGGTGGAACTGCTGGCGTTGGTGGCAACGGCGGGACGTCTGGTTTGGCGGGATGTGTTGCGTCGTGCCCGGCCCTTAAGCGATCGATCGTGATGTGAGTATAAATCTGAGTGGTATTCAAACTCGCATGACCAAGCAACGTTTGCAACGAGCGGATATCCGCTCCATTCTCCAACATCAACGTAGCGGTCGTGTGACGAAGCATGTGACATGAACCTGCCTTCTTGATACCGGCCGCATTCAAATACCCACGCACCAAGAT
>CAIOHR010000138.1 GCA_903858115.1 uncultured Pirellula sp. | reverse complement strand
GCAGCCGCTTTGCCTACCTTGATTGCAGCTATGGGTCGAACTGCTGATTCAGAACAAGGTTCGCAGATGATCGCTAGTCGCATGCAGGGAATTGGTGGCGGGTCGCTCGGGGATTTGCTTGGGGGATTAATTAACTCATCCAACAATCGACCAAACTCAAACCCATCGCCTCGGGACAAATCGAACGAGTTCGATGATATTTTGCCGCCAGGGTTCGAAGCTCCCGCAACTATGGCCCCTCAAGTCAAACGCTCATCATCCGCATCTCCAGGATCACGCCGTCCAGATCCGCTAGAGCGATCGCTTGGTCCTGGCAACGAACTGCCTAGTGTTTCCGGCCAGTCGTCAGACGACTTCGATGAAAGCTTTAGTTCGTCAGCTTCGAGGCCGTCATCGCCCCAGTCGCCAAGTCCTTCGTCAAGTTCATTGGACGACGTTTTGGGTAAAGTCCTCGGTGGCAAGCAGAAACGGGTTGAGGATTCGATTGGAAAGTCCTCAGGATTGGACCTGCGAAAGATTGGACCTTTGTTGGCAATACTCGCACCATTGGTTTTGAGCGCCATGAAATCAAAAGCCAGTGCACGCTCATCCGGTAGCTCCAAAACAATCGACCCATCCGACCTTACCAAGATGATGCGGGGCGAGCGCAGTTCGATCGAACAAAAAGCAGGCGGTAGCCTTATTGGCAAGATGCTCGATCAAGACGGCGACGGTGACTTCGACCTTTCCGATATCATATCGCTCGGGATGAAGTTTCTTTTTCCTAAACGCTGATAAGCACGTTGGTTGATTCAATTAGCTGGTTGGCGTTAGGCCAGGCAGCTTGTACTGATGCGCTAGAAAACCAGGCGTGTACAAAAGCCGACTATTTCTTGCCCTGCCGTCGTTTGTTTTCGAAGAACTGAGTTAGCATGCGGCCACAATCGGCGGCTAGAACGCCACCGGTAATTTCGCATTGATGATTCAGTCTGGGATCGGACAAGAGATGGAACAGCGACTCGACCGCTCCGGCTTTGTTATCCGCTGCACCATAGATGACGCGAGGAATTCGCGACTGCAAAATAGCTCCGGCGCACATCGGGCAGGGCTCAAGCGTCACGTACAACTCGCAGTCGATCAACCGCCAAGACTTCAAAGCCGCAGCAGCTTGGGTGATAGCGATCATCTCTGCATGCGCTGTTGGGTCGGCTAAGTTCTCTCGCTGGTTGTAAGCAGCTCCGATGATATTGTGCTTGTGAACGATGATCGCTCCCACGGGCACTTCGTCTTCGGTAGCAGCTTGTTGAGCCAGGTCGATGGCTCGCCGCATAAAGTGTTCAGCACTGAATAGTAGCAGCGAGGATTCGTCGTCTTCGGAAAATTGCATGTGGTTTTACAAAGTGTGAGGTTCGCAGTTCAGACTTCGCTAGAACCGTGGCGGAACAGCGGCCCTAGCCGTGATTCCTGGACGCGACGGATCTGGGATCGAAGTCGTGTCCATGATAACTGGCGGCGGCGCCATCTCCATCGTTTCCGATGGGTCGTTCCAGATTATCTGGCTACTGTCTACGGGACCTTGAATCATCTCGTTGATCTGGCCGCCGAATCCGTATGCCTGGGAAGTAATCGGACCTGGATCGACCCAAATGTTCTCTTCGTCGACGCGAATCGTTCCCAAGTCTTGATCGAGGTTGCGACGTTGAGCTTCGTAGAACACCCAAACGCCAAGGAACGTATTCTGGGCTGTCAACAAATCCTGCAACGCAGACACGCTATCGCGTGCAGCCGTTGGCCCGGAGGCCAAACTCAAGCTTTCACGGATCTGCCGCAGATCTTCGTTGATCGTGATCTGTTGGGCGGCAATACGAACTGCGTAGCGTTGCAATTCAAAGTTGTATTGGTTGTAACGTATGTTTCGCAATTGTGACCGAAGCGTTTGCCATACACCATCTTCGAAGCGATAGT
>CAIOHR010000137.1 GCA_903858115.1 uncultured Pirellula sp. | reverse complement strand
TCGGCAAAGCCATAGAGGCCGCGCCGCCAGGCACACTCACAGTCCGTTTACGTTTGAGTCAATAGATGATGGCATCAATTGCAAAAGTAACTATCGATCGAGCTCGCGCAACGCAGTCCTTGCGGATGGCCAATGGTCTAGTCAGCCAATGGCTCTCGGTGGGCGAGTTCCGAAGTTGCTTTTGCGTGGCAAGTCAGTCAGTTCCATCGGCATGGATCATCGAAGGTCGTTTACCCAACGGCGATAACGTCCAACTCGCCAGTTATGAAACCGACTTGTTTGATCCGGCCAACCCACGCTACGTCACGATGAAGGCCATGTGTGGGCTGCCAATTCGATTCGTTGCGGCAACACCTCAAACGAACGCGCGATTGTGGGTGGTATTCAAGAGTTAGCGACGACTACCGCTGGCCCGCACCAGGGGCACGAGTTGGGCCTCGGCTCTCCAAACGATCCTTGCGTTTGCGGTCCAGCGTTAGGCGTCACCATCAATAGTTTCAGAAACGAGCTCAATATGATTCATAAACAATTGATTTCAGCCTGTGCATTGATGCTGCTCGTATTGGCTGGCTGCGATTCGGGCATCGTCAACGTTCGTGCCTTACCAACACCTGAGCCAGAGCAACCGCCAGCCAATTTGCCAGTGCAATTGCATCAGCGCAATTGGACAGGCTCTCTTGGTCAAGGGAGCTGCGTTCACGCCTCGCTCGTGAACCATCTGCGTTGGCTTAACAGATTCGAGCTTGGCGAACGCTGGCGAACGACTTATGCCGACGGCGAGTGGGACTCACGTCTGCGTGATCGCTTGGATGCTGCCGGCATCGACTACAGCTATACGCTCAAGGCTGATCCTCGCTTCCTGGATTGGGCCAGTGCAACCAGGCGAGGAGCGATCCTCTGGTGGAAGCCGGCGCATTGCTGCACGTTCGTCGGTTGGATCGAGCGTGATGGGAATCAATACGCAGCGATCCTCGACAACAACTATCCGGGGCGATTCGAACTCACGCCTCGTGAACAGTTCATCCGCTTATGGGCTGGCTACGGAGGCTTTGCCCTAACCGTTCTCAATGATCCAAGCAGTTCACTGCCTTACCAAAGTTATGAGGTTCTGTAATCACCATGATCAACGATACGATTCGAATTCGCTTAAGTTTAGGCCTGATCGTGGTGGCAATCGTCCACGCGATTCTCCTCGGTGTTGTATTCACGGCTTTGCATAACAAGCCGGCGCAACCACAACCTGAGCAGAGCTGGACGGTACCCAACTATCGACCGACTTCACCAAGTGTTGGAACGATCGAGAAGTTGCAAGAGCCGCAGTCGGTGAACTTGCAGGCCCAGGGTGAGATCAAGCAACAGATCCGCAACTGTCCACCGAATTGCCTACCACAACGCGTCTATCCCGCGCCGGTGGTAGTTCAGCCCACAATCGTGCAACCGACCGTCGTTACGCCAACTGTGACGCCTACAGTGGCCCCACCGGTACTTGCTACGCCCAACTTCGCAGACGCATCGCAGCCATCTAAAGAGCCGCTGGTTGTTACGCCAGTCTCAAACCCTGCTTCCCCTCCACCGAAGAAGAGTTACCAGATCGCCTTGTTCGTTAACGCCGATGCGACAAGTCAGCGACTCCAAGAGTGGTTCACGCAGAACAAGCAACTAGCAACCTTGAAAGAGAGTTGTGAATTCCAGGTCTACACAGCGACCAATGCGATCTACAAGACACGCTATGCCGACATTGTGCCTGCCGAGCAATTCCCTGTGGTCCTTTTCCAAGATGCGAC
>CAIOHR010000136.1 GCA_903858115.1 uncultured Pirellula sp. | reverse complement strand
TCATTGACATGATGTGCATTACACGGGGTTGCGCAAACAACGATGTCGACCGAGGGCCGCATCTTGTCTTGCACTATCCCGGGCCGGGGCCTGCTGGCACCGATCTGTCAGCCCGATGTCACGAGTGTAGACCGCTCAAAGCCACCTTTAAGTGGAGCCCATCGCACCCGCCTCAACATCCAGCCCAGACCGCCGACACCGGTTACCGCTATTGATGGAGCCTGAACAGCTGTCAAGATAGTTCTGCAGGTGCAGTCGCGTCGAGCGCCCCTGTCTTCATCGGCATCCTTCGAGGTGATGCTGATATGCAACATTTTTGGCCGGCTTTCGTACTAGGGGAATGAATTTACCCGACGCTTCCTGGCTCTGTCAGCCTCTTAAACAGTCACAATGTTGAGACAGAAAATTCCTAGTTTCAGCTCCATTGACAGCCGAACCGAATCCCATCGTCTGTTCGTCGGACATGTCTTAGATTCCAGTATCGTTTTGATCGTGAGATGCATTTTAGTCGCAAACCGAGACGCTGAGCCAGTTGGTGTCGCTTCTCTCGTTGAAGCGTTCCATCGCCGGGACATCCACCTTCAAGTCGTGTCACCAAGCGGAGTTGAGGTCCATCTAGAGCCTTCGAAGGGAGCGACTGTCGTGCCACGGCTAAGTCCGGGCACTGTGGTTATTCATCGGAACGTTATGCAGAGCATTCCACTTCTGACTCTGGCATTCGATTGTTGGAGCGACTGTGGGGTGGATATCCTTAATGACTTCCGTCGCTCGACGCTTTCACGAAACAAGTTTGAGGCAGCCGTTGCGCTAGATCGGGCAGGGATTCCGGTGGTTGACGCGGTTGCATTCACGCCTCCGCATTTTGGACCGATGCCCAAATCGGACCGTTTGGTCGTCAAACCCGCGTGCGGCGCAAGGGGCATCGGAGTCGAACGAGTGCAATCCCTTGAAGACTGGCTGGAACCGGTCGACCTGATGCCTCAGAGCTATCGACCGTTTTGGATAGCTCAGCCTGAGGTGCTCAATGCCGACCAAGATTGGAGAGCATTCGTCATCGATGGAAAGTGCGTGGCCATAATGCGTCGTAGAGCTGTGCGGGGCGAATGGCGGGCGAACGCGTTCCTTGGAGCTGAATGCACGCCTGATGATCCGAAAAACAAGTTCGGATTGGCCGCCGAGAAAGCGGTATTGTCCCTCGGTCTCGATTACGCAAGCGTGGACATATTCAATACCGACTCTGGCCCAGTTATCAACGAAGTAGATCCTTGGGGAGGTTTCGCTGCCATTAGCAGAACCACGGGAATAGACGTAGCTGACCGAATAGCCGATCTGGTGGCTTTACGAGCAGTAGGTTCAGGGTTGTGAGCGGATTCGGGACGGTTCTTGGTATCGGGCTGAACGAGCTTGCTCCAAACGTACCCCGAGCCCTACTTGAATCCGCCGCACGCCTAGGGGTCAACACTCGAGAGATCGACCTAGCTTCTCTGTGTGTTGATCTGGAAAGCCAGGTCGTTTCTGATTGCCATGGGATCGTGGCGGTCTCTCACCTGTCTCCTGCACTCTTTTATTGGGCAGATGCTGCGTTGGACGCGTACACACTTCTTGAGCAACTCGGCGCCAAAACTCTAAACACGATCGCCTCTGTTGAGCTTGCGGATGACAAGGCGCGAACGGCTCTTCGCCTTCGGCAAGCGGCTGTTCCTCAGCTTCGGACCATCATCGTTGAACAATCCACAAATCAGGTTCGACTTGCCTGTGACTTGATGGGCTACCCATGTGTGCTTAAACGCACTCATGGAGGACAAGGTAGATGGGTGCGAAAGATTGAAAACCCTGACGATCTACCTTCGGCTATCCAGGAGTTCTCTGACGAAGGCCCATCCGCAGTTGTAGTGCAGGAGATTGCGAGCGATTTCATCGGCCGAAGCATCCGCGTTCTCGTATTAGGGGGTGAGGTCGTAGCTTCTGCACTTCGAATTGGCGCTCCTGGCTCGTTTGTCTCGAACATCAGCTCAGGGGGTTCCCAAGAAATCATAGAACTGACCGAAACTGAGAAGTCGATCTCAATCGCTGCGGCAAAGTCACTTGGATTAGGATTTGCCGGAGTTGATGTGACTCGACATCGCGACTTGCCGTTTGTACTCGAAGTAAATGCATGTCCGGACTTCACGAGCATGATTCCCCTTCTTGGCGACTCATTCGTTGATGATCTCATCACTTTGACAGTCTCGTAATCAGGTGGAAGAGAGCAGCCCGAGTTCTAGCTTGATGGTCGCATAATCTTGGAGTTGAGAAAGGCAGGTGTGCCAATGACATCGCGACCGGCGTTCGTGAAGGCGACTGTAATCGTTGGTAGGAAAGCTGAGGTCCCCGCTCGAGCCGTTCTTTCGGTCAGTCCATCTACCGCAGCGATACTCGGCATTGGAATGTTCCGACGGCGCTGCGACCTCGAGGTCAACGGGACCGAGTTCTCTGTCATCGTCTCGCGCAGTTATTCCACTTCCGAGAAGGCAAATGCGACACCACGAGTGCGAATGCCCCTTGTCATCCGATTAATGACCGGAGCTCGTCTGGACTCCATCGTCTCGATCCGACGCACAGAGCGGCGCTCATCTTCAAAGTGGTGGTCTGATGTCAAGGGACGAGTGCACTGGCCTGATTCATGGAGACAAGCGGGGCCTCTTGTCAACGTCATGGTTCTAGTTCTCGGTCTGTCACTTCTGATCATTCGAAGATTCCACCATCTCGTGGAGTTCCTACTTCGAGCCATCCTTAGAGCCCCGACGTTCTGCTTCATGAGCACGAAGGCCTATCAGGGCGACGATCCTCTTGATGTGGTCCGAGTCCATCGAGCTGCCGCCCAGGCTCTCGGGGTTACGCCCGGGACCCAAGCCCTACTTTCGTGGCGCGGACGGACGACGCTTGTAACAATCGTTGAGGCTTTCGATCTATCTGGAATGGACGATCTTGTCAATCAGATTCGTGATGTCGGATCCGTTCACAACGTCGAAGATGGGTTATCAAAGCTGCCACAGACACTCGTAGTCCACGTCGGGAGTCGGGTACGAGCACAGTTGGGAATGCCGCCCGACACAATCGTCGAGATCCGACGGTCGGTTACCTCAGTGGTATCTCGCCAATTGGCTTCTTTCGTGTTTCCGCTTACAGCAGCAATGATTTCAGTAGTTGGATTACCTGACAACCGTTTTCGATGGTGGATAGCTTCGGGTGTCGGTGTCGCAGGAATGGTCTTTGTACTTGGATCGAGCCGAATCCCGAGACGTTCCTACGGACTTTGGCCCTAGATATTCTATTCCTTCGTTCACATTAACGAGCGACTGATTCGAAGCAGGATCTCTGTCGTTAGAGCACCACGGCCTTCATCACTACAAACGTCCCAAGTCATCTCCACTTGGATCGCTCGAACACCGTGAGTCTGGAGATGAGATGTCACGGTTCGCGGCCCAGCGGAAAACGGATAGTTCAGTGAAACTGTGTACCCCTCGTTGAGGAACTCCTCGGCGCAGATTGACCAAAGACCCCTATCAATCGGCTTCACCTCGCCGAGACCAAGACAAATGTCGAAACCACGGTTCATCATCACGTGCAGGTCGAGCGCTATGCCGTCTTTAGCCAACTCCATTGCTCGCGATTTGTAAGGGTGATCATAATCCCAGTTCGGATCTCCATTGAGTCCGGGGGTCGCCCAGATCGCGCTTCCTCCGATGGCCTCCGCGATGCCGGCGGCCATCGCATCAGTCGCCGGCTCTTGCTGCTTCTCGTTACCATCGCGAAAATGGGTGACGGCGTGTGGGGCCGAAAACAACAACGGAAGTCCTTGAATCCAAGAAAAGCCTGTACTCAGGCTTGTCTCAGAATGATGCGCAAGACACGAACGCCCACGGTCGATCAGCTTTTCGCCATAGCTGCTGGGACTTTGTTTAGCTAGGTCATCATGCATGCTTTAAAAATCCTACCGTAACCCGGATTGCAGAAAAGCCCATCGATCAGAACACCTAATGACCAATTTTCGGGAGACAGCAATTTTTGCCTTCGACGCAGGAAGGCTCAAGTCGGGAAAAGTCCGTTTACCCAACTACCTCCACCGATATCTTTCACAAAGTCAGCCTTTGTGACACTGTCGCCCATGACACGCTGTTTTTAACGCCCGGTGGACTTGACTCCGCCGGCAGCAATCTTGGCCATAATGCGCTCGTGTTCAGCCGTTGACACAACTTCGGATTCGTCAACCAACATCACGGCGATACCTTCACGAATTGTGTAACGACGCTGCAAACGCGGGTTATACAAGGCGTCTTCATCATCAAGCATGTACAAAATGCCCTTATCTACAGGGCACGCTAAGACATTGGCTAGTTCGGGATCGATGGGCATAAGAACTCCTTGTTCAGACTGAGGTTATTGCCGCAAGTAGCTCGGCAACACGGTTATCGCATTCATCACGATCGGGTGCTTCAAGGTTGAGGCGTAAAAGTGGTTCGGTATTCGACGGACGCAAGTTAAACCACCACGGACCGCAATCAACAGTCAACCCGTCGAGACGATCTTGTGGGAATGCG
>CAIOHR010000135.1 GCA_903858115.1 uncultured Pirellula sp. | reverse complement strand
CGCCAAGCCGATTGTACGCCAAGCCGCCGAGCATCAGGTCTCCACGATGGGGCTCGATGCAGTTCTCTATTTGCTGGGCGTTCGCGATCGCGATTTGATATAGAACTGATTGCGAAAGTCGCGATCGAGGATGCAGTTGACATGCTGACGTAGCTGGATTCGCCAGAATTCAGACTGCAGTGAATTCTGGCGAATCCAGCTACGAATCGTGGTATGTACTCTCCCGCCGCTCGCCTTAGAATCTTCCGGTAACTGTCACCACTGGATGGCTGTGTGTTCCCGAAGCAATGTAATAGGTACTGGACGCTATTCAAATTGGACTATCATTTAGACATAATTCAGTATTTCCAAAAGGGCCAATATGGCTGAATCCAAAAATGCAACCGAAGTGGTTCTTCGCGATCTTTTGCGAGATAGGAAAGACGACGTTGTCAAGATCGCTCTCGCTGCCAGAAAGTCTGTGCTTAAAATTGCAGGCAAGTGCAGCGAGATCATCTATGAGACTTACTGTATTTCCAACGCGTTTACTTTTACCGGAAAGCAGGGGCAGGGCTTCATCCATATTGCCACCTATGCGGGGCACGTAAACCTCGGCTTCGACCGGGGGACCGAACTCGACGACCCTGATGAAAAACTGGCTGGGACAGGAAAACTTATTCGCCATATTCGGCTGAATAGCGTTGCAGATTTGCGTGACGAATCAGTGATTCATTTGATCGAGCAAGCCGTTGCGCTAGGACGAACCATGGCAGAGGCAAAGGGCGAACTAGACGAGGCCATCGTAGTGGTTAAACGCAGCAAGAAATAAAACGCTCGAGCCGAGAAGTTGCATTGTTTGCGTACTAGATACGTCGATACTCCTCAGAGGGCTCAATCCTCAATGGACGATACCGAAGCGTTTTTGAAAGCAAGTACGTTCGCAAAGTCTTGGTGCGATTGTCGCCTCTGGATTTATTGGATCTCCGCTAGATTCCGAGGCCCCGAAAGCGAAAGTGGCGGGCAGTTGCTCTTTGATCGCAACTCTAACCGTCGCGCCAGAGTCTCGGTCGATCGTCTCTTCAAATCACGTAGCTCGCGAAATCATTCGCAAGCGATGGCCGTTAGTGTCCAGAGTAGTTGAATGCAACTCGGAGCATCGTAATCGCCAAGGCACTGCGATCGATAGCCTTAATTGTCTGATAGGTCCCGTTTCCTTCGAGTGCTTAGGCTCGTCAGTTCGCTGTCGATTTCTGATAGAGGTCTTAACCAAGTTGCCTTCATCGCATGTAGAAAATCAGGTGCATCATTTGGCCTTTTCCTTAGATCGATTTTGGCTTGAATTGCGATTCGACTTTCGGCGTCCAGCTTCGCATCGCGAAGAACTAGAAACGACTCAGGATGTCCTCGTCCATTCTCGAACTTACCCTGATCGGAGCCGATCGTGGATTCAATATTGACGCTCAGGGTATCGTTGTCAGCTGTCCAGTGCCCGCGGGCATAGCTTTCGAAGCTTCTTTCTTCAGTGCCCGTGCCGCTCGACCCTTTGTTGAATGATTTCACGGTGCAACATCCCGAGAAATCCACAACGGAACCCAAAACCCAAACCCT
>CAIOHR010000134.1 GCA_903858115.1 uncultured Pirellula sp. | reverse complement strand
CGTTTTCCCAGGGAAAACAGGTGGTTTTGCAGCAGAGGTGGTAGGATTCGAACTAGGTGGTGATGTTTTGAAACTCGCCGAAACATCCTATCACTCCATCCAATTATTGTTCGGTTCACAAGTGACTGATATCATTCAACGTCGGATCGAGGTTAGCTTGCGTGATAGGCTGCATTGGTGCGGTCTACAGAGTTTAGGCTGACCCCTGTAAAAACAAGTTCATCGGACTTAGGCTGACTGGATGACAATCTGCGTTCGGCGATTTGACGGAGATCGACGGATTTGACATGCTAATTACGCTCAAGTCGCTGCAACGCAACGTACGTTAGCGTCGGCATGCGTCATGAGCGTAATGAGGTTTCGGTTCGCCCTGCGTTTTTCATCGAACGCGATTGCCGTTATCGCGTAAGCCGATGAACTTTCCAACGCAGCAGGCATGGCATCGTGCCATGCTGCTGGTTTAAAATAGTTCTGCCAGAGAAGCGCATGACGGAAAAGAAGTACGGAACATGCTCATATTGTCGTGCGTTGCTTCCGAGCGATCAGTCGCAGAAGTGCTTGGCCTGCGGATGGGATTGGCACGATGCGGCGAATCCAGTCAAAAGGGGCAATCCCAACTGGAATCGTTTCGGCGTTGATGAGACTGCAATGTATACAGTTGACCTATGCCAGCGCTCAGATGGACATCGCTACTTCGAATACACTAAGGTTGGCGAATCGATTCCGAATACGGAGCGTGTTCGACAGACAGAGCCAATGCGAGGGGATGATCTCCTTCTCTGGCTTCAATCATGGAAACGCCAGCATCTAACGCTCACGACAGGAGAACAATTCTTGTTTGACGCTCATGGGATTTGGCTGCTTTACTCCGAGGCACAAAGAATGCGAGACAAGAAGATCCGGTGGTGGATGGGCGATCAATCCTTTTGGGTCAATGGTCTCGCCCCACGTTTTCCTGAGGCTTAGAATGGCAGAACCAAGCGATGGACGCGAAGTGCTCGATCAAGCGTTCTGACTCGCGTTGAGTCCCCCGCTCGCACTCGGTCATCGCAAACGTTATGTTTGGAATGAGGGACGAAAATTTATGCCATCGTTAGATCTTTGGAAGTCATTTGTAGATACTTTTGCGAGTCTTCATGATGGTGTCCATCACAAATGGATCTTAGAAAATGGCGCATACCCAAGAGTTAGCGAAAATGAAAAATTTAATGAATTTTTATCCTCTTTAAGTGTTGAAAACCGAGGAATACTCGCATCCATGATGGTAGACGCTCGCAGAGGTGGCGTGCATGATGCACTTGCTGTGCTCAATGACCGCATGGCTATTGAGAATGCAAAATATTCAGAAAATGGAGTGGAGATGGAATTTCAGCCTTTTGGTACTTCATTATATTACGACTATGTTTGCAGGCGAGAAGGTGATGAATGGCCAGAGGAATAAAACATAACAAAGCGGTCAAACCCGTTCCGCTTCGCTCCACTGGACAGAATTTAAGTAGCCCTTTTGTGGTTTTACTTCGTAAAATATTTCCACAAAAGGGCTACTTAAATTCTGCCGTTTACCGCAACGTTCGCATTTCAAGAAAAGGAGAATGACCATGTTGAAACGTTTTGTTTTTGGTTGTGCGGTTGCGCTCGCAACTCTATTTTCCAACCCTTTGTATTCGCAAACGGTGGAAGTGAAGGTGGATGGAACAACCGTGACAGTCGACTTAACGACTGCGGAAGTCTTGTTGCAACCAACCTTTGGTGAGCTTCAACTTACCGATGCCGGTGTCGTGTATCTGCCGACAGCAAATGGTACGCCAGATACTTTTGCGTTCGAAGCCGAGCACTTGATTACGGGTGCGCCGGTTCTGTTTCTTGGCGATGTTCGCGCGGATGGGTCCGTATTGCTGGGATACCGATACGAAACGGAACGAAAGAAAGATAAGGGAGATAATCCGAATGGGACCGAGAATCCTGATGGAACGATCACAGTAAGTGACGGTACGACGACCGTAACCGGAACCGTCGTTCAAGAGCCGGGAACGACGATTGATTTTCCCGATGGCACAGTAATTGTCGGGACCGATAACAGTGTTTCAAATGACGTTGGGATTATCGACTCGGGCGAGGGTAGCGAGGTTCACGTTCACGATGAGGTTGGTTCTCACGATGAGCTCGAGGACATTCTTAACTCATATCCGGATCATTCGATTCCGGCAATTGTTTTAGTCGGGCATGGTGCTGGTAACGGTGGTGTATTGGTCAGTTCAGGTCCTGGCTTTACAGGACCTGATTTGCCTTCTGATCTGGAGGACCTTATCGACCAAAAACTGAAACCAGGTGCGCCAATCTATGTTTTAGGTTGTGACCAGTTCGAACAAGGTTCTGCTGATGGCATTCAAGATTTGGCGGACGGGACCGGCCATCCTGTCATTTCCAATGAGGACCCAGTTATATTTGTCGAACGACCATTCTGGTGGGACTACTTCTACGGCGAAGGACATTGGGTTCAGGTCGACCCTGTGATTGATCCATAGCCTCCATTTCCTTGGCACCGCTGCAGCAGCTCGTTGCAGCGCTGTCGTTTTCTACCGCAAAATGAGTTGAATCATGAAAAACATTTTTCGAAACATTTACTTTGCTGTTGGGGTCGTCGGGATGTGCCTGGTCCTTAGCGGCTGTGAACGGGATACATCGTTTCTCCCAAAGTCAGTGGATTCAATAGTTGTCTACTCGCTTGAACCCGAGTTTGACGAAAGCAAACTACCTCCCGACGCCGAAATGATGCATGGGTACTACGTATTGGGTAAAACCAAACTGAGCGGTGATTCGGTACAAAAAGTTTTGGATTCTGTGCGAAACGACATCGCACGAGGAACCTCAATTGCCTCTTGTTTCGATCCACACCATGCTTTGAGGATTGAGGCCGGAAACCAAATTTTGGATATTGTAATTTGCTACAAGTGCAATGGATTCAAGAAAGGCTCGCAGGAGAAAATGAATGGAACATCGTATCCAATGGCTATTTCGTCAAGAGAGTTGCTGAACAAAATGCTTACATCCGCTGACGTCAAATTGTCGCCAGAAGCATCAGCACCACTTAAATAAAATGCGAACAATCGGATGCACCAAAGTCGGCGAGTAGTGCGTTTTGCCAATGGAAAGATCACCGCGCCGACTTGGTGATCCGTAACGTTCTGGCCCTTTGTAGCCGCTGCGAAGGGTCGGCCAACAAAATTCAGCGGAGGAGGGGCACCAAATGGCCGATAATCGCGGAGATCAGGAGAACGGACTGCGTCAGGAGTTCGATGGTGGGCACGTGATCTGGACGGGGGAGGAGTCGCTCGAACCCGTCTCGGTGACGACTGCGGCCGCCTTGTTCGTGCCGGACATCATCCGGTGGGCACTTGAGCACAAGGGGGTTAACATCGCCAACGGTGATGTCGTGGTAGGGCACAAGACAATCAACAACTGGAAAAAAGTGTTGGGCAACAAGATTCCGCTGCCGAATACCTACTTTGGTTACGCCGGGTGGAAACCGTAACCCGCCCCACAATCCTCAAGGGAAAAAGATCATGGCCATCTGGGGAGCGAAAGTCCACAACCAGTATCCGCAGCCCGTCGAGTGCTGGACCGGAGAGCCTAAGCCCGCGACCGGGAACCAGAACTTCTTCACGGTCGCAGGCAACGGTGGGTCATCGCCGGATGGGGTGGACGTAGACCACGTAAAATCGCCGGACGGGCAGTGGTGGAAGTGCGGTGAGGATTTCACCGGGGTGCGTCTGGTGGTCATCGAGCCGAGCGGCACTGTCCGCAACGCAAAGTGCAAGACCAACGGCCCCAACCAGGATTGTGCCTGAGTAGGGCGAGTGGCAAAAGCCGAAATCGGGTAAGGATGCCCGTTGCCAGGCACCCTTCCCACACCACCAATCACTCCACCATCACCTTCTGCAAGCCAGCCGCTCTGGCAAAATCATCCTCGGTGACCAGCAGGTAGCACTGCTGTGCGATACGTGGTGAGTTTCCAAGCCAAGAGCAGACCACGTGTAATGGGAACTCACGTTGTAGTTCTGTTTGTCTGCTAGCTCGCATCGAATGGAACAATCGTGGCCAACCTGAGACGCCGGCGCGGCGCAGCAGGCGCGTCATCTCGGTACGTAGGTTCGAGTTCTTCCAACCCATCGCTGTGTTGGCTGCCGCTCGATACTGCGGAGCAGCGACCACGTATTCGCTTTTGTCGCCGAAGATTTCGAAGGCTTCGTCCAGGATCGATCGCAGCTCGGGGAAGATCGG
>CAIOHR010000133.1 GCA_903858115.1 uncultured Pirellula sp. | reverse complement strand
GGTGGCGGTGCCGGTGGTTTCGGCGGTGCCGGTGCCGGTGGTGGCGGTGCCGGTGGTTTCGGCGGTGCCGGTGCCGGTGGTGGCGGTGCCGGTGGTTTCGGCGGTGCCGGTGCCGGTGGCGGCGGTGGTGGCGGTGCCGGTGGTTTCGGCGGTGCCGGCGGCGGTGGCGGCGGAGCTGGTGGTTTTGGTGGTGGCGGTGGCGGCGGCGGTGGCGGTGGAGGAGTTGAGGCGCCAATAGAGATATTGGGCACCCTTTCCGTCAGCAATGTCGTTTCCGAGGTCGCTGACTTTCCGCCTGTATACCAAGGAGTGATCCATTGATTTTCAGCGAAAGGGATTTCAACTTTTACCGTGACTTGCGTTGTTGCATCTGTGATCACGGCTGGAATCACTTCGACTTTCGCACCTTGGATGGCGAGAATGTTGAGCAAGTGATTCGCCGCGGCCTTAGCTTCAGCGGCGGAACCACCTGGCACAATGACATTTCTTGCAGCTTCGTAAGATACGTTTTCAGCATACTGCTTCAACATGCTGGCGCGGAAGAACTCAAAACACGCGAATGTCACCATGATGAGAATGACCATCGAAATAGCCATCTCGACCGTGGTAGCACCGGTGCAGCGGTTTGTTCTTATCTTTGTCGAAACTTGCATGAGTTTTAATCCTTACTCGGTTAATACCGTGGGCAACATACGAACGATATCTAAAAGAACCGTTTTTAGGCTTGCACCAGTAGAAGCGTGGAAGTGCTGACCTCCTCCGACCGAAGCTACATTTTTCATCAATGCTTGATCTGCTTCATCTGCGAAAGTGACCGTGAATATAACAACACCTTTTTCGGACGCAGACTTCGCGACAGTCAACGGAAGGGGTGCCCCGCTAGGTGCATTGAGCTTGCCGTCCGTCATGAGAATGATCACCTTGGACGCCGATGCCCTAGCAGCACCGGTACCAAGCGAGTTGAGGCCTGACTGCAAGCCACCTCCTATATTGGTAGCTCCCGTGGGAAACTTTTTGGTATAGGTTCCAATCCCGTCATTTACTTGACTGTAGGAATTCGAGACGCTACGATCCAGTGTCACGTCGGAAGCGTAAGTTACGAGGGAAACATACTCGTCCAGAGCAGAGAGTTCCATTTCTTTCAAGAACGCGTTCGCTCCGGCCGCAAGATCCAACCACCGCGAATTGGGAGGAGCGGGATCCCCTGGTTTCCAGGTTAGATTTGACTTCGGCGGATATCCTGTTGCAGCCTCGTTCGATGCGTAGATCATGGATCCCGAACGATCGAGTACGAGGGCAATGTCCACATCGACACGCGTAGTTACCGACGACTTCTCAAACTCGAAACCAGCCTTACCAAGTGTTCCAGGAATAAAAGAATCAATACCGCCATTGGCAGACGAGTTGAGACGCTTGATGGAAACACGCATGGAGTTAGAAGGGCTGACTCCTGCTGTAAATTTGTATCGACCTGTCGCAGAAGAACGTTGCGATTGTCCAAAGATAAAGTCCGAGTCCGCAAGCTCTATTCCCTTGCCAGCAACGGTATTTAGCTTTGCAATCTCTCGCGCTTTCGCGATCGTTTGTTTAGGGTCTCCCGTCAACGCAAACGTACGACCTGCCGCTCGCGTTGCTGCGTCAGCGGCAATCATCGTTCGTGTACGACACAGATTGATCCAGCTCAGGTTGATCGAGAAAGCGATCAAGATCAGCAGTACGGGCAACAAAATGGCGACAAAAACGAGAATGCCGCCTCGACGTCGCAAATGATATTTTTTTTGCTTCTTCATTGGTATTCCTTCATCATGCTGCAAGAACTCACAATCGTTTTATCCTTGAAAAAGAAAGGTGACACAGGCAAATTTTCCTTGGACGGCGCAGAAATCGAGACAGTGATCGTTGTCCCGATGGCTGCCGTTTCGAAATTCGCCGGAGTGATGGAGATTGTCGCCCCTTTGGTATTCCGAGTTTTCAGGAATTTTTCTGCAGTTAATTTAACAAGGCCCGGTGAGCTCTTTGGAAGCAGACCTGTTCGAACTGCTTCATAGGATGCGATGTCGATCGACTGCTGCAAGTGCATTGCTGCACAGACCTCAATGGTCCCCATCAACAGCAGTAGCAATAGCGGCAAGACAATTGCAAGCTCGACAATCGCTGCCCCTTTTCGCTGAACTGATTTCGCCGTTTGGTGAACTCGATTGAATTGCATTATGGAAGGAAGCATTTCTACTGCCTGCACTAGGCGATGTGGATCTCAACTTAGAAGTTACGCGGAAACCTAGCTCACATTTCGAGCACAGACTTGAACGAAATTCCATGTTGAATGGATATGCCTAGGAAAGAGATGAAGGTTAAGGTGGATGTTCCGACTGTGCGGATTGTAGGTAAAAGCATGCAGCAAACATCCGCGGAAGCGTTTGGCATACCATTACAACAATTGATCCCGTCTACAGAATTGCGATCCTGACCGATGGATTGCCTATGCATCCCAGTTAGGTCCTCTCCGGGTGGATGGCTCCCGAAATGTGCTTTCCATTAGCACTTTTGTTACAATCGGTCGGAGTGAGTTTTGGCCCGAGTCTTTTGAGTTTCGCTTCGAGTGGGAAATTGCGGTAGTTCATGAACGCCATGTTGGCCAGAAAAACAAATCCCGTTTGTGGGCTAACTCACACGATTCTTTTCGGGATCGTCGTTTGTTTGGCGAGTAGTTACACGGCACAAGATGTCCCGAAACGATTTCCCTCACAAATCAGCACCGAGCATCTGCTGAACTGCATCCAGGTGACGGAGAATGTTTATTCCGGCGCTGTCCCAAATGGGCAACTCGCGTTTGAAGAATTGAAAAAGTTAGGCATCAAGACGGTTGTCAGTGTCGATGGCATGAAACCCAATGTGGAGTTTGCCGCCTCCTGTGGGCTAACTTATGTCCATCTTCCACATGGGTATGACGGGATCTCTTCGCAACGTTTGCAGGAAATCGCGAAAGCCTTGCTGGTACTACCTAAACCAGTCTATGTTCACTGTCATCATGGAAAGCATCGAAGTCCAGCGGCGACCGCATCCGCATGCATCATGCTGAATTGGATCGATCGAGAGACGGGCTTGAAAGTTCTTTCGATTGCTGGAACGAATCCAAATTTTCGCGGGCTGGTGCAAAACGTAACGGAAAGCAAACCTGTCAATTTGAACGCAATCCAAAAACTGCAGGTCGAGTTCAATGCGATTTCGGAGATCGCCCCACTGACCGAACAAATGGTCGTCATGGATGAGCTTTTTGAAAAAATTGGCAAGGGGATCGAGCAGGTCGCAGCAGACAATGCCGAGCCGGAAATCAATCCAACGAGGAAGGAAAGCAAGATTGCGCAAGACAGATTGAAGCTGGCCGATACGGCGTTGTTGCTGACCGAGTCGTATATTGAACTTCTGCGAACAACGAGCGATTCTAAAGCCGAGTATTTGCAATTGCTCGAGCACGGCCGAGATTTGTCAGAACAACTGGAGACAGCTTTGAGACGACACCCGCTCCAAGCGAAGAAGTCATGGACGCGAATCAAAGAAAACTGCACCCATTGCCATCAAAAATTCCGCGACAACGCCGGTTTACTTGCGAAGTAAACCTTGGGCTCTCTCTCGTCTTTCCGTTGACTCGCGTCGAGAACTGGCGTTTTTCGCTACCAGACCAAGAAAATAGCAACTGCCATTGGGGGGAAGCGCACCTTTCGGCATAATTGCGGGAGAGAGCGAGGAATTTCAACATGAATCCCTCGCCACACAACCAAGACGAAAGAACTATCGTGACTGAACCGAATCCCACAGAGCCGGCATCAAAGAACTTTATCCAAATTGAGATCGAGAAAGACTTTGCCAGCAAACCGCAGCTCGCGGGTCGAACCGTGGCAACGCGTTTTCCACCCGAGCCCAACGGCTACTTGCACATCGGGCACGCAAAATCGATCTGCTTGAATTTCGGCTTGGCACGCACTTATGGCGGCACCTGCAATCTGCGGTTCGATGACACCAACCCCAGCAAAGAGAACGATGAGTACGTGCAATCGATCATGAACGATGTTCGTTGGTTGGGCTTCGAATGGTCCAATCTGCACTATGCATCCGATTATTTTGCGCAGCTCTACGAATGGGCAGTCCAATTGGTTCGTGACGGCAAAGCCTTTGTGTGCGACCTCACATTCGATGAGATGCGAGCCTATCGAGGTACACTCACGGAGCCAGGGAAAAATAGCCCATCCCGCGATCGCTCTGTCGCGGAGAATTTAGAGTTGTTGGAACGCATGAAGAAGGGTGAGTTTGCCGATGGCACCCGTACGTTGCGGGCGAAAATCGACATGTCCGCACCCAATATCAATTTGCGTGACCCTGTCATTTATCGCATCATGCACGCACACCATCATCGAACGGGAGACGATTGGTGCATTTACCCTATGTACGATTGGGCACATGGTCAAAGCGATTCGATCGAAAACATCACCCATTCGATATGCACACTCGAATTCGAAAACCATCGGCCACTTTATGATTGGTTTTGTCAGAATCTAGGTATCTATCATCCTAGGCAAATGGAATTCGCACGGATGAATCTGACCTACACCGTGATGAGCAAAAGAAAACTGCTGCAGCTTGTGAATGAAAAGCACGTAGAGGGTTGGGACGACCCCCGCATGCCGACCATCAGCGGCCTGCGTCGTCGCGGCTACACGCCGGAGAGTTTGCATTTATTCTGCGATCGGATTGGTGTGGCTCGATTCAATAGCACGATCGATGTTATCGTCCTGGAGAATAGCATTCGCGATCATCTCAATTCGGTTGCCTCTCGATATATGGCCGTGCTGGATCCTATCAAAGTGGTATTGACCAACTATCCAGATACGACCGAATACCTAGATGCGGTGAACAATCCAGAAGACGAATCAGCGGGCGTTCGACAATTACCTTTTTCGAAGGAACTATACATCGAACGTGACGACTTTATGGAAACACCGCCATCGAAGTTCTTTCGATTGAAGCCGGGTGGAGAGGTTCGATTGCGATATGCGTACATTATTCGGTGCGATGAAGTGGTGAAAGATGTTGACGGCAACATCGTTCAGCTCAATTGCACTTATGATGCTGACACGAAGAGCGGATCGCCAAACGCTACCGAACGAAAAGTGAAGGGTACGATCCATTGGGTATCTGCACCTCAAGCCGCGAAGGTCAAAGTCCGTTTGTACGATCGGCTGTTCGTGAACGAACATCCCGAAGACGCACCTGAGGGAAAGACATTCCTCGACAATATCAACCCGAATAGCATCAAAGTAATCGATGCCATGGTCGAGCCGGCTCTAGCGAATTTGGAGATCGGCACTCGGGTTCAATTCGAGAGAAACGGGTACTATTGTGTCGACACCAAAGACTCCAAACCGAACGCCCCAGTATTCAATCGCATCGTCACATTGAAAGACACGTGGGCCAAGATCTCTGCAAAATCGTAATGACTTGGGACCATTTCACGAACGGCACACTTCTATCGGGGGCGTGTACAGGTCTATCCGGAGCGTGTCCTGTACTAGGCCCCCAAAAGTCGGTTGCGGGGATTGATTCGCGTTCGGGTCACATTGTGTCATCGCGGACTTTATTTCTTCCCTTTCGGGTAGAGCAATGACACAGCGAAACGGAACTGCCATTCGGGGCCATTGTCGGGTGCTTCCAAGTACGGCGCGAACCGAGTTGAGATGGTAAGGGGTTGTTCCTTAATGGCAAATGTCCGACCGACACCTGGCCCAAACGGGATCGACCAACGTTGATCTTCAGGCAATGCCCAGTCGGCGTTAAACTCACCCGATAAACTTGCAAAGTAACCCTTGCTGAAGTTGTAATTGAAGAACGGCTGAAGCAAAAAGGGATTGGTCTCTCCGCCAATACCCCAGATTTGGCTGACCAGTGCTCCCGCGACAATCGGCCCTTGGGTAACCAGTCCGACACCATCAACACCAGCGCCCCACGTGCCGAATCCGAGCAAAGGATCGGATCGCGTTGGTATCAACATGTTGGGACCGATCCCCCAAACGAACTTGCCCTCTGTATTTGGGCTGAAGTAGAACTGTAGTATCGAGTCGCCCAGACCGTGCACGTTTCCGTCGATATCCACGGGCGAGTTGATTGCGGGAATAATCATGCGTGAGATCAGGTTCCAATCTTCGTTTAGTTTCCAGGGAACCACAGGCTGATACAAACCAACGTATCGAGTTCGGTTCTCAGGTCCAATGCCAAAGTCCCAGTTGTTTTGTAACGGAAACGCCGAAAGACTGGCGACTGGATTCTGAGCTTGTTTCGCCAAGTCGTCTTGTGCGTATCCCATTTCACAGATCCAAAGAGCGATGAAAAATGTCAGTGCAAATCGTCTGCTCTCAAGTCTCAATGCGGACATGGACGCCAACTCCTCATTTAGTAATTTAGAACAAAATCTCTCGGGTCTGGAGTTCCAGGCAATGCTCTCAGCATGCGCCGATTAGCCTGCAAGCTTTGTGGCATGTCAGCCGCAACGCATGAGCCTCCTTAAACCCAAATCGCGATCGATATGTCGCGATTCAATCTCAAGTGAAATCGGATATCAAAAGTAGGGCGCCCAGTAGGACATTGAGAAAAACAGAAACGACAAAGTTGCGTTGATGTACAGGACACACGATCGACACAGATTTCCATCCATTCATTGTTCGCAAACAACCGCAACGAATGCTATCAAATCATAGCTTCGGAACCGCGAAATCGCCAAGCTTGATTACTTCGAGTAGGCAGCAAGCTTGGAGAGTTCATCGGCCGATAGTGCTCGATCGAACACCGCGACTCCACCGATCCAACCCGTAAAGCCGACGCCGCGCGAGCTGTGAATAACGCGGCCGATGGTGAAGGGGCCGCCACTTTGAGAGTCCTTGGGCCTATAAAGATCGTGTGGATACCACCAGGGATTTAATCTTAGTGCGACAAGGTCTCGCGCGACTTCTACTCCGTTCTTGATAGTCACTTCCAATTTTGTGTATCGATGCTCACGTAGTTCGACGCGTCCGTCAGCCGATTCGCGGAGCACCTTTACACTCAAGGGCACACCTTCAGGCGGATTGTAATACTGGTCTTTAGGGAAGGAACCGTCCTCGCCAACCTGTGCGCCGGGAACTTTGGCGAAATGTCCTTGCATATAAGCGTTGTACGCAAACGAAATAAGTTTGTCACTTTTTGGATTGTCGAGCCATCGGTCACCAGAAATTCCGTTGAGCCAACCCGTGAGTTCGTCTCTCTCATGGTCGAAGGTCATTGCGAAACACTGCCACGATGCGTCGAGAACTTCGTTGGAAGAATCAGCAGGAATCGTGAGGGACTGAGGGACCGAGTTACTCTTGTGAAGTGCGTATTTGTTGAGAAAAGAACTCGCACCATTCTCGGACACATGCCCACAGGCGCTTCCCTCTTTGTTTAGTCCTGCAAAGAGTGCGTACTGGCGTTGTCCACGCTCGACTTTTGCAATGGTAGCAGTTTCATTTTGTTGCAAATCAGTCCCCTCATGCCAGATCCCGGCCAGAGCATGATTCCCACTCTCTCGAATCGCCCAAACGACTAGGGTCACCGATTTTCCCGCGCCTTTGATATCCAGCGGTGTGTCATGCAGTCGCGATCGGGGTACGAAAAGAAAGGGACGGAAGTCGGGATCGGTTTCTTTGACGATGCGGATCGCATTGCCGAATGGACCACGCCCGAGTTGTGGAAAATCGGCATAGGATGCATCTCGCCCCTTACCCCAATAGTCTTTGATGTAGTTTGCGGCATCGAGTGGGTAGTCGGTGTTGGTACCGGCGGGAACGTGAGCGGTGAATCGGCCAGTGTTGGAAGTTTCCTTTTTCACAAAGTCCCAAAAGGCAATGAGGTTTGGGATGTTCATTACCGACCTCACTTTTTGCTCTCGAGTTCGTTCTTCTAAAGACTGAAGTCCTTGGTTGTCTCGAATCGAAACACGACGACAACCTGCCGGCTCGGGAATCGTCCTGACCGGTCCAGAGAACGAGTTATTGACCACCTGTATCCAATCGCCACCGGAAGCAAAAGTCATCGCATGAGATGCATGCGAACCGCTGACGAACAGATTTCCTTCAACGATCACATTCCCATACGTTCCGTTCGGTTCATGTGTTGTGAAGTATAACTCTGGGTATTGCTCGTAGTCGCCTGTAACAAAAGTGCGTCGGCCGAACTTTGGGTCGGGTTGGCACTTGGTGGTGTTATTGACGAAGATATTGTTCGACAGGACAAAGTTGCGAGGCTGATTGATCCAGGAGCCGCGTCCGCCACCGCGGAAGGTGTTACCCGAAATGACAACATCCTCGCATGACTTCTCAACGCTGATGACTCGAGATCCATTGGTTCCATCCACGGTGTTACCAGTCACAGACGCATTTTTGCAGAACTCCGCAAGAAAGAAGGCCCCCATGCGCGAACCCGTGATTTGATTGCCGCTAAACACGATTCCATTGCATTTCTGAATGTGCATGGTATCGCCCAAAGCACTGAATCGGCACCCCTTCACGATGACATTCTGGCAACCGACGAAATCAAAAGCGCCCTTTCCCGGGCCGCTTCCGTGGGGAGAATACAATGCCAGATGCGTCTGAAATAAATTCGTGATCAACTTGGCATCCGATCCAGACCCCGTCGCAAATCGAATAGCGGGTCCATGAACTGAATCCGCGATACGGATGCAGTTTGGTTGACTTTCAATAACGAAGTATTGACGGCCCTTGATGATATTCTTGGGCAGCTCCGTACCAAAGAAGCAGACGGTGTCGTAACCCCGTTCAGATTCAGAACCAACCCGTGATTGCGAAACCGGCAGTCCTTTCTTGTTGTCGAAGAAGACTCGATCATCATCTTCTTCGATCCGCAACTCCTTAATTACCAGGTCATGACGAAAGTACTTCTGAGCCATCGCACGATGTGCTTCGTCAAAATCCTCTGGCCAAACGATGATCTGCCAAAGGAATCCATAGTCCCACATGAACTTGCCTGTGCGTTCCAAATTGCAGTTCTCGAGGGTTATGTTCTGCGCAAAGGTCGCAGTTTCGCGATCGCTCCCTATCTTTGCCGCTCCAAGAACGGTAACTGCCGCGCCTGCTAATCCGTTACTGGAGATGTCGCGAAACACTAGATTACTTGTCACACCGCCGACTGACGTTGAGATAACAATCGCGCGCGTGTTTGCATTGGGAGGCCAAGTATTGCGAGAACTCGCAGGATCGAAGACATGCCCTTCAAAGTGCCCTCCTTGCCAACTGAAGTTACGGATGTCTTCACCGCCAAACAGTACAACACGAGCTTGGTCCTCAAGCGATCTTGGAAGATGAAATCTCGCTCCATGTGCAATCACGCTTAGGTTGGACTTTAGTGGAATAGTTCGTTTCCCATCCAATACATAATCACCTGGAGGGATCGTCAAGGTCGAATGTTCTCTGGCGTCTTCGAAGATGGTACTCAGTCTCACGGTATCGTCAGCAATGGTCGTTGTTGCAAGCGTCGAGAGAAAAAGAGACAGTACAATGCAGAGCATTTGAATTTGCATGCGACTATAGTCTTTGGCCAAAAAGGGGAATCTGAAAGCCATGCGGGAAAATTCTTTATTCTAATCTAACCTTCTGAAACGCATCGTCGAGAGAGGGATTTCCTGAGTCTTCGTCGATTCCAACCGATTGTACTTGAGCCTGACTGGAGTCGTGCATCGACTCGAGAGTTTGGCGATGTTATACAATGCAGCAATGGACCGAATGGCAATAAACATTCGCAAGCGAGAGAGACCATGCGCAATTTAATTCATCCAATCCTCACCGCATACCTTATCGTCTTTGGTATGAGTCTATTGGCTGCCGATCCGACAGAGGCTCCAAAGCCAACTGGTATGCGAGCTCCCCGCAACGGGAACGTTTATGTGGTTGCACACCGTGGTGCACACGACGGAGTTCCAGAAAACACACTGGCCGCGTACCGTCGAGCGATTGACCTCGGATGTGACTTCGTCGAGATCGATGTGAGAACGACCCTCGATGGTGTCTTGGTGAGCATCCATAACTCAACCATCGACGCCTACACAACGGATGGCAGGAAAGGTGTCGTTGCGGAGATGAACTTTGCTGACCTTCGCAAGATCGACATCGGAAGTAGAGTGGATACCAAGTGGAGCCAAGAACGCATTCCTTCGGTATCAGAGATTTTGCAGCTCTGCAAAGGGCGAATCGGTGTCTATCTCGACGTCAAGGATGCGTCCATCGAAAGCTTGGCAACATTGGTGAAACAGAACGACTGCGAGCTCGACACACTTTGGTACATTTCTGGATCGAGGATAGATGAGCTGAAGAGATGTTCCTCCAAATCTTGGCCCATGCCCGACCCCGGTCCAGAGAAAAATCTAAGCACGCTGCTCAAGGTTCACCGTCCACCGGTTGTTGCATCGGTTTGGCGACATTGCTCGCGACTGTTTGTAGAGACTTGCCATCTTTCCAACGTGATTGTCATCGTTGATGACCAAGGGCCTGAAACATGGAAATCACTTCTCGAATGGAAAGTAAATGGTATTCAAACCGATCATCCAGCGGAGTTGATTGCGCAGCTGAGGCAACTTCAGTCGCGTTAAACTACGTCTGCCAAATCGGCAACTGCGACTTCTGGTAACGCTTTAATGGATAGTTGCGAGGGTCTTTCAGCGACCGGCGGCTTCACGCGAAACATAATGACGTAAAGCGCAGGCAAATTGATCAACGTTAAAAACGTTGCGACAGACAATCCACCCATGATTGCCATTGCCATCGGCCCCCAGAATACACTCCGTGTCAACGGAATCATGGCCAAGATCGCAGTGGCAGCTGTCAAGATAACAGGCCTCGCGCGTCGAACGGACGATTCAATCACTGCATCCCACTCGCTCAACCCGTTTTCTATATCTTGCTCGATCTGATCCACCAAGATCACCGAGTTCCGCATGTCCATTCCAGCCAGAGCAATCACACCGAGCAACGCCACGAATCCAAACGGTGCATTGAAAACATGCAATGCCGCCACCGCCCCGATCAAACCCAAAGGTGCAATGCCAAAGACCAAAAACATCTTTTTGAAGGAATGCACTTGAGACATTAGCAATATCAACATAATCAAGATCATGACGGGAAACATCGAAAACAAAGCCTGGTTCGCTTTAAGACTCTCTTCGATGGCTCCACCCGTTTCGATCCGATATCCAGCGGGCAAACTTGCTCGCAATTCAACCAGAGCCTTATCCATTCGAGCACTCACGTCAGGCGCCTGGACTCCGTCAGCAACATCGCATCGAACCGACAGCGTTCTCTCTTGATTTCTCTTCCAAACGATAGGTTCTTCAAACTCATGGAGTATCGATGCAACCTGACTCAGCGGCACGACCTTGCCCGATTGGGTGACAAGAGTGATGTCGCTAATCGATTCGAGACTCAATCGCTCACTCTCAATCGCACGTGCAACGACAGGAATCGTCTCTGTACCATCTCGAAACTGTGTTATGTTTGTTCCAGTCAAGAGAGTTTGCATCGTTTGCTCGATCTCTTGGGGTGTTAATCCCATCAATCGGGCTCTATCTTGATTGATATCCAATCTGACCGCTTTCGCAGGTTCATCCCACTCCAGGTTGACATCAATCGCCGACGGATCCTTTCGCATCACCTCACGCACTTGCTTTGCAATGCGACGCACTTCGGCGGCATCTTCGCCGATGACTCGAAATTGGACGGGAAATCCGATGGGTGGCCCAAACTCGAGGCGCAATACTCGCATCGTCGCTTCAGTAAACCTTCCATCCAGTTCAAACGTTTGCTTCAACCTCGTTCTCATCTCTTCACGAGCGTAGACGCTGGTGGTCTGAATTACGATCTTCCCAAAGCTAGTGTTGGGTAAATCGGGATTGAGCGCCAGAAAGAATCGAGCGGAGCCAGCACCGACATAACTGGTGAAGTGATCGACGAGTGGCTTCTTCCCTGCGTGCTCAGCCACTAAATGCGGTTTGATCAATTCTTCAACTTTAGCAATCATCGCTTCGGTTGCGCCGATCGCAGCCCCTTCGTGCATGCGTACATCCACCATCAGTTCGGTTCGCGATGAGAGCGGGAAAAACTGTTGCTGTAGTTTTGTGAAGCCAAAGAGAGCGGCGACAAACATGGCTAACGTCATGAAAACCAGGAACCATGGACGCGCAACACATGCTCTGACGATCCGCCGAAGGGTACGATGAAAGAGCGATTGAAAGGGAACGTGCCCGGCATTGTGTCCGTCTGCCGCGAAGTTCGGCAAAAGCAATACGCCGAGATGGGGCGTAAAAGTGACCGCTACAAACCAGGACACGATCAACGTGATGCCAACCACCCAGAAGATTCCACCGGCGTACTCTCCTGCAGCAGAGCGCGCAAAGCCTACGGGAAGAAAACCTGCAACTGTGATCAACGTTCCAGACAGCATAGGAAACGCCGTGGAACGCCACGCGAATCCAGCCGCATCCATTCGGCTCCACCCCTCTTCCATCTTTACCGCCATCATCTCGACGGCGATGATGGCATCGTCCACGAGCAACCCCAATGCCAAGATGAGAGCACCTAAAGTAATGCGATCCAAATTCATTCCCATCGAGTGCATAATGACGAGAGAGATTGCCAATACCAATGGAACACTCAATGCGACAACGATCCCAGTTCGTAATCCTAAGCTGAGGAACGAGACAACCAAAACGATGATCAAAGCCTCGATAAACGATCGCAAAAACTCGCCGACCGATTCCTCGACGACAACGGGCTGAAAGGCAATCTTGCCTAGCTTCGTTCCAGCGGGTAACTCCGATTCGAACCGCGACATGACTTGTTCAAGGGCCGTGCCCAGTCGCAAGACGTTACCCCCTTTTGCCATCACCACTCCGACGGAGACTGCAGGTTTGCCGTCATGACGCAGTTTGAACAACGTCGGATCCTCGAAGCCTCTCTTGACTTCTGCGATATCCTTGAGCTGAAATACGCGGCCATTCCCTTGAACGGGCACTCGCTCGATTTGGCCGACACCGTCAAAATCTCGAGAAATCCGGACGTATACGCGATCCGATTGTGTATCAACGCTGCCGGACGGCATCAGGATGTTTTGCTTTTGAACACTATCAAAAATCTGTTGCGCAGACACCCCTAACGTCGCTAGCTTGCGATGTGAGAACTCGATGTAGATACGTTCGTCTTGCTCGCCGATGATATCGACCTTCTCTACTCCGGAGATTCGCAACAATCGTTTTCGCGCATCTTCTGCTAAACGCTTGAGATCGGCATAATTGAAATCGTCCCCTTGGATGGCATAAATGGCAGAGTAAACATCACCGTACTCGTCATTGACATACGGACCGATGACTCCTTGCGGCATCCGAGGTTGTATGTCAACAAGTTTCTTCCGGATTTGGTACCAAATATCTGCCACGTGCTTCGGAGGAGTCGAATCTTTTAGTTGAACCAGAGTTTGCGTGCGGTCGGGCAAGCAATAGGTTTGCAAAAAGTCCAGATAAGGAGTCTCTCGAAGCTTGTCTTCCACCTCTTCAGCAACCTGTCGCTGAATCTCTTCGGAGGTGGCTCCCGGCCAATACGCCGTGACGACTCCCGTCTTGATTGTAAAGGAAGGGTCCTCCGCGCGCCCCATCTGGAGATAAGCTTGCAATCCCGCAACCCCAGAAGCGATGATGAGAAAGGTGATGAATGCTGGATGCGTCACAGACCAATGCGACAGATTTCCAAACGTGCTGGTCAGCGTTGATTTTGATTCCATAATCATTTCGCGTTCCAGACACGGACGCGAACGTTCTCATCGACTCGCTGAACGCCCGCACTAACAATCTTGTCGCCAGCTCGAAGCGACCCGCGTACGATAGCACTGTTGTCGCGATATTGAACTACTTCCACAGGGCAGGCCGTAACCTCTCCTGATTCCTCAATCTTCCACACGCTCGCTCGATCACCTTGACTGGCGATCGACGTGATCGGAATGCAAAAACCTATGTCTTTATAGGCAGAAAGATGCACCGTCGCCGTCATGCCGATGGAGAGAAGCGGCGAATCGCTCAGCAATCGAAATTTTGCAGCATACATTCGAGAGACAGGGTCTGCGATCGGCGACAATTCTCGCAATTCGGATGCAATTTCCAACTTGGGATGAGACCAAAATCGAACAAGAGAACTCAATGCCCTGATATCGTTCACTCGGTTCTCCGGTATGTTCACAACCGCTTCGAGCTCAGTACCCTTGGTGACAAGAGCAACCGATTGTCCGATATTGACGACTTGCCCCGCTTCTCCAGAGATCGATACGATCAACCCATCCGCATCCGCAACGAGATGGCAGTACTCGCGTTGATTCTTCGCTAGTTCCAGCCTCTTCTCCGCCGATTCGACTTTTGCTGCAGCAACGTCGCGACTCGCGAGAGCCAAATCATATTCCGATTGACTGACCGAGGCTGACGAACGAAGTGTTCGCAATCGCTGCTCTTCGGCATTCGCCAGCGCCACTGTAGATTTCGCGGAAGCCAATTCTGATTCGGACACTCGCAACTGCAAATCGTAATCCGTCGGATCCAATCGAAACAAAATGTCACCGGCCCGAACACGATCACCAACCTCCACATGTCTCGATGCGATTTTACCCGCAACACGGAATCCTAGTTGAGATTGATAGCGTGGCTCTAATGTGCCAGTGAAGCTGTTCGTGGAACCCTGCAACTGTGAATCGGACTCGACAGTAAAGGCTCGAACGACTAACTCTGTTCCGTTCGGTGCAAGGGTTGGTTCAAACCTGGTAGGCTCATGCTCACCGGTATGACCGAAATTATGGTACGCGAATGCGGCACCAGCAGCAACCAATCCCAAAATTGCCGCAGACGTTGCGACTCGGCTCTTCATTACTCTCACTGGGGCACCTTGTTGCTTCTCTCTGTGTTGCTTCTCTCTGTGTTGCTTCTCGCTGTGTTGCTTCTCTCGCTCGGCGTAACCTTGTCTCGCTCGGCGCAGATCGTATGAAAATCGGATTCGAGGGCCGGACCGATCTGAGCCATCCTCGATTCATACTCTTGCCACGTCATCATCGGTGTCCATTGAAAACCATTTAGCAACGTCAAGCAGTGGACGCGAATCGCCTGTACTGGATTAAAGACGCCAACCGACTTCAGGGACGGGCTCGAGTGTGTCAGGATCTGACTGCCATAGTTGATCGCCCAAAAGCCGAACACAAATTCTTGCGGCGAAATGGCATCGGGAATAACAAGGTCTCGATTCTCGATCGCTTGCAAAACCACCGACGACACGATTTGCATGCAACATCCCTCACATTGACGGATTAGGTTTTGCCGTTGCTCAGAAGACTTGTCCCAGATGTTGTTGTTTCGAATCCATTGCTCCACAAGGAAGTCGTCGGTACAGGTTTGTGTAAAGAACTCACAGGCATAACCGATCGCCATTAGCCGAACGCGGGTGGGCCCATCCATGCGTGCAGCCCGCTCGAAAAGGGCCCGTCGTAGCTCCATCGCCTCGACCGCCAAAGCCAGAACAATCTCCTCCTTGTGGGGAAAATGATTGTAAATCGTCCCCTTCGCGTACTCCATCTGAGACGCCAATCGCTCCATACTCAGGGCCTGAAACCCCTCCCCAACAAGGATCGGCCTCGCGATTCGCAGTATTTCGCGACTTCTCTGCTCCACCTCCCGCTGTTTTCTCGTCAATTGTGTCATGATGTCAATTTTTGACTCCACGTCAAAAAAGTCAATAGGATTTTTTCTAGATTCTGACCAAGGGCTTGAGCCTGGGATAGAATTCCGTATCTAGAAATCTCGTATTCCACGAAGTCAATCATGAAACATACCATCCATTCGCTTGCCAAGTTAGTTTTAGGCCTCTCGGTACTTACAGTCCTTTCGACCTATGTCGCGGCCCAAGAAACGCCATTGGGCAAACAACCCCAAACCAAGAACTCCTTAGAGAAACCCGTATTCCTACGGATCGACCGCGAAGGCAAAGAACCCCGAGCACTTCAAGTCGCGATCGCTCGGTATGAGATTTTGGCCGGGCCGAATCAAGGTGCGACGGTGGATTTGGTGGGCGCAGTACACGTCGGAACCAAACAGTACTACAGCGATTTGAATCAACGTTTCCGAAGCTACGACGCAGTGCTTTATGAACTGGTGGCAGATCCGGAAGTCAACAAACCTTCGCAACGAGCCGAGGGGGGATTCAATCCTATCGGTGGATTGCAAAAAGGGATGAAGGGGGCATTGGAGTTGAGCTTTCAACTGGATGAGGTGGACTACAACCCGAAGAATTTCGTTCATGCCGACATGAGCCCGACGGAATTCGGAGAGGACATGAAGAAACGAAACGATGGGTTTCTCGGCATGTTCGCCCGGATGATGGGGGCTGGATTTGCGACGCAGAGCACCAAAAAGGGGCAGGAGCAGCAAGCTGAACTGCTAGCGGCTATGCTGTCGAAAGACCCGATAAAGATGCGGAGAGCGATGGCAGAGCAATTTGAAACCATGGAAGGTCAAATGGCTGGACTTGCCGACAAAGATGGCAAAAGTACGTTGCTGACAGAGCGAAATCGAAAAGCCTTCCAGGTCCTTGAGTCGGAGTTAAAGGCCGGAAAGAAGAAGGTTGCCATTTTCTACGGAGCGGCTCATTTGCCAGACATGCACGAGCGATTGATGAGAGATTTCCAAGCGAAACCGACCGAGAACAACTGGATCGACGCCTGGCCGCTACGGTAAAAATTGTCGTGGACCGCTCCTCCGCTCACCGACGCCGACTGCTCAAAAACATCAGAAAACTGGTGCTGGGTCGCATCGCTTGCCTTGCTCCCCCCACATCACCTTATGTACTATGTGGCCAATCCGGAATTCCAAGTGGCCAATCCGGAATTCCAAGCTTCGACCCTTTATCCACTGTAGCCAATGCCATCAGCACTTATAACCGGTATAACCGGCCAAGACGGTTCCTATCTTGCAGAATTTTTGCTCGAAAAAGGCTACGAAGTGCATGGCATCAAGCGGCGAGCGTCCTCTTTCAATACCGAACGAATCGACCACATCTACCAAGCGCCGCACGTGGAGAACGCTAGCTTCAAACTGCATTATGGCGACTTGACCGATAGCTCCAACTTGACTCGCATCATCAACCAAGTGCAGCCGGACGAAGTTTACAATCTGGGCGCACAATCGCACGTGGCGGTCTCGTTCGAATCTCCTGAGTACACGGCAGATGTAGATGCATTGGGAGCATTGCGAATGCTCGAAGCAATACGCTTCTTGGGCTTGGAGAAAAAGACTCGATTCTACCAAGCGTCGACATCCGAGCTTTTCGGACTCGTACAAGAGATTCCGCAACGGGAGTCGACCCCGTTTTATCCACGCTCGCCGTACGCGGCGGCCAAGCTGTATGCGTACTGGATAACGGTGAACTATCGCGAATCGTACGGAATGTATGCTTGCAACGGCATTTTGTTCAATCACGAGTCGCCACGCCGAGGCGAGACCTTTGTGACTCGCAAAATCACGCGTGGAATCGCGAACATCGCCCAAGGCCTTGAAGAATGCCTTTACTTAGGAAATATGGATTCCTTGCGAGACTGGGGACATGCCAAGGATTACGTCCGAATGCAATGGATGATGCTACAGCAAGAAGTCGCAGAGGATTACGTTATCGCGACGGGCAAGCAAATCAGTGTTCGAGAATTTGTTCGCATGTCCGCCATCGAAGCCGGCATGGAGTTGGTTTTCGAAGGCGAAGGAGTGAACGAAGTCGCCAGAGTTTCTAGAGTGACCGACAAAGCCAAAGCGCCAGAAGTTTCGGTCGGCGACGTGATCGTCAAGGTCGATCCACGCTACTTCCGTCCAGCGGAAGTCGAAACGCTTTTGGGTGACCCATCCAAAGCGAAAGCAAAGTTGGGCTGGGAATGCGAGATCACCGTGGAAGAGATGTGTGCCGAGATGGTTGCATCCGATTTGGACCACGCTCGCAAGCACGCCCTCCTAAAACGACACGGCCACACTGTCAGCGTCGCCAAAGAATAAGAGCCAGAGCCTACAAAAGTCAAAGTAGTAGGCCTATTCCGTGTCCGTCCGCGTAGAATCCTAGCAAATACACAAGAGCGGACGGCACATCGGAGTGTGCCTGCTACTTTTGTGGCTGTGTTGCTACACTACCCAAGCTACAAGGTTTTCTCATGATTGCTGTTATAGGGCTTGGATATGTCGGTCTGCCGCTAGCTTTGCAATTCGCAAGGAACGGGTGCTCTGTTCTGGGACTCGACATCGACCAATCCAAAGTCGACTCGATTAACCAATCGACTTCCTATATTCACCATATTTCCAATGCCGCGATCCACGAGCAAGTGGCCAGCCAGCGGTTTTCAGCGGATACAGATTTCGCAAGAGTATCCGAATGCGACGCCGTGATTATATGCGTACCAACTCCGCTCAATAAAAATCGAGAGCCCGATATTTCTTATATCCTCAAGACAGGCGAAACGATTGCTCCCGCGTTGCGGACTGGGATGTTGGTGGTCCTAGAATCGACGACATATCCAGGCACGACCGACGAAGATTTGTTGGCGGTTTTGGAGCAAGGATCGGGCTTGGTCGCAGGCAAAGACTTTCATTTAGCCTTCTCTCCGGAACGGGAGGATCCTGGAAATCCCGACAGCAAAGTTGCCAAAATACCAAAAGTCGTTGGAGGATTAACTCCGGAGTGCCTCGCCAGAGCGACGGAACTTTACGCAAAAGCCGTAGAACGCGTGATACCCGTCTCCAGCTGCAGGGCGGCGGAAGCGACCAAACTGCTGGAGAACATTTTTCGCAGCGTCAACATAGCCTTGGTCAATGAGCTCAAGGTCGTGTATGGCGCGATGGGAATTGACATTTGGGAAGTGATCGAAGCGGCGAAAACGAAGCCATTTGGCTACATGCCATTTTATCCGGGCCCTGGGCTGGGAGGCCATTGCATTCCCATCGATCCGTTTTATCTGACTTGGAAAGCACGCGAATACGGCCAAGCCACACGGTTTATCGAATTGGCGGGAGAAATCAACACGTCCATGCCACAGTTCGTCATCCAGAAACTGTCAGAGGCATTGAACGCAGTTCGCAAGCCTCTCCATGGCAGCCGCATATTGTTGCTCGGGTTAGCGTACAAGGCGGATGTCGACGACGATCGCGAGTCCCCAGCATATGTATTGATGAACCTACTGGAGCATTCCGGCTCGGAGGTTTCGTATTACGATCCGTTCGTACCGGTCATTCGGCCGACCCGAGAGCACCCTCAATGGGCTGGTACCACGTCTGTGAGGTGGGATCGGGAAACGCTGGAAAGCTTTGATGCCGCAATCGTGGTAACGGCCCACCGCAACGTCGATTATCAACAACTCGTCGACTGGTCCAAAATTGTGATCGATACGCGAAACGCAACAAAATCGCTGCAAGGAAAAGCAAAAATCGTCAAAGCCTAATTCGATTCCTGCTTTCTTCGCGCTGCAAACTTCGCGCTGCAAAATTGTAAATGTGGTCCAAGAGATCTTTTCCGGCTACATCATTTTTTCGAATCTTGCGTCTGACACCGCCGACAAAAGTAGCAGGAGGCACGCTCCGTCGTGCCCCCCGCTCTTGGACATTTGCTGGCATACTTGGTGGACGGCACATGGAATGCGCCTACTACTTTGACTTTTGTCGGCTTTGTCGTGTCTGCCTTGCGGCAGTCCCTCTTCCGATGGCTTTTCCGGCTTTTCACTTCCGCCTTGTTCCCAGTGATTGGTTAGATTTGTAGGGGGCAAATCGAGAATTGCTAACCCTCGCCGCTATAATCCTGCTATCAAGATAGGTTTTGGTAGTCGGTTAGGTTTTGCAACACAATAGGCCGAATAGCAGGTTGCAGAACAGTCGACAGCACGTAAGCTGAATCGCCTAAGCAAGCAGCCGGGGTTAAGCCGGGCAATCAATATTCAATAAACTAATTCAACTGAATCGGTGGTCACCGACAGGAACGAAGTCCGCGCCGATTTGACGCCAATCGCAAGTAAGTGGGATAGGCATCTTGCCTGTCAAGTGGGATAGGCATCTTGCCTGTCAAGTGGGTTAGGCATCATGCCTGTCGAGTGGGATAGGCATCTTGCCTGTCAAGTGGGATAGGCATCTTGCCTGTCGAGTGGGATAGGCATCTTGCCTGTCAAGTGGGATAGGCATCTTGCCTGTCGAGTGGGATAGGCATCTTGCCTGTCGAGGGCGAATTTAGAATTAGGAATTAGGAATCATCGAAAGAACGAACCCACCGGCTCCCAACCAAAAAATCGCGGCAACAAAAACACGCAGAAAACACAAAACGCCCCCACTGGTATTTCTTCGCGCCTTTGCGTGAGCCCCAATGTCGCTGACCGCTCCGCCGGTCACACACAACTCACCAAGCACTAAGCACCAAGCACCAAGCACCAAGCACCTCGCTTTCCCTATGCCCTTTACTCTTCATCTCAGTCTTGCAGAATACGACGCGATGGTACTTCGCGGTGCGTTCGACATGCTCGATCGAAAAGTAGAATTGTTCCGGGGGGAATTAGTCGAAATGAATCCCGCTGGCCCGCTGCATGATTATTTGATTACATATCTTACCAATTGGTCGGTAAGGAGCTGCGATCCTTCCCAAACCTGGATCACTTCGCAAACCGGTTTGGATTTACCGGATCAAGTCAGTCGTCCAGAGCCGGATCTGATGTGGTTGCGAAAAGCGAACTACCGTCGTGCCCATCCGCAAGCAGGTGACGTTCAATTGGCTATCGAAGTGGCCTACAGTAGCCTTGATTACGACCTTGAGGAGAAACGTCGACTGTACGCCGAGGCAAAAATACAAGAATACTGGATCGTAGATGCGTCAGCCAATTGTATTCATGTTTTCACTGAACCAGACGACGGGGATTACATGGCGCGACGCGTCTATAAACCCAGCGAAGCTCTCGCCCCAAAGATCGCACCACAAGCCTTCCTCGACCTCGATGAACTCTTCGACAGCAACTAGCACCGCGTCCCCATGAGCCGACGGGCGTTAGCCCCGGTTTCTAGGCAGAGGCGAGTCACGAGTTCAAACCCCAAAGGTGGGATAGGCTTCCAGCCTGTCAAAGAACTGAGTAGAAGTTGTCGGCAATAGGCTTCCAGCCTGTCAAAGAACCAAGTAGAAGTGGTCGGTAATCGGTAATCAGTTACCGGGCAACATCCACCCGACGACCGCCAACCCTTCTGTAAATGAAGCACTAAGCACCAAGCACCAAGCACTAAGTCATGCACCATGATTCAAAGCCTTCATTTGACGTTAAGTGAGTACGACACGATGGTCAATCTCGGAGCATTTGACCACGTCGATCGAAAGGTGGAGTTGATTCGAGGAGAGCTCGTCGAAATGAATCCTGCCGGTCCGTTACACGACGACTTTATTGCTTACTTGACGACTTGGTCCGCTCAGAACATTGACCCAGTCAAGACGCGGCTGACTGCCCAAACAGGCGTAGATCTGCCGGAACAGGAAAGTCGGCCGGAGCCGGACATATTCTGGGTTCAGAAGAAGCGTTACCGCGAGCGTCATCCGCAAGCCGAAGATGTCCAGCTAGCCATTGAAGTAGCCGATTCATCGTTGGCCAAGGATTTGGAGGTAAAGCGGGTACTTTATGCCGAGGCCAGGATCATCGAGTACTGGATTGTAGATTGCCGGTCCAACTGTATCCACGTTTTTCGCGAGCCGGAGGGTACTGACTATCAAACGCGATTTGTTGTCACAGCCCGTGACCAACTCAGCCCATTAGTTGCGCCCAACGCCAAACTCGATCTGCGAGACTTATTCGAAGGCAGCTAACTCTAATGAACCGGAGTGCGCTAGCCCCGCACCAAGCACCAAGCACCAAGCACTAAGCACTAAGCACTAAGCACTAAGCTCGTCAAACCCATTTCCCTCCACACTCCAGAATTTTTAGCAGCTCGCCATGCGGCGATGCTGATAGCGACAGCAGGCTTTGCAGGCGTAGACGAGACAGACCCGCAAGCGCCATCAGGGCATGCCTATGGGCTTCGAACTGCCAGCCGACTAACCTCGGACTATCGCAAACGATTGAGGAGAGGCATCGTGGACGTAACACCAGAAGAAGTAATCGAGTGCATGATCGATGCACAAATCAAAGATTGGTGCTTGATGGGGTTGCACGGTTACGTAGGCTATCTGCCGATGCCGAGGGCAACGCAAGATGTCGACGTTATGGTCCCTTATAGTCAGAAAGCGAAAGCGTCCATAGCGGTCGCGAAACGTTGGCCGATGTTGACGCAAGTGAATTTATCGAACGTCATTCGGTTCATGGATCCGACAGATTTGGATAGTGATGGCAAACCCAAACCAGTGATTGACGTTATGCTGCCGTGGGGCAAGTTTCAAGAGACGATCTTGGCCAAGTGTGTGATTGTGGATGAAGTGACAGGTAGTCGCTATCCAACGGTGGAAGCGGCCCTGGTATCCAAGTATGCAGCCCTGGTTTCACCGAATCGCAGCATGGAGAAAAAATCGTACGATGCTGGTGACTTTCGTCGCATGGTTCGAGCCAATCATCAGCGCTTGGATCGCTCCATATTGAGCGAGTTAGCAGGCCAAGTGTGGGAGAAGGGAAGCGAGGAAATCCTCAACTTTATTGAGTTAACCCTCAATGACAAACCGCTTCCCATTTAAAGGTGGGATAGGCATCATGCCTGTCAGGGGCGAGTTCAGAATTGAAAATTAGGAATGAGCAATAGGAATGCTCACCTGTCTTCCTTTGCGTCTTCACGCCCTTGCGTGAGCCCCAATGTCGTTGACCGCTCCGTCCGTCCCACCAAGCACAACGCACCAAGCACAACGCACCAAGCACAACGCACCAAGCACCAAGCACTAAGCACGTGCGAAGCACCCCGCACCAAAAGTGCGCTAGCCACGAACGAAAGATGACGGAAGAAGAAAAGCAGCAACGTTGGATAGCTGCATGGCGAGTTGCGGGTCCTGAATTGAATCGAATCCGCGAGGAGGAGCTACGTCAGAAGGACGAACAGTTCGGGCTTGCGAGTCTTGGTGCGTACGTAAGGGACAACAGCGAAATCAACGGCCTCATTACTTTTCAATCTTGGATGATGCGGCTAAGAGTCATTGAGCTGAACAAGCGATTGCTATCGAAATGATTCAACCGCAGTTATGGCGGTCCGCGGTTACGCTACAAAAGTATTTCGACTCGAATGATTTTAGGTTTTGCTTCATCGGTGGTATCGCATTACAAAGATGGGGCGAGTCAAGAACGACAGATGATTTAGACGGAACACTTTGGGCAGACTTTGGAAACGAGAGAGAGATCGCTCAAACCATTTTGAGGACGTACCAATCTCGAATTGACAATCCAGAAAGCTTTTCCGTTTCGGCTAGAATTTTGTTATTAAGAGACGTTTCAAATGTCTCGATCGACCTTGCACTTGGCGGCATGCCGTATGAAGCGAATTGTTTATCAAGAGCAACATCATGGACCGTCCCTGGAGGGGGCAGCATTCGAACCTGTTGCGCAGAGGATCTAGTCGTACTGAAAGCTTTTGCCAACCGCCCGCAAGACTGGATCGATATTCGAAGCGTTGTGATACGACAAGGGAATCGTTTGGATCGAGATTTGATCGAATGCGAATTGTCACCGCTAGCAGAATTAAAAGAAGAACCAGAAATCCTGGCCCAACCAATCGGCCTCTTCCAACGCAACTAGAACCCTCCTAGCCACAAACCCGCACCAAGCACAACGCACCAAGCACGTGCGAAGCACCCCCATGGGCTTTCCAAAATACATTCCGCATTACACGATAGGTGAGTACCAGCAATGGGAAGGGGATTGGGAGTTATGGTATGGAATCCCGGTGGCGATGACACCTTCACCGTTTGGAATACATCAATGGCTATCGGGTCAGTTTGCGCATGGGATTCTTAGTCAGATGGAAGAACAGCGGTGCCAAGACTGTTTTCTCATTCAAGATGTGGACTGGATTATCCAAGAGGATTTGATTGTTCGTCCGGACGTTAGTTTAGTATGCGGGGCGTTACCCGAGAAGTTTATCGAAACGGTGCCTGAGTTGGTGATCGAGATTCTTTCAGAATCCACGGCGGACAAAGACAGGCAATCGAAAAGAGATCTCTACGCGCAGCAAGGTGTCAAGTATTACGTGATCGTAGATCCATGGAAATGGGAATATGAAATCTTGGGATTGAAGGGTCGGAAATACAATCCATTGGAAGCAGGGGGGGCGATTTTGATCCATCGTGGATGTAGTTTGCAACTGGAAATGCCAATGAAACCCTCCCCCCGCATAAATAACTAGGAATGGTGCTTAGTACCTAGTGCTTCGTTGAAAAGAAGTGTGTTTCGTGCCTCATGCCTGATGCTTCGTTGAAAACAAACTCACACCCCGCACCAAGCACTAAGCACCAACATTTCAACCCGACGCTTTAGAGAGGGAATTCAGTAAGAATTTTTTACCACGAACAGCGCGAATAGCACGAATAAGAAAACCTCAGCCTTTTCATTCGTATGATTCGTTCGATTCGTGGTGGAACCTTCTTTCGCAGTCTTTTCGATACCTCTCGGCCAGATCGATGATTACTTTTCGCACTAAGGACAAATTCGGTTTTCCCCCTGAGCCGATGGGCGCTAGCCTCATCTTTACCCACATCTTTTTGACTTTGCTCCCCTCGCCCCTTTTAGGGGCGAGGGGCTGGGGGTGAGGGGTTTTGCCCTGCGTTCTGATTGGGTTCTTGGCTTCGCCAGCAATGCCTTACTATGCCTAGAAGGTCTAAACAAATCACTGAACCGGAGATTTGTTGCTGACAAAGAACACACACAAAGAACTTGTATTCAGTATTTAGTAGGCTGTTAACCCGCCAACCGCCAACTCTAAATGCCTACATCGTACCACAGATAAACGCAGATTATCGCCGATCCTCACCCAACAAATGGTTCCCGAATTCATCGGTGACCATCCGTAAAATCGGTGGTTAACGCAACCCTTTTATCATCGAGCCACGAGCTTCGGCTGTAGTCAGTTACCCGACGACCGCGAACTTTTTGATCATCAGCCGCAAAAGAACGCAAAGAACACAAACGAAGAGCTAAGAACTTTCCAACCTGAAGCAAGAGCGAAGGACGAGGCTTGACCACCAATAACACGAATAGCACGAAGAAGAAAATCTGAGCTTTGACATTCGCGTAATTCGTTCTATTCGTGGTTGAACAAAATAGAGCATGCATTGTCCCGATAATTCCTTCCCAGTTTTTGCAATGTCTATGATCGTTCGCGGCCATTTTATTGAACCGCGGATTAGCAGAATTTTCGCATACTTCCATGTCGATTTTCGAAATAGCAGATCAACTGTTGACGCTGGATCCTGAAACAACGGAACCTCGGGACTTACCAGGTCGATACGGCAGAGTTGTTGCGTCGTTGGAAAAGTTGTTGTTGGCGGTGGATACGCAGTCTGTCGTTGCAGGGGGGTGGGCGGTTTGGAAGCATGGATATTCAGGCCGTGTCACTCAGGACATCAACATTGTAGTAGCCCAAGATGCGGTGGATTCGCTATTAAGACTAGCGGATATCACTGGCTTTCAAGCTCTGGAGCATCGACCGGGGCGATGGCCGAAACTGAAGCACAAGGAAACGTCGATCGAAGTGGATTTCATTCCTGAGGGCGGAATCCCAGGTATTCCAAGCAATTTGGGCCCCGTGCCGATTTCCCATCCAGGAAACTATGGTGGAGAGCTCGGTCGTTTGAAGTGTATCACCTTACGCGGCTTAATCGAGTTGAAGTTAGGTTCGTATCGAGCGAAAGACCAAGCAGACGTAGTCGAGTTGTTAAAGCAGAACTGGGATCAATGGCCCGCGATTGCAAACTCGCTGGCGGAAGTGCATCCTATTTTGGCTCAACGCTTCGCAGGGTGCGTGGCGGAAGCCCGAAACGAACAAGAGTAGTGGGATAGGCTTCCAGCCTGTCAAAGAACCAAGTAGAAGTGGTCGGTAATAGGCTAAGAATTTTTTACCACGAACAGCGCGAATAGCACCAATAGCACGAATAAGAAAACCTCAGCCTTTTCATTCGTATGATTCGTCCGATTCGTGGTGGAACCTTCTTTCGCAGTCTTTTCGATACCTCTCGGCCAGATCGATGATTACTTTTCGCACTAAGAACCAAGAACAAATTCGGTTTGCCTTCTGTGAGCCGATGGGCGCTAACCTTGTCATTACCCACATTTTGATTCAATCTAGAATTCTAACTCCCTTGAAATCAAACGAAAACCCTGCGATTTTCTCCCCCTCGCCCCTAAAAGGGGCGAGGGGAGCAAAGTCAGAAAGATGTGGGTAAAGATGATGGGCGCTAGCCCCGGTTTTGTTTTCTTGAGCCGATGGGCGCTAGCCCGGTTCCTGCGAAGCAGCGAACCAAGCACAGCGCACCAAGCACAACGCACTAAGCACTAAGCACCAAGCACCAAGCACCAAGCACAACGCACCAAACACTAAACTCCCATGCGAATATTCATAGCTGGCCATCGCGGCATGGTAGGTTCTGCATTATGCAGACGATTGTCCTCGGAAGCGAACGTCGAGTTGATTCTCCGTGATCGCAAGGAACTTGACCTCACCGACGACTTGTCCGTCAGTTCTTTCTTCCGAGAAGAGCGACCGGACGGGGTGATTTTTGCAGCGGCCAAGGTAGGTGGTATCCATGCCAACAACACGTATCCAGTCCAGTTTTTAGCGGACAACGTCCGCATGGCGGTCAACGCGATTCAGGCGGCGTATGAAAACGAGGTCAAGCGGTTCTTGTTCTTGGGTAGTACGTGCATATATCCACGGATGGCACCTCAACCGATCCAGGAAAGTGCTTTGTTAACGAGCGAATTGGAGCAAACGAACGAAGCGTATGCGTTGGCCAAGATTACGGGTCTGAAGTTATGTCAATATTACAGGCGTCAGTATGGGGTAACGTACCATTCGGCGATGCCAACGAATCTATACGGACCGGGGGATAACTATCACCCGGAGAACAGTCACGTGTTGCCTGCTTTGATACGTCGATTCCACGAAGCCAAAGAATCCGGCCTCGACTCGGTCACGATCTGGGGGACAGGAAGCCCACGACGTGAGTTCTTGCACGTGGATGATTTGGCGGATGCGGTAGTTCATTTGATGCAACTAGAGAATCCTCCGAACTGGGTCAACGTCGGCACGGGCGAAGACATCTCCATCTTGGACTTGGCCCATCTGGTAGCCAAAACAGTCGGTTATGAGGGTCGGATAGAAACCAACCCCGCAATGCCGGACGGAACGCCGAGAAAGCTAACCAGTGTTGACGTACTGAACCGTACAGGTTGGCATTACAAGATCAATTTAGCGGGCGGAATCGAATCCACATACCAAAGCTATTTAGACCATATCGCACAAGACGAACTCCGCGCCGTTTAGCAGATGAACCGCAGGGCGCTAGTCCTGGTTTCTTCAAAGTCTTGAGTCCCGAGTTTTGCTCCAAAGGTGGGATAGGCATCTTGCCTGTCTTTGCATCTTATCTTGCCTGTCTTTGCATCTTATCGCCTTTGCGTGAATCCCCGATCCCCCAATACTTAGTTCTTAAATCCACCCAACCCTAAGCGTCAGCAAAGGACTTCTGCACTCGCTGCCTTTGTCCCGGAACTCGCTGCACGTTCAACTCTAATGAAAAAAGTCATCCTCGTTGTCGGTACACGACCGGAAGCCATCAAGATGGCACCGATCTATCGAGCGATGAAGCGATCCGCCCACATCGAACCTTTTTTGCTGTCGACGGGCCAGCATCGCGAGATGTTGATACAGACATTAGGTGCATTCGGATTAACTCCCGATCATGACCTTGGGTTGATGCTTCCGAATCAGACATTGCCTGAACTGACAGCCAGAGCGATCGTTGCGTTATCGAATTTTTTTGGTGAGCATAAACCCGACACCGTCTTGGTCCAAGGGGACACGACGAGTGTATTGGCCGGCGCGATGGCCGCTTTTTATCATCGGATCCCAGTGGGGCATGTGGAGGCAGGGTTAAGGACCGGTGACATGTACTCACCGTATCCGGAAGAGATGAACCGCCGGCTTACGACCCCATTGTGTCGATACAATTTCGCTCCAACAGATTGGAGCAAGAAGAATTTATTGCGAGAGGGAATCGACGATTCGACGATTCACGTGACAGGGAACACGGTGATCGACGCGTTGCATTGGATGAACGAGATCTTGTCGCAGCGGGAGAATATGGCGGTCGAATTGAGCGCAAGATTGAAGATTTCCAACATGTTTCGCGACCAGTATTTGGTAAAGGATGGAAAGAGATTTTTGTTGGTAACAGCGCATCGACGCGAATCACATGGGTCAGGGATGGAAAATTTGTGTGTGGCACTGCGGTCGATTGCGAGCGAGTATCCCGAGTTAGGGATATTGTTCCCGGTCCATTTGAATCCAGCGGTTAGGACGACGATATTGCCACAGTTAAAGGATATCGATCAAATCGAGTTGATAGATCCGGTGGGTTATGAAGATTTCGTTTGGTTGATGGCCAGAAGTCATTTCATTATCAGTGATTCGGGTGGCATCCAAGAAGAAGCCCCTAGTTTTGGCAAACCAGTTTTGGTTACCCGTGAGACAACCGAGCGTCCCGAGGGAGTGCATGCCGGAACTTGTACGTTAGTGGGAACCTGCGTGGATAAGATATTGGAAGAGGCTCGCACATTACTTTCCGACGAGACTGCGTATCGAACTCGTAGCCAACTTACGAACCCGTATGGTGACGGCAATTCATCCAATCGCATCGTAGAATTGCTAATCAATAGTCGTTGACAAATCCGGTTGCCCCCATGAGCCGATGGGCACTAGCCCCGGTTTTGTTTTCGTGAACCGCAGAGCGCTAGTCCCGGTTTGCCTTCTGTGAACCGATGGACTCTAGGCCCGGTTCCTGCGAAGCAGCGAACCAAGCACAACGCACAACGCACAACGCACTAAGCACTAAGCACTAAGCACTAAGCACCAACATTTCAACCCGACGCGTTAGCGAGGGAATTCAGTAAGAATTTTTCACCACGAATAGCACCAATAGCACGAATAAGAAAACCTCAGCCTTTTCATTCGTATGATTCGTCCGATTCGTGGTGGAACCCTGCTTTCGCCATCTTTCGACCCTTTTTGGCCAAATCGATAATTGCTATTCGCACCAAGAACTACGAATTAACCTGCAGCGTGAGCGAGGGATTTCATCTGCGTCCGCTGGTGAAATCCGTGGTTAGCCTGATTGCTTTCGAACTTCAAACTTCCCACTTCAAACTTCTATATGACCTTTCCTGAAAAACCTAAAATCGCAGTCATTGGCCTCGGGTATGTAGGTCTTCCACTCGGGTTACAGTTTGCCAGAAACGGCGTTCAGGTGATCGGTCTCGATATCGATCAAGTCAAGGTGGATTCAATCCTTGCAGGCAAATCGTACATCCATCACATTGCAGCCGAAGACATCCAAGCCCAGGTCTCCGACGAAAAGCTAACCGCAAGTACAGACTTCTCCAGCGTCAGCGAATGCGACGCAGTTATCATTTGTGTACCAACACCATTGAGTAAGAATCGCGAGCCAGATATTTCTTATGTACTCAACACGGGCAGGGCGATCGCGCCACACTTGAAGAAGGATATTCTTGTCGTACTCGAGTCGACCACGTATCCAGGAACCACGGACGAAGATTTGTTGGGTGTATTGGAAAGTGGATCTGGGCTTAAAGCGGGTGTCGATTTCCACTTGGCGTTTTCGCCGGAGCGCGAAGATCCAGGCAATCCGAATAGCAAGGTAGCTAAGATCCCGAAGGTAGTGGGTGGACTGACTCCGGCGTGTTTAGAGCGAGCGAAGGAACTTTATTCGCACGCGGTCGAAACGATCGTTCCAGTGAGCAGCTGCCGAGCGGCTGAGGCAACCAAGCTACTTGAGAACATCTTCCGGAGTGTGAACATTGCGTTGGTGAACGAGTTAAAGGTCGTTTACAGTGCAATGGGCATTGACATTTGGGAAGTGATCGAGGCGGCCAAGACGAAGCCATTTGGATACATGCCTTTTTATCCAGGACCTGGTCTTGGTGGGCACTGCATTCCGATTGATCCTTTTTACTTGACATGGAAAGCAAGAGAATACGGACAAGCGACTCGCTTTATCGAGTTGGCTGGCGAGATCAATACCTCGATGCCGAAATACGTCATTCAGAAACTGACGGGAGCGTTGAATGCCGCGAAAAAACCACTCAATGGCAGTCGCATTTTGTTGGTTGGTTTAGCATATAAAGCGAATGTCGATGACGACCGAGAATCACCTGGTTATACGTTGATGGACCTCATGAAGAACGCAGGAGCAATCGTGAGCTACTACGATCCGTATGTGCCTGTGATTAAACACACGAGAGAGCATCCACATTGGGAGGGGGTTAAATCAATAGAATGGTCGAACGCAATAATCCGAGAGTTTGACGCTGTACTAGTGGCGACAGCTCATAGTAACATTGACTATTCGCAAATGATGGAATGGTCCAAAATAGTAATTGATACTCGCAATGTTACACACAGAATCGGAAACAATTCGATTGTCGTAAAAGCCTAAACTGGACGGGCCGCTTTCGGCTTACTCCACTCCGTTTTGTTCAAAAATAGCAATTGTCCGTCTCCTAGAAAACCAAGCAACCTATCTAGACATTTGATATCACAAATTGGAATAATTGCGTTCGGCGCCGTTTTTATTTATCTGTGCGTGAGAGGGTTTCAAAAGCCTGGTTACGCTTGCGCAATTGTCGTGTCGTTTCTTGTGATTGAGCAGGTTTTCGCCTACAGCAATCCGAGCTTCTATCTCGGAAACACCAAAACTGTTGACATAGCAATTGGTATATTGACGTTAGCAGTTTTAGCCTATAATAAACGGTTATCTCCGCGAAATATACCCGCTACAGTTTGGGTTAGTGCTTTCTTTTTTGTATTTGCAGGAATTTCCATTTCGTGGAGTCCCGATTTAGAACGTTCATGGGAACTGTACACACAGGTTATCCCTCTAACCATTCTTGCCTCATTTCTTGCTCCATTGCTTATTCGCAAACCGGGTGATTTAAACGATCTGTTGGACGGGCTCTTGATGTTCAGTATTCCTATGGCCATAGTGTTCGCATTCGGAGACCGCACAGGTAGAGCACTAGCTATTTTAGGTGATTTTAAGAAGATGGAGCTTCAACCGCTTGCTTCTGCACAGCTTGCAGGTTACATGACGATTATCGCATGCATGAAGATTGCACAAGTAAAAAGCTCTCGTTGGCTTTATATTCCGTACATCACAGCAGCGGTCTTTTCTCTCTTCACGATTGTCAATTCAAGTTCTAGGGGACAGTTATTAGCTCTTTTCCCGATTACGCTTCTAGGGATTCCAATTGTTACGCGAAGGTCGATATCTATTAACACCATAATTGCTATTGGAATTACATGCGTCATAGGTTATGGAGCATACTACATTGTTTCGAATTTCGATCTCGTATGGAGATGGAAAGGTGATTTAATTAGATCCGGGGCTTCAGGTAGGCTAACCATGATTGCATCACTTCTCGAAGAGTATTTTTCGGGAGGGGGCGGCGTTTTTCTACTTGGTTTAGGCTCATCTGCTTCATATTTCTTTCTTGACGCCTATTGTCACAACGTCCCAATCGAAGTGCTTTGCGAGACAGGAATCGTGGGATTCGCTCTTTACACAATAATCTATGTTAGGTCCTTTTCTGATAGTTTCTCACGGATTAGAAGTACAGATGTCGCTAGTTGGGCTGACGGACTGGGGTGTTTACTTCTTATAGCTTTCTACGATTTTTTGATTTCTTTTAAACAAGGCTCGATTCTTGGCGGTTATACTTTTTGCTGTATAAACATACTTGCAATGGCTGCCTTTTCACTAAAATCTGTGCCTCAGTCAACGGTTGTACAATTGCAGTTTCCATTGCAAGCCAACCGCTGGAAACCACCATTAGTCCTTAAACAGAAAGGTTAGAATTGTGCCACAAGTACATCTGTCGCGTGCAAATGTTTTCTCTGATAAAACACTGATGATTACTGGTGGAACGGGTTCATTTGGCAACGCGGTTCTACAGTACTTTCTTTCTACGGACATTAAGGAGATTCGAGTATTTAGTAGAGATGAAAAGAAGCAAGAGGACATGCGAGTTGCATTGAAAAACGATAGAGTGAACTTTATCATAGGAGATGTTCGCGACTTCCAGAGTATCAATCAGGCCATGATTGGAGTCGACTTCCTTTTTCAAGCGGCCGCTCTGAAGCAAGTGCCCTCTTGCGAATTCTATCCAATGCAAGCTGTTCAAACCAATATCATTGGATCTGAAAACGTACTTGAAGCAGCTACAAGAAACGGTGTGCAAAGAGTTGTCGTTCTAAGCACGGATAAAGCCGTTTATCCAATTAACACAATGGGCTTGACGAAAGCTGTGATGGAGAAGCTTGCTGTATCCAAGGCACGAGACACCCGAGTCACAAGCAATGGCGGCGTTATCTGTGCAACTCGCTATGGTAACGTAATGTGCTCCAGGGGATCTATTATCCCGCTCTTTATATCTCAAATCAAAGCCGGCAAGCCTCTGACAATTACCGACCCGAACATGACTCGTTTTATGATGTCTCTGGAAGATTCGGTGAATCTTGTACTTTACGCGTTTTCAAACGGAAACCCTGGCGATATTTTTGTGCAAAAATCTCCTGCTACAACAATCCTTACACTAGCAAACGCGTTAACCGAGCTATTTGATGGATCTGCCGAAACAAGAATCATTGGGCCGCGACATGGCGAAAAAGTTTACGAAACTCTTTGCGGGCGAGAAGAGATGTCGAAAGCCGAAGATCTGGATGATTACTATCGAATTCCTGCAGACTTGCGCGACCTAAATTATACAAAATATATTCAAACTGATGGTTTAAAAATCGTGGATGAAGAGTATAACTCAAACAATACAAAGCGATTGGATGTTACAGAAATGAAGTCGCTTTTGTTGACGCTGGATTATGTTCAGCAAGAATTGCGGTAAACGAATCTGTCAAGATGCTCTGCACCAAACTCAAAAATGGCGAATAGAAAGCCCATCCCGCTGATTAAGTCTTTTATGCCACCTCGGGATAAACTTATGCCGATGCTTGAGCAAGTGCTCTACAGCGGATACATTGCCCAAGGCGAAGTAGTTGATAAGTTCGAAGAACAATTTTCTCAATACATTGGAGTTGGGAATTCTCTGAGCCTCAACTCAGGTACGGCCGCACTCCACATCGCACTGATTCTTGCTGGAGTAAACGCGGGTGATGAAGTTGTATCCACGGCGTTGACGGCTGAACCAACCAACGTTTCCATCAAAATGATTGGGGCGAAAATAAGGTATGCAGACATTGACTTCGAAACCGGCAACATATCCCCGGCTTCGATCGAAGAACAGATCAATGACAGAACTCGCGCGATTGTCGTTGTAGACTATGCTGGTGTACCAGTACATGTCGATTCCATCGCTTCTATTGGCAACAAGCACGGTCTCCCTGTCATTCATGACGCAGCGCATTCTCTTGGCTCATTGTACAACGGAAAGCGATCTGGCTCGCATTTTCCGTTTACTGTTTTTTCGTTACAAGCAATAAAGCATATAACAACGGTAGATGGTGGGATTCTGCAAATACAAGACGATGGGTTGTACGAGAAGGGCAAACTTATCCGATGGTTTGGTATCGACAAAAAGAAGCCTCGTTTGGAAAACGACATCGGTTTGCAAGGATATAAATACCACATGAATAATGTGAACGCCACTATCGGACTAGCACAACTTGAACATGTTGAATCTATCGTGGATTCGCACATGAGCAACGGACGTTACTTTGACGAGGCACTAAAGAACATAGCGGGACTGGAAAGACTAGATTACTATCCTGGGAGTATACCCTCGTACTGGCTTTACACTTTGAAGGTAGAGAATCGTGCGGGCTTTATTGCAAAACTAGCAGAGAACGGAATCAACGCATCTGAATTACATAAACGGAACGATCAGCATTCTTACCTCAATGACTTCAACCAGCAACTGCCTGTCTTAGATCGATTTTATTCTAAGCTTGTTCATATTCCGTGCGGATGGTGGGTAAGCGAGGAAGATCGAGAAATTATCACACAGACAATTCGTAGCGGCTGGTAATGATCGGCTATATACGAAAACGATTTATCGCTGCGTCGTACGTTTTCGTTTCGACAATAGGAGCATTTTTGGCCGCTCTGCCGGACGAAGGTGTCTACTTTCGATTGAGACTTCGATTTTGGCGATTGAGAGGCTATCGATTCGGAAACAAGTGTCAACTCTCTAGAGGAGTACACTTTTTGGGTAAGGTAGAACTTGGAGATAATGTCATTATCTCTCCAAATTGCACTCTCACCGGTCTCTCTGCCGGTATCTATGTTGGTAGAGACGTAATGGTAGGACCGAACTGCGTGTTGGTAGCCTTTAATCATGGAGTAGAGACAAACGGTGTATCGATGATGTATCAATCGAATTCCGAAGCTCCAATTTCGATCGGGGATGATGTTTGGATCGGAGCTAACAGTACTATAACGGCAGGCGTCAAAATAGGATCTGGCGCAGTTATAGGCGCGAATTCTGTCGTGACGAAAGACATTCCAGAGCGTTGTATCGCAGCAGGATGTCCTACGAGAGTTATACGAAACCGATAGCAGCCCCTAAATGATTCCTCTGTATAACGTCCAAGTGGACCGAGGTGTGATTCCTGTACTCTCTCAGATTTTGGAGGCTGGGCAGATTGCGTCAGGACGATACGTTGACGAATTCGAGACGACCCTCAAAGATTTCATTGGCTGCAATCATCTAACAACCGTTGGCGAAATGTCGTCGGCATTGACTCTTTCACTTTTCCTGGCAGGAATTCGTCCTGGAGACGAAGTAATCGCGTCTCCAATGGCATGCCTAGCAACAAACATGCCTGTGCTCAATCTATTTGCACGGATCGTTTGGTGCGATATTGATCCCTCAAACGGCGGCATATCACGTAACAACTTGGCGCAAGTTGTCTCCAAGAAGACAAAAGCCATCTTGGTCTTTCACTGGGCGGGCAATCCTGTTGATGTCGTTCCAATCTACGAATTGGCCGCTGAATCTTCGATTCCCGTTATTGAAGATGCGAGCGAATCGCTTGGAGCTCAAGTCGGCGAAAAGATGGTTGGGAATACGGGAGCAGATTACACGGTTTTCTCTTTCTATCCAAATAAGCATCTAACTTCGATCGAGGGAGCAGCAATCGCGTTTCGCGATGCTGACAAATATGAAGAAGGGAGATGGTTAAAACGATATGGCATCCATGCTCCAACGTTTCGGTTGCCGGATGGGGAGCTCAACCCCGAATCAGATATCAAGGTACCCGGGTGGAATTCCTATCTTAACAACCTAAATGCCGCTGTTGGCTGTCACCAAATGATTTCGTTGCACAACCGAGTTGCCAAGCATAAAGAGAATGGCATGTATTTTGAGGAGTTACTTCAGTCAATTCCGAAAGTACAGGTTTTAACGAGAAAACAGAACGCTCAGTCCTCCTATTGGGTTTTTACCCTACTTTGTGAGCGACGCGATGAATTGGCCTCCCATCTAAAGCAGAACGGTGTTCAGGCTTCCAAGGTTCATCTCAGAAATGACCTCTACAGTTGCTTCGGACAATCGGAGGGCAAACTCACTGGTGTGGAAGAGTTTTGCAAAAAAACGTTAAGCGTTCCCTGTGGTTGGTGGGTCACTAAAGCTCAGCTTGAAAAAATCGTTGATCTTATTGCGGAGTTTTTTGGTTAGTGTTTAGTATTTCGACACTCGATACACTAGTACCTTCAACTTTTGAGTCACTCGTTCAGTTGGTTGATGCAATCTTCCTACAGACTCGTGGAAAGCACGGGTCAATGCTAGCAAGATATCCCCAGCTGTTTGAAAGAGGGAATTGGTGCAATATCTACTGCGCGATGGATACGGGATGCTTGGTTGGGAGCGTTGTCACGAGGCCTTTTCTATATCTTCTTCGAGGAAAGATCTGTTCGGCTTTCATGATTGGCTTGGTTTGCGTTAAACCTGAATTGCAGGGGAAAGGAATCGGGAGAGAGCTAGTTTCTTTTGTTACGAATCGACTTATTGAATCCGAATGTAATGCATTTCTTTGGACAACGATTCCAGAATACTATTCGACTCATGGATGGCAAAGCAATGACATCGGAGTATTCGGGACTTTGAAGTCTTTGACGAATAATATCAGCGGGCTAATCTTAGACGACGTGTCGCAAAACATAGAGCGTCTTGACGCGATAAGGGAGGTTTGGTTGACTTCCCGAGTAATCAGAAGCAAGGATGATTACAACGTAGTTCCAACCTCAGTTACGGAAGTTGGCTGTATCATTAGAGGTGATGAACCCTATCAGTCTGCATATGCACTGTTTGGCTACAACGATCGAGTAGCGTACGTTTACGAATTGGTAGGAGCACCTAAACAATTCAGCGATATCATTGGTACAATTCAGGGAAGTTTTGACTCCGTTTCTGTAAATGACTGTGTTGACTCTGACAGTTTTCAATGGTTTTCTGCCTTGAACGAGTTTGAATGGTATCCTCAACAACAGTCAATGATGTTGAATAGTGTATCTTGCAATAGCAAGCCCTCGTTCTTCCACATCCCTTATTTTGACCGTATCTGAGTTTGACGCTCAAAGTAAACATAATCGCGAACTACGTTGGGAAAGGTTGGTCTTCCGCGAGTATTTTTCTGTTCGTTCCGATCTACGTTCACCTGTTGGGAACCGAGTGTTACGGCCTAGTTGCTTTCTACTCCATTCTCTTTAGTGTTGTATCCATCGCGAATGTAGGGTTATCGTCTACACTTACACGAGAGCTCGCGAAAACAGGTTCGGATACAACTTCGGGAAAAGAATCAAGAAATCTCCTTCGAACGATTGAATTTTTGTTTTCCGCTGTTGCTTTTAGTATTTCAATTGTTGTTTTTTTTGCTTCCAGTTACCTGGCGACCAATTGGCTTAACTCATCCACAATCCTTCCGCCTCAACTGATACGCAGTATACAATTGATGGGACTTGTAATGGCGATCCGCTTGCCAGCTGACATGTACTATGCTGGCCTCAACGGGCTCCAGTGTCAGGTGACTTCAAATTCGCTCCAAGCCATATTTACAACATTTAGACACCTGCTTTCACTCGCGGTGTTGTTCGGCGTTTCACCGACAGTCGATGCATTCTTTCTTTGTCAAGCTCTTTCAAACCTGCTTGAATTGGCTATTGTCAGACATAGCCTGTGGTCTCGTTTGCCTAAAGAACTCGAAAAACCGCGATTCTCGTTGACGATTATCCAGAAAATTTATCCTTATGCCCTGGGAATGGCTGGCATTAGTGTTATCTCTATTCTCCTAAGTCAAATCGACAAAATAGTAGTGAGTAAGCTATTGTCCATCGATGCATTTGCTGCATACAGCTTGGCATCTCTATTGGCGAGAGTTCCTTTAATCCTTGTGCAACCGATTGCTGACGCTGTTCATCCTCGATTGACACAATTAGTTGAAGAGAAGTCGACGAACCAACTACAAATAATCTACATTAAGGCTTGTAGTTTTTTGGGCCTTTTAGTTTATCCAACGGGGATAGTCATTGCTCTATACTCGGAAGCAATACTAAGTTTTTGGAGTCGAAGCCGAGAATTGGCAGGTAACGCCGGGAACGCCGCTGCGATTCTCACAATTGGTTCGATATTCATTGCATCACTAATTATACCGTATTACCTTGCTTTGGCGCACGGTTGGACATCCCTCAACTTGACGATGGGTTGTTATTCAGTAATGGTAATTCTTCCCTTGACAATCTATCTCACCCGATTCTATGGACTTACAGGGGCGTCGGTCGGTTGGCTGGTGCTCAATGCGGGAATTCTCGTTCCCTACGTTTTGTTTTTGCATCGAAAAACTCTGCCTGGTGCAAATTTTGATTGGTTTGTTAGGTGCAACTTCGTTCCGTTAGTAATATCAGTCATTGTAGTTTCTGCGTTTCGCAGTTTATCGGACGGGCAAGATTTGCACATTGTGCAATCAATCAGTTGGATTGTTTCAGCATGGATCGCTGCGACAAGTTCGGTTGCGGTGTGTATTCGCGAAACCCGAGAACTGCTTTTGACTGCCGCTCGACTCATATTGGATAAATCAATTTAGAAGATTTGTGGACAGTCTTGAATAAACAAATGCTTGCAACTCAGATGTATATTCGAGTGATCCGGGAAGTCTTCCTTCGTCGTGATGATTCCTGGCATAGCGAGAAAGTTGGGCCGAAAACTAGCTTTGCTTTCCATCTGCAAAACAGAATGGCTCTCGGCCTAAGTGTCGTGGCTTAACCAAACCTTCTAATAGAGTTACCACTATCTTGCAAAGCCATTTGAAACTAAGTGACTGTATGCAAAAAAATAACTTAGAAATATTCAAACCAACAGCGACTTCGGACAGTAGCATTCTGTTGAGTATTGTAGTACCAACCAAGAATAGATATGAGTATTTGATTCCACTTGTGGAGTTGTTACTGGAGTCAACCTCCTATGATTTCGAGATCGTGGTACAGGACAACTCTGACAATAACGAGCCCTTTCTCACCCGCTTTGGTAATAGCGTAGAGTCAAGGATTTCCTATCAATATGTGCAGGGATGGCTTTCTGTTATTGATAACTGCGACATAGGTGTTTCGAGAGCAAAAGGAGAGTACGTATGCTTGCTTGGGGACGATGACGGTATACTGATTGAAAACTCATTGGAGTTGCTTAGACATTTAAAAGAACGGGCAATTGATGCAGCGACCGTTCAACCCATTTTTTTTACGTGGCCAGGAACAGATCATGCCGTTTGGAAAGATAAGTTCACTGGCCTAACCCGTACATCGTTTTCGCTTTCATTTACTCCGATGGATGCGAGAAAGTCCCTTTCGATTGTATTGGATCAAGGTGGTTCAATGGGCCTTCAAAAACTCCCACGGGTTTATCAAAGCTTCGTGAGCCGGGCTACTCTCGGTAAGGTAAGACAATTTGCCGGTTCATGCTTTCCTGGGCCGAGCCCAGACATGGCTAATGCGGTTGCTCTCGCCTATGTCGTTCAAAACTATGTTTACGTGAGTGTTCCGACAGTTATTTCTGGCCAGAGTCCAAAAAGCACCGGTGGACAAGGAGCTCGAAAACAACATCACGGAACAATTGAATCGCAGACCCACTTACCTGCTGATACGTCAGCAAAATGGTCACCTTCCATTCCAAGATTTTGGTCAGGTGCAACAATTTACGCTGAGTCTGCAAGAAGGGCGGTAGCTGCTATTTCTGGACGTGAAGAAAAGTTCAACTATTTGTATCTATACGCAGCATGTTTGGTATTTGAGCGCCAGTACGTCAGAGAAGTAATGGAAGTCCTTTTGCAGCCAATAAGTATCGTTGAAAGATTAAAGGCTTCGGGCTACGTGTCGTTTTACTATTTATCAATAAGCATGAAACGTATACTTCGATTCTGGATGAATCTAGTCGGAACGCAAAATCATGTCGATCACTCTGTGAAGAGCATTCGAGAAGCAGTTTACGCCCTAAAGGCAAAGTACAAGCCCCGCGAGTTTCTTGATTTCGACAGCTCGAGAACAAAATAGCTCACGCAAAGTCCTGGTGATAGGATGTGTCGGACCTGAGGTAATCTATAATTTATGTGTGGAATCGCCGCAATTCTAAGGATAAAACCGAATCTGGAAAGCCGAATTCTAGTTCAAGACATCGACTTGATGATCGATAGAATGAAGTATCGAGGGCCAGATGCGAAAGGAACATTTTTAGATAAGGAGCTAGGCGCGGTCGGTCATGCACGGCTAAGCATCATTGATCTAGACGAACGTGCAAACCAGCCGTTCTTTTCTGAGGATCGTCAAAGTTGCGTGGTATTTAACGGCGAAATCTTCAACTTCAAAGAAATCAGGCAACGACTAAAGCAAGAAAGGGGAATCGCTTTTAAAACAGAGTCGGATACAGAAGTTCTTCTTGCCGCTTATGATGCGTGGGGCGAAAACTGTGTTAATGAGTTTAATGGAATGTGGGCATTTGTGATTCTTGATAAGCGAAGGAAAAAAGTTTTTTGCTCACGAGATCGTTTTGGTATCAAGCCTTTCCTGTACGCGGTTTCTGGAAATCAGATTTTCGTTGCTTCGGAAGCAAAAGCGATTCTAGCAGTTGCTCCAGAGTTTCGACGTCCCAATTTCAAAGCGCTCTCTTTATTGCTCAGAGCAAGCGTGGGTGGGCAAAACCATGACACATGCTTCGAAGGTATTAAGCGTCTTCCTCCATCGCATAATTTAGTTACTCAAGATGGCGAGATGAAGATTCAGCGATATTGGGACTATCCATTGGACTCAATAGATTCTCGGGAGGTAAACATGGAGGTAGCGGTCGACGAGTTTCGAGAATTGTTCGATGACTCGGTTCGATTATGGTCTCAATCCGATGTTCCAGTTGGCTTCTCGCTTTCTGGCGGCCTAGATTCTAGCGCAATTCTTAGTTCGTTTCGACTGGATACACTTAGGAAAACAAAATCCTATACGGCTGCCTATTCTCATCCGAACTATAGAGCGGATGAATCTGCGATTGCCGCCAAACTCTCCATGCGATTTGGGGTTGATAACACGCGAGTCGATGTGCTTTCAACTGATCTTGAACCGATTATGAAGAAAATTGTGGAGCATCTCGAGGCTCCACACGCTGCAGAACCCATGTTAGCCTATTGGAAAATCATGGAGGTTGCAAAAAAAGAAGTACGAGTAATGATCGAGGGACAAGGGGCGGATGAGCTGTTGGCTGGTTACGCGAACACGGTTGCACTCCCAGTCCTAAAGGCAAGTTTGCAAAAGCTAAATTTCGCTGAGTGTTTCCGGACGATCGCACGAGGCGCAACAGGGGCTTTTGGATATTCTCCGTCAGATTTCTTCTCAATGCTTATTCGGTCCATGTTTCCCTTTCTTCACCATCCGTACCGAATACTTAGAGGCGATGATAAAGTCTACAGTAATGAATTGGCAAATATCAGCGACGACTTTTACCAGGTTCCGCGAAGCCAAAACCACGAGGATTTGATTAACCGTATTTTGGTAGGTCAACATGAAAATGGATTGGTCAATCTGTTGCAGTATAGCGATTCGATCACAATGGCTCATTCCATTGAAGGAAGAGTACCCTTTTTGGACCACCGATTGGTAGAGTTTAGTTTCAGACTTCCGGGCACGGCCAAGTTCAATGAAGGATTTACAAAATATATTTTACGTAAGAGTATGGAGGAAAGGCTTCCTGACTCTGTGGTAAATGAACCAAGAAAACGAGGATTTGATCTTCCAACGCAGTATTGGCTAAGTGACTCAATGGACTCGCTGGTTCGACCGATTTTACATTCGCAATCCTGTAGGCAACGAGGCCTGTTCGATCAGTCTCGAATGACTGAGGTCCTTAGCCGACACGAATCAAATAAGCATAACTTTAGTAGTCAGATCTTTCGTTGGATTTTGACGGAGTTGTGGTTCCAACACTTTATTGACTAATCGTGGGCGAATGCCAACAACGGGACTGGAGAAGGTTCGATGAGACGCATGCTCTACTACTGGTCAAAGATCATGAAGAAAATGCGTGGTTGTTCCATTTGCAATTCTATTATTCCGCCGTCTTCAAAAGTTGAAGCAGGAAGCAACATCATTAACACACGATTCGGCAAGCATTCTTTTTGCGGATATAATTGCGAGATTTCCAATGCCGAAATTGGCTCATTCTGTTCCATTGCAAACAATGTCGTCATCGGAGGTGGGACTCATCCAATGGATTGGGTCTCGATGTCACCAGTGTTCTATCAGGGGAAAGACAGCGTAAAAGCAAAATTCCATCCGAAAAAACGGCCCTTGCCGCTGACGACCATAATTGGCTCCGATGTTTGGATAGGAGAAAAGTCGTTGATCAAACAAGGTGTATCTATTGGAAACGGTGCAGTAATTGGGATGGGAAGTGTTGTTACAAGAGATGTGCAACCGTACTCAATCGTTGCAGGAGTTCCTGCAAAAGAAATAAGGAAACGCTTTGAGGATTCGATTATTCAGAGACTCCAGAAATCGGAATGGTGGAGTCTGGAAGACAAGCAAATTTTAGAACTAGCCGAGAACTTTGATTCGCCAGAAAAGTTTCTTAAAAGTGTAGGCCAATGAGAATCCTTCACTGCTGCCTTGCTGCGTTTTATATCGACGATTTCGGCTATCAAGAAAACATTCTTCCGAAAATCCATAAGGAACTGGGGCATGAGGTTTCAATAGTTGCTTCAACCGAAAACTATGTCGGTAATACCGAGCGTGGACACTCGAGAGCGCGGTCGTACCTGACTCCTGAGGGAATTCCAATAACTCGACTTGCCTATGCCGGATGGTTGCCAGCAGCATTGGCAAAAAAACTAAGGATTTATCAGGGGCTTACGAACGCGATCGAACAGTTAAGACCTGATGTTTTTTTTCTTCATGATTGCCAGTTTGTTAGTATTTACGAGATAGCAAGATATGCGAAGAAACATCCAGAAGTCAGGATTTATGTAGATAGCCACACAGACTTTATAAACAGTGCACGCGGTTGGGTTTCCAAGAATGTCTTGCACAAGATTGTTTATCGATGGTGTGCCAAAACAATAGAACCGGTTACCAAGAAGTTCTACGGTACGTTGCCTTTGCGTGTCGATTTTCTTCGTGATGTTTACGGCATATCAGGAAGCAAGGTGGAGTTATTGGTTCTTGGTGCTGATCACTCGGTAGTGGATGTCGACAGAAGAAAGGAAATTCGAGAAGCATACCGAAAAAAACTTGGGGTTGGTATGGATGAATTCCTTCTGATTTCTGGTGGAAAAATTGATCGACGAAAGAACATTCAAAACCTAATTGAAGCTGTTAAGAGCATTAATTATCCGAATGTAAAACTTTTGCTCTTTGGCACGCCAACTGCTGAGATGAAGTTTGAAATTTCCAAATGTTTGCCCCATGAAAGCATCATAATGCTGGGTTGGTTGTCCTACACGGAAATCTCGCATTACTTACTCGCGTCCGACTTAGCGATTTTCCCAGGAACTCATTCGGTCATCTGGGAACAGACTGTTGGGCTGGGGGTTCCCTGTATTTTCAGGCGTTGGAGTGGAATCGAACATGTGGATGTCGGAGGTAACTGCGTATTCATCGACAGAGGTGACGAAAACGACATTCGGAACGCTCTGTTACAAATAGTTAATTCACCTGCGATCTGCGACGCGATGAAGGACGTTGCTATAGGAAAAGGCATTCCTGTCTTTTCCTATAGTGAGATTGCAAAGCGATCCATAGAATGTGATTGTTGAATGTTAGTCATTCGAATCGCGGAGTGCTGGATATCTTAAGTGATTAAGATTCTCAAATACGGTTCTGGAAATATTGCTGCAATTGCGAGTATTTATGATCGGCTGCAAATCCCATGCGAATTTGCAAGTGTGGAATCAGACTTAGCAAATGCAAGCAAGATCATTTTGCCAGGCGTTGGCGCTTTTGACCAGACGATGGAATCACTTAGACGTTCGAAGATGCTTGAGTGCCTGAATTATATGGTGCTACGTCGCAACATTCCCGTGCTGGGCGTGTGTGTCGGAATGCAAATCATGGGTAACGAAAGTGAAGAAGGTGAATCGAGAGGTCTTGGTTGGATACCAGGACGCGTTAGGAAATTGAAAGTCAAGCAAAAAGGTTCTAAGCCCCATTTGCCACATATGGGTTGGAATAACATTGAATCAGACATCGTGCACTCTATCCTCGACGGCATCGATGTCGAAAGGGGGTTTTATTTCTTGCATTCGTATTGTTTTGAGTGTCAGAATAAAGAAAATGTGCTTTCAGTTACTTACTACGGTGAGAAGTTTGCATCCGCCGTTTACAAAGACAATATCTTTGGCTTTCAATTTCATCCGGAAAAGAGCCATTCGAACGGTATTAGACTTTTTGAGAACTTTGCAAAACTCTAAACATGTTGCGATCCAGGATCACACCGTGCCTTCTCATTCATAACGGAGGGCTTGTTAAGACGCAGCAGTTCAAATCTCCGAAGTATGTGGGAGATCCACTTAACGCGGTTCGGATCTTCAACGAGAAAGAGGTTGACGAAATTGTCGTTCTCGATATCGATGCCACGCGGGAAGGACGCGAACCCAACCTGGAACTAATTCGCGAACTCGCCGCCGAATGCCGAATGCCTCTTTGTTATGGTGGTGGAGTCACAAAAGCGGACCAAGCGGCACTCATAATTGGACTGGGAGTTGAAAAAGTAGCAGTCAGCGCTGCCGCGATCGAAAACAGTACAATCATATCGGAAATGGCAACTGTTGTCGGAAGACAGAGCGTAGTCGTAGTACTAGACGTCAAGAAAAGCCTCTTTGGTAAGTACCACGTGTACACCCGCAATGGATCGACAAATACAAAGCTCGATCCAGTTGAAGTTGCAAATCAAATGGAAAAGTTGGGTGCAGGAGAAATCGTTCTCAATTCGATTGATAACGACGGAATGATGAAAGGCTATGATCTAGAATTGGCTCAAAGAGTACGTGACGCGATCGATTTACCGATGACAATTCTCGGTGGGGCGGGCAAACTTGAGGATCTTCGCGCGGCAACGGAACGCTTCAAACTCATCGGGGCTGCTGCTGGTAGCTTTTTTGTATTCAATGGCAAGTACCGAGCCGTACTTATCAGCTACCCCACGGGCGCCGACAAAAACTTTGCACTTGGTAGGTAATCAACCACTCACAGTCTGGATCCACTATGAATCTTGTACTTGATTCACTCTCTTTACCGATACCGGAGAATTACCGAGGGAAACGCGAATATCGAATATGTTTTCAATGTGTGATGGACACATCCGATTCTCAAATTTCTTTTGACAACGAAGGTGTATGCGATCACTGTCATAGTTTCAGTGAACATGTCTTGCCAAACTGGCATACGGACGAGCGAGGCAAGCAAGCCCTCGAGAAGATAGTTGCCAAGGTAAAGAGTGATGGCAAGAATCGCGACTTTGACTGTATCATGGGGATGAGTGGTGGAGCGGATAGCTCTTACATGCTTCACGTCGCAGTAAAGGATTTTGGACTTCGGCCTCTTGTTTTCCATGTCGATGGAGGCTGGAATTCGCAAATCGGTACTAACAACATTGAAGTGCTGATCAAAGGACTGGGGCTCGATCTTTACACCGAAGTCATTAATTGGCAGGAGATGCGCGATTTCCAACTTGCATTCTTTAAATCTGGGGTCCCCCACATCGACATTCCGCAAGATCATGCGTTTATCGCAACCCTCTATAACTTTGCAGCCAAACATAAGATCAAGTACATTCTCAATGGGGGGAACTATTCGACGGAATGTGTACGAAATCCGCTTGAGTTCTTCTATTACGGCACGGACATGGCTCAGATTCGTGATATTCGACGCCAATACTGTACCAACCCGATGCGTTCCTATCCGTTTAGTAGCATCCTTCGGCACAAGGTATATCTTCGGTACATTCGAAGGATTCAAGTGATCAAGCCTCTGAACTACTTTCCGTACATCAAAGCGGAAGCAATGCAGTTCTTGAAAGATACTTACGGTTGGATTCCCTATCCTCAAAAACACTTCGAATCAAGATTTACGAGGTTTTTCGAGGGATATTGGCTACCCAACAAATTTGGATTCGACTCACGCCGTGTACAATATTCCAGTCTGATTCTTACCGGTCAAATGACTCGCGACCAGGCATTGCAATTGCTCCAAGCACCAGCACTTTCGGATGACGAAGTTCGTACCGAGTTTGAATACATTGCAAAGAAACTCGGTATTTCGACCGATGAGCTTCAAGGGTACTTTGACGCACAGAACAAGTCCTACAAAGATTACAAAAACCAAGAAGCAATGTTTGTTCTCGGCGCCAAAATACTCAACTGGCTCGGTGTGGAGCGGGCAATCAAGAGATAAAATGGAAAGTAGCGTGCGGCGACAAACGAGAGACGAGATCCCTCCGCTCGCTGCGCTCGCCCCTTGAAGAGGGAGGGTGGTTGATTGAAGCCTCGCTTCGCTCGTTGCTCTTGACTCTTCCCCTTATCCTCCTTGCTCAATGCTTCGCAGAAACCGGGGCAAGCGCGCAACGGCTCAGTTTCGATTTTCAACCGCGGCTAGCGACCGGCTTATCTTGACAACTGACAAGCTGGAAGCTTATCCCACTCTTCGCTCTACCCTCTTCGCTCTACCCACTTCGCTCCTTGCTCTAAGCTCTTATGTTTGACATTTGCGTCATTGGCCTTGGTTACATCGGACTTCCCACCGCTTCTATCTTCGCGACCAAAGGCAAGAAAGTGCTTGGTGTGGACGTCATTCAACGCGTCGTCGATACCATCAACGAAGGTCGCATTCACATCGAGGAACCGGACCTAGATATTCTAGTTCGTGCCGCGGTTCAAAGTGGCAATCTAACCGCTGCGATCGCACCGCAACCGGCTTCGACCTTTATCGTTGCGGTTCCAACACCGTTTCATCACGAAAACGGAAATACGCTACCAGATCTGAGCTTTGTGGAATCAGCCACCCGTTCCATCGCGAAAGTGGCGAAGAAAGGCGACCTCATTATTCTTGAATCTACCAGCCCGGTAGGTACCACTGAGAAAATGAAAGAATGGTTGATGGAAGAGGTGAGTAGCCAATTCCAAGAAGATGATTTCCTATTTGCACATTGCCCTGAAAGAATCCTTCCAGGCCAAATGCTCAAGGAGCTGGTGACGAACGATCGCATCGCGGGCGGACTTACTCCGGAAGCTTCCGAAAAAGCCAAAGAACTCTATGAAGTGTTTTGCTCCGCAGAAATCTTTACCACGGATGCCCGAACAGCAGAGCTTGCCAAACTAACCGAGAATTCTTACCGCGATGTGAATATTGCTTTCGCAAACGAACTGTCGATGATTTGCGATTCGCTCAATATCGATGTATGGGAGCTGATCAAATTGGCCAACCGCCATCCGCGTGTCAAGATTCTCCAGCCCGGGCCTGGGGTTGGTGGGCATTGTATCGCAGTCGACCCATGGTTTATCGTGTCGGCATGTCCAGAACGTGCACGACTCATTCGGACGGCTCGTGAAGTCAATGATTCCAAGCCTGAGCATGTGATTGCTCAAGTGAAAGAGAGAGCGGAACGATTTCGAAAGCCAGTCATCGCGTGCTTGGGATTAGCATTCAAAGCGAACGTTGACGACCTACGTGAAAGCCCTTCGTTGCACATCGCTGAGAAGTTAGCGGCGATCTATGGTAGCGATCTCATCGTCTGCGAGCCCCATATTGATAAGTTACCCAAATGCCTCGAAGGCAAAGCGACACTTGAACCGGCTGAAGAGGCAATCAAACGAGCGGATATTGTCGTGTTGCTTGTCGATCACAAGCCGTTCAAAAAGTTACCAAAACGAATCCTCGATCAACGAGTCGTAATCGATACGAGAGGCTGTTTCGCAGGAGGGGGAGCGTAGAGCACTCTTTGCTCCTTGCCAATTGGGGTTTTGAACGCCGGAGGCGTGGCATGCATTAGCCTGGGGTGCGAACCCCAGGAATTCAATACACATCATTGAGCCCTGGAGCGGCGGCATGAACATTCCTTGCTCATACCGCCCCTCCAGGGCTCATCGGCCTAATTGCTATCAAACCTGGGGTTGACACCCCAGGCTATTTCTTTCCGCCCCTCTGGGGCTCAACAGCCAAAACGAACCTACGTCCGATTACATTGATTCGAAAACGAGCCAACGATTTATGACGGAATTGGATGAGATCTCGCGCATGATCGTTTCGTTTTCCAACAAACTCTAACAACCAAACCCTCTACCCCGTCTCAACTTTCCCTTCTCTTCCCTGTAAGATCTCCGCTTTACGCTCCTAGCTCTTTTCTCTTATCTTCTCTCTTTGCCTTCCCACCTATGCTCCAAGTACTTCAGAATCTTAGTGATGGCAAAACGACGATTGCCGAAGTGCCGGCTCCTGCGGTGTCCGATGGACGATTGCTCATCCAAACCAAGTGCACCCTTATCTCGGCTGGTACTGAAAAAATGCTTGTCGAGTTTGGACAAGCGGGGTGGATCGGTAAGGCCAAAGCTCAACCTGAAAAAGTGAAACAGGTCTTGGCCAAAATCAAGACCGACGGTCTCCTTCCTACTCTGGAAGCCGTTTTCTCCAAGTTGGGTGAACCCTTACCTCTTGGTTACTGCAACGCTGGAATCGTTCGTCAAATCGGTAGAGGCGTTTTGGGATTCGAGGTTGGGGATCGTGTCGTTTCTAATGGCCCCCACGCCGGCTTCGTATCGGTCCCTCAAAATCTTTGCGCGAAAATCCCTGAATCCGTGTCGTCTGATCAGGCCGCGTTTACGGTACTCGCCAGTATCGGACTCCAAGGTGTTCGTCTAGCAGAACCGACTATTGGGGAAACGGTGGTCGTCTATGGCCTCGGGTTAATCGGAATCATTACCGTTCAAATACTCCGAGCCAATGGATGTCAGGTCATTGGTATAGACATCAACGAGTCTCGGTTGGAGTTAGCGCGATCATTTGGGGCGGAGACTATCGATGGTGGGCAATGCAATGACATTGCAGCGATGGTTCATTCCATGACGGATCATCACGGAGCGGATGCTGTCATTATCACCGCATCCGCGAAAACCGATGAGATTATGAGTCAGGCTACTAAAGCATGCCGAAAACGGGGCCGTGTTGTTCTTGTGGGTGTTGTGGGGCTGAATTTAAAACGAAGTGATTTCTATGAAAAGGAAATCTCGTTCCGCGTCTCTTGCTCCTACGGCCCTGGACGATACGACAGCGACTACGAAGAGTATGGGCACGATTACCCGATCGGATACGTGCGATGGACCGAGCAACGAAATTTCCAAGCAATTTTGAAGCTGCTGGAACGTAAGTTGATTTCATTTGAATCGCTCACCACACATCGTTTTCCAATAGATCGTGCCATCGATGCGTATCAGGTGATTCAAAACGATCGAAACGCGTTGGGGGTCATACTGCAATTCCCGTTGGATGATGTGCACCAACAGACCGTTCGAATCCATCCCGCAAAGGTTTCGTCGAGCGACGGGAATAGTCCGATGGTAGCTGCCGTTATTGGAGCAGGCAATTTTACACGTGCCACGCTGATGCCGAGTGTAAAGGGAGCCCCGATTCGATGGAAGTATGTTGTCGGACGTTCTTCTGCATCCGAGATTCACCACACCGCTCAAAAATTCGGCGTTGAACAGGCGACCACGGATCTCAACCATGTCTTGGCAGACTCCGAGGTAAATTTGGTCTTCATTACGACGAACCACGACTCTCACGCGAGATTGGTTTGCCAATCTCTCCTCGCTAATAAGCATGTGTTTGTGGAGAAACCATTAGCTCTCAACGTAGATCAACTATTCGAAATTCAAAAGGTGATCCATGAGTATCCGAACCGCCGCGTTATGGTTGGGTTCAATCGACGTTATAGCCCTCACACGGTGAAGTGCCAACAACTATTAAAAGGTAGAACCTCCCCTCTTACGTTTCAATTGCTGATGAATGCTGGCGAGATCCCTGGCAATCATTGGGTGCATGATCCTCTCATTGGAGGTGGAAGAATCATTGGCGAAGCATGCCATTTCCTGGATTGGATGGTGCATGTTGCCGATTGCCCGATTCATTCTGTGACTGCATGTACAATGAGCGGCAACGCGGCCATTGGTGAAGACAAAATGTCGATCACCGTGGGATTAGAAGACGGTAGTGTTGGAAGTCTCTGCTATTTTGCTAACGGAAGCAAAAGTTATCCCAAAGAATCCTTGCGTGTATTCTCCGACAATCGGGTATTGGAAATCGACAACTTTCGAGTAACAAAGGGATATGGATTCTCGAACTTTGGAAAATTGAAAACTGCACGACAAGAGAAGGGGCACCGACAGCAATTCCTGGCAGTGCGAGAAAAGCTGTTTTTGGCAAACGATTGGGAAAAGGAGTTCGGTCGACTTATGAATGTGACACTTGCGAGTTTCGCTGCTGTTACTTCTGCCAAGGAATCTCGTACCATCTATCTACCCGAAGAATACCGATTGATTTCAATGAATGTCGATGAAACCGAAAATCAAAAACAAACGGCATCGACCTCATGAAAATTTTGTTAGTGCATCAATATTTTCTTGCCAAGGATGCTTCAGGTGGTGCTCGATGGAACCAGATGGCTCATTATTGGGCTGCGCAGGGACATGAGGTTTGTGTATTGGCTGGGATGGTGGACTATACCACGGGAAAGAAGTCGGCAGCATACCGTTGGCGAATGTTCAAACGTGAAGATCCAGAGCCTCGAATTCGAGTGTATCGCTGCCATGTGAGCGAAGCTTACAATTCGAGTTTCCTCGGAAGAGCATGGGCCTATTTCAGTTTTGCGGTATCGTCCTCCATCGCTGGGTTTTGTTTTGCCGCTCGTCCTGACGTGATTGTTGCAACAAGTCCGCCTCTCACTGTCGCGGTCACCATGAAGTGGCTTAAGTGGCTGCTCCGCTGCCCGGTAATCTTTGAGGTGCGAGATCTGTGGCCGGAAAGCGCTTTGGATACAGGCGTTTTAAAACCAGGGAAATTGGCCAACATGCTTTTTCAAATGGAAGCAGATGCTTACCGAAAGGCTGATTGGATCAATGTTCTGACACCGGCCTTTCGCGAAACACTGATCGAAAAGAAGGGTGTACCTCCTGAAAAGATTAGCATGATCACGAATGGCGCCGATCCTGATTTGTTTCAACCAGGGGAGCGTGATAATGCGATCCGTCGAGAGCTTAAACTAGACGGTAAATTCGCCGTCGGATACTTTGGTGCGCACGGGAAAGCAAACCGATTGGGGCAACTATTGGATGCAGCAGAAGTATTGAAAACAGAAATCCCCGATGTTCAGATTGTTTTGGTCGGGGATGGGATGGAAAAATCAAACCTTCAGTCAGAAGCTTCACGTCGCGAACTATCGAATGTTACTTTCGTCGGTTCTGTGGCAAAAGAAGTAGTCGTAGACTACATCAATGCAATGGATGTATGTACCGCTGTGTTGATGAAAAACGATACCTTTAAAACAGTGTATCCGAACAAAGTCTTTGATTATATGTGTTGCCAGCGTCCAATTTTGATTGGTATTGATGGTGTTGCAAGAAAGTTGGTTGAAGACGCTGGCGCTGGACTTTTTATGGAGCCTGAGAATACCGCCAGCATTGTTGCGTCCATTAAGCAACTACGAGAGTCCCAAGCACAATGCGATTCGATGGGAACGTCGGGACGCGAGTTTGTCCTCAAGAATTATTCTCGCGATAGTTTGGCCGCAAAGTACCTCGAGATTGTCCAACAGGTTGCAACGCGTTGAACCCGCTGGAGAAGGCCTACTGGATTTGCAAAGGGGTAGGATGGGATAACGTTCCCCGTAGGATGTATCAATCGTTTGCGATACGGTCAGGCTGGCTGCGTAGTCAATTATCAGACAACGCATACCGTGCAGACCGTTGCCCTCTTGGGAAGCTTGAGGAATCCGAACGACTTCAGCAGTGGCAGCAACGGCGCCATCGATTCTTTCCACTGCCAACTTCGGAACAATTACAAGAGATCGTTGATAGGGCAACATGGAAAACGCATGTTGAATCATCTGCGGAACGTGCTCTAGCTGGATATTATCCAATGTTTAGCCGTTGGGAATCGCCGATCGGTTGGCCACCCAACTTCAATCGCGATGAGTCCAATAACATTGATTGGCCAGTCCATTCGCATTGGTTAGACTCGGCTCGATCGGGTCCTCCTCGAAATGATCTTAAGCTCGTCTGGGAACCATCTCGACTAACGCTTGCATACCACTTCGCGCGAGCGTATCGGTATAGCAACGATGAAAAGTGGGCCGAAGCTTTCTGGACGTTGTTGGATGCTTGGGTTGAACAAAACCCAGTGAATCAATCTGTCGCATGGGGGTGTGGTCAAGAGATCGCGTTTCGACTGATGGCTATCTTTTTCGGTGCGATGGTCACACTCGATAGTCCATCAGCTACACCAGAACGATTAGCTCGTGTTGATTGTTTGGCATGGCAATCTGCGACGCGGATAATCGCGAATATCAACTATGCGATTAGTCAGGAAAACAACCATGCGCTGAGTGAAGCAACGGGACTCTTTACGGTGGGATTACTGTACCCAGAGTTACCCAACGCGAATCGATGGTTGCAATATGGGAAAAATGTACTGCAAAATGAGATCTATAGGCAAGTTGGAATTTTAGGATCGTATGTGCAGCACTCGATGTCGTACCACCGAGTGATGCTCGACGATATGGTCTGGGCCATCCAGCTGGGAGATGTCAATCATGTGCATTTCGATAAACAGACACTAGACCGTGTTCGAAACTCGGTGCGATGGCTAGCCGAGTTTGTCGATAGTAAGAATGGGCGAGTGCCGAATTGTGGTGCTAATGACGGTGCCAACATTCTTCCACTCTCGTGGTCGGATTACTTGGACTACCGACCTATTCTCGATGTTTCGAATCGACTATTGGATACGCAAGTTCCCTTGTTCGGACGCGGTGCTTGGCAAGAAAAATCGCTTTGGTTAGGGTTGAGTTCCAAAAATGATTCGAAGTCGAACGTTTTGCCTGCTCGTCCTAGATCAACCATGTGGAACGATACGACGGGTGGTTATCACATCATGCGAGGCGAATCAAGCTATTTGATGATTCGTGCTGGCAACTATAAAGATCGTCCTGGGCAATGCGATATGCTCCACGTGGATATTTGGAACGATGGAGAAAATGTAGTTCGCGATACGGGGAGTTTTCGCTACTACCACGAGGATAAAGCGATCAAAAACTACTTCTATTCGGTCGCTGCACACAGTACGGTACAATTTCTCAATCAAGAGCAAATGGTAAAGGGTCCCAATTTTCTGTGGTTTCGATGGCCCAAAACGGACATTCGGATTGAGTCCGATGTGTGCATTCACTGCTCAAGTCGCTTTGCTAGTCAAGTGCCTTATGTCCATGAACGAAGAATCTCTCGAGAAAATGAACGTTACAAAGTCGAAGATCGCGTTGATGGGCTGATGCGTGCAGCGAATAGAAATGAATTTGTCGCACGATGGCAATTGACTCCCAGTTATGAATGGACGATTACTTCTGCGAATCAAATCGTCGGCCGATCGAATGGAGCCACAAAGTATTCCATTCGTTTAGAATCGGAGGGTGGAGTTGATGCAAAGGTTGTGCAAGGATGGGAGTCTCTCTATTATGGACAACGAACTACTATTCCAGTGTTGGAAGTAAGAGTGATTGGTAGCAAGCTAGTGACTATCTTGGAACCCACAAACGATGCAGCCCGACGAAGTACTCCTTAACAAAATCAACCAGGTATTGGTGGAGTCGGGGCGGGAGCCAGTGAACGCTTTGCGTGACGATCTGCGCCTGCGGAAAGATCTTGGACTCGATTCGCTCGAATTGGCTGTCCTCACCGTAAAGATCGAAGCTGCCACGGGTATCGATATCTTCGCAAACGGACTTGTGGATACGGTTGGCGAAGTTGCAAAACGACTTGGAAATTAAGAGCGGCGAGCAGCGAGAAACTGAAAATCCAGATTTAACCGCCGATACCACCGATGTTCACCGATAAGAATTTTACATGAATGGTTTTCATCGGCGAACATCTGCGTTCATCGGTGGTTCCAACGGTCTGGATCTCGACCTTTTCGGTCTATGAATTATTGCAAGCTAGAAGCCAAGTTAACCGCCGATTTTACCGATGATCACCGATGAAATCGCAAACAATCTGTTGGATATAGATCGGCGATCATCGGCGTTTATCTGTGGTTCGATGATGCATGGCCGCAATAGATCGTAAAGCTATGGGGAACAGGTTTCTAGACTCTGAATACCGAGGTATCAACATCGATGGACAGGATACCTAAAATAAAGTCATCCTGTAAATCTTGTGAATCCATGTTCGATAGTAACGACTTGGCAGATAATCGACCGTTTCTTGTTGAAATCGCGGGCAGAAGCGGCCTGCATTCAAATCCAAGCGTGGGGGCTGGCGCCCTGCGGGTGGAGGAAGAAGAAACCGGGGCTAGCGCCCTGCGGGTGGAGGAAGAGAAACCGGGGGCTAGCGCCCTGCGGCTCATGGGTGCGACGGGGGGAACTCTATCTGCGACCTACAAAGATCTGATCTATAGGTCTGTTGCGAATCCATCTTTTCGTGACGCGCCGGATTGCAGCGAAACACCTTCGGTTGTGTCCTGCAATCAACCTCTCTTCGATCGGCTCGCGGATATCGTCAGTCGACTTTGTCATCATCTCGATTTCAATTTGGACCGTCCGGCAACCCGAAGCCAAGAGCTGAGAGAAGCGAGTGGCGAGTGGCGAGAAAAACCTTGCAACTCGTTGGATTTATCTCGAAGCTCGCTTCTCGCTACTCGCGACTTCCTCGATAGGCTTCCATCGATGATTCTCAACTCTCGGAGCAAAATCGGGATCGCTAGCTCAGGGACAACGGGCAAGCCAAAATGGGTCTACCACCGCATGGATACGTTGGCTCGTTCCGTCATCATATCGCCCAACCACCGCGATGACGTTTGGGGATTGGCTTATTCTCCAGATCGATTCGCGGGCATGCAGGTCTTTCTCCAAGCCATTTGCAATCTCAACACCATTGTCAGCTTGCTTGGATTACCGCCCGACGAAATTCATGCGGCTATCGAAGCGTACTCCATCACCCGTCTCAGCGCAACACCGACATGGTTTCGATTGCTCGTGAATGGCACCATGAAACATGAAACGGTACGTTCCATCACTGTCGGTGGAGAAGTCTGCCATCCCTCCCTTATGACAGAAATGCAGCGAGTTTTCCCAAACGCCAAGTTTCGCAACATTTACGCTTCGACGGAGGCGGGGTCGCTGTTCCATTCGGACGCCGATACATTCATTGTCACGGAAGACCGAAAGGGACTATTAAGAGTGGAAGATGGTCAGTTGTGGCTTCATGAAACGTTAATCGCGGAAAGCTTGCGTGGAAACTGCGTCGATGCCTTCTTTCCCACCGGTGACGAAGTTGAGATCGTTCGAGAGTCGCCATTGACGCTTCGTGTCCTGGCGCGTCGATCGGATTGGATCAATGTGGGGGGTGTAAAGGTCAACCCGCATGCCGTCGAAGATGCTCTATTGCAAATCGTGGGTATTCGCGAAGCTCGAGTGTTCGCACAAAAAAACTCCGTGGTTGGCAATCTAGTATGTGCTGAGATCGTCCTGGACAAGGAGGTGCAATACACGGTGACTGACATTCGTCGTAGTCTGTCATCGCAACTCGATAACTACAGTATTCCTCGGATTATCCAATTCGTGGACAAGATCGGCACATCACCTTCCGGGAAGAAAGGTCGGACCGTTTGAATATTCTTTTGACGGGCGCTTCGCGTGGATTAGGGTTCGCAACTGCCTCTAAGCTATTAGCCGACGGACATGATCTTTGGTTGTTGGGGCGATCGCTTAGTGAACCACTTCGAAAGCTGATCGATGATTATCCGAATTGTGTTCAATTCCAAGCCTGTGATTTACAAGACGTCGAATCGTTGCGAGCTACCTTGTCTGCTTGGGGGCGGCAAGACAATTTTCGATTAGATGGCGTGGTCAACAATGCTGGTGTTGCCTACGACGACTTGGTCACGAATTCGAACCTTACAGAAATCGAAGCGATGTTTCGCACGAACGTTTTCGCTCCGATAGAGATCACTCGCTTTGCTATTCGGAACATGCTGCTGCACCAAACTGCAGGTTCGATGGTGCATGTGAGTTCGATCTGTGCCCGGAAAGGGTACAAGGGTCTGTCGATGTATGCGGCAACGAAAGGAGCGCTCGAGTCTTTTTCGCGAGGAATTGCTCGTGAGTGGGGGAGTCGGGGTATCCGGAGTAATTGCGTGGTGCCTGGTTTTATGGAAACGGATATGTCTGCTTCGCTTACCGAGGAGCAGCGTTCGAAAATCTATCAACGCACATCGCTTGGCATGGCTACGGATATCGAATCGGTAGCCTCGACGATCGTATTTTTGTTAGGCCCTGAAAGCCGATCGATCACCGGGCAAGATATCGTTGTCGATTCTGGGACTATATGAGCGACGAGAAGTAAACATGGATTCACAGGATTTACAGGATGCCTTTATCCTGAGTATCATGCCCATCGATGTTCATTCCATTTAATTCGAAGAACTTTTGGTGATCCACAATATTCTATACAGCGGGAGAAACGAACATGGATATGCAAGATCTACAGGATGATGGTCGATCCGACTTGCAGTTTGGAGAAATCACGGAGAAAATCATCGGTTGTGCGTTCGAAGTCATCAATGAGTTGGGAACCGGGTTTCTCGAATCAGTTTATGAAAAAGCCTTGACAATCGCTCTCCAGGAAAAGGGATTTCGAGTGCAATGCCAACATCCTATCCATGTCTATTTTCGACAACGAATTGTTGGCGAGTTCTATGCCGACCTTTTGGTGGGAGGAAAAATCATCGTTGAGCTTAAGGTGGCAAAGGCGATCGCTCCTGAGTACCAGGCACAGATTATAAACTACCTAAAGGCAACTGGAATCGAGGTCGGCCTACTTGTTAATTTTGGCAATCCGAAACTCGAATTCAAACGATTCACTCGACAAAAGTGAATCTACGCAGCGAATGGAAATCATCCTGCACATCTTGTCCATCCATGTTCATTCCCGTTTGTTCTGCTCCAGAACGTTCGTTGCAAAAGGAGAAAGGAGCATGGATATAAAGGATTTACACGATGACATGCATTCCGATCTGCGGCTTAGAAAGATTGCTGAGAGCATCATTGGTTGTGCACTATAGGTATCATTACTATTCATCGATATGAAACTATCCTGGACATCGTGTTCATCCATGTTCATTCCCTTTGTTCCTTTTTCGGTCATGATGACAGGCAGGAATGCCTATCCCACTCTACTCGCAACTCGCAACTTTCTTAGCCATGTCTGCTTTGTTGATTTTTGGAAATAGGACCGCGCAAGAGGTTGCGGAAACCGCTGCGATTATTCCTGGTAATCCGTTCACACGTATCGAACAAAGATTCTTTTCGGTGGAGTCCTTCGAGAATGAGATTTGCCGTGAAGCGGAATCCTGGAACTGCGAAATTCGATACCATATCGGTATCACAGATATGATGTGGAAATTGTTGATCCACGAGCATTGTACGGCCAAGGATTGGAAACCTGCGACAATCATACATCCCAGTGCCTTTATCTCGCCAACGGCGAGCGTCGGTGATGGAGTATTCATCGCAGCCCATGTGGCAGTCTCTTCCGATGCACGCATCGATGATTTCTGTCTTGTGCATTTTAACGCTAGTATCGGACATGACGCTCGTATCGGCAGCTTTTCATCAATATTGCCTGGTTCTCGGATCAGCGGAAATGCATCCATAGGAAAGCGAAGCATGATTGGAAGCAATGCATTCGTTGCAAGCGGTGTGAAGATCGGTGATGACTGCCGAGTCGATGCCATGACGTATGTACGTCACTCATTGCTGGATGGATACATCGCTTCGGTGCGAAGCCCGAATGCGGTGAAGCGTGTGGATATTTAAGCGGCGAGTGGCGAGTGGGGAGAGAGAAAAGGTAGTCTCGGACCATTGTCCCGGACCATGCGACGTTCATCCCCTCCCCCCCAGCTAGAACACGAAGCAATCCAAGAATGTTAGCAGCAAAAATTGTAGACGCGGTTCGACGAACGATTGGCGATGCCCAATCGTTGGTGTTGCTTCATGAGCCCTACTTACCTCCCAACAGTTCGCAATACGTCCAAGAGTGTATTGATACCGGTTGGGTGTCTTCCGCTGGAGCCTATGTAACTAAGTTTGAAAAGCAATTGTCGGAATTTACCGGCAGTGCGCGAGCCGTCGCCGTGGTCAACGGCACAGCGGCCTTGCAACTCTGTTTTCAGCTTGCAGGCGTGCAACGGGACGATGAGATTTTGTGTCCCTCTCTTTCCTTTGTGGCTACGGCCAATGCAATATCCCATTGCGGGGCAGTCCCGCATTTTATCGATGTCGAACCCACTCGGATGACATTGTGCCCGGAAGAGCTTGAAAAACGTTTGTCACTTATTGGTCGAACGGAAAATGGTAGATTCGTCAATCGGGAAACGGGTAGGCGGATTGCTGCCGTTTGTCCGATGCACTGCTTGGGCCATCCTGCCGATATCCAAGGGATTCTCGATGTTTGTAATCGTTTTGAACTGCCACTGGTGGAAGATGCTGCCGAATCCCTCGGTTCGTACTGTGCAGGAAAGCATACAGGAAGGTTTGGACTGATCTCCGCCGTGAGTTTCAATGGTAACAAGATCTTAACAACGGGTGGAGGTGGAGCGATCTTGACCGAGGACGCAACATTGGCCGACAGGGCGAAACACCTTTCAACAACGGCGAAAGTGGCTCATCCGTGGGAGTTCTACCACGACGAAGTCGCATACAACTATCGATTGCCCAACATCAATGCGGCCCTCGGATGTGCCCAACTGGAGGTCCTCTCAGAAACGATCGCAGCCAAGCGACGAATTGCCGATGCTTATGCAGAATCGTTTCGTACATTGGAGGAAGTTGACTTTATCCAGGAGCCGAGCGGTACAACCAGCAATTATTGGTTGAATGGGTTCATTCTGAGACCAAAGCATGCATCCATTCGAGACGAAATTCTCCATGCGTTGAACGCCGCGAACTATCAATCGAGACCATTATGGCAGCCGATTCATACGTTCCCTATGTACATCCATTACCCGCGTGGTCCACTCGAGAACACGATGAGTCTTTGTGCTCGGACCATTAACATCCCTAGTTCCTCGCAGTTGTTGACGAGGTTGGCAAGCCGATGAGCTTACCTGTTGTCATCATCGGAAACGGAGGTCATGCTAGTGTCGTCTGCAGTGCGATTCGGGCATCAGGACGAACCGTGATCGCGGCAACGGATATCGTAGCTGGACGACAGGGACGAATACCTAGCGACATAAGAGTTATCAGCGACGAGCACCTCTTCGAAGAATATGGTTCGAGTGAAGTTGAACTCGCACTTGGCGTAGGTAGCATTTGGCCAAATGTACCCTCCAGTCCATGGCAGCGAATTACTAGTCGATTCGAATCGCGGGGATTTCGGTTCGCGACCATCATTCACCCGTTTGCATGGGTGTCACCTGATTCCAAGATTGGGCATGGTTGTCAGATACATGCAGGAGCGATTGTTCAGCCGGGAGTTACTGTAGGACCATTCACCGTATTGAATACCCGCTCTAGTGTCGACCACGACTGCAACGTCGGAGCTTATTGCCATTTGTCCCCGGGCGCTACGCTTTCAGGTGATATCATTCTGGGAGAAGGATGTCACTTAGGGACCGGTTGTGCAGTCGTTCAAGGAGTCGAGCTTGGTCAGGGATGCTTTGTAGCAGCCGGAGCAACAGTCGTCTCAACGCACCCTGATTATCAGTATTTGAAAGGTACACCGGCTAGACCTTTTTCCCCGAGTATTCAACGAACCTAAGGTAGCTCGAGTATGCAAACGGAACGGCTATTAAAACTGATCGGTCGTGAGGAATCTTTATTCCTCGACGATCTTAAAATCCATGGCGAGCAGATGGATCGCGAAATTTCAAAGAGCCGTTTTTTAGTTATTGGAGGAGCTGGGTCGATCGGGGGTGCTGTCGTGAAGGAGCTTTTTGCTCGCAACCCTCGTGTGCTACATGTCATCGATAGCTCCGAAAACAACCTTGCTGAATTGGTTCGAGATATTCGCTCTTCGCTCGGTTACAACGCTGGAGACTTTCATGCTTACTGCTTTGATGCACTCGGTCGAGAGTTCGATGCGTTCGAGCGACATGCGCTGACTGGTAACAACGGTTACGACTATGTACTCAATTTCTCGGCGCTCAAGCATGTACGGAGTGAAAAGGATCCGTTCACGCTTATGCGATTGGTCGATGTCAACGTTTTCTTGACTCGACGACTATTGCAGTTTGCCGGCGCAGTGAACGCGAAAAAGTTCTTCTGCGTTTCCACGGACAAGGCTGCCAATCCCGTCAATATGATGGGCGGTTCGAAGCGGATCATGGAGATGTATCTGACCTCCGAAAATGAGAAGACCAAAGTGTCAACGGCACGGTTCGCCAACGTGGCATTCTCCGACGGTTCACTACCACACGCCTGGACGCAGCGGATTCGCAAACTGCAACCCATCGCTGCACCGAACGACATCAAACGTTACTTTGTGACGGAACAAGAAGGTGCACATCTATGCCTCTTCTCCATCTTGCTCGGGAACGATGCGGAAATTTTCTTTCCGAAGCTCAGTCCTCGTTTGCACTTGATCACCTTTGCATCGATGGCAGAGAAGTTCCTACGAGACTTGGGATGGGAACCTTATGAATGTTCCAGCGAGGACGAAGCTAGATCTCGCATGCAGGAACTCACAGCTCAAGGGAAATGGCCCTGTTTCTTTTTTGGCTCTGATACTACGGGAGAAAAGGACTTTGAAGAGTTTTATACGGAGGGAGAACAAGTTGACTGGGACCGCTATTCCGAAATCGGCATCGTGAAAAACTCCGCGAGTGCGAATCAGGCTTCGTTAGATGCTTTTTCCGATGCGATCGCCGCGATGCGAGAACGCGCCGAGTGGACCAAATCGGATATGCTTCGCGCATTCGGCTTGTTGCTGCCCCACTTTAACCATCTCGAAACCGGTAAGTACCTAGACAACAGGATGTAGATCATGCTGAAACGAATATTCGATATATTGGTATCCGGAACAGCCCTGCTTGTTTTGTCCCCTATTCTTCTTGTCGTCATCGCCATTCTCAAAGTTACTGGCGAGCGTGAGGCTTTTTACTTTCAAGAGCGAGTTGGTTTCCTCGGAAAAATCATTTACGTTACCAAGTTTGTCACCATGGTGAAAAATGCTCCGAATATGGGGACACAAGACATCACCTTGAAAAATGATCCGAGAGTTTTGCCAATCGGTAAGTTTTTGCGAAAGTCGAAACTCAATGAAGTACCTCAATTGTGGGATGTCTTTGTCGGAACGATCTCCCTTGTGGGATGGCGACCGTTGATGCCCAAGGGATTTGCGGACTATCCGAAGTGGGTACAAGAAAAGATCGTGAATGTGAAACCGGGACTTACCGGGATCGGCTCGCTCGTGTTTCGAGATGAAGAAGCGATCATCGCACGAGCGCAGGAAGAAGGGCGTGATCTTCGACAGTGCTATCGGGAAGATATCATGCCTTTCAAGGGGGAACTTGAAAGTTGGTATGTGGATCATGCATCGCTTTGGACAGATCTCAAGATCGTTCTAGCGACTGCAATCGCCGTGCTTCGGCCTCAGTGGCGAGGCTTTTGGGGTTGGTTTGGCGATCTACCGAAACCGACCTCTCCGATTCTGAAAGAAGTTTTGAGAGTTGATGTGGGATAGGCATCCTTGCCTGTCATAATGACTTAGTGCTTCTTAGTTCTTAGTTCTTAGTTCTTAGTTCTTAGTTCTTAGTTCTTGGTGCCTAGTGCCTAGTGCGTAGTGCGTAGTGCTTAGTGCTTAGTGCTTAGTGCTTAGTGCTTAGTGCTTAGTGCTTAGTGCGTAGTGCTTGGTGCGTTGTGCTTGGTGCTTGGTGCTTGGTGCTTAGTGCTTAGTGCTTGGTGCTTAGT
>CAIOHR010000132.1 GCA_903858115.1 uncultured Pirellula sp. | reverse complement strand
TAGCTGCCACCGCTAAGCGTTTGGCCTTCGGAGAACTGACGAACATACGCAACTAGTTCGTCTATCAATACGATGCACGGAGAGTATTTTGCGAGCAGATCACGAAGCACATCTTTTCCGGGAGAAGTGCCAGTTGTGTCAGCTTCTTTAACGAGTGCGTAGCCTTCGCTGCCACCCAATTGCCATGCAAGCTCACCCCAGAGTGTTTTGATCACTTGCTTGCCATGCTTCCACGCTTGGCCTGGTGCGTGTGCAGTCCCATCCAGTACCGCAACACGTGCCTGCGGGACATCCATCATTCCGGCTTGCTCAATCAAAGATGGTATGCCACTAAGTTCAGAAAGCGAGCACTTGCGAGTTGCCAAGTGATACACAGCTAGCATCGTATGCGTCTTGCCACCACCGAAAGCAGTTTGAAGTTGAATGACTGGTTCACCACCATTCCCAGCAAGTCGCTGTGCGACCTGAGTCAACAGCAATCGCATACCTTCTGTGATGAATGTCCGGTCATAAAACGCAGAAGCATCTTGATATTCTTTTGTCGCCTTCCCCGAATGAACTGCCGTAATGTCAGCAGCGAACTCGGACTGCTGGAAGGTTCCTTCCAGCACGTCACGATGCGGCACTGCAATCTCTCGCCATGGTTTCATGTTCGTCATTTGTTATTCGACCTAAATGCAACTCTTAAGTAGGTGTCGGATTGGAGTTGAGTACGGATCATTTTCGATACAGCTGATCTCGTGCTCAGCAAAGTCCCTTCGGGAAGCCTCGTCACAAGCTTGCAACTCGGAAAGCATGTCTGGATATGTTCCTAAGTAAATATCTACTGCGGTCTTGCGACATTTGCGAAGTCTTCCTCTTATGTCATCTAAATTCAGTACTCTCAACGTTTCCGTGGCACGCGAATGTTGAGCCACAGTCAGTTCATCCACTCGAACAGTAATAGTCCCATCTGTCCGGAAATTGAAAAAACGGTCCGGATCATCTAGTGTTGGGTCAATCAGTTGTGTCGGGTCGTACTCGTCAGCCGTCGAGTCTTTGTAGTGTCCACACGAATCTGTGGACATGCAGCATCCGAGCAAATTGTCCCAAGTGAACGTAAGAATTGGATGTCGATGCTTGTCACGGAAGTGCTCGATATGCCTACTTCCCTCTGAGATTCGGGATTCGCAGTAAGCACACAATTCTCCTTGCACCTTTGCGAGTTCGTCCCATATTTGCACTCGTTCTTCTGCTTTAAGATCGTTCCAGTTATTCAAACCATGCCTGTAGCACGACAAACACGCTGGAGGGTTAGCTTTGGACCTATCAAGATGCCTCACGACTCACCTCCGCGTTTTCTGTCCTTAAACGCAAAAAACCTGTCGAGACGTTCACAATCTTTGATCAAAGGGTGGTCTGCCCCAAAGTGTTCAGTAAGCTCAAGCATAAGAGATTTACCTTCGTCTGTTTGATTGAGACGATCTTCAATCAATGCACGGTACCTGCTGAGCTTTACGGCCTCTTCAACAGGCGGAACCGGATCAATCCCCATGATTTCAGCAAGCACCGCAGCGCTTTCAACACCACGCGTTTGAAACTTCGGAGTTGTAATCGAAGCTAAGCCGCGATCTACTCGTATAACTCTAATTGAGTCGTTACAAACCGTGGACAGCACCTGAGGGCTATGCGTAGTTAAAACGAACTGCACAAGAGGAAAAACGCTTCGCAGGATACCAACGATCTGTTGTTGCCACCCAGGATGCAAATGAAGATCAATTTCGTCGATAAGCACAACACCTGGTGTTCGGAGCCTAGCGGAATCTTCGAACTGTGGGTTTAGTCGACAGCACCTATGGGCAATGTCAGCAACAATCGCAAGGGTATTCCTTACGCCATCGCTCATCGCAGATGCCGGCAGGCAGTGGCCATACTTGTTCGCCACTGTAAGTTGATCTTGGTCATAATCCCATCGCAGCTCATTCCATTGAGTAGGCTCAAGCGCTTCGCGAACAGCATCGTTGACACTTGCCAGCATAAGAGCAATGTTGCTTCCACTTGCAAGTGATGACTTCTTACGAACGTTAATACTCGCAGCTCGGTACCATTTTACGAAGCGATGAAACGAGCCAATCGGATCAAAACAATCAACGTAACCAGACAATCGCTCGGAGCGTTCGGAAAGTGGAGTTCCAACTTCATCGCCGTTTGTGACGACGGCCGATCGATTCGCTCGGTATAGTCCTAGGACTGGATATACGAAGTCAGTCGATTTGGAAGCCCCGTCAGAACGTATTGCGGCGGTCTTCAGTTCTTCTATCTGATGATTGGGACCAGTTCGACGCTCTGCCGAGCGTCGCTCTCTGATCCAACTAATGTTTTCGGAGTTTACGGTAGCATGAATTTCGATCTCAGTTGGCTTTGCAATTTCAACTTCTCCGTCACCAAACCTCCTGTGCATCTCTGCTGAATCAATGAACTCAGCTTCAATATCTGCTACCGCAAAGACGAACGATTCGAGTGAATAACGAATGGCTTCAAGAATTGCTGTTTTTCCCTTTCCGTTATCGGCAACGAAGACTGTAATTCTCGGGTGTAGGTCGAAGCTGCACGTCTCAAAACAGCGGAAATTTTTGATCCGCACGGACTCTAAACGTAATGTGGGGTTTTCTTTTTGATTGATATCGCTCATCAAAAAAGTTCTCCCTGTTTCACAGCGGGCTCACGGGATGCATGTGACTCTATTGCAGCCCAACTTGTGACTAGTTCATTGTAGGAACGGGCGTCTTCGGCCCAACCTTTTCGCTCACACAGGGTGTATAGGCGGTAAGCGAGTTGTCGGGCGGCCTCTGCACGGGACTCAATGCTTGGTTGAGAAAGTAGCTGTCCGGCTGCCGATTCACCATTTGCACGGAAAGTGCGGATCAGTTGATGCAGAACTTCCCAAATTGGAATGCGATGATCTTTTTCGGGATTCCAATCAGCCGAGAAATCTGCAGGCCGGAGCAATTGGACTTTGCCACTATTACTAGTTAACACTCCTGCATCGACCAACCCCGATACGCTCGTCGATTTCGCTCTCGCGAGGACATCGGCCAACCCAAACCCGCCGGGCTCCCATCCGTGCTGGTCGAACCAATGTAAGCAAAACTGTGTATCTCCATCAAAATCACCCTCCATAAGAAAGCGATTAATGAGTCGGTACGCTGTCTCGACAGTCATTGGATTGCCGTCTGCTTCAAGTACTGCAGCGTATTTTGAAAAGACAGACATCCCTGGGCCAATTACCGCTTGCGAAAGGTCAACTGGCGCGACGGGCGAAGGCAATCCTTCGCTTTCACGGGTCATTGCGTCTACTGCGATTGGGAGTGAACTATTGAGCTCACGAACAAAATCGCGGCGTGAGGTTGTTGGAGCGTCTACGTCCCTTTTCTGACAGACCAAAACAACGCTTGATGCCAACGCATTGGAGGACTGCCCTCTAAGCCGAGTGGCATTCTCAGTACGCATCGGCCAAGTACCTTGTATTGCAAATCCGGCCCGCAAGACTGCTTCAAGGAAGGTAATCCATCCAGTTGATGATGTTCCACTTTCTTCAGTTGTCTCGGACTGCTTGAACGCATAGAAAATCGTAACTGGAAATGCTGGGTGGGCATTATCAGCGAGGTTCTGCATGACTTTAGTCATGCCATCCAAGAAAAAGTGTTCTGCACTTTCTCGACCACCGTGTCTCGCTGGTGTTGCAACTAGCTCTTCTACCTTAGGAACGCTGATTGTTGCGAATAGATCAGGAAGAAATGATTTCAGTGTTCGCCGTTGCCAGATGTAGAAAAAATCTGACAAATCGGCGTAACCTATATTGTCGTAGTATGGAGGATCTGTCGAAATTATTTTTCCGTTGGAGATGGTTTGCGATGACGCGTCTGCTTGAGATGCCATTCCAATCGGAAGGTTTACTGGGAGTGCACCGAAACACTTATCCACCGCACGTGATATTCCGTCCAAGCATACTTGCCAAGAGCCTGAGCTATCACCGAGTGGGTTACCTTCCGCGAAATCCCAAACCATAGGTATTGCTTGGCGTCCAAACAACTGCCGAGGGCACTGCGCAATTGATTCCCATCGACAAAGGCTGTTTGATAAGTCTGCAAGTTTATCCAACGCAAATGTCAGATACACGCAAATCATATTTGCGTATCGTTGAATGGAGGCTTCATCCTGTACCCCTCCAAACTGCTCTGGGAACCTTTTTCGCGCATCGCGGGCTGCGTTTATGATTTGCTCGCGAGTTTCTACGATTGAATCGGAAAACTCAGTTAAAGCTAAAAGTTGCCTGTTCGTAAAAAGATCTTTCCATTTTGACATTCCGTAATTGCCGATTCGGAATCCGAGAGCATCGGCGAAAAACGTCACGTCAGCAACGTTATCAGGCGGCTTTATTGCGTTGGCAGCAAATTCATCTTCATCAGTTGGAGAAAGGTAGATGCGTCCGTTCCCGGCTTTCGCCGCAATCGCCATCAACCGATGCTTCATTTTCCCAGCTTGTGCCATCTCTTTGATGTAGCTACTCGAAATAGGAGCTCCGGATAGTATGCAGGCGAAATTGCCGCGACCGAGTTTAGTTCCATTGCATGCGTGATCCGGCAATGGTCCAACCATGACCTCAAACCAATAGCGATCTTTCTCTATTCGAGGCACGACATACGTCTCACTGCCCTTCTTCTGCGATAGCACAAATGTGGACGCAAGAGGGACGTATTCGCTAGAAAATGCAGGGTTTGGACTTGGAACTGTTCGAACCCATATCCATGCAATCACAGGAAGTTCGTTTCCAGTATGCTTGGAAAGCTCAGGGCGGGTTCGAGTAATCGACTCAGTGATAGTGGGATTGGGGTAGGCGCTGCCGATTCGCACCTCCACAGCTTTTCGAACTATCTCTCCGTAGTATGCAACATCCTCTGCGACTCCCTTAAGACCACTCCACTCACTCGCAATTAGACCTGACTTTCTTTGTGACTTTGGATTGACTGGTGCCATCCCCGCGAAGAGCGGAGGAAACTCAATCATTGCGCGATTGATTAAAACTGCGACTGGGTTTAGATCGCTTGCATAGGCTTCCAGTCCCAAACGCTGCGCCTCTAAAGGAATCGCTCCGCCACCAGCGAATGGATCGTGCAAGCCGGGCATCTTTCTGGGATCGAACAACTCCGTAGCATGTGGATGATTGCTATTTAGCTCACAGACTTCACGCCAACTTTTTCTGATCTCTTCGCGAGCATTATCGAGTACTCTTTCGTTTGTAGCATTTTCCCACAACACCAGTTCTTCGATAATCTTAAATAGCCTTGCTCGTGCCTTGGTCCAATGCCCTCGAGTCTGCTTGTTAGGTTCTACTCCTGGGTTTTGGCATCGCCACAAGTCTTCTGGGTCGTTGATCAACTGAGAGAAGATAACGGCCCGAGCAGCAGCTAGCGGACGCCTTGCCCACCAAAGATGGAGCGAACTTGGATGCCCTTGCCGTATTGCTTTCTCTTTAGCTGCGGCCGTATTGATGGCATCCAGCGGAAGAGCAACCTCGATCAGCTTCTTGGGAGAGATTATTTGATGGTTCATGGTTAGGGAGACTCGGCTTTCTGGAGCAAATCGCTCAGGTTGTAGTTGATCGACGAGACACCCCAACCGGGTTCGCTATCAAAAGGCCGGCGAACGTAGTACGGTCCTTCATGGCTGCCGTCTTCGTTAACTAAGACGATCGCTAAGACAAACTTATCGCCTTGATTGAATGCATAGAGCATTTCGTTTCGTGTAACGGTTATGGTCGCGGCACCTTTGACTCGACCTTTGACTTCGATATGTCGAGGCTCAGGAAGTCTGTTACCAACCATTGGTGGATGTGAGGTCAGGTCCCAACCACATTTGTCGGCCGACACATCGACAACGTTGCAGCCTTGAGATTCTTCGTGGTTCCGCACTGCATCCATGGCAATGCGTTCAATTCGGCTTCGTGCAATTGGGTCTGACGAAAAACTGGATGTTGAATCGTCATCGCCACGTGCTTTACGCATCAAACCTGCCGGTACAACTAGAGCGCCACCAAGAACGATCGGTGTACCGTTTACTACGTGACGCATTGACTGAAGCTCTTTGCGTCGATTCTCCAATCGTCCTTCAAGGTCAGTGACGGTTCGTCGAGCATTCTCGACATTGAGTCGAACATCCTTCCCCGCCTCTAGGTCTTCTTTGAGTTTGAGCCAACGATCTGACCAGAAAGCGATCTCACGGCTCAATCGTTCGTGAACGGCGGCTAGCGTCTTGTCAACGTGAGCCACCCGTCGATCGTTGACTTCTTGGAAGTGATCGGGGACTAGTTTTGATGCCGCCAACGCGACAGCTCGCTGCTCTTGATCGGCGCGTATCCAGCTTGCCTCCAATACATCTTTAATCAGGGATCGTTCGGAGTCGGCCAGGGGTTCGAGGTCCAAGTGCGGTGCCCAGCCTGCGAATGAAGTCGATCCATCCGGATTGACTCGGACGAATTGCAGTCGCTTGGATAGCACTTGTCCGTCACCCGACTTAATTTCATGTGTGACGATGAACATCAGCCAAGGCTCAAGACCTTCGTCAGATGGATCAACTAGCAATGCGCCCTGTCGCATTAGATTCGCATGCTGCTCCAAGATTAGGTCGCTTGTTGCCAGCATGAGTGGGTGACCAGGATGCATTAGGACAGCTCGAGTGATACCTGGTTTTTCTACTGGCTGGATCGCTTCCTTCTCAAAGCAAATGCGTTCGTATCTTTTCAGAACCGGTTCTTGCTCCCGGCGGTTGCGCCCAGTGATGCGACGATCGCGTTCACGTATGGATGTCGGTACGTGAGTGACTTCGAATCGAGACAGTTCGCGTGGATAGATCGATCCACCGAGTTGCTCAAACGCCTTCATGAAGAATGAGCGGACGAAGAACGGTTGCAGGCGTCGTGCTTCGGCCTTCTCCATTTCTTCCTTGACGCTGTAAAGCCGCTCGGGACTCATTGTTTCCTGGGCAAGAGCATTACGATTCAGAAGTGATTTCAAATGGTCGTGATCGAGTGCCTGATCGATCTTGCGTGTGAGCCGCGAGCGCACTTCGGGTTGGTCGCCGTAGCGGATCGCTTGGATGAGCAAGTCCTTCAGGCTTGTATCTTCGAAGACCTCTCCAAGAATGTCGAAAACGCGTCCTTTGAGTGCTTCGCTTTCGACTTCCAGTTTTTCTAGGAGCCGATGGTAGACGTCGCCTTCGCGCGTTTCTTTCGCAACAAGGTTCCACAGGTGGCAGACTTCGACTTGTCCGATACGGTGGATACGACCGAATCGCTGCTCCAAGCGATTGGGATTCCAGGGGAGGTCATAGTTGACCATGAGGTTTGCGTTCTGGAGATTGACACCTTCACCGGCAGCATCGGTGGCGATGAGAACGCGAACGTCGGGATCGGAGCGGAAGAGAGCTTGAATCTTGCGGCGCTCGTCGCGATGTGTGCCACCATGGATGGTTACAATGGATTCATGATTGCCGAGAACGCCTGCAATCTTTGCATGCAAGTAGTTCAGAGTGTCGCGATGCTCGGAGAAGATGATCAGCTTGCGTTGGCGGCCGGAGGCGTCGCGCATCTCGGCTGAGTTCTGTAGAATCTTCGACAACTCTTCCCATTTGCGGTCTTGACCAGATGCGACCACGTTGCGAGCTTGCTCTTCGAGCCCCTTGAGAATTTCGATTTCGCCTTCGAGCTCGATGATCGACTTGGCTGCCGTGGCATCATCGATCAGAGTCTCTTCCAGCGTTTCTTGTTCTTCCGCGTTTAGATCATCGTCGTCTTCTGGCGCTTCGCCGATCGTTTCCGCCAGCGCTTTTCGTCCACGAATGCCGAGCTTCTCTTCACGCAGTCTGGATTCAAGTCGCTCTTTACGACGCTTGAGCGATTGGTAGATGGCTTCGGGGCTGGAGGCCAGTCGGCGTTGAAGCGCCGTGAGTGCGAAACCAACTGACCCTTTACGCGAACCAGTGAGCTGATCTGCTTTGCCCATTTCCGTTTTGACGTAGTCCGTTACGGCTTCATACAGAGCTGCTTCTGTTTCTGAGAGCGTGTAATTGACTGTGTAAGCTTTGCGTTCAGGAAACAGCGGAGTGTTGTCGAACTTGACGAGCTCCTCCTTGACCATGCGTCGCATCAAGTCGGAGACATCTACTTTGTGCGCGCCATCACCTCGGAACTTGCCATAGAATCGGTCCGAGTCCAGCAGAGACAGAAAGAGCTGGAAGTCTTCCTCTTTACCATTATGGGGCGTGGCAGTCATTAGCAGTAGGTGCCGAGACCTCTCGCCGAGGCGTTCGGCAAGACGGAAGCGTGCCGTCTTCTCTAGCTTCGTGCCAAAGTAATGAGCGGCAAGCTTGTGAGCTTCGTCAAATACAACTAGGTCCCAGCCCGCCTCGAGCATTTTGATTTGCAAAGCACCGGGCTCGCGACCGTTAGGGGTTTGCTCTTCGGATCGTGAAACCTGGTCCAGACGCACGATCAATTGATCGTGATCTTCGAAGGGATTACCGCTGGGAGATGCTTGTTCGAGCTCGGATGAGAAGATTCGAAACTCTAACCCGAACTTCTCGAACAATTCGTCGCGCCACTGCTCGACCAAACTGCCAGGTGCAACGATCAGTATTCGTCGCGCATCGGCTCGCATAACCAGTTCTCGAATATAGAGGCCGGCCATAATGGTCTTGCCGGCACCTGGATCGTCAGCAAGGACGAAACGCAGTGGCTGCCTAGGCAACATGGATTCGTAGACGGCAGTGATTTGGTGTGGCAACGGGTCCACATTGGATGTGTGCACAGCCATCATGGGATCGAACAGGAAAGCCAGGTCGATCCGTTTGGCTTCGCAAGTTAACTGAAAGGCTGCACCGTCGCCGTCAAAGGACCATGGACGCTCTACTATTGCAATACTGAGGTTCGCCTCATCGGCACGTCCGAGCAGCCTCTCTCTCGTCTGTCCATCACTGGTGCGATAGAAGACCTGGACCGAGCCTTCGCCAATTGGAACAATAGCCGCAACGGTCGCGACTGAAGATGGCTCCAGTCCGACGAGCGGTAGTCCAGGCTTTAGTTCTTCTAGCTTTACCATGGGCGATTCTTTTCGACTTATCTTGGATGAATTGGTATCGTTGGCTTTGCGATGTTTGCCAAGAACTGTTCGAGCTCTTCTCTTCTAAACAGCCGGTATCCATTCGCCGGATTCTTGTGCATCGGTATCTTTCCAGACTCCGCCCACGTGCGAATGGTCCCTTGGGACACGCCCAGAATCTCAGCCGCTTCAGCTACCTTCACGTACTCGCTCAGTTTCGTTTTCATCTTTGAGTCCTCTATGAACCCCCGAATTGACGGCTCAAAGTCTATCAAACTCTACAGTTATTCGCTAGCATAGGAGGCAATTCACGTCCGACGATAGTCGTTGCAAGTGACACGTTTGGTCACAATCGCAGGCAATTTGTGACAATTTCCGCGACAAAGCTTGCGGTCAATCTCGCGAGTCGTTCAAGAAAGTTGACGAGTTAATTAAGCCCACACAAAGGCGACCATGCTTCGAACACCCTTTTTGACAGACCTGGACTCTCGCGCCGCTGTGAAAGGCTCGCGTGATCCGTTGGGCATTCAGCAGATTTGGACGCGACTTGGTCGAACGGTAGTCGGGAATCTGACGACGGTAAGCAATTCCGTCCGCGACTTTACAACGCTCTTAGTTGGATACTACTTCACAGAGCAATTGGCCAAAGACCTTGGAGTCGGGTCAGAGTTGTCGGTCTTTCTGAAATGGGAACAGCTTGCTGCTTATTCCCGAGCTCACGTCAATAACGACTATTCATTTCGTGGAACTGAAAAGGTCCGCAAATTCTTGTCTGAGGACTCTCGTGTCGTGCTGTCTGATGACCGAACACATCAGATTTTGGGCAATCAGAAGATTTATGGGCTCTGGGGTTTGTACACGATGCCCGCTCGTGCATCTGGATTGGTCTATGATGACC
>CAIOHR010000131.1 GCA_903858115.1 uncultured Pirellula sp. | reverse complement strand
TAGATCATCCAGTAGTCCTGTCTTACTCGACGTCACGTCAAAGCGTTGAATAGGAAATCCAAGCTCAAACAGCCACGCGGAATCACCAAGCAATTCCTTTAGACTCATGATGTCCTCATCATCCATTTACTAGCAAACACCAGCATCAGCACAGCATCATAGGTCGCATGAGCCATGATGGCGATCAACAGGTTATCGCAACACCATGCAACGCTCCCTAGAACGAGACCCAACGAGAAGGCGATCGCAATGTAGCCGCGACTAAGCGGATGGGCAAACCCGAAAACTGCCGAGCTCAATACAATTGCAACGCAGGCTCCCGATGTCCCGAAGGCTGGTTGCCATTGGTCGACCAACGTGCCTTGAAGCCAACCACGAAACAGCATTTCTTCGCCCACTCCCGCAGCTAAAGACAGCGCTATCATGTGGAAGATACTACAGTTCTTGATCAACTCACCGAGGTTTTTCTCCGCTACGGTGGCAGTCTCTTGAATCCAGGCCCATTCAAGCTTCTCTAGACAAAGCATTGCGATAGCCATAGCCATTCCGAGAACCAGCCCTCCGAGGACGCCAACACTCAGCCCAACAAGATCCGTTGGCTGCGGAATCAGGGTGTTTGGGTGGGAGCCCCAAACATTACCCAATCCGACCGCAAGCAGTCCGAGACTCAGCTCAAAGATCGCTGCAAAGAATAACTGCTTGCCGTGATTCATGGATAAGAAAACTATTCGACCTTGAGAAGCTCTTTGATCTTGGCTTCGATCTCTTTTGCAGAGATACGCCCTTTTGGAAAATTCTGAACACCGACATGGCACAGCACGAAGAGTGGATATCGTACGCGAAAAATGAAGATTCGACTAACCGACAACGCGATCCTCAATCTGTAACAAATATCGTTAATCCACTTTCCGCGACTGTTGCGACAAAAAATCGGGAAAAAACTGAAACTATTTTTATCAATGAAAACACAGGGGTTTTGATCATAAAGTCGCTTGCAACAATCCGAAAACCATTTTATATCTGTTCCGAAAATGCCGTTGGTCTTTCCCGAGAGGGAGATCGACTAACCACTCTTGTCCCCATTGGTGGGGTGGAGACGGTTCCTGATTCCGAGACGCGCCTCACGCCGCGCGTTTCGGAATCGGACCTGTAAGGCGAACGACCGTTGAAGCTTCCCCTGCTGTTCGCGCCTTCGATCCCAACTTTTTTCTTTCCCAACAAGGCCGTAACGTTACAACAGGCCGCACCGATACAACAGGCCGTAATGTCTCCATGGGTACTGTCGCAACGGTTCGTACTGTCACAACGTTGCCAAGCAATGTAGCTGGCCCAGCGATCAGCGAACTAGCTGCGTTGTCGAACGATCAGTGAATTCTCGTGGATGCGCACAACCTCGATTTCTACGTTTTCGTCCAGCCAACCTACCTCGGCTACGATGCTTTGGAGTTTTTCGCCGATCATCGCTTTCCCGCTAGGATTGCAACGGGTCAAGGTCGTGCCGTGCCAACCAAGGTACATCTGCAATTCTTCGACGATGCGTTCCTTTTCCATCTTCTCTCGTTCGTTCGATGGAGGTTGCAATGCAATCCATCGAACCATGGGGGAGTTTGCAATCTGTTTGCGAAACGCGAATGCGAGTGCCAGCAAACTCAATGCGACGAGACCGATTTGGCCAAAACCGGTTACAACGCGTTGTCGTTGGTAATCGTTGGTCGGCAAGATAAACGTTTGCCCAGCCAGCAACAAACCTACCCCAAGCAGCCCGAGCCCCGTGCCACCAAAAATGCCGAAACCGGGGAAGACAAAGACTTCGAGAAGCAAGCAAACAATTCCACCGAGAATCAATAAAACTTCAAGCCATTCGACCGTTCCTCCAAGAACGCGCAACCAAAAGAACAGACCGAAGCAAATGGCTGCCAAGATTCCGGGAAAGCCAACCCCTGGTGCGCTGAGTTCTGCGCTCAATGCAGTGAAGCCGACAAAGAATAAGAAGAATGAAAACCACATCTGCCCAGCGAGCCAGTCGATAAACTCTTCCGTCGCATTGGTCTTGAGCTCTGCGGGTAGTACTTCGATTCCAAATTTGCTGCCAACCGTTTGGATGGACACTGGATTGTCGACGGCAATCTTCAGTTCGCTTGCTGCCTCGAAATCTAGTCCTTTGGAAAAATCAACTTGCGCTCCTTTGTTCCATTGAGGGGCAACCGGATCATCTTGCAACCACTCGGGAGATTGCAATTGCGTACGGCCATCGAATGAACTGTATTCGAAGATGGGCATGGTAGGGCAAACACAACCGAGTAGTTCTCCTACCGATCTGCCAGACGATTGCGCAAGTGATTCGATGGCCGGGCGTTGGTTATTGCATTCCGCAGGTCCAACACTCGCTTCTCCTGGTCCGCCAATCTTTGCGTCGGGGTGCATCATGATGGAATCGCAAGCGAGGGCGATCAGCGAAGCATCCCCCAGGGCCGAGCCAGGGATGTAGCAGACTACTTCGGCGCGATCCGAGCCAATATCCGCAAGGTACCGCGCGAAGCGAAGGCTCTCTGTCAAATTACCACCTGGCGAGTCGACCTCGACCAAGACGAGATTGGTTCCCTTTTTTGCTAGACCTTCTTCGATGGCTCGCAGCATCCGATTGACATGCCGGGGTGTGATGATACCTCGGAGATGTGTTCGAACAGCGACGCGTTCTCCTTCGAATACAGGTTGCTCCACAATCGGTTTGTTCAATCGCAGCACATTGGCGAGCTGTTGTTTATCGCCTGCAATATGTGCGACCCATCGCCAGTTGCGAAGCTCTTGTCCGACAAAGCGAGCCAATTGATTGAACGGAACCAATTGTGTCTCATTCCATTCCGTGTCGTTGCGTTCACGTCTTTTAAGTTCGGATGAGGAGACGTATTCCATCCTTCCATCGGTCGAGTCGATGCGAACCAGAGGTTCCGCGGCGTCCAGCATCGAAACAACGGCTGCAGGCGGAAAGGTTGCTCGTCGTGTTGCAATGTCAATGTAGGCCTGCTTGATAGTGGCATCGGTAGCCGACTCATCCATCGACGCTTGTCCGAACTCTGCATCGGGAGCGATGGCAATTTCTTCGCAGGCGAGCGCAATCAAAACGGCATGTCCGCCGATCGACTGCGGAATGTAAGCTATGGTTTGAATCCGGCTTCCTTTAGGTCCACTAATCCAGCGTGCGAGGCTGAGGGATCGTTCAAAGGGGGTTCCGCGACCTATGAGCACTTCGTCGGACGGACGAGTCGATTGCTGGGCGCCTTTGAATTCGAGAACGACCAGAGGGCGATCGATTCCGTTGGATCTGGACGACAGAAACTCTAGGGAAGCTAGAAGTTTGGTTTCGCGTGTTGCGTCAAGCGGAAATTCGACCGGCAAAGAGATTGCTTGCCGAACAGGAGTATCCAATTTGGGGGGTACGGCCGCCGGCTCTTGTCCAGCAAGATTGCCCGAGCGTTGAAGCACGAAAATGCTCAGTGCAATAAGAAAAAGAAAGAGGCGATTGGATGAGTTCATGATTGTTCAAAAACCGTTCGATGGTTCGTACACTACATTTCAATTCTAGGCTTTGCCAGGGATCTTGGAGAACTCCTGTTTTGGAAAGGCTAGAATTCGCAGTTAGGAAAGCGAAGTCTTTTGGAAAATTTTCTTGAAATATAAGTTTTCCTCCGAACCAATCCTACGATACCATAGTCTGATTGGAGCACGCGACTCGCGATGTTGCGTTGCACGGTTGCTGAATGAAAGGCAGCACACCGACCCTTTTTTTGTTTCTTGGATCTCTCAAAGTGCGCCTAACGGCGACGGGAGGATGTCATGCGTCAACTGAATATTGCTCAACGATGTGTCAATGTGGTCGCCTCGGTGCGAGATTGCGCGTTTGTGGCAGTGGCCAATGTTGTCCTCCTCCCACGTCATCTACATACGCACTTATCAGGTACGTCGAGTAAATCGACAACAGGTACGTCGAGTAAATCGACAACAGGTACGTCGAGCAAATCGACCGGGTATGAACGCCCGGAGATTAGCTCGTGGCAATCTGGCTTTTATGGATTGTTCAGGATGCAGCAGATGCAGCCCGCGACACAACCCATAACCAGAACGTCCACACGCGAACGCTCCCAGTAGCATCGCGAACACGATTGCCGCAATTTGTTTGCCGATTCGCAGCAGTCGAACCGTACCACGGCGACAACCACCGATTGAGTCTAGAAGTCTGATACTTCGTTCGCTACTCGCTTTTTGCGACAGTTGATGCGAAGTATCTGATGGTGAGGCTGAGCAATATTCAGAACCGAGATCGAGGGCTACTCATGGCCCGTTTCGCAACGAACTCTTGCTTGGTTAACAAGACTCTCTCTCGTGGTCCAAAAGCACGCGAGACCGATCCGTCCCAGGTATACCCATACACGGACGGTAATGTCTCCTAAAAGAGAGATCCACCCAAATGTCCATTGCAGAATTTGTTTACGAAGATACCGAAGTTACCGTTTTGGAATTGGTTCAGTCTGCGCAATCGGGGGACCGAGATGCGATGGATCAACTCTATTGCCGATTCCAACAGCATGTTCTGTCCATCGCTTACAAGCGATTGGGGAACTGGGACGAAGCGCAAGAGTTGAGCCAAGATGTGTTCATTCAAGCGTTTCGACGCATTCACCAATTGCAAACGCCAGAAGCGTTCGGCGGATGGTTGCGTCAGATCGTGCACAGAATGGCGATCAACCGATTGACTCGTCGTCCCAAGCCAGCTTCCGTCGACCAAGAGATCTTGGAAGCGACGGTTGCGAACAGCGACGAACCGATCGATGCAGTGCTTTCCAGCGAGAGAGCTCGGCAAGTTCATTTGGGATTGGACCGTCTAGGGGAACTCGACCGACAAACGTTGGTCGCATTCTACTTGGATGGACAGAGCTTGAACCAAATGAGCCACGCATTCGATGCTCCCGTCGGAACGATCAAGCGACGATTGCACGTAGCGCGCAAGCGATTGGCAAAGGAATGCGAAACGCTCATCGGCGTATAGAGCCTATCGCGTGAACTTTGGAAGACCCCGACAGGCTGGGTGTAGATTGCACTAGCCTGTCGGGACCAAAGTGGTTTGTGCGTTTGCTAGCGAGCCTAATCTGTCATTCTTAGAATAGAGGAATGGAAACCGGCAAACACTTTTATGAGTTATTCGAAGTCCCTTGCAGGCTTCGCTTCGTTCTCGTTTTGCAAGACTGCAATAGTTTCTTTCGCGATCATTTGTCCTGCAAAAGAACTCGATACAGTTCTTCATATTTTTGCAATTGAGAGTCCAATTGAAAATGCTCTTGTACTCTCGCTTGATTCATTTTGCCGAGTTCACAGCAACGGTCCGGTGCGTTCCCGAGTTGGATAACCAGTTCGCGCCAAGCATTCCAGTCATCTCGAGTCACGGATTGAGCTGGAGCCAGTTCTCCTAACAGTTCGCGGACTCCTTCCACTTGTAAAGTCGCAACCGGAACTCCCAACGCCATCGCTTCAAGGACTGCGTTCGGCATCCCTTCAAAACGCGAGGGAAGTATCAACAATTGCGATTGCTTCATCCAAGCGGGAACGTCCGGTCTTTGCCCGAGTACATGAACTCGATCACCATAGGGAAAGTCCTTTGTCCACGAATCAACGACTTGTCTTAACGGCCCATATCCGATGATCACTAGATGGTGCTTTGGCAACGCAGCGAGAATCGATTCTGCATCGGCCATGAGAATGTCGATGCCTTTTTGCAAATGCAATCTTCCGACGAACAGCAGGGCAGGCTGCTTTCGCAATTCACTCGGTAACTCCGCTTGAGACGCAAGCCTGTCCAGATCGATGCCGTTGCAGATAACGACCAACTTTTCAGGCGGGATAGCTTCTGCCTGGGAACACCATTCTGCCAAAGAGTTGCTTACACAGACCACACGACGCATCTTCGTTACAGCCCAACGGCTCCATCGATTTCGACCGGCTCGATGTTCTGCTACCCGATGCCCACCCACGAGCGGGATGTTGAATCGAGGATAGGTCGCAGCGCACAAAACGTTGGCATGCCACAAGAATGATTGAGCGACTTCAGGGGGAGATTTCGCAATAAGTCGATGCAATTTCCAAAGTGCCGTTGGAAACTGGTACCACTTTTCCGCGCCAATAAACTCCATCCAAACTCCAGCCGCGACTAGCCGGCCATAGATCTCATTCCTGGGAGGTTTAGGAATCGGCCCGATCACGATCAAACGGACAGGGTACCTTTTTCCGTGGAGATAGATGGCCAATTCGGCACAGCATCTCTCAGCACCACCATCATCCAGTTCAGTAATAACAAGATCGATTCGCAACTGTCGTATGCTTTCCTTTCAATGCCTCATGGTATGCAGGCATTTCATTTTGATCGCTGCAGATCGATGGTGGTACCAAGTATTTCAGCATTTTGGACGCCCAATCCACAAACCCAGATTGTGTCAAACAACCCAAATTCGATAAAGACTGAATCTACTCATGAGCAAGGAGGCTCAAAAGTGGTAAACCCAAAGCAACTGGAACGATGCGTTCAGGAACCGGATTTCGCGCTCGAGAATTTTCCTCTCCTTTTTTCGGCGGTAAGCAGCGGCGAGGAGAGTCATCAAAACAACGCGAGCGAAGCCCTGGAAAACTGTGGTGTGCCTTCAATCACTGCAATTCCGATCCTTTTGGCTCAGCTTCAAAACGGGGACTCTACGCAAGTCTATTGGGCCTGCACATTGCTAGGAAGATGGTTCGCTCAATACACAGATACAACGTCTCAGTCGCATTCGGAATCCATTCAAGATCATGTTTGTCAAGTCTTTCATCGGGAACTAGAGAGTTCGGCAAAAGAAAGGGCAGCTTGGGCGTTGGGACAAACCCAACACTTGAAGCCTAGCTGCAGGAAAACGCTGGAACTTCAACTGGAGAACGCTTCCCCGCGCTTCCAGAGACTTATTGAAACCGCGCTCCAATCGAGTCCGGTTTAGGCGATCGCGATGGCCAAGGATGACCATGTCAGAATCGCATTTGTGATTGGCTAGTCGATATCCCATGCAAGGAGGCAAGGGAAATGAAAAAAAAACTACCTACTATCGAGGCCATTAGCGGCTGCATGGTCATTGCCGTTTTGGGCTACTTTCTAGGATGTGAACCCAACGTCGATTCGATGGTGGACTCGGCTGGCCCAACAACTGCAACTGCGAACGTACTCCCGAAAGCAAGCGGTCAGTTCGTATCAACACGTCCTGCCGTGAGTCGACCGCGAGGACTTCCCGTCCGGACAGGCCAAACCATTTTGGTCGCCAGCTTCAACATCCAAGTTTTCGGCAAGTCAAAGATGGAAAAGCCTGGCATGCCCGAACGCCTGGCCGAGGTCATTCGCCAATTCGACGTTGTTGCTATTCAAGAAATCCGCGACCGAAGCAACGAGTCGATCCCAGCGCTGATGCACTACATCAATGCGAACGGATCACGGTACGACTACGTCATTAGCCAACCTCTAGGGCGAACCACATCAAAAGAACAGTACGCATTCATCTTCAACACCGATACGGTTGTCTCAGGCAAAGACTTTACTTACGTCGTCGATGATAAAATGGACTACCTGCATCGTGAACCATTGGTTGCACGATTCATTACGCGCGTTCCCCCAAATTATCAACCGTTCTCGTTCACCCTCGTAAATATCCATACGGATCCAGATGAGGTGTCTCAAGAGATACCGGTCATGCACACAGTACTAAAGTCTGTACGCGACTTCGAGTATCTTAACGGGATGCAAGACGACGTTCTATTGCTAGGAGACTTGAATGCGGAACCGCATCAATTTGGTCCGCTCGGGCAGCTACCGGGAATAATGTGGGCAATCGATCGAGAGCCTACCAATACGGCACGGACCAAGATCATTGACAATATCTTGTTCGATCGCGAACTCACCAATGAGTTCACGGGTCGAGCAGGCGTATTGGATCTAGGAGATTTTTTTGGTCTTCGGCAGGAGCAAGTGAAAGAGATCTCGGACCATTTGCCGATATGGGCAGAATTCTCGATCGTCGAATTGCAACATGGTGCGGCAGGTCGTGTCGCGAACGTTTCCGAACGTGTAGGAACTCGCTAAAGACGAAGAGCGACTCACCCAATGAAGAATAGCTCTTGTCGTTCCCTTAGTTTGGCTTTCGTCTTTTCGGCTTCTGCTCCTCCGCGGCAGGTTCCTCCCACACTTCGGTAATCGCAGCACCCTCGCGCGTTATGCCCTTGAGCTGTTCAATTTTTCGCTTGGCGGTGGTCAACTGTTTTTGGCAATGAGCGATATAGCGAGTTGCTTTGGAATATTCTTCCAAAGACTGTTCCAATCCTAGTGAATTCCCCTCCAATCGACGAACAGAAACTTCGATGGCCGAAATCGCTTCCTCGAAAGACATATCCTCGGATGGATCGCTGCTTGGTTTATTCATTCAATCACCCCTTCTGTTCGATCTAAGCGACAAAATCGTCACAATCCAGTCGAGAAAGCCAGCTACCCCTCGATGAAATTCCGATTCTACACTCGCTTCACGAGAAGATAACCTATCGTTCAACAAGGATAACTCCAAACCCCCATTAAACTGTCCATTACTGGCAATGTCCCTCAACAGACGAAAATCGCGAAAAACTCAAAAAACGGGGCCTGATCCCAAGGGCTACCCGACTGAGTGCAAGCACGTTTCCGCTGCTGAGGAGTCGAGAGGTATCGTGGAGAGAAGCCTGCAAACGGTCGATACCGGAGTCAATAAACTTGAGGCTCTTTTGGAAGAGGTGACGTTAGACCTTCCTAGAGTTCCTGAGGGCAATCTGGGTGCAACCGTTGTGTTTTCCGATGCGAAGAGCGGATTTTGCGATTCAGTCGCAATAGAACGCATCGACCTCAAGCTAAAGGAGTTGATCGAGCAATCAACGAAAGTTGAGAGGGAGCGTGTCGAAATTGAGGACCTCCGGATAAAGCTTCAGGACGCCATCAATGCTGCCGAAGCAAGTAATGCTGAGAAAAATCGGTACGAGGCAGTCGAGGATTCGTCTTGCGATGCAATGAGCGTTTTCAAGATGGAAAACGACAGACTCATCAATCTCTTGGCTACAGCTCGCAACGAATACCAAGCTCTCCTGGAATTCATCGAAAATGACGATCTGAGCAAATTGACCAATTCGATTCGCAACGACTCAAAAGATCGAGAACGCGAGTTGTGCATGGAGATCGAGCTGCTCAAGGAAAAAGTCGCGATATTGTCAGAGACAAAAGACACTGGCTCGGTGACAGGGACGGATAGCGACCTCGAACAACAATTGAACAGACTTCGAGAGCAGTTGATAGAGTCTCGCCACGAGACCGTTGAAGTGCGTTTGCTATACAACGAGTTGAGTATTCGATTGGCCGAGTATCAAGCCCCCACTTCACATTCCAGCGAATCATTTTCATGGGAAGAACGAAAGCTGGCATGGTTGCGACAATTGGAACATGAAACACAGGTCGAGAACAATGTTTCGCCAAGTAGAGTTCTTGAAATAGAGAAAGTTATCGAACAAACCGACCGGGAGTTGCTACGGCGAGACAAGGAGATTGCTGACTTAAAGAGTTTATTGCAAGAACAGTCGGTTGCCTCGAATGGTATGGCGGTCGGTGCTGCCGCGATTTCCCAAATCATTGAAGCCGACGATCTCATCATCGAGGAACGGCAGCGTCTGAAACAGCTCCAAGAGGACTGGGAGCAAAAACAAAGGCAAGGCGAAATCGAGATGTCCTTGGAAAGAGCTAAGCTCGCCAGGGAGAGACTGGAGTTGCAAGAAAGGATGCGAAGCCTCGAAGCGATACATGCGAATCAGGTGATGGATGAAAAAGGTGCTCCATCCCTAGGAAAATCTAAGGGAAATTGGCTCGCGCGGCTCGGACTTCGGGACGAATAGGGCGTTCGCCTGATCCACGCTGAGTGCAGCACTCTGGACGGAGGACCGAGGGATTATGCTATAGTGTGCATTGCGGTTGCCAGTCGTCGTTGTACGGCAATCAGCATAGACCTGGATTTTATACGGAATGACTCGAAATGCCCTTTCGAATAATATGCGCCAACGATAGCGAAGTAGTTCGCCAGGGCATTGAAAAGGTCTGTTCGCTCAATGGAATCGTCGCCGATCAGTTTGTTGGCGATTACTCGGAGCTCCAACGAGCTCTGTCTCAGGATCATTTCGACGTGCTGATATGCGAAAGTCGGCTTCATAAAGTCGAGATGTTAGAACCTTTGGTGGAGATTCGTGGAGAACTCCGTGACCTCAAAATCATCATGTACACCCATGTTGCAAACCCAACACTCGTGGCTCAATGTGTCGCATACCATTTTTACGACTTTGTTCTTCAATGTGGGGAGGCAAATAAACTGATTACGTCCCTCCGCACTTTAGGATCCGGGACGCCAAATCGCGAATCGGTGTTGGAACGATTTCGAGTATTTATGACTCAATCAGAGTGGACAATTCCGACGATTGCCGAAAGCTTAACTCGAAGGGAAGTTCAAATCCTCGTACATTTGGGATTGGGACTTTGCAATAAGGAGATAATGGGATCTCTAGGAATCAGTTTGGAAACCGTCAAGGAGCATGTTCAAAACGTTCTGCGCAAACTGAAGGTGAACGATCGAACCGCAGCAGCTGTCTGGGCATTGAGGAATCGGATGCCGACGATTACATTCTTGCCCGAAGACTTTAAGTAGTCCGCGACTGCAGCGCTATTAACGAGCTTCCGCTTCATTCTTGATCTTGCGCAATACCTTCGATCGAATTTCTTCATCCATTTCGTTCGCCACCAAGAATCCTTGAAGCTCCGTCTTGATTCTTTGCGACTGACTGCGCTGAGAATCAGATCTTCGGTCACGATTTCCCAGAGGGGCAATTTCCACGTTCAGCAATGTGCAAACTTTGGTATGTTCCTTGTTACCGCTAGGGGCCATTTCCATCTCGGCCAACTTAATGGTCATTCGGTATTTGCCCATTCGCTCATCCTTTAGCTTGGGTATTGGTGCTGTCTTGAAGTTTAAATCCAAGATGACACTTTCTTGACTGACTTCATGAACGGCGGCTTTAAAATCGCGAACAAAACCCTTTAGCTTTTCTAGTGTGACCGCGCGAGGGACGTTCGTCAGCAGTTCACAACGAGTCGTTTGTTCCTGTGCTGAGCTAAACCAATGGAACCATCCTTTGGGCGTACGTAAAGTTTTGTTAAGAGCTTTCCGTTCCTTATCCCCTAGACTTACAACGCGATCTCGGCCATTCTCCTTCGCGATGAGAAGGCCTCGATCTGCTCTACCCAATACTGACTCTTCGGTATCTTCAGGATTGATGGTTGCTACTCCAAAACTCGCCGTCATGCATTGATTACGAAGAATAGCAAGAGGCGTTTGCTTTAGCTTTTTGCGTATAGTCTCCCCCAACGATTTGGCTTCGGCGAGATCGCATTGGCTGCAAAGGATCACGAACTCTTCCCCTCCATATCGAGCAACAAAATCCGTTTCTCTGCACGAGTCCTTTAGCAACTTTGCAAAAATAATCAGCGCTTCATCGCCCGCCTGGTGGGAGAATTTGTCATTGATTTTTTTAAAGAAGTCGATGTCGCAAATAATCACGCTGCCGGGTTGACGACTTCGTTGATGGTAGGAAACGAACTCGGGGAGTTGCCTGTTGAGTTCTCCACGGTTTGCAACCTTGGTCAGTTGATCTTGGCAAGCCCGTTCTCGCAAATGAACAATTTTTCTCTCGAGCTCTGCCGTTTCGCTCACATCCTCCAAAATGATGGCACCACCACGCCGGATTCCATGCTCGTTCGCAACAGGAACAACATCGATAGAAACTTGTACCAGCGTGCTGGTGGGCGTGCGTACGGCCAGCCTTTGTTTCCCTGCAGTACCATTTGTCATCAGGGATCGAAATGGACAATGAACTTCGCTGAGAGGAACCCCCTCCGTGTCGCATAGTCCCGCAATCTCAGGGGTCCACGCCTGATGTTGCACCGATTCTGCAGATCGACCCGTAATGCGTGCTGCAGATCGATTCCAGTCCAGCACGCGATACTCGGAGTCAATAAAAATCACTCCGTTGTCAATATGGTCCATCATGTGTCGATAGAAAGTATCATTCAGCGAATGGATAATCGAGCTACCAACACGGCTTGAGGGGTGGTGATCATCGAAATCAAAAAACCTACCGACGTCTTGCTTTTCAAGTTCGCTAATCCAACGTTCAGCAACTCTCGCTTGAAGCGCGCGATCGTGAGCGATGACGATCTCAGCGAATGACCATACGAGCTTTTGATCGAATTGGGTACCAGCCATGCGAAGCAACTCTGCTAATGCCGCTTCTCGCGATAGTGATTCGCGATATAACTGCTTGGATGTCATGGAATCATAGGCATCAACAATGTTCACTAAACGACTGGCGATAGCGGCTATATCGAGCGATGCACGATCGTTCGCGGATTCATAATTCGTACCAATACCAGTGATTGCAACAAGCAGTTCTTTAGAGGCACCCGACGATCTGAGTATTTCGATACCCACCTGCGTGTGCATGTCCATCAACGATTGTTCGGTTTCGTTCAAACGCTCTGGCTTCTGTAGCACACGGTCGGGAACGCCGATTTTGCCAACTTCATGCAAAAGTGCTACCACTTCGAGCAACTGTTGCTGATCTTCGCGTAGTCCATGTTGCATAGCCCATGCTGATGTCCAAAACGCCACCCGCAACGAATGGGCTGCCGCAGGTGGATGTTTCGCTCGTAGCGCTACGTAAATTCCTGAGACAACCCCGAACCTCGCATGGACCAGAGAGTGCCACTCATCCTCGTTCTGCTCTCCCATTGCCTCGTTGTTCGAGTGGAATGGGACGCCGTGCTTGGGGTCAGCAGGCATGGGCACTGTCACGGTCAGTCCGCCATTCAACTGGAATGATTCGACCCGAGTTGAGCTGTAGGAGGTTTCTGGAATCATGAATGTTCGCGGCGAATGGTATAGACATCACGGCCATGAACTGTAGGACGCCTTTAGGATTCGTGCGTTCCTAATCGAATCGAGGGCCAAAATTCTAGACATACTCCCGGTAGACCTTGAGGTTTGTGGTGATTATTCCGAATAGAGCCGGCGGTTCCGAGATAGCTAGGATACTGCATGAAACGCGTTTTCCGATTATGATAGCTGAGCATGTTTGTTTGGCACTTTTTTCGAACGGTTGTGGAATGTCTATTGCTCGCTCTTTGGGTTTCATCTGGATCTCGTCGTTTGTTTTGGCCGTTTCTCCTATCCAAGCACAATTGTCGACGGGCTGGAAACAACACGACTGGGAGCGTGCCCGTCCTGCTATCGTTACACCCGGTGCGTCGAACCTTCCGTTAGCCCATCCATCGGATGCCGTGGTTCTTTTTGATGGAAAGAGCTTGGCCAAATGGCGGGCAGCAGACGGAGGACCAGCCAAGTGGGTGATCAAAGAGGACGTCATGGAGTCCGTGCCAGGCAGCGGCTACATCTATACCGTCGATGCTTTTGGCGACGTTCAGCTTCACGTCGAATGGGCCTCGCCCGTTAAGGTTGAGGGCAAAAGCCAAGGGAGAGGCAATAGCGGCGTCTTCCTCCAAGGGCTATTTGAAGTCCAAGTGCTCGACTCGTTCGAGAACATTACTTACGCAGATGGACAAGCAGGTTCGATTTACGGTCAGTATCCCCCGTTGGTCAATGCAAGCCGAAAACCCGGCGAGTGGCAATCGTACGACATCATTTTTCGACGTCCGCACTACGAAGAAGATGGCAAATTGAAGCAACCCGCCAGAATGACCGTCTTGCACAATGGTGTACTGGTTCAAGATGGCGTCCGACCATTGGGACCAACATCCTGGTTGCAGCATCATCCCTACCAAAAGTCAAACGAAAAACTGCCTTTATCATTCCAAGATCACGGGAATCCAGTTCGTTATCGAAACGTGTGGCTCAGAGAACTCCCACCAGAGACGATTTCACAACCGTCAACACCGTATGATCCAATTGTCGTTGAGCTTACGAAAGAACAAGAAGACAAAATTATTGGAAAGTACACCCGTCCTGGCGGCGGCGTATGGGAGATTTCGACCAAGGATGGCCAGCTATTCTTTAACGTGACGGCGACGCCACTGTTGATGATTCCGCACAGTAAGAGCGAATTTGGACTGAAGTATACGGCTGGAACTATCAAAATTCAGTATGATGGTGACGGTCACCCCACCGATCTCACCTTTCAGATGGGTGGAGATACGACGAAGGGGACGCGTGCGAAATAGTTCGACGCCCTCGCCTACAATTTTGACTTAGTCTTATCGAACGGTTTGAAGAATATGCCTCCAGTTTTGTTTGCCGTTTTTTTGGTACTTGGCCTGCTTGCCTTTATCTTCGTAGCCATCTTATTGGCGATCTTCTCAAGATACTTCTGGTTGTGGGTGCAAGCGTTCATGACCGGTGCCAAGGTTTCTATACTCGACTTGATCGGAATGCTCTTCCGAAGAGTCGATGCGAGAACAATTGTGCGTGGAAAGATCATGTCCATCCAAGCTGGGATCGACGATGAGGATTTGACCACGAAATCACTGGAAGCTCACTATCTTGCACGAGGCAATGTTCCCCTCGTTATCCGCGCTCTGATTGCTGCCAGAAAAAGTAAACAGATTACCCTCTCCTTTCGCGAAGCAGCCGCCATCGACTTGGCAGGCCGCGATGTTCTCGACGCTGTCCAAACCAGTGTGTACCCCAAGGTGATCGATTGCCCTCCAAAGGGCAGCGCCGTCGCTTTCTTGGACGCGATCGCCAAAGACGGTATTCAACTCAAAGTAAAGGCGAGAGTGACGGTCCGTGCGAATCTGCAGCGACTGATCGGTGGTGCGACTGAGGAGACGATCATCGCTCGTGTTGGTCAAGGGATCGTGAGCGCGATCGGTTCTGCCGAAAGTCACAAAATTGTTCTGGAGAACCCTGACGTCATTTCTAAGGCTGTGCTGGCGAGCCGACTAGACGACCAAACTGCCTTTGAAATTGTTTCGATCGATATCGCCGACATCGATGTTGGTGAAAACATCGGTGCTCGATTGCAAGCGGATAAGGCCGAAGCAGACACGCGAGTGGCTCGTGCAAAAGCCGAAAGCCGACGTGCGGAAGCCGTCGCTACCGAACAAGAAATGATTGCGAAAATCGAAGAAAGCCGCGCCGCGGTCGTCGCTGCCGAAGCCGATGTTCCGAAGGCAATTGCCGAATCACTCGCTAGCGGCAAACTCAACGTTATGGATTATTACAAACTAAAGAACATCACTGCGGACACCGAGATGCGACAAAGCATCGCTGGTACCAGCACGACGGGGCCAACCAACCCAACGCGATCGCAAACCAACTAGGTTCAAAGGAAGATTGCTATGGCTGATGATCTCGATGACTTTTTGAAGCAAGCTGCCCAGCGTAGAAAGCAAAGACAACAAAGCAAAGCGGAACGGCCGCCGATCGAGCCGGTACCACCTCCCGTGTTGAGCCCGGCAACCTCCTCAGTGCCAACGCTGTCGCGATCCGATGATGCCTACAGCCGCCCGAATGCTCCGCAATCTGCAAACAGGCTGGAATCTGCAAATAGGCTGGAGCCCGTGGTCGATTTGAGCCAACGGATCGAGACGGCACAAGTTGTCGACGAGAATCGCCTCCCCTCCCAGGTTCGAGAGCAGTCGAGCAAACCTAAAAAGCAAAAAAAAATCAGTCAAAAGCCCAGTCCTTCGAGTCAATCTACCTTTGCACAATCCAGCCTCGCAGCCTCTAGTCTTGCCCCTTCGGAATCAACGACGGCCAACGCCGCTGTGGTCAGTACCGCGAACAATTCTCAAATGATTTCTTCAGGTAACATCGCAGAACAGTTGCGAAACCCACAAACGCTTCGAACGGCAATCATCGTCCATGAGATCTTGAAAAGACCTTGGCAGTGATGATCAAAGAACCTGATTTCTCCCGATCCATCAACGGACTGTTGCCAGCAATTGCTCAAGATTCTCAAAGCAATCAGGTGCTGATGTTTGCTTGGATGAATGAAGAAGCGTTTCGCGAGACCGTTACTTCAGGCTACGCGACTTACTTTAGTCGATCGCGAAACAAGCTCTGGCGCAAGGGAGAAGAAAGTGGACATCGTCAGCGGGTCGTCGAGATCCGCATCGATTGCGATGCAGATTGCATACTGATCAAAGTCGAACAATTCGGTGCTGCATGTCATGAAGGGTATGCAAGCTGTTTCTTTCGAAAACTGGATGAGGATTTGTTTGCCATAGACCAGCAACGAATCGTCAACCCTGACGATGTCTATCCCTCGTCATTCCCTCCAAAGCACTGATCTGTCTTGCGTACGCGGGACAGAGCCGACAAAAGTAGTAGCAGCAGGCACGCTCCGTCGTGCCGTGCGCTGAGGGACATTTGCAGGGATTCTAGGTGGACGGCCTATGGAATGTGCCTGCTACTTTGATTTTTATCGGTTCTGTCCTTAACGCTCCGTTCGAAGTTCTGGCCGGAAAACCACCCACGGGCGGTTTGGATTGATTTACAATAAAGGCTCTTTCACTGTTCCTGTTGCTATTCTTAGGTGACAAACATGTTTGCTGCCTCTCACAAAACCGCATTCACGTTGGTCGAATTGTTGGTTGTCATTGCTGTAATCGGTATCTTGATTGGACTGTTGCTGCCTGCGGTTCAATCCGCGAGAGAGGCAGCTCGACGGATCAGTTGTGTCAACAACTTGAAACAAATCTCCCTCAGTGTGATCAACTACCATGATCAAATGCGGCGATTCCCCTCTGGCTATATCAGACAATCGAGTGACCCCAGTGCAGATCGTTTCAAGATTGGATGGGGTTGGGGTGCTGCGATTCAGGGACAGCTCGACAATCGTCCGCTCGCCGATCAGATTGCTCGTGTAGCGTCACTCGATCCCATGGGGCAAGGAGGAATTAGAACACAACTTTTGGCCACCTGGAGATGTCCCACGGATCTGCCCGTCGGTTTGACATGTGTTCCGAGGGTGACCCAAAACATGAATCCTCCTCTGCCTACTCCTGAGAATCCGAACCCGTCGGATATTCGAAGGCCATGTGTCGGATTTGCAGCGCGAGCCAATTACATCGCCAATTACGGTTCAACGGCTGTGGGGGCAGGAGCCCGGGGCAACGGCTTGTTCTTTGTGAATTCGAATCTATCGATGCGAGATGTCACGGATGGTACAAGCAATACGTTTATGGCCGGGGAGCGAAATGTTGCAACAGGCCAAGCGACTTGGGTGGGCGTGCATTGGGGAGAAAGTATGGGAGGTATACAATACAACCCAGACAATCTAACGAAATATGCTGTCGATCCCTTGGTCATGGGGAGCATGCACACCAAGCCAAATCCGAGACCCGATTCTCGCGCGTTCGGGAGTAAACATACGGGCGGCTGCAACATGTCGAGAATCGATGGGTCGGTCGCTTTCGCATCCAGTTCTATCGATCTAGTTGTTTGGAGAGCAATGGGAACGATTCGCGGCGGTGAAGTTGCAAACCCCGAATGATTCAGGATTCTGGCGTCAGCCGACAAAAGTAGCAGGCTCTGAACTGCTTAGAAGAGGCCCTCGCACAAGAGTACGACGCTTATGGCTGCTCCACTTAAGTCCTGACCAGGTTCACGCTTCCCCCTCGCGAGAGCCACTACTAAGCAGTTCTCGACACTAAGCAGTTCTCGACGAACTTTGCAAAACAAGTTTTACTAACTTTTGCAAAACAAGCTTGGCCAACTTTATTCAGAAAAGCTGTCCAACTTCGTTCAAAAAGCCAATTTGTCCGAACAAGTCATCGTAGTTCAAACAAACCATCTTCGACAAACCAAAGAACTCTTCGATAAAAAGTCTTCGATAAAAAGTCTTCGATAAAAACAGTCGGGGTGATAGGATTCGAACCTACGACCCTCTGGTCCCAAACCAGATGCGCTAGCCAGACTGCGCTACACCCCGATTCGCAACGATGGCCGTCCTGAGGACAGCCGACGCTGCGAGAAACAATATTTACACGACCTGATTTCGATTCGCTAGGCCATTTGCAATATTTTTGCTCCTTTGGCCTCTTTCTTGAGCGTTAGTTTTTGCCAGCGGACTTCGTTGAACAAAGACATTGCGAAGGATACACTGGTTCGACAGAATTCTAAAAATTAGAAATTGACTTTCAGGCAGGTAGGCAAGAACTCTTTGGAAATGCTTCAAAACCACCGAAAATTGCAGCTTACGGAATCCCAACGCGATGGAATGCGGCGTGCAGGTCGGTTCAATTCCCAATTGATGGACTATCTGCGTCCGCATATTGTGGCTGGAATATCCACCCTGGAAATCGACCAGCTGGTTCACGAATACACCCTTCGCCATAAACATCAGCCGGCAACGCTCGGCTACCACGGCTATTCCAAAAGCTGCTGTACGAGCGTCAACGAAGTTATCTGCCACGGCATACCCTGTCCCTACGTTTTGCAAAACGGCGACATCATCAATGTGGATATCACGTCCATTGTTGACGGTTGGCACGGTGACCAATCGGAAACATTTATGATCGGCGACGTTTCGGAACATGCGCGGGCCGTCACCCAATGCGCTTTTGATGCGATGCATCGAGCCATCGCAGCACTAGAACCCGGTTGCACCGTTAGCGTTATCGGCGACAATGTGGTTGCCGAGGCAACCGCACGCGGTTTCTCGGTTGTTCGAGAATATGTCGGGCACGGTCTGGGTAAACGATTTCACCAGTACCCCAACATTCCGCACGTCGCTGATCGTCAAAGTCGCCAAGAGCGATTGCTGCCTGGTATGTGTTTTACCGTCGAGCCGATGATCAACGTCGGCACACGTTTCACGAAATTGGATTCCAAAGATGGTTGGACCGTTCGAACTCGTGACGGCAAACTTTCGGCGCAGTTCGAACATACGGTCTTGATGCGTGAAGATGGTCCTGAGATCCTTACCCAATGCCCCAACGGCCCGGCTCGCGGTCACCGATTCTAAATGAAACTTCTCAAGCGACGTTGGCTGGTTCTGTGTTGCTTCCTCTTGGCCGGTCTCTTGATCGTCCTCATATTGCCAACGATGCTCGGAAGCAAATGGATTTATGATCCATTGATTCAATCGTTCGCAAAAGACAAACTCTATCTAGATATCGCCGAAGTGCAGCTTCGTTGGTTAAGCCCTCTCGAGCTTAAAGGAATCTCTGTCTCAGAGCCTAATGACTCAGGGAAAGGCCGTTCCGTCAAGCCGCTACTTACGATCTCCTCCATCAAGACCGACCGGGGGCTATTGTCCTACGTGATGAGTGGTCGCAAACTTGGGCGAATCGAGATCGTTGAACCGAAGGTCGACATCGCGTTATTGGATAACTCCACCAATCTCGAACGTATAGTGGATTCGATACGACGAACGAGTGAAGATTCAAAGTCTAACTCGAAACAAGAAAAGCCCAAACTAGACATCGATGTCGTTGTTGTGCGTGCCTCGGTCGAAGTCAATGAAGATAATGGCACTGCCCCGTTGGTGGTTGTGCCTCCGTTTGATCTATCGGTGCAATACCGCGCCGTGGATCAAGAGCCCACGTTGACGATCGCACCCGCGAAAGTGCTTGATCACGTTATCATCACTCCGGAATTGGTCCGTTTGGGACTGGGGTATGCCGTTCCGTTGTTGGCCAAGTCGGCTTGGTTCGATGGTCGCGTATCGTTGGAGTCGTCGGAAATCGTTGTGCCGCTGGAACACCCCATCGACTCCAGAGGTAAGTCTAGAATTGTATTGCATGAAGTAAGGGCCGGACCAACGGAACCACTCATTGTCGAAGCAATCGAGCTTATCTCTCGATTGCGCAATAAACCTGCTTCGTTCGAATTGGTCTTTGTGAATGGAACCCAGATGGATGTCGGGATGGAGAACCAACGCATCACGCATTCAGGCTTAGAGGCAGGCCTTCCCAAAGTGGACGAACGATTGCAATTTTCGAGTTCGGGTTCTGTCGGCATCGTCGATCGTTCGCTCGACTTAGTGATGTTGGTCCCGGTCCCCGTCGAGCAATTCGCACGGCGCGCAGCGGTCCAGGAGTTAGGTGTCCCAAAACTTCGAGTTCCCGTTGGTGGCACGTTGGATGCCCCGGTCGTCGATTGGAACCTCATGCGCAAGGACTCAGGATTGTTGTTGGCGATGATGGCGGGGCAACTCGAAGGCGAAGCTCCGATAACCACCGCGGTTCTCAACACGCTCGGCGGAGTCGCCGAAGGACAGGCGGATGATGCGATCGCTGCCGCCGCAGATTTGATCCGGTCCATTCGTGAGAAACGCCAAAAGGCCAAAGAAGAGTCAGCCACTAAACCGATCGACGACAAACAGCCGCCGGAAGATGAGACAGCGAATCGCCGTCCTTTGTTGGATGCACTCCGAAAAGCAATACGCAAGTAAAATTGTCGAAGCACGCAATGCGTGAAGATAAACCTTAGTCTGGGACCTTTGTGACCATTGTCCCGGACGAATGCACGTTTGGGACGACGGTTGTAATGTATTTAAGATTTGACACGCTGGAAGCCTATCCCACATATCGAAGCCGACATCATTTGCTATTCACGTGGCTGCGATGCTTGTAAACCTTAGATGTCGATCAAAATGCGCCGTCGCAATCAAACCGCTCGTTGCATGAAGATCCATATCCCGGGCGAGCGAGGGAAGCTTGAATCGATGGATCTCTTTCTCTAGTGCATCATGGAAGAATAGCAAAAGACCGCCGGTCGATCCCCCCGAAACACCGACTGCGGTTCCGTCAGGCAACCATTGGACTCGCCAGATCATGCCTCCTGGGATCCCCTCACAAGCGTGGGATTTTCTTAGGGAGCCATCGTCCCAACCGATGCGAAGTATCAGCGGCTCGTGAACAGCGCCGAATGGGTTGCTGGCTTTGTGAGTTCCGCCGGCGATCAATTCGTTTCTAGCTGCATGATAGGCCAACGTGCGAACGCCTCCGAACTCCGCTTGTTGTCCTTTATTCTCGGAATAAAGCGGAGTGGCTTCGATTACTCGATCCCGTTGAAAAGTATCCAAATTCCAGACATGAATCTTGCCGAGCAAGTCCCCGGTCATCAAAAGTGGCAGTGATGGATGAAAGTGCGCGGCGTAAATATGCCTGTCGTGCGCGTTCAAAATCTCGGTAATTTTGTTACCAGTGGCAAGGTCCCAAACTCGGATACACCGGTCGTTGCCGACAGAGACCAATCGCTTGCCATCAGGCGATATCTCGACAGCTCGAATCCAACCTTCATGAGCATCGACCTTCCGAAGGATCGAAGGTGAAGCTGCGGTCATATCCCACCATATCAGTCGGCCCTCACAACCGCCCGATACAAGCTGATTTCCATCGGGGGTGTACGCGATAGCGTGCACCCAACTCTCGTGGCCGATCATCGGAGCTTTCTCACCGTTTTCAATCTTCCAACTAACGATCGCTGAGTCTTCTGACGTCGAGACCGCTTCTTTCCCAGTGGGTGAAATGCGACATGCAATCAGCGGACTGTCTTGTTTCCACTGGTAAACAACTTTGGTTTTGGTGATGTCCAACATGATTTTTTAGGCAAACAGTGGCCAGTGAATCTTTAAGTGAGGACCTTCCAAATAGGTTTTGCGGCGGGATCAGCGATCGGTAGTTCTCGACCGTCGGCGACGATCGATTGCGATGAGTCCACGCCAACTGCTTGCAAATACGTGTGGAACAAATCCCCATGATCTACTTTGCCATCGATGACTTCGGTTCCTTCGGCGTTGGTAGCACCGAAGACTGCACCTCGCGCCACTTTGCCGCCCGCCATGACAATAGACCATGCTTTGGACCAATGATCCCTACCGTAGTAAAGATTGATGTTCGGCGTTCTACCAAACTCGCTCAATACCACCACGAGTGTTTTCTCGAGCATACCGCGATCGACGATATCTGCGATAAAGGTTGAGAAAGCACGGTCGAATTCTCCCATCTGTTCGATATGGAAGTTGAAGTTATCGTTGTGAGTGTCGTAATTGCTGTGGGTCACTTGGACAAAGGAAACGCCACTCTCTAAAAGGCGTCGGGCCATCAAACATTGACGACCTAGATCATGTTTGCCATAACGTTCTACTTCCGACGCCGGTTCTTTCGAGATGTCAAACACATCTCTTTTCTCCATAAGCTTTAACGCTTGCTCGTAACTATGTGTGTAGGCATCGGTGATTGCAGTTCTACGCTTGTTTAAGAATTGCTCATTGATCTTACGACGAAAGTCATGTCGTCTCGCTTCCGATTCTTCTGAGATCTTGTCGGGACGACTGGAGTTGGTGGGTGGTTTGTCGCCTCCCAACGAGATGCTGTTGAACTTGGGTCCGAGATAAGCGGATTCGTTACCTCGACCACCACCGCCACCCGGAGTTACTACGATATGACCAGGTAAACCACGATTGTCGTCATGGAGCATCTTGGTAGCGATCGATCCGATCTGTGGATAGTCAGCCCCAGTCTGGCGACGCCCGGTCAACATCATATAGGTACCTTTGCCGTGATCGTCCTCGGCTGTGTTCACTCCGCGTAGCAAGCAGAGATGATGCATTTGCTTTGCGGTGTGCGGCAGCAACTCGCTGATGTGCACTCCTGGAACGGAGGTTGGTATCGCTCGGCATGGTCCTCCCGTTTTTGTTCCAGGCTTTGGATCCCAGCTTTCTAGTTGACTCAATCCACCATGCATATTGAAGACAACAACGCGCATGTCTTGAGATCGAAGCTGTTCGGAAGCCAACCCCGTCGCCAACGTACCCAAGCCGCCGACCATTGTCGTACCCGCACCGGCGACAGCGGCACCCGCGCTAACGGCAGCAACACTGCGACCAAGAAAATGACGTCGACTCATCGAATGTTCGATGGATCCGCATGCATAGTGCGCTCGTTTCATGGATATAAGCTCCTGCGATCTTTCTCTCTCAAGGGTAGATACGAAACTCCGAGCCAGTCACGATGGCCCATACAAGCTCTTGAAGGATGGTACTCTTTTTGTCACCTGAATTGTTCAGGCATTCGGTAACGAATTCTATTTCTTTCGGTTCGGGATCGCGTGACAGCAACGCTCGATAAGCCAATTGGCATGCCGCCGCCGGATTTGACTGCGCAAGCATGCGACCGCCAACGTTTTGACCGCTCGGAGCACACCAGGCGAAAACGGAGCCACCATTGGCCATAAACAAAGCTTGGTCGGGTGTGGCGAAAAATTCGTCGGCGGTTTGTCCAACACCTGACGAAAAGAGATTCGCAAAAACATCGACATTGGGTCGCAATTTATCGATCGCTTGTCGCGTTGCTTTCGCCATGCGAGCTTGCTTGGTCGTTGGATCTTCGTCAGGGGACGGTGGGGTTTGCTTCTCGATTTCTACGAGCTCCGCAGCTATGTAGTTTGGCAAAACATGCGTTGCTTGAAGAATGCTCCAGCCCAACTGCTCAGGAGAAAGCGCACGTTGACCACCGATCCAGTTTGCAACTTCGCAGGCTTGGCTAACCGATTGCAGGGAGGCATTGCACCGTTCGCTCGATTCTGTGAGCATGTTGCGAAGCTGTTGAAGTTCCGTTTGAAGCGTCGCCATACTATTGGTCGAAACGAACAGCTCTTGTTCGCTGGACCTGATTTCTTCCGCGAGCTTTACTTGGTTGCGAGATAGTGTTCCCAATTGCGCATCGAAATTTGCTATGGAAGCCTGGACGTTCACCATCTGTTCATTTCGATTCTGGATTCCCTTCGCGATCGACCGCTTCACGGGCTCGATTTCCAATCCGTTCTCCAAGATAGTAGCGGACTTCTCCAATAAACGGACGGTATCGGCCAAGTGATCGATTTGTTTTTGAATGGACTCTTGCTCTTGGAGTTGCAATGCACGTTGTTTTGATAATTGATCTTGCTGGGATCGAGATGCAGCGAGTGACTGTTGAAACGACGATGTGATCTTCGTTTTGTCTTCTAGTGATCGTTGCAGTTTTGCGATTTGCGATTCTTGAGCAGCCACTCGGTCTGCCGCTTCCTCAGTAGCTTTGGAGGTGTCGATCCACTTTTCAATATCGCGAAGCGTTTTTTGTTGCGTCATCAAGTGCGTATATCTTGCCGTTGCTTCACGCCAAACCTTGCGAGCCCCGATATAGAGCCGATCGCTGGCCTCCAATTGTGTCTCGGATTGTGCCAATCGGTTTGAAATCTCGAGCAGTTTGACTCTTTCCGCTTCCAAGTTATTCGAGTGTGTGTTGCGAGTTGCCGTTTGCTCGGAAATAGACTTCTCCAAGTTAGGCAGCTCTTTCTTTGCGTTCTCCGCCCGCGTTTTCGCGGTCGCTAACGCTTGTTGCAAATCGTTGGTGTCTCCGGTCGTTAACGACTTGGCCTGTTCGATCTTCCCAGCAGCCTCGTCCAGCAACGCAGCCTTCTTGGTTTCGTTTTCCAAGGTTGTCATGGTTTTTTGGAGGTTGGCGTTGGCATCATCGAATTTCTTTTTGTGTTCGTTGAATCCACCTTCGCTCTTCTCTAACTCCGCTCGAATGTCGACACGAACTTTTTGCTTGTCAAGCCATACGGATTCGGCATCGTTCATGTGTTGCTTTGCCGTCTCCACATCTGCGAGCAGCGCCTTGCTATTCGACTCCAACGTGGCGGAAAGGGTTTTTACCTCGCGTGCGATTGCGACCGTCTCGTCAGACTGAGGCGGAAGGATCGCATCCTCGCCTCGAATGGATCCGAACGGAGATTCGACCGAACGTCGGTAGGTCTGCGATAGAGCGATTTGTTCCAACGTCCCAGATACACGAAATCCACCATCGACCAAATGTTGGGTCAACAAATGGAGAAGTTCTGGATTCGATGGTGGGTTTTCTGCGTGATGCATGTCCAATGGATGCACCAAACCTCGCCCCATCATCAACGCCCAGAGTCGGTTGGCCCAGTTTTCACAGAACGCTCGGTTCGACGCGTTGAGCTGGCTGCTCAAAGCTTCGCGTCGACTGATCGCAGGAGGCGAAGCAACACCTTCGTGGGCTCCTGCGGGCGGAGTCGGTTGATAGCGTTGATCAGGTGTTCGATAAGGATCGAACTGTTCCATACCGCCAACAATACGCGGCCCCGAACGAAAGAGAACTCCCTTTTCGAAGACAGACTCGAAAGGGGCATCGTTCGAAGCTTTCTCAACGTAAAGTTGCTGCTTCTGTTCCGCACCTTTTTCGTCTTTGTATTTCCCTTCCAGAAGACTGCTGGGCGATACATAAGCTAGCAGGCCGTGATAATCGATTTGAAGATAATCATCCCATTGCGGGTGATCGTGGCATTGAGCACATTGCATATCTCGACCAAAGAAAATGCGACCGATGTCGCGAGCAATCGCATGGGCATCGCCAGCTCGGTCGAGAAAGAATCGCTGCTGAGGACGTTGCGACCCGTTCCACCACGTGCTACCAACCATCTCGCGCAGCAATTGATCCAACGTTTTGTCTTCGTCGACGGTTCGGCGGAGAAATGCGATCCATTGATTGCGATCGACATTCTGATGGGGGCGCCGTTGCATCAATGTTTTATCGAGCCAGTCAACCAATCGTTCACGATGCAACGGGTCCGCCATGAACCGCTTGACCCATTGTTCCCAACGATCCGGTCGCGTATCTGCAAGAAACGCTTCGGTCTCCGAGGCGGAGGGAACCGTCAATCGGAGATCGAGTGAGAGCCTACGCAGTTGCAGACCATCGCTCGCGGGAGTCCCAACGATCGACGGAATAGGCGTCGACACGAGCTCATCGATGCGTGTACTCAACGATTGAGCCATTAACGACGGACAGAGATGCAAACAAAGACATACGCATGAGAAGATAAATGGGCTGACCAAGCTGCTTATCTTGTGAAGAAACATTCGAAGTGTGGTTCCATGTCATCAGGTTCGAATCAAAGTTAACTGGTCGAAGGGACGCGAGACCTTTCGAACCTAAGTTGCCTTGCCGGACTTGGTTCAAGCGAAGGCATGCTAGGAAAGTGTGATGGCTGATTTCGAATGGCTGCGGTAAGGAACCAATCGGAATGTTGCTTGAAAAAGCATGAGCACGGATAAAGCATGAGCAAGGGTTATGCGTCCCTCGCTTACGCTTCGGGTTGGGATGGGTTCTTTGCCTCGCGGCAAATCCACGTATGTCAACAACCCGCAATGCGGTTGGTTGATCGCGCTTGGTTGATCGGTGGGGGAATGGTAGGGGTTCTGAGGTCAGTCGAGCTTACCCCCAAATTCTGATGCAAAGACCTACGGAAGTCAATCATCCTCAGGGCTTTGCATGCCTATTTCTCGCCATCTCGGAAATTCCCGCCATCTGGGGTGATGCGGCCAGCAAAAATCGAAGGCTAAAGGCCGAATGAGGCGATCGATGGCCTACCAATCCATATTGGTGATTTCGCCATCCTTGCGGTGCCCGAGGTTCTTGTAGAGTTCGACATCGATGTTCAACGAAAGGAACCGAACGGAACCGTCGGCGAAAACAAAATTCGCTCCGCCTGTGTGGTAGCTGCCGAATCCACCGACGCGCAGCAACTCAGAAATTTTCGTTGCTGATGGTTTCACTACAGATGTATCGTCTGCTGGCGGCGCAGCGGTGGGAGGAATAACTTCCGGAGTGATGACGGTAGGGGAGATTGCATCAGTAGGAATTGCATCCGTAGGAACCGCGTCCGCATTGACCGCGCCGGGAGGCACAACCTCAGTGGGAACTGCGTCGGCAGGAACTGCATCAGGATCTCCCGGTATGGCGTCTTCCATGCCAGATTCCATCTCCATACCCATTTCCTCGTAGCTGGGCGCGTTGATGCGAACGCGAGGTGTTCGCGCAGGTTGATTGAACGAGCCAGTATTGCGCAATGTAGCTCTCGTTCCCGAAAGCCAACCTAGCTCTTTTTCATCGACTAGCTTCTCGCCAATCAGGATCGTGTTGGAGCCGCCATCGAGAATTTCGCTATATCGCAAACGACTATTAAGAAATAGGATTCCATGATTGTCTGAATCGATTGGTGCTTCGACATCGTGATGGCATCCTGCATAATGGCACGTTCCATTCTCTTCAGGGTTAGGATAGTAGCTATTGGATGGACATTGAAACATGGGAATCCGAGCATGCGCAGCTTCAAAGTTCTCAATAGCGTATGCCCCTAGCTTCTGATCGATCTTCTCATGCGTATTATGCTGTTCCAAATACGGCAGCAAACTTACAGTCCAACTCAAGTGCTGTCCGATTGGCTCATTCCGAATGGGGCCTTTATCATGCGTCACGCCCGCCGGAAGATACTCACGATTGAACTCAAAATGGTGGACGGCCAAACCGAGTTGGGCCATATTATTGGAGCACTGGCATCGACGTGCAGCTTCTCTCGCAGCTTGAACGGCCGGTAACAGCAGCCCAACAAGTATACCGATGATCGCGATGACGACTAACAATTCAACAAGAGTAAACGCAACAAGTTTTCTTGGAGTCGATCGATTGTATTTCTGACGCATGCTTTACTTCCTTGTGGGTTGAACTGAATAAGTTTTTGTGAGTTGCATTCGGTGATGCGGGTTTGGATGATTTAGGATCGCAACAATCTCGATCTTCTTCGTTCCCGTTTGATCCTCAAGGATCGTCGATCGAATCGTTGCAGACTGCTCGGTTTGCGGATCGAAAGAAAGAGCCCACTCTTCACCCGAAAACGTTGGATCCTTCTCCAGTTTGCTCAACGTACGAAGTGCTCCAGCCTCACTTACGAATCGAAGTTGAATCTGGTGGCGTTCAATCTTCCGTTCACGATTGGATCGAATCGTCGCGACCATCGCACTTGCTACGATGGACATAATCACGGAGGTGGCAACCAGCACCACAATGGCTGCGATTCCAGAACGTTTCTGCCGACTCGATGTCATTATTCCGACCCTTTCTCGTTCACGGTTTCTGATGGAACAGTCAGGCTAACTTCTTGTGTGCGGCTCGTTCTTGCCAAGACCCTCAACTCATGTCTCTTGATTTGCTCCGCGGCTGGAATCGCCATCGTAATCTCGAACACAACCGCTTTCCCTGGTCTTGCCGCTGAGAAAGAAACACGACTACGATCTAGCAATCGAAACTGCTCTTGCATGACCAGTCCCTCAGGATCAGTGACCGTGCGCTCTAACATCGGCTTGTCTGGTCGAATCGAACGATACACGACCGAGCCGTTGTTCGGAAACTGAATTCGGAGCATGCCATCTTCTTGGAATGACACGCTGGAGGCTTCGTGAATATCGTCGCGAAACATCGTCGCCAATCGTTGGCAGGTTTGGCGAAAAACGATTCTCGCTCTCGATTCTGTGGCAAACGTCATTCCTTGATGCAATAGACGTATTCCGAGCAAAACGATCATACTGCTAAGGGCGGTCACGATCACTGCTTCATGCAGCATGGTGCCGCGTCGTTGCGAACTAGGGTCTCTCTTCATCGCTCGTTCGTCCTCTCTGAACGCCAACCTATCATGCTGATCGGTTGGCTGTCAGGACCACGGTCCCATCCTATTTCCAAACGAATGCGAGTGCCGAACTCATCGCTGCTTTTCTCTGCCGTTAATCTGGCTTCTGGCAACTCGTCATGGAGTTCTTCGCTTACATTCAGGTTTGCAAGTGTATTCGCAAGTTCATCCGAATCGAGTGAAGTCAATAGTTCCAGTTGGTTGGCTAACTCATGCGTGGCGAGTTGGTAGTTCCGAGTCTCGCGCCAACTCCGCCCGATCCGTGGGATCATGGAAGCCATCAAGCCGATTGCAGCCAGAAGGACCGTAGCTGATATCACGATCTCTACCGAGAAAGACCCGCGTCGAAGTTTCATCAGGAAGTCTCTACGATAGTGAACGTATCAAGGCAGTTAGTGGTTCAACGATAGCGAAGCAAACACCGAGGACCAATAGCCCGAAGATAAAGATGACGAAAGGGTGAAGCACAGTGAATGCCGTATTGGTTCGGTTTCGAGAAGTATCGGTATTGCGTTGCATCATCCGAAGCAAAGCCCAAGAACGCAAGGAATCGTTCTGCATCGCGTTCAGAGCCTGTGCTTCGCGATCGGTAACGAGCCCGACCTTTCCAAGTGCCACCCAAGGGCTGATTCCGCTCGCTGCGTGTTTCGCGATACTCGCTGCTTTCTTCCGAAGGCTTCTATTCTCGCAATAAGTTTGAACCTCTTGAAAATGGTCCCCGAGTTCGGTTCCTGAACCTACGGCCGCCGCGGCTCCCGTCAAAAGATCGTATCGATAATTGCTTCGGGAAAAACCAATATTCCATCGATACTTCCAACGTTGGATGATCATTCGCATGGGAGTAAGCCAATAGAGAAAAAGAAGCAACCCAATCGCTTGTATCATCAGCAGCGCGGGAAACGTGCCTGTGCTCAACAACGAGAGTATCCATCTGACGGCCGGAGACAGCTTCAGTTCAAATTCATCGAACAGTTTGATGAACGTTGGGATGATGAAGAATCCGATCCCACTCAAGACAACGATAGCTGGGATCGCGAACATAATCCAGTAAAGGAGCGTTCCTATAATGCGTACGCTTCTAGCGTTGGACTGCCCTCCGCCTGCCTCGAGCAACGTCGAGTAGACATGGGACAACGCTTCGTCGGTTTTTGCCGAATGGATTGCGAGGACAGTTCCTTGGGATAATAGGCCAGGTGTTTTCATCAATGCGGTCGGTAAGGATTCGCCTGCATCCATTCTCCTCGATAGATGGAAGAGAGCGTGCCGAAACCAGAACCGATGTTCGGTAGCGAATGCCTTTAGCAATGGGACTAGCGGAATTTGTTGACGATGTGCAACGGCCAAGATCGAAAGCAACGAGAACTGTCGATCCTGGTTCAACTCCAAGGGCAATAGAGGACTGAGCCTCCAAGCCGCGCCTTCGCTCGCGACGGTGATCGTTACTTGTGTTGGTTCAGGGTAATTCATTTGGAATCGGTCCCTTACGAAGATAACGAAGTGATGAGTTGAAGAAGTGGTCGCAAAAAGTTTGCATAGAGACCACCGATCAGTATTCCACCGATGACAGTTGCGATTGGGCCAGCAAGGTTCCTCCCGAGTTCTATCCTTCGTTCTAGTCTCTGCGTATAGATATTGGATAATCGCTCGATCAGATCGACTTCACATCTTCCTCGCGGAGAATGAATGGCAAAATGAAGTGTTTCTGGAAAGCAGATAGGTAGTCGGACGATATGAACCGCAGACGAAGTCCAAGCGTTCGCAGCCCGAGCGGCGTTCTCACGGAACAGATAGTAGCCAGATGCAATCCCCGCAATCCGCAAAGCATCAGGCACCGGAGCATCGATCTTGAGTAACGCGGCCAGAGTACCCGTGAACCTGGACATTCCAAGTAATTGTCGTTTGCTACTGCGCGTGAAATTGCCAATGAACCACCAGTTGCTTGCATACTCTAACGCGTAAGGAATCGCTTTGAACAAACTCAGAACGCAAAAGCAGTAAGCGATCATGCTAATCGAGGCCCCAATGGGATTCGCCTCCCATTGCTCACTTTGCTTTAGCCAACGCAGGGTGGCTGGGTCTCGACGCAAATCGATCCCTTCGTAAAGATCGCGAAACGCTGGCAACAGTGTAATCGACAAAACAATCCAAGCGACCATGTACGCAACGAGGAGGACGACTGGATACGAAAGCAATTGCCAAATCCATCGTCGACGATAAGCATGTTGCAGATAGTTGCTCATCCGCTCGACCAGAGCGTCATGATTCTTCGTGTCGGCATCCTCACTCATCATAAGTACGAGTGGAAGACACGGAGCGAGACGCAAACTGGTAACAAATTCTAACGCGGTAGCTCCACGTTGCATCGCAGATTGAAAGGAAATAGTCTGCGAATCTCTCTTAAGCCAAGGGGCAACCTTCATCACATCTGAGAGGATCGCCAAGAGTTTATCTCTTCGACTCAGGCAACGATCGATCGATTGAAGGTACTGCGGTTTGTTCTCGTCATGGCCAGCTAGATTCGGTTTTGGCCCTGAAGTCATGAGACAACTCCAGACTGTATCGATAGTTGTTCCAGGAGATGAGCCAAGGGCCAGAAAAGCAGAATCGCATAAAACGCAACAACGAATCCGCAAACGATCGTCGAGACTACCACCGGAAACCATCGAACGGTCATGTTGTCTTCATGCTGAACTCGGTTCTCCCACGCTAGTTTGGAAAAGGAAGTCGAGAAATCCGAGGGGACATCCTGGTGGTCTTGAAGCTGATGAATCGAGCTGGAGTAACGGCGATAGCTAGGAAAGAACCTCAACAGAACGTTGGGGACCCGCACGTACACGATCGCAGCAACGAGTAGGATCACAGGGATGCACCAGAGGATCACCTGGCTAGAAGGGCCGCGCATGGCCAGTAGTTGCTTCACCGCATAGGACGGTTTGACATTGCTGATGGTGTACATAGACTCGATGTCGGGATACACACGAAAGAAGAGAAAATAGCTTGCTGGGAAAAGCACTAGTGCCAAGATGAGTGAGGGAAGAACCGCGTCAGCAATGCTCCAACGCGATTTTCGCTTGGCGACGCCGAGTTCATAGAAACAATCGAAAGATGCAGCGCTGCCGCGGCTCTTTCTCCATCGATCAAACGCTTTGCAATAGCTTGGATCCAGCTTCGCCGCTTGGAGAATTTCTGGTTCGTCTAGGTTCTGCAGATTGCTACTGTCGGTTGGATTTCCTTGAAGTGCCTTTAATTTTACAATGTGGGCGTCAATTGAGTTGATGTATCGACGAATTGCATGCGGAGTCATCGCCTGGCCGATGACGATCGGAATGCCGGCGTCCAGCAAGAGTCTGATCTGTTGATTGAAGGCGGAAACTTCGGACATGATTCTACGCCCCTCGCTCACCGAGCTGACGATTTAATGGATTTCCCGTATTCATCCGACATGTAGCAAAGTCTCGTGGTTCCGAAACTTTGACCTAAGGATTATGAGCATATGGATATGCGAGTTTGCCGGAACTTAGCGAGACAACCAAAGACGCGTCAAGAACGAATCCCGTGTAACGTCTGATATTCGCGGCGCGATGGTGTCGCTTTAAGGCGAAATATTCTTTATGATTCGCATACTGCCTAGACTGCCGTTTGTTCTCGAGACCGTGCATTCTCTTGATCCACCAACTAAAAGAACTGATTGCCAGCAAATCAAACTCGTTGGGTGCGCTTGCACTCAAGGCTGCGCTTTGGTGCGCGAGCCAACCCTATGCAGCAGGAGTCTGGCTAAGGAACGCGGCATTTGATCGGCAGCTAAAGAAGACGACCCACGTTGGCGTTCCGATCATCTCGGTTGGAAATTTGACCGCGGGAGGGACCGGAAAAACCCCAATGGTCGCCCACCTAGCTCATTGGTTCCGTGCAAAAAATCGGCGAGTCGCCATCCTGTCGCGTGGGTATGGGGCAGGTGTCGATGGCCGAAACGATGAGGCAAAGGAACTTGAACGAGGACTTCCCGATGTTCCGCATCTTCAATCGCCCGACCGAATCGCCATGGCTAGGATCGCGATCGACGAACTCGATATGGAAGTGCTGTTGCTGGATGATGGGTTTCAACATCGACGGATCGCTCGAAGTCTAGAGATTGTTCTATTGGATGCGCGCGAGCCGTTTGGTTTTGGGTATCTGTTGCCCCGAGGGCTACTGCGAGAGCCTATTCGGTCGCTAAAGCGAGCGGACATTGTGGTCGCCACACGTGCAGATCAAGTGGACGCCAAGCAACTAGCATCGATCCGCTCTCGTGTACAACGTTATGCGCCCAAAGTAGCTTGGCTCGAGGCAGCGCACGTCCCCAAGGGTTTACGCAATGCAGAGGGGCTAACCCAAGAAATCGATTGGCTGAAAGATCGCAACGTACTCGCCATATGCGGGATCGGAAGCCCAGGCGCTTTTTTTCAGACGCTTCAAGGTCTCGGGGCGAACGTGGCGAGCAAAATCGTTTTCCCGGACCATCACGATTACCAAGCGGGTGATATCCGCGAAATCGCGGTTGCAGCGGAAACGATCGATTGCGATGTGATTATCTGCACAGGTAAAGACTTGGCGAAGATCGATGTTTCCACGATTGAACGATTCCCGATTTACAGTCTCGATATCGAGATGGAGATTCTCTTCGGAAGAGAGATCCTCGAAGATCACCTGAAAGAGATTATTAGGCAGATCCCGCGAGAATCGGCTTAGGTTCCTTTCGGATACGAGCCCAGGATGCTAAGCCGAATCGCGATCGATTGCAATGAAGCAATCGCCTGTGCAACATTGGGTTCCTGCCCGTGTCCATCGAGTTCCACAAAAAAGAAATACTCGTTGATGGAATGAGGGATAGGAAAGGATTCGATCCAGGTTAGGTTTAAACCGTTGTCTCGAAACATCAGCATCACATCAGCCAGCGCTCCAGGCTTGTGAGGCACCTGGAACATCAACGATGTTTTGTCATTGCCAGTCGGTTCAGGAATTTCGTTACCGATAATTGCAAAGCGTGTAACGTTGTTCCGATTGTCTTCGATGCATGGGGCGACGACATCCAGACCGACAGTCAGGCCCGCCTCTTTCGACGCCACGGCAGCAGCATTCGGCGTTTCCGATGCAATTTTAGCAGCCGCCGCTGTGCTTGCGACTTCGACCCACCTGGCATTGGGCAGATGTTCACTAAGCCATCCTCTGCATTGCGAGAGTGCTTGCGGTTTACTGTAGACCTCGCGTACCTCTTCGCGTTTGCATTTCGCGAGCAAGTAATGATGAATGGGTAACAGTACTTCACCGCAAATTCTTGTGGGGTTGCGAATGAACATCGTCAATGTGTCAACAATCCGACCATCGGTCGAGTTTTCTATAGGCACGACTCCATAGGTTGATTGCCTTTGTTCGATTTCTTCGAAGACTGCACCGATCGACTGAACAGATTGAAACCCGGCCGTCGATCCGAAGAATTTGCTCGCGGCGGAAAACGAATAGGAGTATTCTGGTCCGAGGTAAGCGATCCGAGTCAGGGCGATCCCACGCTGGTACGTCAGTCCCGCGATCGATGGAATCAGTTCTTCGGAGAGACTCTCGCCTTTTGCTCGTGACGTCTCGAACTGCTGTAAACTCCGCCGACTGTGGTTGGCCAAGCTCCCGGCGGCTATCGGGTTTGACTTCAACAACTCCACGCGCTGCATGGCTAAAGCTAGAATTTTCGAGTCAATCTCGGCGAGCTTGGAATCGAATTCAATGCTTTCTTTTTCTGTCAATTTGGCGTTCCTTGGGACGAAGAACATAGGTTCGGATTGGAATTGATCGATTTTCGCACTCCCCAGCAAGCTCGCAAACTATTGTCGGCAAAAGACTTGCGTCCCTAATGTAGGATCGACTCGCCTTTTGGCACAGATATTGCTTCCGAGAGGAAGCCTGGATGGCCGATTGTTAAACCGACCACCAGAAACCACCAAACTCATTCTTTATCGTACCCAGAAGGAATCACTTATGTCATCCGGTGAAAAGATTATTGGAATCGACTTGGGAACCACCAACTCCGTGGTTGCCGTCATGGAAGGGACAGAAGTCAAGGTGATTCCTAATGCCGAAGGAAATCGACTTACCCCGAGCGTTGTCGCCTTCACGGACAAGAGCGAAACGATTGTCGGCGAACCTGCCCGCCGCCAAGCTGTTACCAATCCTCGCCGAACCGTTTATTCGGTCAAGCGATTCATGGGGCGACGCCACTCGGAAGTAGAATCCGAAGAAAAGATCGTTCCCTACCAAGTGGTTGGTGGAGCGAGCGAATATGTGAAGGTTCAAATTGGCGATCAGCAATTTACCCCCCAAGAAATCTCGGCAAAGGTGCTTCGAAAGCTGAAGGAAGCTGCCGAGTCATATCTCGGGCACAGAGTCTCCAAAGCTGTGATCACTGTCCCTGCCTACTTCAACGATGCTCAGCGCCAAGCGACCAAAGATGCTGGCCAAATTGCCGGCCTCGAAGTAGCTCGGATCATCAACGAACCGACCGCTGCTGCATTGGCATACGGTCTTGATAAGAAGAAAGATCAAAAGATCATCGTCTTCGATTTGGGTGGTGGAACGTTCGACGTGTCCGTCCTCGAAGTAGCGATGAGCGGCGACGATAGCACGAGCAAGGTCTTCGAAGTGATCAGCACGAATGGTGATACACACCTCGGTGGCGATGACTTTGACCAATCTTTGGTAAATCACGTTGCATCCCAGTTCCAAAAGGACAACGGAATCGATCTTCGCAAAGATCCAATGTCTCTACAACGGTTGCAAGAAGCATGCGAAAAAGCCAAAAAAGAATTGAGCTCGCTTCCGCAGACCGACATCAATTTGCCGTTCATCACGGCAGATGCGACAGGACCAAAGCACTTACAATTCACGATCACTCGCAGCACATTCGAGTCGCTGGCTGATTCGTTGATCGAGCGATGCCGAGAGCCTGTGATGCAAGCGCTCCGCGATGCGAAGATGAAGCCTTCCGACATCGACGAAGTGGTGCTCGTAGGAGGTTCGACGCGAGTGCCCAAGGTTCGTCAATTAGTGAAGGATATCTTTGGTAAAGAACCACACCAAGGTGTCAATCCCGACGAAGTGGTTGCGGTCGGTGCTGCAATTCAAGGAAGCGTTCTTTCCGGAGATCGAAAAGACGTTCTTCTGCTGGACGTAACACCGTTGACCCTCGGTATTGAAACCGAAGGTGGCGTGCTCACTGCGTTGATCGAACGTAATACCACCATTCCTGTTGAAAAGAAGCAGGTGTTCTCGACAGCGGCCGACGGTCAAACTGCCGTAACAGTCAGCGTTTACCAAGGGGAACGCAAAATGGCTTCACAAAACCGTGTCCTCGGCCAGTTCAACCTGGAAGGTATCGATCCACAACCGCGTGGCATGCCTCAGATCGAAGTGAAATTCGATATCGATCAAAACGGCATCTTGAATGTGTCGGCAAAAGACCTCAAGTCTAGCAAGCAGGCTAGCGTGAAGATCGAACAATCGAGCGGCTTGAGCAAAGACGAAATCGAAAGAATGCGTCGCGATGCAGAAGCACACGCTGATGAAGACAAGAAGTTCGTAGAATTGGCTGAAGCGAAGAATTTGGCGGAAAACATGATCCATACTCTTGAGAAGATGATGAAGGATCAAGGAGATAAACTCTCTGCATCCGATCGTGAACCGTTGGATGTCGCCATTAAGAAAGTTCGAGAAGCCATTAGTGCAGCAGATGTCACTGCGATCAAATCGGCAACTGCAGAGTTGGAGCAATCCGCTCAAGCGTTCCGCGCCGCAGTCGGCTCTCAAACTGCATCCCCAGCACCTGGAGATGAGGCGAAGGGCGCAGACGACGATGCCATCGATGCCGAATTCGAAGTCAAGAAGTAGCCCTCTCTCGAAGAACGCGATAGCACGAAGTCATCGGATACTCGGCCTGAGTTGCCGAGTATCCGATGGCAACGATCTTAACGATCGCAACAGTAACGATCTCTTTTCCGTTGCATTCTCTTCACTTGTCGGTTGCTGTCCTTCGGCACGGGGTTATATCCATGCATGGAAAAGTGCAATGGTCTCAACTCAGATCGACAGCCGTGGGCCAGCATCCGGCGGCTCTTCAGCGATAATGCTTTAGCATCTTGTTCCGTCAGCCGTTCGTTTCTGGTTTCGATTGCTGTTTATCTCTGTTTGGGGATCGTCTATCTTTTTTTTGCACCAAACTATGATTGGCAATCGCAACGCCACGACGATGTTTATGGTGCTGACTATTTGCAAGAATGGGTTGGCGCGCGACTGATTCTCGAAGGACACGCGGACGAGTTATACACCTCTAAATTCCTGGACTGGCAGCATGATCCAGAACTCATCGGATTCGAATGGGACAAAAGTCAGTTTTATCCAGCTGTCTATCCACCGCCACATTATGTTCTCTTTACGCCGTTGGCACTGCTCCCGTATCGTTGGTCTGCCGTTGTCTGGTTGATGATACTGTTGGCATCCGCTTGCTTCGCTGCTTGGACGATTGCCTCATTGGTCAAGCAGGGCAATGGAAAGACCGATCAAGAAGCTAGAAAGAAAAGCGACTATCTTTGGATCGGCGCATTGCTATTTCCCTCAATGCTCTTTTCCATCACGCTCGGGCAGAAGAGCGCCGTATGGTTGTTGCTGTTGAGCGCGACCGCATATCTACTTCTGAATTCCAGAGATTACCTTTCAGGCTTTGTTTTCGGACTACTGACTGTTAAGCCAACCCTTTGTTTTTTGCTTCCGCTCTTGATGCTCAAAGAGAAGAGATGGAGCTTTCTTACTGGCATGACGACAAGCTGTGCGATTCTTTGGGGAACGGCTGCAGCATGCTTGCCATGGTCGGTTTGGCCTTCGTTTGCCGATGGATTTCGTTCTGCTGGAAGCTACGCTGAGAACGCAGGCTACCGGATGGAATGGTCGTGCAATCTGCTGACCTTTGCCTATGGGTTAACCCCAGAGCTTGTGCAATGGTGCAAATGGGGCGTATGCCTTCCGCTCGGCATTTATGTTTTCTTCGGAGCGATCACAGCCTCGATGGATTGGACGAGTCCACGCAAATGGATGATCATTACAGCGTCGACGGTTCTGCTAAGTCCTCATTTTTACCATTATGATCTTTGCATTCTTTTGATTCCGATTCTCTGGTTAATTGCTACAGAACCGAGACGAGGATTCGCGTATTTCGCGATGCTGTCGGTAGGAGTTGTTTTAGCTGGCGACGCGGTGACCCATCTTCGGCTTCCCATCCTGCCATTGATGCTGGTTGGAATCGTGTGCGAATTGCGGCTAAGCGGCGTGTTGCACGGATCGAGCCAATACCGCTCTCACCGCTTGAAGAACGCGGTCGGTGGATAACTCCGACATGCACCGATGGTGTTGGAGGGGGCATATAGCTTTCGAGCATGGACGGCAGTGGAGAGAATTCTCGATCAAAAGCTCCGGGACATTATAGGTTGTTGTCAGGCTGCTGTTTGTCGGACCAAAGAGACTGACGACACTCCGATTCAGTGCCACAGCAATATGCCGCACACCGCTATCGGTGCTGACAACAGCGTCCGCCATAGACAACACACCACGGCTCAGTCCGAGTGGTAGATTCTCCGTTTTGCCCATGCTCTGGACGTTGGGATGCGCAATGGTTGCAGACAATGCATCGGCCATTTCTCGGTCGCTCGGACTTGCATGGATCAATACCTGAACTCCGTCTCTCGCAAGCTTGCTACATGCATCGACAACATACGGGATGGGCCAAAGACGGGCGGATGCCGATGCTGACGAGTTGTTCATGACAACCAACTTTTTGTTCCGTGAGAATCCAACTTGTCCGAGTAGGGCAAGGGATATTTCTTTGTCTTCAGGAGAAACATAGAGCTCCATACTTCGATCGTCTGATCGGCATCCGAGCTCTGAGGCTAGCCGAAGATAGTAATCGATCGCAGGTGATTCACGCCAGCTCCGCATGCGATTCATCGGATCCTTTGGAGCCCTGTGCAGCGGAATCGCATCCGTGAGCAGCCAAGAACGTCCATCTCGTGCAAAACCTATTCGCCGAGGAATCCCTGCAACTCTCGCAATGACGGCTGAAGAAAGGGAATTTGGCATCAAAAGAATAGTATCTATGCTTCGTCTCCGAAGCTCTTTTGCCAAAGCCCGCCTACCAAGAATTGACTCCGACTTGGACCTGGGTTTGAATGCAATCCTTACCTTCGCGTACGGCTCATTCTCCAACAATGAGAGCGGACCAGTTCTTCCGACAAGCGTCAATTCTTCCAAATCTGGCAACGAAGCGATTGCACGCAAAGCAGGCGTCGCCATGCACGCATCCCCGATCCAGTTTGGCAGAAAGACACATAATCTCATCGTTCCATAGTTCATAGAGATTTGCCGAAATGGGAGCAATAGAGATTCTCCCACTCAATTCAACTGCCGCTCGACTTAACGATTCCAAATCGAAAAACAGTTTTCGATTGAAAGGGCTTGTCTGGACGAACGATGGTCGTTGGAAAATGGCTATGGTTCGGTGAATCTGGATAGTGTTGGGTTTCTAAACAGAACGCTCCATGCTTGGGATAGGGGTTGCCTTTAAATCCGTTCGACGTGTAGAGCTGGACCCCCGGTTCTGTTGTCAAGCATTCTAGAGTGCGTCCCGATTCTTCATCGACCACTCTGGCCGCTTTTCGAAGTGTTCCAACCTCTCCTTTGATTACATAGTTGTGATCATAGCCATTGGCGGCATCGTACAACTCGTGAATCCTCGCTCCTATCTTGCGAGGCTGTCGAAAGTCGAGCGGACCACCTTCGACACGTGTGAACTCGCCATTGGGTATCAACGACTTGTCGACCGTCGTGGTTTCGTCGGACTCGATTTGAAGCTTATGATCTAGCACATCACCAGTCCCTAACAAATTGAAATAAGCGTGATTGGTCAAGTTAACAACGGTCGGCTGATTCGTCGTTGCAGTGTAATCGAGCACGAGTTCATTCGATGAAGTGAGTGTGTAAGTGATGGCAACTTCAAGATTGCCGGGAAACCCCTCTTCGCCATCGCGACTCTTGTACTGGAAAGTTACCGAAACAGTATCTGGGTCGGTCGACGCAGTTCCTCTCCATAACAGCTTCCCAAAATGTTTTTGGCCGCCATGAATATGGTTTTGGCCTGCATTTTTCGAAACATTGAACTCTTTTCCGTCAATGGAGAAGCGCGCGTTTCGAATTCGATTCGCATAACGTCCAATCACCGAACCTGCCGGAAATCCCCGTTCATACGCTTCGATAGAATCGCTTCCTAACAAGACATTGGCCATTTTCCCTGATTTGTCTGGAACCAGAATCTCCGTAATGGTGGCACCGAACTCGATCAACTTTACTTTCATGCCATGGACGTTGGTCAGCGTAAACTGCTGGACACTCTCCCCAGTCTGCATTCTGCCGAAAGTAGAAATCGCCACGCGGCTCTCCACGGCCCTCGCGGCGTGGCTCCAAGAAGCCTGCAATGCAAGAATCGCAACAAACGACAGCGCAAACCGAAACAGCATAGACATGGGTATCGAAGAGATCGTGAAGTGAGGATGAAGTTATTCAGAACAGTCGAGATGCGAGACACATTTCGCGAGAATTCAACAAGTAGAATGCTTGTCGAATTCCCTGCCAACCAGACATCTAATGTACCTCATTTGTGAGTGATTTGTGGCTATCGCCATCAAACCGCTACCAACGTATCTCCGCCGGAAAGTATTCGGAAATCAACTCTTGGTAAAAGGGACGCAATGCCGCAACGTCCATCCGTTCATCCCGCTTCGTATACAGATCGTACTGATTAAAATCCCGAACCCAGCGAAAAAGCTCGCGGTCGGTATCGTTGAGAAGATAATCGTATGCCCCTTCGTGGTGGATCGGATAGCACGAGTGGTACCGAATCATGTAGAGCGCGGGTGGTGGCAAGTAGTCTTTGACCACATGGTACAGATACTCATCATGTCCCCACGACATCACAACTTGATCCAAGCCGCAATTCTTTTCGTAGATTCCGAGATCTGTTTGATACTCAGTTACATCCGTATCTGGATTCGCATCGAACGCTTCGCTATAGACGATGCGTTCTGAAAATCGACAACCGACCGGGAACGTATCGCCAACCACCGCCCATTGCGGTTCATCCCAGAGGCAGAGTATCTTGCCCAAATCGTGAATGAGCCCTGTCAATATGTACCATCGTGGTCTGCCCGCCTTGCGAATCGCTTCCGCTGTTTGCATCAAATGCTCGATCTGCGGCAAATCGATGTCTGGGTCGCTGTCGTCGATGAGTGTATTGAGATACTCCATCGCTCCCCAGATACTCATGCGGCGTTTGTCGAGCGACAAATATTGTTTGCGTTTCTCTCGAACAAAGTCTAAGGTCTGATAGCGATGATTGAGTCGATAAAACTCTTTCACACTTGGACGGGCTTCGGCTGCATAATTGCGAAACGATTTTCCGTCTTGCTGGTGCGATGGTCCATCCTGCGGCCCGTTTTGTTCTGTGTTCTGAGGGTAGCGTCTTAGGAGATCGTCTTCCCATTCGTCCAGAGAACCAAGCGGGTTCGATTCGTTCGTCTTCATTGTGGTTTTCTCAGAAAATGTTTTTCCGGATAAAAGCTTGATCGATTGGTTCTTTATCGACAAAGCCGAAAAAGTAGCAGGTACGCTACGCCGTGCCGTCCGCTCCTGGACATTTGCCGGAATTCTAGGTGGACGGCACATGGAATGTGCCTACTACTTTAGCGTTTGTTGGCTCTGTCTTTATTGTTGCGTGCTTCGCTGCCGATATTGGTCCAAGGTGACAGCAGCAATGATGATAATGCCAATCATAATATCTTGCGTGGAATTTTGTATTTCCAATTGATCACAGCCGCTAGCAATCACCCCCATGATCGCGGCTCCAGCCAAAGTGCCCAGGACTGTCCCTCGGCCGCCGCTCAAGCTACCGCCGCCAATCACCACGGCTGCAATGAACTTAAGCTCCTTTCCAATGCCCTCCGTTGGATTCGCAATCTTTACCAACGAGAACGAGTAGATGCCAGCCAAAGCCACCAGAAGCCCAGCCAATGCGTAGACCAATAGCTTAACACCCAGCACATTAACTCCACAAAGCCGCGCTGTTGATTCGTTGGAACCGATCGCGAACAGATACCTACCCAGCACCGTACATCGCAACAAAAGAGCTACGACCACTGCGACTCCGAGAGCCAGCCAAACACCAATGGCGATGTTCGGAAACCAACCATACCAGTCGGGCGGCATCGTCGAACTGAGATTGAGAAGCCAATTAGGTATCAGTTTGCGATCGACAAAGACGGTGGAACCTTTCGCCAACTGCTTTGCCAATCCCAAGAAAATGGTCATCGTTCCCAGCGTGACGATAAAGGGTGGAATTCGTAGCGAACCGATCAACAAACCATTCGTCAACCCGCAAGCAGCTCCTGTCAACAAAGTCATCGCAATCACGACCGGTACCGAATACCCGGCACTAAGCGAACATGCCAATACCGTCGCACAGAGCGTCGAAGCCGTTCCTGCAGACAGATCGATACCTCCTGCGATGATCACCATCGTCATGCCTAACGCAGCCACAGCTACCGGTGCAGTCAGCACCAAAATGACTCGGACGTTTCTCATCTCGGCAAATCGACCTTGCCCCCAAATGTTGTCGGCAATAGTGAAGCCTACGACCACTAACGCCAACGCGAGAAGCGGCCCAAAGGTATCGAGAATCCTCCATAACCTTGTTCGCGCCGTATGGCCGGACGGTTGCTCATCAACAACTTTGCCAGGTTCATTCATTCGACGATGGGCTTTCCTAGGTTGAAGTTTATTCGTTCGAGACGGCTACCGAAAGTATGTCCTGTTCAGTCCATTCATCGGCCGCGCGAATTTCACGTAGCCGCCCTTTGGCCATGACGCCGATTGTGTCGCAGACCGCCACAAGCTCTGGCAAATAAGAACTGACAAAGAGAATCGACTTCCCTTTGGCTGCCAGTTCTCCCATCCATTGGTAAATGTCGGCTTTGGTCCGGACATCGATGCCGCGAGTGGGTTCATCCAGCAGCAAGACTTCCGCATTCTGATGCAACACTCTCGCGATCGCGACTTTTTGTTGATTGCCTCCGGATAGTTCTCCGATCGTCTGTTCGGAACTCCGAGCCTTCACCGACATGCGTTGCATCCACCCCCCGACCACTCGTGTACGCTCCGATAAGTGAAGAATGCCAAATCGCGAAAAGGGGTTCAAGTCACTTAATGTCAAGTTATCAGCGATCGATAGATTCTGTGCCAATCCCTCTGTCTTTCGATCTTCGGATACGAGCCCCAACCCTGCGAGAATGCAATGGCGAGGCGTTGGCCGAAGCCGTTGATTGCCGAATTCCACAGAACCGGATAACGTTTTGTCCAAGCCAAAGATCTGCCGCAATGTCTCCGTTCTTCCCGCGCCGACCAGTCCGAACAACCCAAAGATTTCGCCCTTTCGCAACTCAAAGCTAACATCGCTCGGAACTCTTCCTGTCAATCGATGCGTTCGGAGCACAGGAACACCAATCGCATGCGGCACTTTGGGGAAATGATTCTCAACACTCCTGCCCGCCATCATCGTTACGATTTCCTGATCGCTGGTTGTTTCCATCGGCCCACCACCGACTACTTGGCCATCTCGCAAAACTACCAAACGACTCGCGATTCGACGAATCTCTTCCAAGAAGTGGCTGATATAGACAATGGCGATCCCCTGTTGCCTCAACCGATCGATAATCGTAAAGAGTCGATCGACATCTTTCTTGGGAAGCGAGCTCGTGGGCTCATCAAAAATCATTACTTTCGCATCTGACAAAAGTGCTCGCGCGATTTCAACAAGCTGTTGCGCACCGACCGACAACTGGCCAACCAATCGCGTTGGTGATAGTTCGGGATGACCGATCAGCTCGAGAACTTCGACAACCTTTTTGCGTTGCTGTTTGCGCAAAACCCAACCCCATCGACGCTCTTCGCGACCCAGCATCAAGTTGTCTTCCACCGATAGGTCTTTCGCCAGATTTAACTCTTGGTAGATCATAGCAACACCTTGGCGACGGGCATCGTTGGGACCAATGGGTCGATACGATCGCCCTGCCAATTGCATACTACCTTGGTCTGGCAAATGCGCACCACTCAACAACTTCATGAGCGTACTTTTGCCTGCCCCATTCTCTCCAATCAACGCAACCACTTCTCCGGTCGACACCTCAAGCGACACGTCGCTCAACGCTTGAGTCGCACCAAAGCTTTTGCAAACTCCGTGCATAACAAGCATCGGTTCCTGAGTGGTCGCATTGCTTGGTATGGACTGATCAAATACTGACATCGAATCAAAACATCTCTGGTCGAAGTAATCGATTGAATGGTTCGATCGATTCGTTCGCGGGTGTTGCCACGTATTCGCCTGTGTTGATTGTGGCAGGTACCGTTTCTCCTTTGAGATGCTTAGCGATAGCGAGTACGGACTCTTTTCCCATCGCAAATGGATCTTGAAGAACGATTCCATGCACCGACTTATCGGACAATCCTTTGATGAGGCTCTCGCTAGAATCGAACGCGACGAATTTGACTTTCCCGGCCAGACCTGTTTGCACTAAAGCCTCCAGCGTGCCATTGCAATTCGGTTCGCAGACCGCAAAGATACCTGTCACCTGATCTCGATACTTGTTCAACAAACTCGTTGCCGCTGATAGTGCTTCCTCGGTCGATGTGCCTGCATATTGATCCGAGGAAAGAATTTGGATCTTCGGCTCCGCAGACATGGCTTCCAGGAAACCTTTCTCGCGCTGTTCGGTACTCTCGCTTCCCTCTTTGTACCGAAGCATGATCACTTTGCCTTCGTTGCCCATAGCTTGTACAAGTGTTTTCGCAGCCAATTGCCCCCCGCGAAAGTTATCCGTTGCGATGTAACTGACCAATGTGGGACCGGCCCCCAAACCGCTATCGAATACGGCCACAGGAATCTTTTCCGCGTTCGCTTCAGCGACCACATCGACCAACGCCTGGGAATGATTGGGAGCCAAAACAATTCCATCCACATGACTAGTGATGAAATTCTTCACGACCGAGATTTGCCCTGCCGTATCTGCCTCGGTCTCTGGTCCCTTCCATAAAATGTCAACGTTGCCTAACTCCTTCGCAGCAGCCTCTGCTCCTGCGTGTACCGATTTCCAAAATTGGTGGCTGGTCCCTTTGGGTATCACTGCGATTCGCAGTTTCTTTGTACCAACACGACTGGACGAGTCGTTTTTGGCTGTTGTGCAGCCTGCGAACAACAGGGAAAGTGAAAGGCCAATTGCGGCCAATGGAAAAGTCGATACGAAAGATACATTTCTAAGCATGGCATCGGCAAGGTGAGAGGGAAACACTGAACGGGTCATGAAGAATGAAGTTTCAACTTCTCCTCTCAGTTTAGCAGACAAACGCCCCCATGTGGGATAAGCTTCCAGCTTGTCAGATGCAAACGTGGGATAAGCTTCCAGCTTGTCAGATCCAAACGTGGGATACGCTTCCAGCTTGTCAGATCCAGTCGACTACCGCCGCACCGCCGCTAACGCTTCCTGGCCGCACAAAGTGCACCGGCCATCGATCTCTGTTCTAAATTCAGGAGGATCGATTTATTCTCGATCCCCCCACCGAACCCCGTGAGCGAACCGTTAGCACCGATGACTCGATGGCATGGAATAACGATCGGTAATCGATTCTGGCCGTTGGCTAACCCGACGGCTCTCACTGCTTTCGGATTCGCGATGCGTCTGGCCAACTCACCATAACTGATCGTGGTACCGTACGAGATCCGTTGCAATTCGTTCCACACCGACAACTGAAAATCAGTTCCTCTCGGAAATAGCGGGATATCAAACGTTTGCCTTGCGCCGCGAAAATACTCCTCAAACTGCTTCTCAATAGAACGGAATCGTGCATGGTCATTCTTCCACGCTGGATCAATTTCGACTTTCCGTTTCTGCTGGTTCATGCAAACGTTGGTGAGACAGTCTCCCTCTAGAGTCAACAATACTTGGCCAATCGGACTGTCAATGTGGGTAAAGTACACTTGAAGCATGCCAAGCTTTCTATGCAGAATGAATTCGTTCGTACACGCTTCGAAGTCCAATCGACTCGATCGTGAGATTCTTGACCTGCGAGTGCGAGAGCCATTGCAGTTGTGAATGCAAATCGCCCGTCACCTCGGTTACCATCCTTCCGTCGGCTGCCTTGGACAAAACGCAACCATCGGTAGTGACATCTGGCATTCCCTCGTCGCTTTGAAACGAAATACGATGAATCGTCGGTAACGCAGACAGATTGAGCGACTCAACCACTTTCCCGCGTCTTAAAAAAGCAGCGTAGTCACATATCTCTTCGATCTCGCTCAATACATGCGAACAAAAAATCACAGTCGCGCCGCGCGACTGAGCTTCCATAACAAGAGACAAAACTTCTTGCCGAACATTCGGATCCAGATTAGCCGTCGGCTCATCCAAGATGATCACACGACTATTGCAACTCAGCACACAACTTATCGCAAGCTTCTGGCGCATCCCGGTCGACATGAATGCAACGCGCCGCGAAGTGTCTAGCTGAAGCCGTTCGGCAATACGCTTCGCCCGCGTAAAATCTCCACGCGGGTGAATCGACGTAAAGAACTCAATACACGCTTTCCCTCGCATCATACGAAAAAGTTTGGTCTCCGCAGGTAGATAACTGACTCGCTCTCGAACTGCCAAACTCTCACGAGCACAATCGAATCCGTCGACAGACGCTGCACCACATGTCGGACGAAGGTAACCGAGTAGACTGCGGATCAATGTCGTTTTTCCCGCACCGTTCGGTCCCAGTAACCCAAACACCGATCCTTCGGGAATGGATAGACAACACGCATCCAATGCGCGAAAGGTGCCGTACTGTTTCGTAAGACCATCAACTTGAACAATAGACATGCGGGGTACCCTGCGATCGATCCTGAACACACGCAGAACATTGTAACACATTAGGCGTGCGGCAAATAAAAAACTACCCTTTGTACGGGTCTCCAGCCCCGTTGATAAGTTCCCGTAATCGTCACAACAGGCCTTTTGGCCAATGATTTTGATCCGGAAGGCGATGCGTCATCGCTATCTTGTTCAGTGGCACTTTCGGCCCGTAGTCGATGATGCAAAGCCTCGATGACAAACGGGGCAAGAGAGAAGAACTCTCCGCTGGCGAGAAGCTGTTCGATATTGGATGGGCTCTATCCCAACACGAAGATTGACACATTGACATAGATCAGCAGGCCGAGAATATCGCTGATTCCAGCCACGAAAGGGTTGCTCATGAGGGCTGGATCGAGGCCTAGTCGCTGAAAAATCAATGGCAACATACTTCCCGTGCATGCTCCGCACACGACGACAAGAAGCACTGTAATCGGGATAACGCTGGCTGCAATCACTGACGGTGCAAGCATGATCGCACATCCGAAGCCGATTGCCGCGAGAAAGCCGCCGAGGATCAGTCCCATCAAAGCTTCGCGTTTGATAATCGTTAGCCAATCGGACTGCGCAACATCTTTGAGCGCCAAAGCGGTAATCACCAATGTGGATGACTGACTACCCGTATTACCTCCACTGCTGATAATCAGTGGAATAAACAGAACTAGCCACGCATGTTTTTCTAGCTCATCGTTATAGCTTTGGAGCAGGAAAGCGGTAAGTAACCCGGCCAAGAAGAGGATAGTTAACCAAATTCCACGTTTCCAAGAGAGCACAGAGACAGGCGTTCGCATGTAGGAATCATCGAGAGGCTCCACGGCAGCGATACGCTGTACGTCTTCGGTCGCTTCTTCGCGGACGACATCCATAACATCGTCGTGTGTGATAATACCCATCATATGGTATTGATCATCCACGACCGGAATCGCCATCAAGTTGTAGTGCGCGACGCATTGGGCTACCAGCTCTTGGTCATCGCGTACGTTGACGGTGACTACGTCTTTCTTCATCAGATCGCCAAGACGTTTTTCTGGCTTGCCAATCGCGGAAACAAGCGAGCGAGTACTAACCACACCACGCAGGTGGTTGGTATCATCCGTGACGTAAATGTAATGAATGGTTTCGAGTCGCTCCGCTTGGCGACTCAATTCTTCCATTGCCTGCTTCAACGTATAGTTTTCGGAAAGACAGGCGGCTTCGGTTGTCATGATCGCGCCGGCTGTTCCCTCAGCAAACGACTGCAATCGTCGAATGTCGCGTCGATCTGCAGCCGGCACCAGTACCAAGATTTGGTCGACGCGGGCTTCCTCTACCTCTTGCAATAAGTCAACCGCATCGTCGGCTGGTAGATGGGTGACCAAGGTTGCCACCTGTTTGTCATCTTGGGTGCGGAGCAGGTCGACCTTTCGATCCCAGGGGAAATAATGAAAGATCTCCGCCTGCAGAGATGGCGGTGCATGTTGTAGCACTCGCCACATTTCCGCTTCGTTGAGTCCCTCCATGAACTCAGCTGTTTTAGCCGGGTGCAAAGCCGTGCAGAACTCTTTCAATTCCTGCGTCTGATCTTCTCCGAGCATCTCTCGGAGTTCAGGAAGGAAAAGAGTATTGATCATGGACGACTCGAGTCTGCGAAACGACTTTGTTACTTTGATGTAACTGGAAGGTTAAAGTCTCCAGTCAAATCTCGCCAGACGCAATGGATATGATTCGCGGAGTTTCCTTCGGGGTCTTTCTGAAAGTTACAGAGTTCGCCAATGAATGTCGGCCCTTGAATACGAAAGAAATACTGCCCATCCTTGGAGGTTGCGCCAGCCCAACCAAAATGGATTTTGTCGACGCCCGCGTTTGAAACCACGTTCATACGACTCAATGCGACTTCTTTGGTCACATTTGCTTGAAAAGTATCGACCAGATTCATTAGGAGCTTCTTTTGCTCTCCAGTCAATTCAGCGGCGGGAATTCCTACAGCATCGCTTGGTTTAGGTTGTGGTTCGCCTGCCCACTGGATGTCTTCTGGGCAAGTTGTATTGAAAACGGCTTTCGATTTTTGTGCATCGTTCAGACTGTTGAGCATCAAGAATGCAGCATCTTCTTCAGATGCCAACAATCGATGCCCCTTTTGGTATTTGTTTGTCTTTCCGGGATTGGCAGCGCTGGGAACTTCAAAGTCTTTTTTGAGAGACGCCGGGTTCGAGGCGAACAACTGCGGTGTCGAATCAACGACAACTCCACGGTCGAACGTAAAGTTCAATGACATGTGATGCCCTTCAATGCTGAGCCCCCATTGCGATTGATTGTTGGGTTCGCCATAAATTGCGACGTAGTACTTTCGATAATCGCGTCGCTTTTCCGAAGCGGGCCCTTCGAGTTGCAAAAGAATGGACTCGTAACTCATCGTGTCCGTCGCTCGCTTGAAGCCGGCTTCGCTTGTCACCGACCGAAGCAGCTCTAACGCCAATTTGTTTTGTGCGTCGTTCATCTCACGAATCGGCAGGCCTTTTCGAGTCTCCATCGGAATAAAGTGCCATTCTTGTCGACGTAAATCGTTGAATGGAATTTGAGCTAGCTTTAGCTGCTCCGCAGATAGGGACTTTAGATATGCCAATGCCGCAGAGCTCGGCGACATTGCGACGGATCGAGCTTCTTGACAAAACGCCAGATTCTGCGGCGCAGTTGTCAATCCATTCGCTAGCGAAACAATTGCCAATAACAGGAGCCGGGAGGAAAAACGCATGGAGAGACCTCAAAGGTAGGAGCAGGATCGATCGATGAATAATGAGCATTATGATCCAAGTTGGCTTCTGGTCCAATGCCCTTTATCCAACTCGACTGGAAGTCAAAAAGAATCCATCGGATTGATCTATGCATTGAAGCTGTAAAGCAAGTAATAACATAGGAATTGTGTTGTCAGGCGATCCACTTTTGTCCATTCAAACCGCAGGGCGACAGACAACGCTACTGGCACGACGGAAATCTTTGAAGGAATCGAACTATGACCAGAGTCAATAACGCTTCATCATCCACCGGAGCCACTAGTTCTGCAGCCAACTCTGCAAAAGGTAACGGGCTGAATGACGTCGATATGAATCAGTTCCTAAATTTGATGATCACGGAACTCCAGAATCAAGATCCGCTCAATCCCACAGACAATGCGGCATTGCTGGAACAAATCGGACAATTACGAAGCATTAGTTCGAATGACCAGCTCGTGAACACATTGAGTTCGTTTTCCAATACGCAGGAATTGACGACTGCTAGCAGTTTGATTGGGAAAAAGGTGAAGGGTTTGGATGTTAAGGGAACCGAGGTAAATGGGGCAGTTTCGAGCGTTTCGGTCAAGATTGACGAAAAAGATCGAAACAAGCGGTCGGTACAAGTGCACGTTGGGACACAAATTGTCGATATCAAAAATGTTCGTGAAATCGATCGTGTGGAGTAGCGCAGCTTTTTGAGCAAGTGCTAGCATCTCCACGTCCTGTTCCCTTGAACGTAGAAGGCTAGCATATGGGCTTGGCATCGTCTCTAAGTACCGCGTTAACTGGAATGAATGCTGCGGAAACGCAGATCGACGTATTAGGTAACAACCTGGCGAACTCCCAAACGGTCGGCTTCAAGTCATCGGAAGTGATCTTCGCCAACCAGTTTCTACAAACTCTCTCGCTTGGTGCTTCACCGACCGAAGGGAATGGTGGTACCAACCCTCGCCAGACAGGATTGGGCGTACAGGTAGCTGCCATCAATCCGAACTTCCGACAAGGAACGATCGAAATCAGCTCTTCCCCATCGGATCTTGCCATTCAAGGGGACGGCTTCTTTCAGGTCGAGGGAGGACAGGGCGAAAAACTCTATACTCGGAACGGCATTTTCAAACTGAACAGTACCAACGAGCTTGTTACATCATCCGGAAATCGATTGTTGGGTTTCGGCGTCGACGAAGGGTTCAATATTCAATCGACTGCGATATCCCCCATTAAGATTCCTATCGGTACGGAAGCGGTTGCAAAAGCTACGAACGAAGTTACTTTGCAAGGAAACCTGACCGCAAAAGGAGATATCGCAAACACTTCGAAAGTGATCCAAAGCGCGGTTCTCGGGAACGACAGTATTCCCCGCCCAGTCGGGACGGGTGTTTCTCTGCAGAGCGCATCGACACCCACAGGTTCCTCTGTTGTGTTTGGTCACACTCAAGGTGTCGGAGGTAATCATGCGGAAGGATCGGTCTACCAGTATCGATTCACGTATGTCGACGCATCCGGCAAAGAAAGTCTTCCGAGCGCTGCGATCAATGTCACGGTTCCCGCGGGGAACGGCACTGCCGACAATACGATTACTTTAAACAATCTGCCCCCAGCGGACTCTCAGTATTCCCAGGTGCGTGTTTACCGAACTGCCCCTGGTGGAAGTTCGTTTTTCATGGCGGGCACTGCCGCAGCGGGCGGCAGCTTTGTCGACAACAGTGCTAGTTCATCGACTACAGCACTGGATGCCACTGCGCTGACGGGCAACTATTCTTATATGGTCACTTTCTACAAGGCGGGAGAACCCGAGTCGAGGCCGTCCCCGTTGATCGGTCCGCAGAATATCGTCAACGGCCGAATCTTTCTCAGCGACTTGCCTACGCCACCAGCCCCACCACCAGGTGGTGGATTTCCCGCCTACGACCAAATCCGAATCTACAGAAACCTAGCGAATGACCCCAACAATTTCTACTTGGTGGATACGGTGGCGCCAGGAGGCGAATATACCGACAGGAAATTGGATTCAGCCATCAGTAACCTTTCCTCACCCGGTAACCAGAAGGTAAACCTAGATGGACCTGCAATTGACAGCAACACTTTGCTGGTCAATCTGATTAGCCGTGACGGCTTGGATTACAAAAACCCGTTCAAGCCGGGCGAACTCACCTTCAAAGCAAGAAAAGGGGATCGTCTACTGGAAGAAAAATCCTTTACGATTACCAGTCAATCGACGGTGCAGGATCTGATGGGTTTCATGAAAAACTCGATGGGTATCGTCAGCGACAGTGGTGACGCATCCAATCCAGTGGTTGCATCGCTTAATTTGATTCCTGGAGAGGGAGGCAGTATTCAGCCTAACTCTTACATAACGAACGGAGCATTGCGGTTCGTGAGTAACACGGGCGTAGACAATGGGGTCGGTATCGATTTGACGAGCTTTCGTCTCAGGGATGCGAATGGCGTGATCACGTCACCCAATCTCGCTTTTGGAACCGTCCAGGCGGCCAAGGGACAAAGCGCGGTGACGGACTTTATTGCCTATGATTCGCTAGGTCTTCCGATAAGAATGCGACTTACTGCAACCATGGAGCAACGCAACGATCAACAAACGGTCTATCGATGGTACGCAGACAGTGCGGACAATCTGGAGCGAGGATCTACCGATATCGCCGTCGGCACGGGCCTTATTTACTTTGATGGAAATGGGAATGTTATTTCCTCGTCTAGCAATACTGTCGCAGTCAATCGATTTGGGTTGCCAAGTACCAAACCGCTCCAGTTTTCCTTAGACTTTAATGGCATTAGTGGATTGGCTGCCGACAGAGCAACCGTGGCTGCATCTCGTCAGGACGGCTCGCCTCCAGGTGTTCTAACCAGTTACGTTATCGGTGAGGACGGAACAATCCGTGGGGTCTTTAGCAATGGTATCGCTCGCGATCTCGGTCAAATTCGATTGGCACGATTTTCCAATCCAGGCGGCCTGGAACAACGCGGCCAAAACCTGTATGCGCAAGGAATCAATACGGGTTTGCCAATCGAAGGGGGACCGTCGGAAAACGGTATTGGTGCTATCTCGGCAGGAGCACTGGAACTTTCCAATACCGACGTCGGTGGTGATTTGATCACGCTGGTTCTCGCTTCCACTCAGTACCGAAGCAACGCTCGAGTTATCACTGCGACGCAGCAACTCTTCGATGAACTGTTGAACCTACGACGATAAATAACTTTTGACCTATGACAGAAGGTCGCTCTCGTCCAAGAGCGACTTGATACGGACCTGAATCGCGAGCATGAGCTAACGAACATTGCACGCCCTATCCTAGGCACTCGTCTCTGCCAGATCGACCACTCTGTTATCCCATTCCAACTTTACTCGGCTGGGAAGAGCATCTAAGATCAAGCGATACTTCTCCGAATCCTCTTCCAACGTCCGTATGTCTCGAGAAGCTTCATCGTAGAGGCTCTGCGCTTCTCCCGTCTTCTTCAACATGTCACATACCCATGCGAGTTCAATTCTCGCAATCGTCATGAGAACAATATCTTTCTCGGGCTGGTCGGCAGTGATAACCCTGCGTAGCGTCTCCTCTGCTCCGATGTACTTCTCGCCCTCGATCTGCTTTCGTGCAATCTGAAGCTCTGCTTTGATGCGATAATTTCTACTGATAGCATCGGTCGGTGGAAAATTCTCCGAAACCGCGCGAAAATGAAGAATATCGTTTTGAACCAACGCCAATGCAAATTGCTTCTCAATACTCGATTGACGAACAACCGCAGATATCGGCACTTCCCTACGATAGAGCGGTTTCTTGTTTGTTGAGTAGACGACTCCAAACGCAACAGCGCCTAAGGCCAACATCGCAATCGACTTTGCAATCAACCCTCGGAACTTTCTTTTCGGAGCCGAAGACGTTCCACCGCGTTGACCTTGGATTGCTAATTGCTGAAGCGCTTGTGTTGCAGCCAAATTCGAAATACGTTGGTGTTCAATCACCAAACCCGCAAAGGGAATCATCTGATCGACATTCCCACCAAGCTCATTGTCGATGACTTCTTTGAGAGCACGCGACAACTCCGACGCGGTAGCGTACCTTTCTTCAGGTGTTTTCGAGAGCAGTTTATGAATAACCGAAACGAGGGAGTCCGGTAGATCGGGACGAATTTGCTTCAACGGTGCCGGTGCCGCTTGAACATGCTGCATTGCCAAGGCAATGTTCGTCTCGCCCGAAAATGGGGGGCGTCCCGAAAGCATATGGTATGCGGTGGCTCCGAGCGAATAGAGATCGCTGCGCGAATCTACCGCTAACCCTTGAATCTGCTCGGGACTCATGTAAAGCGGAGTGCCTAACGCAACCCCGACTGCCGTCAAATTCTGCGACTGCCCTCGCGCTCGCGCTAAACCAAAATCTGCGACCTTCACTTCTCCATATGGAGTAAGCAATAAATTGTCCGGCTTGATATCGCGATGTACCAACCCAATGGATGCGGCCTTTTGCAATGCGGCCGTTGTTTGCCACAAGATGGAGATGGACTCTGCCAGTGGCAAAGCACCGCGACGTTGAATGTATGCGTGCAGATTGCTACCCGGGACATACTCCTGCGCGATGTAGTGGATTGAGTCAATCTTTCCAACATCATAGACCTGAACGATGTTCGGATGTATTAATGAAGCAGCCGCGCGCGCCTCTTGAAGAAAACGCTGCTCATGGTCCGCAGAGCCTACGTAATCCGATCGCATCACTTTTAACGCGACGTGGCGACGCAAGGACTCCTGAAATGCAAGATACACTTCGGACATACCTCCAACACCCAAACGATGTAGGACGGAAAAGCCAGCGATGGTTTGATTGGTCAGGTCCGACGTCGATTGGTTTGTCATTTCATTGGCGTCCAGCGAAGTGCAACTCGGCACTGTTCCGATGGATGCAAGTTGATCAGTACCTGTCCATCTTCCACGTCCAGTCTACAACATTCTCGGCCGACCGCATCGATTCGCCAAGCCTCCTCGACATTTTTAAAGAAGCTTAATCGACTCTGGGCCCGTTTTCCCTGCGTTTCATAGACCCAAAGGACGGCATCGACGGCAATTCTGTCCGTTCCGGCAGTGTCTGGATGGTTTGCATCGCGAGCGATTTCGACTCCAACCACCGAATCGAACTCAAATCGCACATTCGCAACATTGCTTTGTGCTAGCCAAGCACCATCGTCGTTGGTAGCTCCAGTCGACAAGGTTACAGGAACAATCCAAGGAGAATCTACAAAATCCATGGCTGTTTCATAAGGCCGGCTCCAGTCCATTCCGACGGCAAGCTCCGAACTTACCCCACCATCTTTCGACGAGGGCAACGCCGTCACCAAGTATCGCATTTCAAATCGTTGGTGTACCGGGTTGTGTTTCGCAGCAACGTAAATCTTGTTCTCCACGTCATCAATTTCTACTAGCTCAATACTGGCTTGCAGCGGTGTCGGAAGCTTTCCTTTGACTCCTTGTTGCCAAGCTGCAATCGTGGCCGACTCATTGGCCCACGCCGTTCGCCATACTACATGAAAGGCATCCGCTGTAATCTTCTCGGTAGCAAATTGGATATGAAGCCAACGAGCTCCACGCCACAGCGTATAGCGAGTCCGCAACTGAACCTGTGCTCCGCTGGAAAGCTTTGTCGATGTGACCGCTTCGATACAACCACATACAGAAGAATTCTCAACGATCTTTAGGCTTACTAGCTCCGACGAAAGAAAATCCTCTTCTTTCCATTTTCGATTGGTATCAAAACCCCCTGCTATGATCGATGGCATCCCGCTCATTCGACTTCCACGTTTGCTCGGTACATACACCGATCGTAAGTGGCCTCGCTTAGGATCAATTTGCAATTCCATGTACTCGTTCGACATCGTCCAATCGGTGTCGGCGATCTCCGTTCGTTTGCCGGTTGCTTTCTGCCAAAAACTGTGATTCCGAACCAAAGGCACAATGGAGCTATCCTTTTTCGAGTGGTTCATCCCCGAAGCCCTGAGCTTCACGAACCCAAACGGAGGCAAATCCACAACCGCTTGACTGATGCCTCGGTAAGAAACACAACCATGAATTCGGCCACTCGATTGGGGATCGATAACTGCATGGAGGTCCTTGAGGAAAACGCGTTGTGGATGACTACTAGGATTGACAACCAAATATCCGTTCGGCTGCGATGCACTACTGCCCGCGCCGCTGGAATCTCCGACGATACCGCCCGCGACACTCGCTGCCCCTACACCGGCAGCATTCGCAATCAACTCCAGAAGTTGCGTTCGAGAGCGATCGATCGATTCATCGATGGGCCGGATGCTCGCTGCAGATTCGAGAGGGAAATTTTCTACGTCTCGTTGCAGCATGCAGTTCTTTTCTAATTCTTCCTTCGGTACCTTCGTCGGTGCAACTTGGTGCCAAAGACCAGCCGTGGACCGAAGCCGCGATGCTCGCGTGTTGACGCGCCCCAACTCCATCAATCGATCCCGCAACGCTGTGCGTTCCACCCTCGAATCAGGAACAGGAATCTTGAATTGCGTATTCGTGAATACATTCGATGAATAAGGCTGGTTCGTCGAACTAAAGTAATTCTCGATGGACTCAAAGCTCCCCAAGGAAGGAGACCGTTTGATCACGCGAAATAGATCTTCGATCCCTTCGCTATAGCGATTAGGCCAATGCGCCAACACGATGGTCGGTATTTGATGATAGTCGAGTTGTTTCGAAAGCCCTGAAGTCCAATGCAACAACGACTCTGCATTCGACATGTCCTTGACATGCCCTAAGACACAATCGATCGAAGGAGCATCGCTATGGGTTTGCCACAGGATTTTCGCGCTATCCAACTCCGGCAACTTCCCCCCCGACCACGCGTTAAGAAATGCACCCGCATATCCAAACTGCCGCAACAGATCCGCATGCAAATGGCTGACACCCGGAGCGAACATACTAAAGACGGTGGGAGGGGATACCCCTAACGATTCATACGATTCCCGTCCTTCTCGCAAATCTTCAAACAACGCATGATACGTTCGATAGGAAGAGAGATATTCTTTCTGCAGCCCTCCAACAATGGAAACATGCTTCTCTTTTAAACCCTGTTTCAATCGCTGCCACGCATCGGGGTTTTTATCACGCACGCTTTGCAGCAGCGTGCTCGTCGCAAGAATACTGAACGGATGGGATGTGCCCAATTGCTGAGTGAGCGCTTCTCCAAGAGTCGATTCAGCCAACAACACGACATCCAAAAGATAGATCTGCTGCGAACAATAGCGATCACGCTCTTGAGAGATCGTGTCAAAGCTTGCTTGTATCCATCGTTCCGTTTCTTCGGTATCCCCCTGAATCGAAGCCTTGGCTGCATTCATCACTTGTTCGGTAAAAGCAATCCAATCGATATTCCAAGAGTATCGAAGTTTGCGAGCCAATATTTGCACCTGCAAAACTGCGTAACCCAAAGCATAGAAATCTTCGCCGAGCACAGGGGATGCATTGAGCACCTCCTGTTCATTCTCTAAGCCAGACTCTCGAATGGAAGTTGCGATCCGTTGAAATAGATCCGGTCGATTCCTGCGATCGGTATCGATCACTACACAATTCCCTAAACCCAATCGCTCGCGCTGCGGAATATCCACTTTCTCTCGGCATACCTCAGGGCAGAGAACGAGTGCGTTCTCCAGTTCGAGAGCACCACTATCAGGCCGCTTCCATTCCGGTAGCGTTCCTAAACATACCAGCAGCCGAGCATCCCACCCCACCGTCCAAGCGTTCAAGAAATCGGACGACACTTCATGCCCCAATCCATTCGGTAGCTCCTCCACGGAATAAGATGGGATGACGACGACGGATCTTTGCAGATTGGACATTCTTTTACATCAACGCGGGAATCGAACAAAAAACGCTCCGACCGCAGTGGCTCCAATACCTTCGCGGCAAGATCTTATAGTATCACAAAGGCTCATTTTCCCAATCGTAGAATGGGCAACACATTCACAAAAGTACTCTGTCCTCCCTTCAAAGTGAGCTCTCAGCACCCAATGATCTTGGTACACTGTGCTTCGCAAGCATCCTCCTACCTTTGGAACCTGAACCGTGAACCTATTCAAACATTACCGGATATTGCCCCTGACGGCTCTTCTCGGAAGCGGATTCGTCGCTTCGCTCGACAATGATGGGGCGTTCGCGCAAGAAGCTGGCAAAGCACGAGAAGCTGGCAAAGCACGAGAAGCTGGCAAAGCGGAACCATCTGGCAAAACCGATGCGAAGCTGGCGTTGCCTGCGACGGACGACGGCTTACCTGGTGCAGGTCCCATACGTCGATACGAATGGTTCGAAAAGCTCTGGCTTCAACGCCGCACAGAATGGCAAGCAGAAAAAGCCACTCATCAAGGTGCGGTTGTCTTCTTCGGTGACTCGATAACACAAGGTTGGGGCAAAGACTTCCAAGGAAAGTTCGGCGATGCACTTCTTGCCAATCGAGGCATTTCGGGAGACACCACGCGAGGTATGCTCATTCGGTTGGAAGAAGATGTCTTGACCTTAAAGCCGAAAGGGATCGTCCTTCTCCTGGGAACAAACGATCTCGAAGAGAAAGCGGAACCAAAAACAATTGCTGATAATCTTGTTTTGATCCTGAACAAAATCCGTGAGTATGATGCGACGATTCCGATCGTTCTTTGCAACATCTTTCCCGCTTCGGCATCCAAAGCGCGCCCCGCCGACAAAATTAAGGAGATCAATAATCGGTATCAATCCGCGGTCAAGGGGAACACGCAAGTGACCGTCATCGATACATGGACTTTATTTGCCGACGAAAAAGGGGATGCCAAGCCCGTGGAGTTCCCCGATCTATTGCATCCCAATGCGATTGGTTACGACAAATGGGCCAAAGCAATTCGGCCCGTTCTCGAATGGAAACATCTGATCAAGCCAGCGGATAAACAATCGGTTGCACCGGAGGAAGGTTTTCGTTCCTTGTTCAATGGAAAAGATCTCTCAGGTTGGTGTTTCCGGCCAACGACCGACGAGGACAAAAAATCGCGTGAGAAATGGTTGGCGCGAGATCCGAACGCCGTCGTGTGGCCTGTGATCGAATCGTTGATAGAATTTAAAAACAAGGAAGCGACCACCGATGGTCGTTATGTTGCGAGCAATTCCCGTTTGTTAGTAACTTCGCCTGCAGAGGGACGCCGCATTCAGCAGCTATGGACGGTAGAAGAGTTTGGCGACGATTTTCAACTTCGATTGGAATTCCGCGCCACGCCGAACGCGGATAGCGGTGTGTTCCTACGAGGGAAACAATTGCAATGCCGCGACTACAGTTTGGCCGGCCCCTACAAAACACTTCAAAACTACAAGCCTCAGGAATGGAATCAACTCGACATCACTGTCAAGGGAACGACAGCGCGTTGTTTGTGCAATGGTGAAGTTTTGGAAGAAGCCTTTGTCATTCCAAAGTCGGGTCCGATTGGACTCGAGGGTGATCGTGGGCATATGGAGTATCGCAATATCTGGATCAAGATTGAGAAGTAAGTGGAAATGAAGTCAGCAGTCACCGTTTCGTTGGTACCAGAAGCATCGGGTGGTCCCTTTGTGTTTTGGGACGATCTAGATGTTGCAATTCACTCGGCGAAAGAGTTGGGATTCGATGGAATCGAGATATTCCCGCCCGATCCCGACACGCTGCGCAGTCTCAACGTGGCGCAACGACTGCAGGGGTTTCCGGTCGCTGCGATCGGTACCGGTGCGGGATGGGTGAAACATCGTCTGCTGCTTTGCGATCCGGATCGCCAACAACGTCAACGCGCGATCGAGTTTGTGCGATCGATGATGAGAATTGCGTCCGAGCTTTCCGCACCTGCGATCGTTGGCTCGATGCAGGGGCGATCCACACCGACCCTTGCGAAATCAGAAGCCCAAGCATTGCTTCGTGATTCTCTGGAAACCTTAAATGAAGAGGCTGAAAAGCTTGGGCAACCGCTGTTGTTCGAGCCTCTCAATCGTTACGAAACCGACCAAGCGAATACACTAGAGCAAGGATTAGAACTTACCGGCGGATTGAAGAATGTGATGCTGTTGGCCGATCTGTTTCACATGAACATCGAAGAAGCCAATGTCGCCGCATCCATCCGTCATGCAGGTCACAAAATTGGTCATGTGCACTTCGCCGATTCGAACCGAATGGCCATCGGATTCGGACACCTCGAAGTTCCATCGATAATCCAATCCTTGCGATCGATTGCATACGCGAAATACTTGAGCGCCGAAGTGCTGAGTCGCCCCGACGCCATGGGAGCCGCACGGCAAACTATCGAGTCCTTTCGCAAGTTCACATCTTCCACTTAATCTCGTTTAACAGTCAGCCGTAGGCGTACCTGCCATCAAAGATGGCGACAAAAACCTGTACGCTTGCGAATGACTGTTAAACACATTTAATCAACTCACATAATTCTCTGTTTACCATGATTGATCTTCGAAGCGATACTGTCACCAAACCGACCGCCGCAATGCGAGACGCGATGCTCTCTGCCGAAGTGGGGGACGATGTGATTGACGTTGATCCAACCGTCGTCGCATTGCAAGAGAAGACGGCAGAGTTGCTTGGTAAAGAAGCGGCGATCTTTATGCCGAGCGGTACCATGACAAACCAAATCGCGTTGAGGTGTCACTGCGCTCCTGGGGATGAGTTTGTCTGCGAGACCCAATGCCACATTTACAACTACGAACAAGGTGCCTTTGCGCAGCTTAGTGGACTCGTTGCGAAAACGTTGGACGGTGAAAAAGGCTTGCTCAAGGCTGCACAAATTCGTGGAATCAAACGGAATGAAGACGACCATCTTGTGCTGACTCGACTCCTATGTCTTGAGAATACGCACAATCGAGGTGGCGGAAAAGTGTACTCCAAGGAGCTTACCCAGGAGCTTTGTAACCTTGCACACGATCAAGGGTTACTGACCCATCTCGATGGGGCACGTTTATTCAACGCTAGCGTTGCGACGGGAGATTCGCTCGAAGTGTTGTCCAAGCCATTCGCTTCGGTTAGCGTTTGTTTTAGCAAAGGGCTCGGCGCACCTGTCGGCTCTTGCTTGGCTGGAAGTCGCGAATTCGTTCGCAAGGCGAGGCGTGCACGCAAACTTTTTGGTGGCGGCATGAGACAAGCTGGCGTGTTGGCAGCCGGAGCGTTGTTCGCGCTAAAGAATCATATCGACCGATTGGCGACCGATCACGAGCATGCAAAGCTGTTGGCCAACGCCGTAGCCTCAACCTCTTCGTTTCGTCCGATGGACGCCATTCCAGACACAAATATTGTGATATTTCATGTGGATGAAGCCTGGGGAACCGCTAAGAAATTCGCAGAAGTCGCCAAGGAGCGAGGCATGTTGGTTATCGCTTTTGGCCCGCAAAGTGTTCGGCTTGTAACCCATTTAGACCTTTCGACCGAACAAATTCATACAGCTTGTGAAGTCATCCGCGAGATTGGCAGCAGAGTGGCTTGACGCGAAATGGAATCCCAATAAACTCGTACTCTCGTTTTTGGATGAATTAAACGAATGCGGCCGTGGCGAAACTGGCAGACGCGCTAGCTTGAGGGGCTAGTGGGAGAAATCCCTTGGAGGTTCGATTCCTCTCGGCCGCACTCCATGACAACCTCTATGAATAACCATCATTCGATCGACTACATCGAGTTTAGTGTCTTGGACATGGCAGTTGCCAAAGAATTCTATTCCCGAGTCTTTGGATGGCGGTTCACGGATTATGGACCGGAGTACGCTGGGATACAGGGAGAAGGCCGTGAGGTTGGTGGGTTTGCCAAGGCTGATAGCGTAACGAGCGGCGGGCCCTTGGTTGTTCTCTTTTCTCATCGACTCGAAGAAACCCGCGACAGCGTGGTTGCCGCAGGCGGAACCATCTCGACCGAGATTTTCCCTTTCCCTGGTGGCAGGCGCTTTCACTTCATCGACCCTTCGGGCAATGAACTGGCCGTTTGGACGACTGAATGATCGTTTAACAGTCAGCCGCAGGCGCACAGGCTTTTGATGGCTTTTTGGATGCCAGGTACGCCTACGGCTGACTGTTAAACGCTGAAGACAACAATCCCATCCGCGAAGGGCTCTTTCGCAGCCGCAAAACCATTTCTTTCCATTTTTTGCAGTTTCCCCACAATTCTCTCTAATAAAACTGCTCTCAAGTGGTCTTGTCTATAGGTGGCCATTGAATCGGCTGAACAAGGAGAACTGCAGCGTGAAGAGGCTATGTTGAATTCGACTCCGGAAGTCAATCCTACGGAATCGCCCGAGACGGGTGCGATGACGCTACGAACACTGTTCGAATGCGAAGAGTCGAATTTGCTGCGTTTCGCGTTCTCACTCACCGGTCGTCGAGCGGTATCGGAGGAGATCGTTCAAGAGGTTTTCCTTCAGCTCCACGCCAAATGGTCCGTGGTTCAGGAGCCGCGAGCTTGGCTCATTCGCTCTGTGCGAAACCGAGCTTTTCACTACTGGCGCAAACATCGCCGTGAAACAACAGACAACGATGAAAAAGAATCTGCGTTGCAGATCGAGAGTGCGGAGAAATCACCAGACATGTTGATCGAGCAGATGGAAACGGTCGCCGAGTTGCGACAGTTGATCAGCGAACTACCAGAAAAGGACCGACGACTTGTTCAGCTCAAGTATTACGAGAATCTCAAATACCGCGACATCAGCCAACAGACCGGACTAACGATCAGCAACGTGGGCTTCCGATTGCATCAAGTCCTAAAGAAGCTTGCTGCGGGTCTATTGCCGAGGGGAGTGGAAGACGAATCATGAACGAAGACTTTGACAGCAACTACATAGGTAACAACAGCAACAACAACCGAATGGATACCGAGCTTCAAGTTCGTTTGATGAATCTTGTCATGGGTGAAGCATCAGACTTTGAACGTGATCAGCTTCAAACACTGATGGAGGAGCGAACCGATGTGGCTGCATACTATCAACACCTCGAACACCTTCATCGGTTGCTGTGCGAAGTCGGAACGGGCGAGCTATCGTTGGATACGGCTGCATCTGATAAGGATTCGACTTGGCGGTTATCAACCGATCGGCGCGATAAACTGCTAGCGATCTTGGATGGTGAAGTACAAAATCCATCCCCCTCGGTGGAACTTGCCAGTTCGTCTCACACCCAACCGAGAAAACGATGGTCGCGAACTTGGATGGCTGCATTGGCCACTGCTGCAGCAAGTCTATTGGTCGCACTGTGGATGCTTCCGCGATCGCCGTATGGAAGGAAAACAAGCATTTCTCTACAACCCGAATCGATTGCTACCTTTCAAAGACTCGAATCGCAATCGCAATCGACCAACTCCACGTTGCCAAACGCTTACTATCTTGACGACGATGTGAAGCATTTTGATCGTGAATTCGACGCGTCATCGCCAATAGATTTAGGGAAAGAACATTTCGTTCGCCCGGGCAATTCGCTCGCAGTACCAGTAACGCCTTTGACACCTGCTTCACTGGATGCGTCGGCAGACATTCCGTCCAGTGCTCCAAGTAGTAGTGCATCGAAGAGCCAAAGTGAGCATGCACAGAATACAGGTATTGGCGATAATCCTACCTCGGGTTGGGAAGAAGGTTTGTTCAGTTTCTCACGCGACAAGAGATTGTCCGACCCGGTAGCCCGCGGGGTGCAGGCTGGTAAAGATCCGCAAGTCTCAATCGCCAGCGGTGGCATGGGTGGATTCGGGGATGCAAGCCAAGTGCTAGAGAATTTCAGCAAACCTGGCTTGAGCAGCAGTCCCGGCGACCTCGGC
>CAIOHR010000130.1 GCA_903858115.1 uncultured Pirellula sp. | reverse complement strand
TGATGTCAGATTTGCTGACCCAACAAAGCAAATCTCTCGCTTGGGGTTCAAGGTAAAGAATCGATATACTTTTGCATGGACCATTCTTTCGCCGGCATCATCACTCTTACCAAGCTTCGTAATATCGCGTTCGAGTCTGCCCCACTGGACATTGGGGAGAGCTGCAATCGACGAATAAAGTCCTTCAGGTACGAGGGCTTCCCCTGCAGCGGAGCGAGGCAAGTAGACTCGAACTTCTTTCGGCGCGAAACGCTCAATCAGATCCAGCAACGGTTTGCAATCAGATTTGTCATCGAAGTAAGGGGATATAATTTCCATGTATGTGCCACGAAGTATTGGTCCAGCCGTCGCATCTAAAAAGTCGGGAATCGATTCTCGCCCCGAGTAGAAATGCGTATGCAAGGTTCCCGATTGCGATTTCTGCTGTCGATGTTCCGTTCCTTTTATGAAGCTGACAATATCGCGAATAGCTGTGTGCTCTGACTCAGCCGATGTCTTGCGACGTAGCAAATCAAGAAAGGCAATCAGATCATCTCGCAATCGAGAGCGGTCGCCATCTACGAGCTCTTCAATGTGGCAACACTCGACATTTTCCCACCAACCTGAACGAGTGAGATTCGCGGACATACAGGCGATGACCAGTGAGCGAGCATGAACACCGTCGTCGTCTGCTTCTTCGTTTTCAACCAACAGAAACACGTTCTTCGGATGGAATATTCCCGTTCGATGCTGGACGGGTATGCGCTTCACGTCAAGCTTAGCGGACCCTGCATCCCCGGTGACCAGTCCATTCGCGTCGTAGTAAACCGCAATGTTTCCCGAAAGATCGCGCAGAGCAGATTCGATCTGGACTAGTCGAATAGCAGTCGCGTGGCTTAGTGGAACATCTAAGAAGACCGGCAGTACCTCTTGCTCAAAAAAGCCAGCATCAAACTGAAAAGTGAGGAACACAGCTGAAACAAGTCGCTTACCCTCCATCCTTTCTTGGAACTGTTCAGAAAGCACCGCGCGCGGAATTTCAGCCACTGTGCTTCTCCTTAAGTGTGTCAGCCATGATCCACATCGAATCGAGGAAATACGGGAATCGCCACAGTGAACTAAGGGATGCTCGCTTTGGCAGCGATCCTTGTTCATCACGGAAACGAATTCGTAGTTTGCCGGACTCAATCTCAGCCCAGGGCGAGCCGCCACGAGCCGTCATGACATAAGAGTTTTGTTCGATTAGTCGATGCACAAGAGCCTTGTAGTCCCCTGCGTGCAATGCGTCGGCAACTGCGATCCATCGATCAGCTGTCAATGAATCTGTTACACCAAGATCGCCACGAAGCTCTCGAAACTCATCTGGAAACACCGTTTTGAGTCCGCCTTCCCATTCGGTAGAGATTCGTTCAGCCAGAGAAGTAATGGATTTCCCATCGAGTCCTAGAAGGTAGGTGAACAGCGCAGAAACGGGAGCGAGCACCGATTCACTCGTCTTAATTCGATAAAGATCCCTCGCCAGGGCCTGCCACTCGTCACCTCGAGTATGTGCGGCTTTGGAAAGCGCTGCGACCGATTCGAGACTCCAAGTAAAGCTTTGATCATCCAGTGTTAACGCCAGCAACTCCGCCAGCCGTTCCTGCTTTCCAGCCGTGGAGTCTTCTGGACCACCTAGGAGCAAATGGAAACGATAGAACTCCTTCTCTTGAGCAGACAACTTACGCTGCAGTAGCTTCGCTACGCAGGAAACAATCTCTTCATGCCCTCGACCTACGTCGATCTTTGCTTGCCTTGCAGACAGCAGTTCGCGAATACGCTTCGCGTCGCGACCACATGACTTTTCAAGTAGAGGAATGTAATGCTTTTCAACAAATGCGATCGCACCCGGCGTGAGTCTTGGAGGGTCATCATAGACCAATCCAGATGCACGAGCGGGCATCGTGTACAAACCCCAGAGCCCATAAATCTTCTGATTGCCCAATATCTGATGTGTTCGGTCATCAGACAGCACGACACGAGAGTCCTCAGACAAGAATTTGCGAACCTTTTCAGTTCCACGAAATGAATAGTCGTTATTGACGTGAGCTCGTGAATAAGCAGCAAGCTGTTCCCATTTCAGAAAGACCGATAACTCTGAACCGACTCCAAGGTCTTTGGCCAATTGCTCGGTGAAGTAGTATCCAACTAAGAGCGTTGTGAAGTCACGGACGGAATTGCTTACCGTCGTCAGATTCCCGACTACCGTTCGACCAAGTCGCGTCCAAATCTGCTGAATACCCAACGGATCGCGCGAGCCTTTCACAGCGGCGCGAGAGTCCAGGTCCGTCAAAAAAGGTGTTCGAAGCATGGTCGCCTTCGTGTGGGCTTGATTGCTTGGTCAAGTTTCTTGGAAGAATCGCGTGATTGACTGCAAGCTCATCGCGAAAAATGTCGCAAATCGTCAATGCTTGTGACCAAACTTGTCACAACCTTTGGCTACTGTCAGAACAACATTATTGCCTATGCTATCAAAACTCTGTAGACTTCGGTAGACTTTGGTGCTTCGACTCAGGGTTCAGCAGGACTGGATAATGAAAACAAGACTAAGCGAGTACGTTAAGGTCGCTGAAGCGGCGGAGATACTCGGGGTTTCTCAAGGGACGATTCGAGCATGGGCAGAGGCTGGGAAAATACCCATGCACAAAAACCCGGCGAATGGCTACCGGCTATTTAGAAGGGAGGAGCTCGAACAGTTCTTGGCGAATATCGCAAAGCCAACCATACCAATTCATCCAAGATAAGCCGCAATGATTCGCCCATGGTAAAGCTAGAAGAACTCAAACCTGGACTACCGCTCGTCGGACTGGAACCATCTTCAGTCGCGACCGTTGCGGCTATTGTTCCAATTGGCGAAGGCTCGGTCCAGGTCTTCTATCGCACCAGTGATGGACAGACGAGAGAGAGGCTACTTGGACGTGCCGATGAAGCGAACCTAAGCGTTGCAGTCGTAGAACGCCCGTGGTCTTTCGACGGCGATGGAGCTGCGTTTCAATTAACTTGCGAAGCCAAACGGATTGATCTCGCTCTTCTGTTCGATCCCATGATGGCCGTCCACACATCCAACGTGGACCCGCTGCCTCACCAGATTACCGCCGT
>CAIOHR010000129.1 GCA_903858115.1 uncultured Pirellula sp. | reverse complement strand
GTTAACAACAACCTGGCCGGCAGCGACCGCTACCGTAGGGGTAAACTCGATTTGCCGGCCTTCATGAATAAACGTGGTTTGTGCCATAGCGAGTGGACCTCGATACTAATGCGAATAGAGAAATTGACTTCAGGGAACGCGCGGCTTACGCTTCACCCTTGACCTTGACCGCAGCTCGGAAATCTTGGAGCGAGACACCGAAATCGTGAAAGCCTCGCATTTGAATACCGAGGACATTGAAGTCAGCCTCAGCGGTTTCGATCGTCGGCGACTCTTGCCCGTTGAGCAATGCAACCTCGATCAAAGGAAGGTCTGCGGGATCCGCCACGAGATACCATGCCTTGGTGGATGATCCTGAATAGGCGGCGTTGCCAAGATAGCGACTCACCTCGACTCGGTACTTACCTTGGTGCGGGTTGGAAATCGGCATGCGAGCATTCGCTGTGTTGTCGCGCATTTCCAACGATTTATAGAGCTGTGTTGCCGGCGCGGACAAAGCGGTTGGTACAAGCGCAATGGTCGGCATGACTCCGATAGGCTTGCTGTCTCCATCGACTTGGTCCATGAAGGCAGTCTCAGCCAATGTCATGCTATCGATCCCGAGCACCGAATTGGCACCGGACAAAAAGTTCTTGTTTCCCGTTGTGAAGAATGCGGAGTTATTCAGGAAAGTGGTCCAGAAAACATCGTTGATCTTCAGCCCTGATCCTCGACCCAGTTTCCGGGGAACCGTCGTAATTGCACCCAAATCATCGTTGATGATGTCTCTCCGATCGATGGAAAGGAGCAATCCGTAGGTATCCGCTTTGTTCTGGTACTTTTCCTCTCCCAGCGTTCCGTGTTGGATTTCTCCTCCGGGAGCCACCAACTCATATTGATCCTTGCCGATGAGCCGATAGCTACTGATCGTCTTGAAATCGTTCACATTCCGGACGGCGCAGATGTTTCTCCAGACTCGCTCAACGCTGAAAAACCCCTCGAGTAGGAATTTGTTGGCAACATTGGAGAGAATGCCCGCCACTTCGACGGTCGAAATACCAGCTTGGATCGGTGCATTGAAAGCGAAACGAAGCACTTCCCGGTTGTCACGGAACGTGCGGCCGGTGTAGCCATTGGCCCATGCAGCCTCCAGCAGCAACTCCTGGAGCCCAATGCCACCTCGGAATCGACGCGTCGCCGTCTCAATGGTTTTCTCGTCGTACTGTGACTCAACATCGGGATGCCGAGCCGTCATCATGCATGCGGCTTCGAGGACATTGGTAGAAATAGACCTGTCCATGCTGTGAATGGCGGGAGCCTTAGGGCGATCCAGTCGCAAGACCTCGAGTTCCGCACGCATGGGTTCCCATCCTTCGGTGATGGCTTTGCTTTCAATGTCGGGGTGGCGACCGCCGCAAGCCTTACGAATAGCGGCGATGCGGTTCAATTCCGTAGCCATCGAATTACGGAGCGCGTGCACCGGATCCTCGGTAGTCACGGGCGGAGCTACTTGCACGTCGGGTTCGGTCACAGCCTTGCTTGCAGTGCTGGTAAGCGACGCCGTAATCGGCGAAGGTTCCGCGCCACGGAAAAGCTGCTCGAGCATGGTTCTCTGGCCGGCTTGCAATTCCGCCTC
>CAIOHR010000128.1 GCA_903858115.1 uncultured Pirellula sp. | reverse complement strand
GTCCGAAGATGACGATTACGCCAAAAGAAAATATGTTGGCATTACTGATGCTCTATCTCTGCCTCCTGTTTGGTACGCTCATAACCGAATTGTCGGTGATGTTGGTTTGCTGCCGCTAGACATCAAGAAGGCATCAGGAGAAGGAGCAGAGAACGACTACAGGCATCCAAGCTATAAGCTGTTTCGAGAGTCTCCGAACAGCATGCAGTCCCCTTCGCTGTTCAAAGAGCAGGTCGCAAGCCACGCAATTATGTTTGGCAACGGCAGAGCGGCAATCGTCCGCGATGATTCAGGGACTCCCTTTGAGCTGATCCCGATCATGCCGGATCGCACTGTCACGGTGATTGTCGATGGCATTAAGTACCATGTGACGAAACCGGATATGGAATCCTACGAAAACCTGATGTACGACTTCTCGATGAATACTGACAAGTACGTCATTCTCGAGGACAAGGACGTTTTACACATCACCGGATTCAGTCACAATGGCGTAACTGGGATCGGACTGCTGAACATCGGGCAGGATCTGTTTAGCATTGGCAAGAGATCACAAACCTACGTTGACACGCAACTCGGAAAAGGATTCCGAGGAAAGCTGTTCATCGAAGCACCGGCAGGGATGTTCCGAGAAGAAGCAAAGGCCAGAGAGTTCCTACAGCACTTCAACGAGACCGAGGCAGGAGCGGACAATGCCGGTAAGGCAGCAATGCTGAGAGAAGGAATGAAGGTTAACGCAGTCAGCGTGACAAACCAGGATTCGCAATTCATCGAATTGCAAAAGTTTACTCGGCAGGATGTCGGCATGCTCTTCGGAATCGAAGCGATGCCTGGGGATCCAGACGGGTCGAGCTACAACGGCCATGAGCAGAAGAACCTGGCCTATTTGGTCGCGTTGGATCGCTGGCTTGTAAAGTTCGAGGAGCAATGCGACATGAAACTGCTGACTCAGTCGCAGAAGATTCGCAGAAGTCACTTCCACAAGTTTAACCGAGCATCGATTCATAGGACGGATTTGCAGACAACAACTCAGTCGTTGGCGTTGCTCGTAACGCATCGAATCATGTCTCCGAACGAAGCTCGAGCGAAGCTTGACTTGAATCCATACAAAGGTGGCGAAGAGTTTGCTAACCCAGCAATCACGCCAGGGGCTCCGCAGCAAGACGATTCTGAGTCTGATGCGTCACCGGAGGAGGATGAAAGCAGCGAAGAAGATGCATCCGAGGATTCTCAGGAAGAGCAATCCCAGGCATCTGCAATGGCAAGTCGAGCGGTTGAAGAAACCATTCGTAGTTTAATCAAGACTGAAGCGAACAACGCAATCGCTGGAGCGAAGTCAAAAAACTTTGGAGTATGGATCAACAAGAACTACCCTAAGTGGGAATCGAAGCTTGCCGAGAAACTCGAAGCTTTGGGCCTAGACCGCGATCTAGCAACGAAGCATTGCCAACAAAGCGTAGATGCTCTGTGCAAGATCGCTGCAAGAGAAACAAACAACCTGCCAATGGCAATAGCTGCTGAAGTGGCAGTTTGGACAGACCGAACCTTCAACCTCATGGGAATCAATAAATGATCGTTATCAACAAGGCCAAAAACGAATTGTTTGTCGATGGAGTTATCGGAGCGGATTGGACTGGTGAAGGAGTCACCGCGATGTCCGTCTCCGATGCTCTAGAGAGTCTGGACGGAGGGCGAGCGACGATTCGCATCAACTCCCCCGGAGGATCTGCGGACGAGGGTATTGCGATTTACAACACGCTTAAACGCTATCCAGGCGGGGTCGATACGGTCAACGAAGCCTTGGCAGCATCGGCCGCATCGGTAGTTTTTCTCGCGGGAGAAACCAGAACGATGTCGTCAGGATCGCGGATCATGATCCACCGAGCGTTGACCATTGAAATTGGCAACGCCGACAGGATGCGGAAAACGGCAGATGTCCTCGAGGCATACGACAAGTCGCTGGTTGAAATATATTCGCAATATATGACTGACGGTGAAGAGGAAATCATGTCTTTGCTTTCTGCCGAAACTTGGTACTCAGCCGACAACGCAGTCTCTGCTGGACTAGCTACGGCAAAGACCGAAAAGAAGTCCAAAGCGAAGGCAGCAATGGCGGCATGGTTCAAGAATCCTCCAGAGGATATTGCTATTCAGTCGCATCGCAGGGACCTTGTGAAATCAAGGCTTGCGTTCGCAAACTTGACAACTGCGAAAAACAAATAATAATGCTTGAGCATTGAGCGTAAGTCTCACGCAATTTTGTCGAGGATTTCAAGTCCGTGATTATTGGCTTGGTTCCTGACTGTGAATCGTTTTGTTTCGTTTCCCAGTCGGTTATCAGGCTTTTTTCACGCCTGTGCCGATACTACACAGGATTTTGACATGAAATCTCCAATCGAACTCAGCAAGGAAATCCAAGCCTTGCAAGCCAAGGTCGAAGGCATTCAGGCACTTGCTGCTGAAGAAAGCCGCGACTTCACCGCTGAAGAAACTCTTGAAATCGATGCGATCATCGACAAGCAGATCCCAAAGCTTTCCGACGATCTTCGTCGCGCTGAAAAGGTGCAGAACTTTGTTGCCGCAAAGGTAGCAAAGATCGAGTCGCCCGAGGCGGAAAAGCCACAAGCCAAGATTCCTGCTCAAGCTCGAGCATATCGCAAGCTTGAAGCGTTCAAGAACGAATACGATGCTTACGCATCCGGCCAGTTCGTCTTGGCGAACCTGTTCAATAACAGCAAGGCAAAGCAATTCTGTGCCGACAACGGCATACGAAACGCGATGTCCACCGGCGACAATACCCTCGGCGGTTTCCTGGTTCCTGAGCCAATGGAAGCGGCGATCATCGAACTGCGAGAGCAATACGGTGTTGCCCGTCAAAACAGTCGCGTTTGGCCGATGAGCGACAGCGTTACCATAGTTCCGAAGCTGGCTGGCGAAGTCACTGGCTACTATGTCGGCGAAAATGCGACGATCACCGCATCGGACATGACTGTTCAACAAGTCAAGCTGGATGCCAAGAAGTTGGCAGCAATGGTTGTTGTTTCTTCCGAACTGTCGGAAGATTCGGTGATCAGCGTTGCCGAAATGGTTTCTCGCAGCGTTGCCTACACGATGGCCGTCAAGGAAGACGAAGCACTGTTCCTCGGTGATGGCACATCGACTTACGGTGGTATCGTTGGACTGGCAGGAGCCCTTGCTGCTGGATCGCTTGTTACTGCAACCAGCAATCTGACGTTCAGTGCGTTGACGTTCGCTAACTTCGAGTCCGTTGTCGGTGCTTGCAAGATGTACAGTGGTATCCAACCAAAGTGGTACATCAGCAACGCTGGTTGGTCAGCATCGATGCAGCGACTGGCAAATGCTGCTGGTGGTGTCACGATGGCCGAACTCGCTGGAGGAATGAGCCGAAGTTTTCTTGGCTATCCAGTTGTCGTTTCTCAGGTGCTTAATAGTGCTTTGACTGGAACTACTGCAACAAGAGCATGCTACTTCGGCGACCTTACCATGGGATCCTACCTCGGAACCCGTCGCGGTATCTCGATTGCACTGGATTCGAGCCGATACTTCGAGCTTGACCAAGTAGCAATCAAGGCCACCCAGCGATTCGACATCAACGTGCATGATCGCGGAACCGCATCGGCATCTGGTGGAATCATCGGTCTTGTCTTCGGTTGATCCTAACCGCTTCCTCCGAGCGGTTCTGCTGCCGCTGGATTCGTCTGGCGGCAGCTTTTTGACTCACAACAAATTTCAAACAGGATTTTAAATATGAAAAATTTGCAATCTGTCAAGCGTAATGTGATGCTTGCACCAATTACCGCTGCGACCACTGCCAGGACTGCTAACCTCGATTGTGCTGGTGCAGACTATGCCACCATCGAGATCGTCCTCGGCGCAGAACTTAACACCAACAGCACCAACGTAGCTGTTCGATTGCTTGAGGCGGACAACACGACTGCTTCTAACTTTGCCACGTTTAACTCGTCGTTCAATCGAACGCTCGACAACACGGCAGCAATCGTTGCAGCGTTCAATGTTGATCTTCGTGGACGAAAACGCTACCTGAGAATTGAGGTTACTCCTGACACGACCACAAATGGTGCTGTTTTGTCAGCCGTCGTTGGGAGCCTCGATCTCGAGAACGAGAACAGCGCGAACAGCAGCAATGCTGACGTAGTTGTTGTTGGCTAGTCTAAAACTGCTCGGAGGAAGAGATGGTTAAGGAAGTAAAGGTTAAGGCATTGATGACTGCGCCCAGGTACGAAAATACTTGGTGCAGAAATCAAATCGAGGCAGTGCTGAAGCACATGAAGATCACATTCGAGATTTCTCTCGGAGTGTATTACGGACAGTGCATGCAGATGATGATGGAGAGTTCGGTTGCAGAAACCGACTACTTGATCACCATCGACGGCGATACTTGCTTCAAGCCAAGTCAATTGCAACGATTGCTAAACATCATTGTCCAAGAGGACATGGATGCTTTGGCAGGAATGCAAATTCGCAGAGGCAAGAAAGCGATGCTAGGTGCAATCCTTGGCGCAGATACTACCTCATGCAAATGGTCTGGCTATCCAATCAAGGTTGACACGGCGCACTTCGGTTTGACCGTAATCAACTCAAGGAAACTTGAGCAGGTAAAAAAGCCATGGTTTTTTGTCTTACCTCTTCAGGAGTT
>CAIOHR010000127.1 GCA_903858115.1 uncultured Pirellula sp. | reverse complement strand
GAGCTTGTTTTTGATCGTCTTCCATTCGCGGTTGGTCTCGCCGGTGATCTCGCCGAAGATCTTGTTGCGAAGGTCACCCTTGTACCAACCTTTGGTCCACCCGAGCCGGTAGAAGAGTCGGTTGAGTTCTGTCTCGCCCAGGCCAGCCCCGGGTCGATCCCAGCAACTCTTGGTTCCGTCTTTCTTGGTGTAGTCCCAATCCGCGCAGCGTTTGGTGTTCATCGCGAGCTCTGCCAAACCCAGGACCATCATCAGGTATCCGACCACCTTGGTCTTGTTGAGCGTTCCGGCGAAGGCCCGGAATTCGATTCGGTTCTTGCCCGCTGCCAGGTGGGTGAGGTTCAGCAGGTGGTAGCGATCCGCTTCGCATCGGTTCTTCGCGGCGTCTTTGTCACCGTATTGCTTGATCCGTTTGGTGTAGACCGTTTGTTCTCGCCTGCGTGTTCCGGTACTTGCGAAGATCGCTTTCTCGTGGTTGCCGACCAGGGAAATCAATCTGGCCAAGGCGGCTGCGTCGCCGTTCCATTCGATCGTTATGTGCAGTCCGCAGCTTGCGTTGACCTTTGCGTCGTGTGCGTTGATCTTGTCGATCGCGTCTTCGATTTGTTTGAGGCCTTCGTATCCCTTGAGCTTGGGGCTTACGAATTCGCATCCCTTGCGGTTGGGTGTCTCTGGTTTGATGCTCGCGTCGCGTTCTGCTCGCCATCCGGTGGGCAACCAAGGTACTTGGCATCCGTGGTGGTAGGGTCCGATCGGTGTGGTATCGCTGTTTGGCAGGGTGGTCTCGAATTCGATTCCGAAAGCGATCTGGTTTGCGTTCATCTCTGTCTCTCCGTCTGGGTTGGGTTTGTCTGTCGTTTGCGATCGCCGTTGCGTTCGCGTGTGACACATTCAGCCCTGCGGCTGGAAACACATCCAGCCGATAAAGAATGTTTTCTCCAGTCTTTTTGCATGTTTTCCGGTGGCCCAATAAACGCCACGGTTGGGCCCGTGTGGGGTGCAAAACGCATGTGCCCAATGGGCCGAATGTCAAAACAGAACGCACCGGTGGGGCACGTGTTGGCCACGGTGCTAAACCTCTATGAAGGGAGCCTTACATGAGTAACGGAAAGAGTCCGATCGATCCGAATCGACTTTCTGTCGAGCAGGCTGCCAAACTTCTTTCAGCTGCAGCAAAAGTACGGATCTCAGAAGAGCTGATCGTTAAAGATCTCGATGAGGGTGCCCCTCAAAATAACGATGGAACGATCAACCTAGTGCACTATGCTGCATGGATCGTAAAGGAGATGGGACGTGGCGAGTGACCCTAGACGTTTAAGACCCAGTGAATTGTGTCGGTTGCTCAATTCGACACCACTTGGCGAGGTGATCAATGATCGACAACTCTATCGACACCGCACGCGCGCTGGAAACCGAGTCGGCGATGGTAAGCATGTTGATCTGCTTCGCTACGTTGGATGGCTAGTTCAAACTAGACACACGACACGTCATGAGCCGGATGGAGATTCGTACGAACGCATGAAGGATCGTGCTCGCGCAAGAAATGCAGCTCTTGCGCTAGCCGGTCGTGACATCGGAGAGTTGCCGCAGGTAGCAAACATCGAGAGAAAAACTCGATCCGCTTTGGATTTTCAATTATTTTGTGAATCGTATTTCCCCCGGACATTCCATCTGGCATGGTCTGCCGATCATATCAAGGTGATGCGGCGCATCGAGCAAGCGGTTTTGCGAGGTGGTCTTTTTGCGATGGCCATGCCTCGTGGATCTGGGAAAACCACTATCTGCGAATGCGCATGCATCTGGGCGGTGCTCAATGGTCATCGCGAGTTCGTTTGCCTGATCGGCAGTGACGAAGGCCATGCCTGCGATATGCTCGAATCGATCAAGATGGAGCTCGATGGAAACGAACTACTGCTAGCCGACTATCCAGAGGTGGTCTTTCCTATTCAATCGCTCGATGGGATCGCGAATCGCTGCAACGGGCAACTTTACCAGGGGCAGCGAACCCACATCGGCTGGACCGCCAAAGAGATCGTGCTCCCTACGATGCCCGGAAGCATCGCAAGCGGAGCAATCATCAAGGTCGCCGGCATCACCGGTCGGATCCGAGGTATGAAATACAAAAGATCCGATGGAAAGACAGTACGTCCCTCTTTGGTCGTACTGGACAGGACGTGTAGCCGTGTGAAGGCGGTTTCGACGACATGGTGAGGGGGGAATCAAATACGGCTCGAAAAAACGACGGATATCCGGTAGACTATTCCCGAAATGGTTAACAGAACGGTAGGAAGCCCATGAAACTGATCGAAAGCATCTCATCCAATAAACTCCGAGGCGGATACTACACCTCCGACAGCCTAGTCGATTGGACGCTGCAGCGCGTTCTTTCACTTGCCAATGGGGAACATCTAGAAGCGTGGCTTGAACCATCTGCGGGGGACGGAGCGTTTATTCGTGGACTGAAGCGTCTTGCAGCAAACTCGCAGGTTTCAAATTGCCGAATTAAAGCAATTGAACTAATCCCAGCGGAGGCAGCGAAGTGTTCGCTCGCGCTTTCGCAGTCGACGCTAAGCGGCTCCATTGTCAATGGCAGCTTTTTTGATTGGGCTCTTGAGTCCGATGAGCAATTCGATGCACTTGTAGGCAATCCACCCTACGTCCGTTATCAGTTTGTGAATGCTGACGACCGTTGTAGAGCCGAATTGCTTATGCGGCGACTCGGTTTTGAGTTGAAAGGTGTTTCCAACCTCTGGATTCCCTTTGCAATTGCGAGCATGTACAAGCTTAAGGTTGGAGCTCCCTTCGCATTAGTCTTGCCTAGCGAGCTGTTTTCAACAGTATCAGGTGGTCAGTTCCGAAAGATGCTTGTTGCAGATTTCGGTTCTATCCGAATTGATCTTTTTCCAAAGGATGCTTTTCCTGACATACTCCAAGACGTTGTTGTTGTCAGTGGGATTCGCTCGAAGCAAAGTCGCGACCGACGATCAATTTCGTTTTGTGAACATCGAACGTCGGGAAACTTAAACTGGAAACATACGGTTGAGGCCTCTCCTCAGTCATGGCTTCGCCATCTACTTACGGAAGATGAGGTCTGGGCGTTTCACGAGGCTTGCAAACTAAAAGATGTTTGCGAAATGACCGATGTCGCGAAGATTGAGGTTTCGATTGTTACTGGCGCAAATCCATTCTTCACAATCGATGATAGAGTTTTAGAAGAATACGCACTGCAGCCATGGGCGAGACCATTGCTTGCACGAACTTCTGACTGTCCTGGATTGATCTTCAATGAAGAGGACCATGCAAACGCTCGTAAAGATGGTAGTCGCGCCTGGATCCTCGATTTCTCCGCCGACCGTCCCGATCCAATGAAGTCCAAACGCGCTGTGGAGTATCTTAAGAATGGGGAAGACCAAAGCTTACATACTCGCTTCAAGTGCCGAATTCGAGAGCCGTGGTATCGTGTACCCCAAATTCGCTCTGGACAGTTGCTTCTAACCAAACGCTCGCATCTATATCATCGACTGATCCTCAATGAAGCTGATGTGTTCACTACGGATACGATCTATAGGGGAGAGATGCGACCGCAGTACGAGCAGATGGCTAAAGATCTGGTCGCAAGCTTCCAGAACTCGTTGACCCTGCTTTCATCCGAAATTGAGGGACGTACCTATGGGGGTGGCGTACTTGAATTGGTGCCGTCCGAGGTAGCAAGACTAAAGGTCCCGATTGTTCGGATGGCGAAGTTGCTTCCGAAGCTAGATTCGATTAGCCGCTCCAGCGGAGGCCAGCGGGACAATACTGGAGCAATCTTAGAGGTAACGGATGCGGCTTTAGCAAAGCAAATGAAGGGTTATGAAGAGTTACTTCCGCTACTAAAGGCCGCGAGACGGCGGCTACATGCCCGCCGCATGGATGTTTCCATTGATGAAACAGAAGACTAACGCAAACCAATGCCTCGAGGATTTGGGGCATCGCGAGTTATCTGCAATGTGATTCGTCCTTTGTCCGTCTTTTCAAGTATTGCCCATCTGCCAACATAGCCATTTCCTGGAGCCTCGCGGAGTAGTCTCGCGAGAGCTTCATTCCATCGTATGCATGTATGGTAATTTGCTTGATCTGAACCCCTGTGCGGAGCGTGAACAACCTCTAATCGCTGAACGGTTGGCTCTGCATCATCAATAGAGAATAGGGCTGTGATAGTGGCTACCTCCGCATCTCGTCCGCTTACCAACGTTTGTACCCAATCTTGATCAGCCAGCATGCGGTCTCGAATATTGTCTATGTCTGACATTACTTGGTTCAGCCCCTGAGGTCCCTTTCCCAGTGACATCAGATTTCGTTCATTTCCAGAATTTCTATTAACGTCGCTGGCGGACAATCGCTTGCACCAGCGATACACAACGACAGGAGCGTCATCAACGTAAGCACCGTCTTCTTCACCTGCAACATCCTCGGGTAGATCGGTTTCGTCCTTGACCCCAGCAAGATCTTCGCTAATGCTACCCGCGAAAAGTTCATCGTCTTGTTCTTCATAGACCTTGGGCGGCTTCCAGCGAATCTTTCTTGACGCAAGCCCAGATGTACGGCTGCCTGTGCTCTCTCGCGACTTAGCTATAGCTCCCCGTCTAGCTTTATTCGTCGTGATAATTCGGTGAGCCAATAGTTGCTCAATGTCGTCGCCATTTCTTACTTGGTATGCACCATCGCTGGTTCCTGCTCGACGCCATGCAGAAGTCGACTCGACGATGTCTGACAATACTTGATTTGTCATGTCCGAGGGCTCTATCTCTAACCACGACTCCACATTCGCCCCGAAAGCGTGTGATGTGAAATTTGCGGAACCTATAAAGCCGTAATGTTGATTGGCTGCATCGACAACGTAAGCAACCTTTGGGTGGAACAATGCATTGCTATACGCAACAACGGTTAGGCTGCAGTCACCTCCTTTTGAGACAATGTCTAAAACCGACGAGACGTCCTCCTCTGTCAGTTGGTCGCTGGGATTCGAACCTAGAACGAAACTGACGGGCATGCCTTCCTCAGCCGCTCGGCTCAATATGCCTGCGTATTTCGCCAAAGCACCGTACCGAAAGAATCCAAATTGGCAGCCGAATCCGCGCAGCCCCTCACTAACCTTGGAATCGAACCAAGATCCTGGGCATGCATCTTTGTCGCGAGGACCTGTGTCTTTATAGCTTAGCATGATTAAATGCTAGCAAAGAAGCTGCTGCCTGCCTACATGGGGGGCTAAAAGTAGCAGCAATCATTTTTTGACTTTGTTTTACGAAATGCTGGGAATTCATGGAATAAGCATCTGGACAAGCAATTTGGCTTGTCGCGAGGGAAACGAGCGAAACCAAGGAGATGAACAAATGCCGATTGGACTGACTTTCGAGGAGTACGTAGAACTAAAACTGATGCCGCCCAATCATGCGGATCGAGCGTTTGTAACGGCCGCAGAGCACATGCGGGATGAAGCGTTCCCGATGTCGCTTTCCCAAGCAGCTTGGCATGTGCGGACGCGTGGCTACGACTGCCGACCGGAAAGCCTCGAATTGCTGGTCAAGCAGCAAACGGTTGAACCAGTGGATGCGGACGCCTGGACGCGAGCCGATGTCGATGCGGTCTGCGACTACTTCGAACAGCACGGCTTCTATGTACCTTACGCCGAAGCGTGTCGCGTCCTTGGATGCAGCTACGCATCTTTCCTACGAGCGTTGAAGGACGCCGCAGAACGCGAGACTGCGAAGTACGGCATCCAAGTGCGGGCAGATGACCAGCTCTTCGTGATGCATCGCGTTCCGCCTCGCGATGATCGGGATGCCGTTAACTATCTCTCGATGTTTATCGATGTTCAAGCGAGTCTGCTGTTCTACCTTGTCGCTTCGTGGGAGGATGACTTCACCGGCTATGTGATCGATTATGGTACGTGGCCAGACCAGCACCGGCCTTATTTCACTCTGCGTGATGCTCGGCAGACACTCGCAGCAGCAACCAAGAGCAATGGAATCGAAGGTGCGATTTTCACAGGTCTTGAGTCTCTGACCCGAGATCTGTTGAATCGGGAGTGGAGACGAGACGATGGTGCGCTACTGCGTGTCGATCGGTGTTTGATCGATGCCAACTGGGGATCATCAACCGATGTGATCTATCAATTTTGCCGGCAATCGGCGCATGCTGGAATCGTGATGCCCAGCCACGGTCGGTTCGTCGGGGCATCGAGTCAACCATTCTCGGAATACAAGCGTCGCCCCGGGGATCGCGTTGGGCACAACTGGCGTATTCCGAACGTCCACGGGAAACGCGCCGTTAGGCACGTCGTTTATGACACGAACTACTGGAAAACGTTTGTGCATGCCCGGCTTGCGGTTCCCATGGGTGATCGCGGCTGCTTGTCGCTCTTTGGCCAAGCCTCGGAATCCCATCGTCTACTCGCCGAACAGCTCACCAGTGAGTATCGGGTTAAGACCGAGGGGAGGGGACGCACGGTTGATGAATGGAAACTTCGACCAGAACGTGGGGACAACCACTGGTTTGACTGTCTGGTTGGATCCGCTGTTGCAGCTTCGATGCAAGGCGTGGCGCTGCTTGGTATGGATCCTGTAAATCAAAAACGACGCGAAAGAGTTAGTTTTGCCGAACTGCAAAGAAGGAATCGGCAATGACCAGTCATCCAAACAATTGCTCTTCCCGCATTGTCGGCATCCAGTGTCCGAAATGCGGGTGTCGACACTTTCTGACAACGCACACCGAACCACTTCGAGACGGTCGCATTCGTCGACGCAAGCGATGTCGGCATTGCGATCGAAAGATCATCACGTTCGAAGCTACAGAGCAACTCAAGCGAGCCTCAGATCGCTAGATGTAGCACTCGCATCAGAAATCCGGATTTTGTTCCGCCACTTCGCTCTGCGGCCCGGTAGATCCAACAGTAGGTGACCATGTTTTACCTACACCTTGGAGGCTACGAAATTGGCAGAAAACCTGGAAGAAACAATTCGCACCAATGCGGAAGGTCCTGCCAAGGCATCTGGCGACGCTGGAAGTGTTGAGCAGCACAAGCTGACCGACCAAATCGAGGCCGATCGCTATCTAGCCTCCAAGCAAGCCGCAAAGTCGAAGCGTCGTGGCTTGGTCTTCAACAAGATTGTTCCACCGGGGGCCGAGTAACCGTGTTGTC
>CAIOHR010000126.1 GCA_903858115.1 uncultured Pirellula sp. | reverse complement strand
TTCAACGTCCACTGTTGCTCCTACTACGTCACCCGAATCCTCCGTACCGAACACATACCTTGGAATCTCACTCGGTGACTCAGAGCAACAGGTTAGATATGTTCTCGGTGAACCAGCTCGACGAATAGATAATGCTCAAGTCCAAATTCTGTCGTTCGATCAAGATCAGCTGCCATCAAAGATGATTTGGCTAAGAGATGGAAAGACAATCTTAATTTCCTGTTCGACTGAATGTCCCGTGTTGCTTGGGGTCAACATCGGCGCCGATGAGCAACTTTTAAAATCGAAGCTCGCGATGCCCTATTTGGAGTCCTATGTAAACACGGAGCCCACGATTGTTAAGCAGATCATAGTCGGCGAGAATCCGCGAGCTGTGTTTAATCTTGAACAATTGCGGGTAACTGATATGGGGATTGCCACCCCCTGACTGGGTCCACGATGCCCCACCTTTTTTCGGCAAGGTCGCGCTTTGGAATAGAGTAGAGTCCTCATCGAAGGAGCAGTAACACCGATGACTTTCGAACGGCTCCATCAGTTCATCTCCATCGAGATGCGACTAGTGAAACGGATATGCGTTGGTGCAATGGCAGCGATGTGTCCAATGGTCGTATTCGCACAGCGTTTTCCTGACTATGCCGACGACATCGATGGCGACCCTCGATATAGTTTTATCAACGATTTTTTTAGTATTCCCGCTTTGCTTTTTGCCTGCTTCTTGGTTGTTATATTCGCGATAAACTTCCTTACGAATAAAAAATTTGCTTTCGGTGCGATAGCTCTCGTTGTCGCCTTCGGAATTTGTACGACTTTACTTTTCTTATTCTTTTACGCTGCTCACTACTTCAATATCAGTCTCTGGGCACTTTTGGGGATTAGTATTGTGGGTTATCTTATCGCCGAGAAGGTTTGGAGTCGCTTTTCAAATAAAGTTGATGGCGAGTAGTCTTCGCGCAGACGCTAACGGCTGTCATCTTCCGTCTGTTCATCTGTCCTAGTTAGCGACTCATTCTCCGTCAATGATCTGGGAGTCGGTTTCTTCATTCCAAAGATGACAAACCCAGAGCCGAAGAATCGGACTTTCTCTTCCTCAGTCATTTGTCGCACGGGCATGGTGGCTCTACCTGTTGAAGTTGCTGTCGGTGATCAGTCGTCGAAGCCAAACGCACGGGCGAGTCGCTCCGCATCCGCCGCGGTGAGTCCAGGATGCCGTGACATGCTCGCGGCAATTGGATCGTAGTCGGGGGAATGCTTGTTGATCGACCCGCGATCTGGTCCCAGCCACCTCTCATCACAGAGCCCTTTGAGATTTTTAGCGAAACGGGTAAGGTCTGCATCAGATTGACGGGCAAGCCATTCGTCATGCTTCTGTTGATCAAGATTCGTATAACCTTCAGTACTCATCGTCGTACTCCTCGTCCTCGTAGACAGGGTCTTTCGGGTAGTTGAGGCTGATCGCTTCGGCGATGTACGCGCCGAATTCAGGGTAAAACTCCGAGGTCGCCACAACGAAGTCCTGCGCTTCCTCTTCAGTGTCGTAACTCTCTGGATCGCACCAGTAATCCATCCTGCTGACCTGAACCACGAACGCACCAAAGTCTTTCATGGTCAGTGGCTGATCAACGACTATGGTGGTCGGTTCATCCAACAAACCGTTCGGATACTGATCCATATACTCATCGACGATGCGGTAAACAAAGCCATCCTCTGTTCTACGCAACCGTACGCTGATGACATCGGCAGTTACTGATTTCAGAGACAGACGTGCCACCTCGAGCTCACCTTCTTCGAAGTCAGGCAGATACTCCCCGCCCATGAAGCTCGGATGAATTGCTGCTCTCGCACGGCGATCCTCGGCACTGAGAGATGTCTGCGTAAAGAACGGGTGTAGGTCACTCAATCTGTCTTCTTCAATCGCTGCCGTCAGCGACTCCCGTCTTTGAGTGCCCTTCACGCGAGAGAGCAACAATTTCTCTGCGGTCAGAGGAAACAGGCGACTGGAGGGTCTAAATGAAAGGTCGACGCCTTTCACATCTACATGAATAAACATATGCGGCTCCTGAGTTGGAAATAAACCGCATCACGAGTCAGGCTCGTTACATAAGTTGCTGATTTTTGGCTCGTTTTATTGCCTGAATCAGCCACATCCCGCTTTTGGCGGCGACCACCTTGCCCG
>CAIOHR010000125.1 GCA_903858115.1 uncultured Pirellula sp. | reverse complement strand
GTTTATCCCGCCCTTTTACGAAATCTGCGCAATGCACGGCCACATTCACGGTACACCTTGTGCGACAAAGACTTTTTGCGAATTGACTGCGAGAACGGTAGAAAGGGTGTGCTTGTCGCATCTGTTTCAGTGGCATTTTGAGAAACGTTTGCTCGAAGACTCGCCCATTGTAACCAAGAAGCAATCGCATGAGTCTGGTCAGGAGCCTGCGTTTGCTTCCAACTCATATCGGAGATCAGAACATCGTAGATTTCGATAAGCTCCGCCACCATTCGATCCAAGCTATTTGCGGAACGATGTAAGTTGGTCACTTCCGTTGCGTCCACAGAGTTGTACATGGAAACCGCATGCAGAATATTCTCTGACGTAAACGAACGTTGCAACAATCGTCGACCAAAATTGTTAGCTTCGTAGTACGCAATGTTGCCACTAGTGACCATCTCACCCATGCCCGTCGCACCAGCAACCACTGTCGCAGCTCCTGTTGCAATAGCTTCCCGCGCGCACCGGCCGCGAGCTAGGACAATATCGAAATCCAATAACTTTGCGCCAGGTTCAGTCAGAGGTTGTTCAGTCAAAACTCCAATCGATTCGACTCGCAAAGCTGGCAGCGACTTTCGGACCAATTCAACATGTTCGGGCCGAAACTCGTTTCCAAACAAGACAAGCGACCTAGGTATGACCGCAAGCGATGGCCTCGCAGGAAAACGATCGAAGTCGACTCCGTTGGAGATGATCTTGACCGAACTTGGTGGAATGCCATCCTGGAATACCAAGCGATCATAGCATGCTTGATCAACGCCAACATACTTGCGAATACTCGCAAGCGTCGGCGCCGTATCGTGCCAAGCCGAACTATCGTGACAAACGAAAACCATTGGCACTTCCGGAAATCGAACAGCCATAGCCAGCGATTCCAATGTGTGATGCCCATGGATAACGTCTGGGCGGTCGCCGATTCTATCTAGTTCATCCGTAACCGTGATTCCCCTTAACTGCATCTTTCGCGCTAGTGCTCCAAGCCTTGGCGAATAGACAATCGGTAACCGTCCCACAGCCAGGAGTTTGGTCGCCAAATCAAAAACGTACAACTCCGATCCGGTTCCGGAGTCCAATACAAAATTGGTGATTAGGATGCGTTGCGCGCGGGGCACGACACTCTCCTGCGTTCAACTAAAAGTGCGTCGATCAATGGCAACAAGTGGCGATTGTGACTGATCGAGTGGACATACCTACCTGAACGCACTTGGCGTTCGCCATGCTTTTCATACTGAGTTAACTCACGCTGTGGGCCTAGCCAACGAGCTGACGAATGGGCCGGCCGAGGCTTTTCTATTCGAATCGCATCTTCGCCACGATTTCCTAAAATGCGTTCTGCCTCTTCTGCCACGTCCACATACTTCTCTATCGCAACTAGCTTTCGACGAAACGACGCATCGTCGTGGAGATAAACCATCTCATCGCTGTTCTCATTAGGCTTGGTTTCGACGATCGACTTTTCGATAGAAAACTCAAAGTTCCGAATCTCTAATCCTGTGGTGGCTGATGCGATATCAATAGCGGCATCCACCATGCCTCGCCACACGTCATGAGCTAGTATTTCTCCTTCTGCAGCGTCTG
>CAIOHR010000124.1 GCA_903858115.1 uncultured Pirellula sp. | reverse complement strand
TAAAATTTCGTCATGCGAATAGACGTCACAAAACTTCCAAACGACCCCGAAGCGCTGAAAGCGTTAATCCTCGGTCAAATCAAGACAATCGATAATCTCGAGTTCCGAGTCCACCAGCTTGATGAAACCCTTAAAAAATATGGTTCTTCCCCAGAATCTGTCTATTACCCACAAAGTTTGTGACGGACAGCAGCAAATGCGGAGTGACAACTGTGCAAGTTACTTGCAGAGATGCTGACGGAAGTTTGCGATGAGTGGATAGAGCCAGACGCTCTTTATTGGAAGCGCACGCCGCTGATCGCAATCGAGCTTTCCCCGCCCCTGTGTTTTTCCGGAGCAATACCAATTCGCTGCCTTGTAGCAAGTTCCATGAAAACGGTTGTCTTCAACAAAAGTTTCTATCAGGACTGGACGATACGAATAGCGTTCCTGCCAATCACTAGATAATCGGCGACTGGTTAGTGCCAGCGCGCGCGAGGCGAGGTTTTGGCATCGAATCCAAGGCAGGACGAGAAATCGTGAATTGTTGACGACAAGATGGAGATTTCGTTGTCGCTGCTCAGGGCTCCATCCAATGTATTCATCGCGTGGCTTGGTTTTCCAGGCGCTGGCGCTGAAGGAGAGTAGCGAAACGACAACGCCATCTGCTCGAACGAGATAGCGGAGCTGAGCGCCAGCCATAAGTTGATAACCGAGATAGTGATAGCGTCGCACATACGCATTCCAAAGAAGTGAGTCGGGCTTTTCAGTGACAAGTTCGACTGTCAGGCGTGCGAGGTCGATTTCCGGAATTGTAAGCGGCGGATTCGCGGCATTATCGATTTCTGGGTGCTCGACGTAGGCGGTTGGTTTGAGCCGTTTAGCCATTGGTAGTTTGAAAAGACCGTCGGTCTGCATTCTGAGGAGGGCGACTCGGCAGCTCATGTCCTTCAGGCCACCGTCCGGGCGACGCCAATTTAATTGTTCGCATACTATCCTGGAAAGCCGATATCGGCTGAGATCAGGTGTTTCTGCAATTATGTTGCGAATGCACTCGATCTCGAATTGTTCGAAGTTCCGACCACAGTATTTCAAGATTCAGCTCGCATAGTCATTGCCTAAGACAACTTTGTAAGCACGCAGCATCTCGACATCTTCATAAAGTCGCATAAGCCCGCGCCACATCACGGTGATTCCGGCATCGCCATCTGCCTTGCGTCCAAGATGCCCCCCGAGACTTCCTATCATTTGAACAGCCTCTCGAAGTGTTGGAACTTTGTCTTTTGGAGGTCGAGCTTTCTTGACGCGAATATGAAGTGCCTCGACTTCCTCCTCGGAAAAAACTTCGGTGCTTTCGGCGTCAGGACTAACGCGCGCCAAGTAAGTAATATGCATCAAGCGAAAGGCAATGATGCTGAATAGGCTTAAGTAACGCTTCAGGCGATCTGCGGTTTCGAGAAGGCAGTCTTCGACCTTGCAGCCAGATTTCAAAACTTTGTGCCAGGTTTCTATTCCCCATCTTCTAGCGTACCAATCGATCTTCTCTGCGGCGTCATCAAAGCCTTTTACGGCGAGATTTGTCAGAAGAACCCAACTGACCGCCTCGTTCCCCGGCGGTGGAGCTGGCTCGGTTGCCGAGACGGCGTTCAACGTGATTGGTTCTTGCGTAACGTCTTTTACCTTTGCATGTTTCTGTGGTGGCATGATGTTTACTTCCGCCACGCGAATCTCGACGATTGCTGTCCGTGCCGGCTTCTTGCCATTGACGGGGATATGCACCTCACGAGTTCCGATTACTGGTGCAGCAGCGAGTGCCTCGGAAAGGGTTTCACAAGAATCATCACTATCAAGTTTCCGATCATTCTTCGCTCGAATTAGGTAGAGCGCCGAAAGTTCTTCGGCCTCCGCAATAAACTCAAAGAAGTCTGATTCCCGGTCGGCGACCGTGACGAGCTGAATTCCTGGGGGACTGCACTCAACGGTTTTACGAAGCGCCAAGAGCCACTTTGAGCTTTCCTTCTCATCAAGCGATGTGCGTTTAATTCGCTCATTTTTCTCCAACTTGGTCTCGTCGGGAACCTCCTTTCGCGCCCAAATTTTCTGGCTCACGATCCCGAGCGCCACGCCAGACGTTGTAAAGGCAAGTGCGTTATGCATGATAAGTCCGCGGTCGGTACTGCAGTTGCGCTTCCCTATCGGCCCAAGTCCTCGTGTATTGGGATGAGTCCCGTACGATATAAAGACTGTATCTTGAATGACGAGCACCGGACCATCGCATGCCGCCATCCGCTTCACAGTTTCGTTAGTGTGCGGCTTTAGAATCTCAGCCGGCTTAGCTTTTGGATTGTTGAAAAGTCGATATGACGCTTTCGTGCTCGCCCACGTTGCGCACGCTTCATTAATCGGTGAAATGGGCGATCTGGCAAGATTTTCCGTTGTCTCAATCAAGCGCCGATCAAGACGTTTGTCGCCAAGATCTACACCACTCAATTCCTGTCGCACCCAGTCAACTGCCTGCGGCCCAGAATTAATGACGGTCTGAACGTCGCTGTACTCGAGATGTAAAGGTCTTCGCATGCCACTCCTTGGCCACCGTCACACACCACTGTAGTGAAGGCTAACAAGATTTCTGCGTTGTGTCCAGAGTCTTTTGCCGATGTGATACTAAACCGCCTGAAAGGGGGTTATGACTTGTGGGTAATAGACAGCCCCAGAATCTGTGGGTGTGAAATGCGTGTAGCGACCTAGTTCAGCTCACCCATCACCAGTCCATTTCAGCATTGTGCTCGACCGCGTCAAGGTTACCCTCGCATGCGCTCGGCGGCTTCGCCGACCCTGACGCTGGTCTGCGCGCATTGCTGATATTGGACTGTGGGTGATGGGGAGCGGTTGGGTATTGCCTCCGGCGGGGGTTCCGAAGAGCGGTTAAATTAAAGGCGTGCATGCCTTACAATTTTTTGCGATGGATATTTTACAACGAATATTTAACCGCAAAACAAGGCACGGCATGCACATACGTTCAATCCTAAATCGCGTCGAAAAACTCAAGGGTTTTGTTTACGCCTCCGAAAAATATGTTGGCTCTGGTGATCGTCCGAGCCTTGAAGTGACCGTAAGACCTCGAAAAGGTTGCAAAGGCC
>CAIOHR010000123.1 GCA_903858115.1 uncultured Pirellula sp. | reverse complement strand
TAGGACCGCTCGGAGTTCTTTAGGACAAAGATCGAGGTCGATCACCCGAGGGGATTCGCCGGTAACCATTTGGTAGAGGGTTGCAGTCAGACTCCATAAGTCGCTCCGAGCGTCGGCGAGTGCTGCATCGCGACGTTGTTCTGGGGGCATGAAGTCCAGAGTCCCTAGGACCGAACCTGCCATGGTCATGCTGGTATCGGAGGTTTCGGCCTTGGCCAGACCGAAGTCCGTTAATTTGGGAATTCCATCTTTGCTCAATAGGATATTGGCGGGTTTGATATCTCGGTGGATGATCCCACGATCGTGGGCCTTGGCCAGCCCGTCGCAGAGTTGTGAGACCAAGTCGATGGCTTGATCGTTGGGAATCGCTCCCTCCCTACAGCGATCGAGCAAGCTCCCGCCGTCGACATATTCCATGATCAGGAACGGGCCTTCCTTATCGCGACCATAATCATTGATATGGACGATATTGGGGTGACTTAACGCAGCGATGGCTTTGGCTTCGGTGAGGAAGCGGTTCACGGCGGTCTTGCTGCGGTTGGCTTCGCCTCGGATGCGTTTGATAGCCACTTGGCGATCGAGCCGGGTATCGGTGGCGAGCAGAACTTCGCCCATACCACCCTTGCCAAGCGTTTTTTCGATTTGGTACCGAGCAGCGATATCGACAATTTCGATACCATCGTCGATCGCATCACCGATGATCTCACTAGCGAAGGTAGCTTGGTCACCCAGGCTACGGGTATCGAGATCCTGGGGGCTCGGTTTCGCTTGGCCTTGAAACGTATTTTGATCACCGAGACTTTTTTCGAAATCCTTGGCCATGGTCGATGCATTCTCCGCGGCAAGTCAGGAAATGGGCTTCTCAAGGAGAAGCGTTTGTCGTGAGGATCGATGCCAAAAATATAGGATCGGTATTCTGGTTTTGTTAGGCAAAAACTTTTACGGGCTATTGCCGTGCTCTGTTGTTTTGAGCAAATTGAAAGATTGACCGCAACATGATCAATTGTCACCTTTTTGCAAGCTGTGGTTTACTCGAGACCAATAGAGTGGTCGACCTGGAAGCAAATTCTCGACTGCACTCACAAGTTTACCTTCGCGATAGCTGACGTTTCCCACTTCGACCAATCGCCAACTATCCTTTTTACCAGGGACACTTACAAGCGTATAAAGTTGGCCCGCAGGAACATCTTCACGATAAAGTGATGCCGAAACCGCACCTTTTGCGTCCCTGAGCATTTCACCAACCCAAACCATTTTTGATCGAGATAATGCGGTAAAGTCAGCATTCTCTTTTTCTTTGAGATAACGAAAATCCATCAAGGATTTCTCAAATGCTGCCTTAAGTTCCTCATTCATCGCGTAGGTGATTTCTGATTTCGAAAAGTACCATCTACTTACCCTTGTACTGAACAAAATGTCCTGGACGCCACCGAATGAAGATTCGATAGATGCGCTTCCTACTTTTGCAACTGCTAGGATACGAGCGAAAACTTCTTCTCTGATTCTCTCGTCGATCTTGCTGTTTTCGAGGACCTCTCTGAGGAGACTAATCATCTCATTATCCCAGTCATCAAGGATTGCTTGCCTCCTGTACCGAAGTGCCTCAACCAATAATCGTAACGTTGTTCTGGGCTCGTTATGAATGTTGATTTTCCCGATGAAATCTTTTTGTAATACCGAACCAAAAATGTCGCTAACTACAGGTAGTGTGCATTTTGAATTAGGATCAAGCTTGCTAATCATTTCCGCGAAACCAAGGTAGGATTCACGACTCATATAGTCGTGACGCGGCTTGCCAGCAGAGGCTTGAACAGTGACTAAATCCGCTATGACCGACTTGTCAAGGTCCTTGACCAGACTATCCAGGGTGTCTCCGTTTTTTCTTGCGCTCTCGGCAAGTTTTCGTAGTCGGTATCGAATCTGAATTTGTGGTAAGCCATCGATTGACTCACTAGCTGTATCCACCAAATGAGCATAGTCTATCAACATCTGTGGTTTCAGTCCCTTTAGATATGCCATATAGAGGTCACCGCAACACACATTCCACTCATCCATTTTTCTCCAGCCCTTCGCCTCGTTCAACGCATCCTTGAACTCTTTGGAAATCGGGTCCATCGGTAAGGACTCAACGTATTTCTTCAGTTGGTTTTCTAGTTCTTGGCTTGAGGTGGACTTTCGAACGCCCAGCAACAACACTTGACGTTGCTCCATCTCGCGTCGTTGCTTTCGAATCGAGTCACGTACGCTCGAGGCCCTTTGAATGGACAAATCAAGAAGCTTGGATGCCCGTGATGCTGCTTTCGGATACTTGCTTATTAGCCCACGGAGTTCTACCAGGAGGCCATCCAGAGCTGCGTCATCTGTTTCCTGGATCGATGTGTTTTGCAACATCTGCACTTTTTGTTCGATCTCCTCGATCGCCGATCGGACCAGGCTGTATTCTGTTTCAATAGCTCTTTGTTCAACAGACATGTTCTCTGACGCAAGCCTCTCTTTTTCCGCGGTGGTCCGCTGGTTCTCTGCGAGATATATTTGTTGTTGCTCATACTCGGATTGCATCACGGCGATTTGCGCCTGTTCCTCCACCCAACGGTTGTGACTATTGATTGCAACGATGGAACCAATAAATACCGCAGGAACACCGATCGCAAGCACGGCGATGAGCACCTGCTTGGCGATCGTACGATTGGCTTCTGAACGTTCGATCTCCTTCTGAACATCCGGGATCAAGCGATCGAGTTCTTTGTCCTGCAAGGAATAACGCTTAAGCAACGACTGGTAGGATCGGATTCCGCTCAAACCTTCTTCATGACGCCCTTCCTTGATCCCTCGGCGAAGATTCCCAAATGCGCGTTTTCTCTCCGTTTCGAGTTGACTGCAGGAATCGGTCAACGCGTTGGTTGCTTCCGTTCGATATTCCATCGGTATCGTTAAAAGAAGCTTTAACGCATCTTCGAAATGTATCGATCGCCTGTGGTCTTCTGCATTCGAGACCAACTGCTTTACCTTTTCGACGCTCTGCGATTCTCGTTCCACTAGTTGGGCACGTAGCTGCTGCATTTCCTCATGATCACTCTTGAGCTCTAACACTCGATTGACTTTCGCGAGCAACCCTGCGTAGCGTTTTGCATTGACATCATTGTTTATCGATCTCAATAGTTCATCGATTTCACGGATGGTCTGCTGGATCTCGCTTCTCGCAGCTACCATCGACGGTTCGATCACCGATGGATCGATCTTGTCGAGTTCACTAAGTGCTCCTTCGTAGTCCTGCGATTGCCGTTTGGATTGCGCCTCGGTAAAGGCCTCATCCCGAATCGCGATCAGTTTTGCTGTTCGTTCCTCAAGCTGCGATTTCAGCCGCAGGAGATCCTTTCGGTCGGGTGTTATCTCCAGCAGTTCCGCCACCAATTCCGGCAAACCGTTCATCTCCCGCTTGGCGACTTGAAGGCGGATTTGCGTCTCCAATTGGTGGCGTTTCTTTTCAATGGCTTCCAAATGCTTGAGCATCGAGGCCACGGTAATCCCGATCCCATCGATCAAGGTGCCTCGCAACGATTCAGGTACTTGCTCCAGGGTACGGATTGCGGCCGCATAATCGTGCGCTTGTTCGTGGCTGTTGGCCTCGGCCACGAGTTCCTTCACATGTTCCAATTCCTGAGTGCGGCGTTTCTCGATCTCCGTGAGAAACTCGGTGCACCAGGGATGGAGATGCTGCAATCGTGGATCGGTTTCATCTTGGACCTTGGTGGCCAAAGCCCTTGCCTTCTCAAAGTCGAGCGATTCAAGACTCGCGAGTGCTGAGTCACGATTCGCCTGCAACGCCTCGCGTCGCGGTTGCAATAGCTCCAGTTGCTTGGTTCCGCATTCTCCACAAATGTTCTCCCAAATAGGCATCTTGGCGTTGCAGCCTAAGCACGCCACTTCTAGTGGTTGCGCACAACCTCGGCAGAATTTACGACTGGCGTCGTTCTTGGCATGGCATTTTGGACACTCGCCGGTAATCAGTTGTTCTGGGTTGGAAGCCTGTGTCGTATCCAGTGATCGCTTTAGCGCGTCACGGAACTCTCTCGCCGACTGATAGCGATCCTCTTTCTTCGTTTTGAGTCCCTGGGATAGGACCGCTCGGAGTTCTTTAGGACAAAGATCGAGGTCGATCACCCGAGGGGATTCGCCGGTAACCATTTGGTAGAGGGTTGCAGTCAGACTCCATAAGTCGCTCCGAGCGTCGGCGAGTGCTGCATCGCGACGTTGTTC
>CAIOHR010000122.1 GCA_903858115.1 uncultured Pirellula sp. | reverse complement strand
GAGTGGAAGTAGACGCAACAGTGCCTTTGCCGGGCGCAGGGCTCTGTGCGGTTGAATTCAAAGCGGTGCCACTGAACGCCGAATTGAAGGCGGCATAGTCGAGTGGCAGCATCTCGGGCAAGCGACCAGTGCGATCGCCGGCCTCGTAAGTTGGATGAGGCTTGGTTCTCAGCACCCGATCAACAACGAGATTGCCCGTAGCGTCTTTACGCGAGACCGAGTCGCCGTAGAGGATGATGTCGACCAGGCCCAACACGACGTTACGAGCACGATCAGGCAAGCTCGGAGTGGTCTTGGTGTATTCGCCCGTTCGCGTTTCGATCGTCTTGTCGACCGCGTGCGAGATGAGGATCAAACCATACGGCAAGCTAGCCAATCGAGTCAGCACGCGATGCCATTCGTTCTTTACCAGAGCCCAGCCTTTTCCATGGCCCATATCCCCTTCGTACTCGATGCCATGCTTCGCACACACATAGTCCGAACACATCTTGAATGCGTTGTCGACCGTGTCGATGACCAACGTTTTGAAGTTGTGATCGCCCTTAGCGAGCAACTTGCAAGCTTCCAAGAACGCCTCCCACGAGTAGGTCGGCACCTTGAACACTTCCAAGTGATTGAGCCCTGGTTCGCATTCGAAGAACATGGCCTCCGGAAACTGTGACGCGAACGAGCTCTTGCCGAGCTTTGGCACGCCGTAAAGTAAGATCGATTGCTTGGCCAAGTCCGTAGTCGGTTTGGTCTTGGCAGTTGGTAGAGTCATTGTCATGAACAAGGTTTCCTTTCAAATCAGAACTGGGGTGCTTCAGAATCAACACGAGATAGCTCTTCGTTAGGGAGAGCGATCTCGTACAGGTTGTCAGCGACGTTTGGATTGAATCCCGATTGGCAATACGCCAAGTACTCGCACGGTCGTTGGTACGAGAAACAGTTCGAGGTGTTGAGCAGCCATTTGCCACGCCGTCGGGCATCGAGGTATTGCTGCGTGATCTCCCAGACCTCGTCTTGCAACATGGCAAGTCGGTCTTCAGAGAGATAAATGAATTCGCGATGAAACGCATCGGGGCGTGAGTACCATTCAGTCAGTCGCGACTGAAACTCATCATCCGTCTCTGGCATCTGACGTTTCGCGGTCGACTTACCGCTCTTGTTTTTGGCAGCAAGTTCCGCGTGACGAACTTCGTACTCTTCTTGAGTTTCGCCTTTGCCTTGCTTAAGCCGACTCTTGAGCAGCACGTTGTAGATGACGCCAACGATCGGATAGCCAAGTTCCCGTAGGTAGTAGCAGTACAAGGCGATTTGAGTGTCGGTCCACAGCTTGTCGAGATAACTCGCATCAACGGTTGATGCAGTTTTATGCTCGAGCAGATACAAACCATCGTGGCAACGAACGATGCCATCAACCTTGCCCGCGATACGGAACGTCTGACTCTGCCGGCCAGTGTCGGGATTGCGGATCTCGCCGACGAACTCCTTTTCAACTTCGACGATTTCGAACTCTTCGGTTGCGTAACGTTCGGCGTATCCACGGATCATCGCCGTTGCCAGATGCCACTGAACCATCTGGTTGGAATCGACAACGCGATTTTCAAAAGCATCATCAATGTACGTGAGGACATCGCGAAGCCGAGATTCAGCATTTTGCGACCGATACCAAAGCTCGATCGCCGTATGGACCACGCTGCCAAACGACAACGCTTCTGGTCGCTCACGCGGTCGCAGGTTATCGAGATAGCGGTTCTTGTACTTGCGAGGACAATTGCGAAACGTGTTGAGCGCTGAATAAGTCAGCAGCGTCTTATCGTTCGCTTCCATTTGAGTAATGACTTGGGACATGGGTGTTTTGTTGAAGAGATTAGATGTTGATGGATCAGGAAAAGCTCGACTCGTAGCTGTTGGGGTCTTCGATTGGGATTCCGTTCATTCGCTTCGCGCCGCGTTGGGCTGCAAGCTGTGCTTCCGAGATCGGCCCGAGAGCGGCGTTGATCCTGCGGCAGTCCTTGCAGATCCGGTTACCGGCTCCCTTTGAGTGGAAGCTTTCGTTGCACTTAAGGCAGCGACGGTAGCCGGCTTCGGTTGGTTGTAATGGCTTATTCACGATGTCACTTTCATGAGGCAATGAAGAGGTCGCAGTCGAATATGAGTGGCTAGATCAGTTCGATTTCTTCGACTTCAAAGTTGCGTTCCAGGTCTGAGGTGACCAAGTAGTGCTTGAAGTCGATCTTGGTGATGAAGCGGCTTGGTTCGACCAATTGGTTGCGCAGTGCTGAACATGCTTCGTTGAATTCCTTACTCGCTGCTTCGTAGCGAGTGAACGCACGCAGGT
>CAIOHR010000121.1 GCA_903858115.1 uncultured Pirellula sp. | reverse complement strand
TCTCGCCCAGGATCAAGAAACGATCGTAGACGTAAAACGACATTATTTTAATAGCTGGATTGCTTACGTGCCGTTCGACGTTTTTGTACCTTCGACGATGTGGCCCCACGCAGAACCGATACCTTTTGGCTTTCTCATGCCCGGTGGAGCGTCGATCGGTCTTATTCTGCTGATCAATCTATTTGCTGCCAAGTTAACGCGATTCCGGATGAATGCGAAAGGTGGGCGATTTTGGGGCGGAATGTTAATAACGCTTCTCGGCTTTGCATTGGTCGGCCTCGTGATAATGAGTGCTCACTTGGGTGATGGTCTGCAAGGTGAACCACCATTTTCTTATGACTGGTTGTGGCTCGGGACGAAATGGTCCGCTCATGCCTTGACCCTCATCACCATCGGGTGGTTGGTTCTAAGTCGTCCCAAGAACAAAGTCATTCTCTACACCGGAGTTTCTGCGGCTGCAATCTTCGCAGCCGTGAGTTTATTGTTGCTTTGGACTGGCGACGCTTACCGAATTCCGGATCCAGGCTTGAGAATCGTTTGGCAACTCACCAAGAGTCTTGGGGTGGGTGTCGTATTGATGGTCGGACTAACCATACTCTTCGGACAGCGAGGAGGCAACGTGCTCATCCATTTCGGTGTGGGATTGCTCATGCTTGGTCAGTTTATCTTTGGTGACGCGCAGCGTGAAGAACGCATGTCCATTGTCGAAGGTCAGCAGACAAGCATGGTTGCTGAGATCGATTCCGTCGAATTAGTTGTCATTGATCGAAGTCCTGAGGATGGAGATCGCGTCGTTGCCTTCAATCAACACCTACTTCGCGACGCCGCGAGCAATGGTAAAGAGCTAACTGCAGATGGACTTCCATTTTCCATTCGCATCGACAAGTGGATGGAGAACTCAACTATCCGCTCGCGATCTCAACCACCTGCTCCGGATTCCGACGAAGCCAAAATGACCGGGTTGATCAAAGACTGGGATGTTCAGGAAGCTCCCAAAGCTGGTGGGGCGACCAGTGAATCCAATATTTCCGGGGCTTATTACACGGTGATCAACAAATCCGACAAATCGGAAATCGGTCGCTATTTGGCAAGTCAATGGCTGAGTGACGAACACGTTGTTGCCATGAAACTCTTTGATAAGATCGAAGCGGCTTCCAAGACTTACGAGATTGGATTGCAGTTCCGTCGCAACTACAAAGACTACACAGTGACACTCGATGATGTGGTTCTCGAGGAGTACACCAACACAGCGATTCCAAAGGACTATTCTTCTTATGTCACCATCAAAGATAAGGATGGTAACGTTCTACAAGATGGACGTGTCTGGATGAATAGCCCGCTCCGTTTCCGTGGTGAAACGTTTTATCAATCCAGTTACACCCCGCGTGAACGCAGTTCTTATGGTGCCGAACAAACGGTGCTACAAGTTGTAACGAATGCCGGATGGCTCATTCCTTATGTGTCCTGCGTTCTAGTAGGGATGGGGATGCTATTCCATTTCAGCGGTACCTTCGCACGCTTCGCC
>CAIOHR010000120.1 GCA_903858115.1 uncultured Pirellula sp. | reverse complement strand
GTCTTAGGACTCTCGACGGTGAATTCGACGGACTGTACCTTGCGTACTTTTTTTATGCTGCAGTCCAAGAGGTAACCCCTGGAGAAGACATCGGAATCGATTTTAGCCGTGAGTATCGGAAGGCTAAGGAAAAGAAGTGATGCGAGAGCACAGTGAAATTGGGAAGTCTCGTGCACTGGTCATTAGTGGGCAAAAAGCGAAAACACCATTAATGCGAATTAGGTGCCCGTCGACGAACGAGTTTACCCGATTTCGGCGCCTGCCTTAAGTCTCGTAATAGCCGCTTTCTAGCCCGAGCAGGAGCATGCGGATGATACCGCCCTTGGATTTTAGTTGGCTGCGGATCGCATCGTCGAACTGCTTATCTTTGACGCTCTGGACGTACTTAGTGTATTTGTCCATGAGGTCGGCGATTTCAGCGATCGCCAGCTTCTTTGCTTCTGCCTTGCTTGTAGTCATGCTATCCATACGATGTTGCCTCGCGGATCGACCACGCGAGTTGCGAAGTGCTTGCTAGCGATTTTTGCCGCGACACTCATCGCGGACGATTCACTGCCGTAGTTGCCATGTGTGCTCCACGCTGAAACGGCATTGGCATGTTTGTACTCGACTTTCCACATGAGAGGGTTCCTTGCTGCCTCCGAACTTGTTTTTACTTGGACTAGCCTAATCCCTGTAGATCGCACCAAGCAGCCTATCACGCTAGCTCGCTTAGACCCGAAGCTGAATGATATCAGGCACTTGCGAGCGGAGCAAGAATTTTGTGGAGTAATCGACTGTTTCGGTCCAATCTCGCCAGCCCCGCGAGTCAAAGCATCGCGCACCTAATTCGAAAGCTACCTCATCCATTGCGAAACCACCTTTTTTCATTGAAAAACGAGGATCCTGAGGCGACTCTGGCGACTCACAAGACGACTCACCAAGTACGAAGGCAGCAAGCACTGGACGCCGCAACTCGAGCAAATACACAAAGCTTGGCTTTAGGAAAGCCGACAATTTTCGGTGAATTCGGTTTATTTGCCTGAGGTATTGGACTCACTGTCGAACCTGTGACGCGAGCTTATAGTGTATCGACAAGCTAGAAGGATTCTAACTCAATGAAGCCTATCTCAAGAACGCCGGAAGCTTCGCACAAGTGCGTGCTGCACAGGCTTCGGTGAGGCGGGGTGCAAATTTTCGCACGTTACACCCGAATTCGACTAGTTGACCCATTTTTCGACTAGTTGACGCATTTTACTTGTATTGTGAGTGACTGTTGACTATAAATTTCCGTCAGCAACCATGCCCACACTGGATGCTTAGCCCCCATCCCTCTTTGTTTTTATCTCCCGTTTCTCAGAGACAACTCATGACCCAATTGCAAAATCCGGTTGAGCCTTTTGGTGAAGTGAATGTGTATGGGCAACAGAATGGTACTCTGGATGTCGTAGCAACGGTGCTGATGGTTCCCGATGTTGAAGGTGCTAGCGCCGGCTTGGCACTGGATGCGTCGGCATCGATGAAGAAGGCGTACGGAGTTAGCGGTGTTCTAGGTGGGGTTTTCGCCAAGGAAGCAGCAATCCCAAATCTGATTGAACCTGTCGCCCGCGTCATGGCTAACTATTTGGCCGGCTTTGCGTCGGATGGCAGAGTACATCTCATCTATTGGGCTTGTAATCCAGATGGTTCTGCAGTCGAAGAAATTGGGAAGTTAAACAGTGCCGAGACCCAATCAGTTGCGATCAAGGGGCCTAGTAAGTTTCCTTGGGGTCGGGGCACTAAGCTTTTACCAGCGTTAAAACACTTTGTTGAATGCGCCTTTGAGAAGTCTCCGTGGTCAATTTGTGTTTTTGTTACGGATGGGGTTATCGAAGACTTAGCTGAGGTGAAGTCCTACTGCTTAGAGTTAGGAAAACAGATCGCAGCGGGGCAGCGGCACTTTTGTAAGTTGGTTTTGATCGGGGTTGGCGAAGAAGTCGACGAAGGGCAGATGGAAGAGCTTGACGATATGTTTGCTGGTTCAGGTTTGAAAGATCAAAGTGGTAGAGAGATCGACCTTTGGGATCACAAGCTGGCTGAGCATATGCAAAAAGTTGAAGAGATTTTTGCTGAAGTTGTACAGGAGGACACCATCGTTGTCAGCAGTGGTCGAGTAGTGGATAGTGCAGGCAAAAGCGTGAAAGAATATCCCGACGGCGTGCCAGCTCTGCTGAAATTTACTCTCCCTGCGGGAGCCAAGGCATTCACACTCGAATTCCCGGGTGGTTCGGTAACTCAGGACTTAACTGAAGTTTTGGCGAGAATCTAATCATTCGGCAGATCGGCTCATTATGAACTCTTCAAGCAACAGGCAGTTGCCTAGCCATTTGGTAGCCCAGGAATTCGGCGAAGTCAACGTACGTGATGATGGACGGAATTTGCATGTCCAATTCTCAATCTTGATGGAACCGCAAGGAAAAGACGCTGAGGGTTGGCAGACAGGTGTTGCACTAGATGGCAGCGCTTCGATGAAGAGCTGGTATGGTAGACAACTGATGGGGCAAGTACCCCCGGAATTAGAGGCCATCTACGTACAGAAAGGCTGGATCACTCAAAAGGTCGAGGATGGAAAAAAGCTTAAGATCTTTCAAAAAGAAGCTTATGCTGATGCGATCGCTTTGGGGCATTTACGAATGTCTCCAAACACCATGGAATCTTGTGCCCAAGACTTCATCTCATATTTGGCTGGCAACCTCGACGCAGACGGCGGGACTACTGTCATTTACTGGGCATGCGGAGACGGTTCAGGTCTTGAAGTTGTCGGCGATTTTGATGTAAACGCCTGCAAATCACTCGAAATACGCGGACCCTCGAAGGTATCTTTTGGAAATGGCACCCAACTATTGCCAGCTGTGCGCTATTTCGCTGAGCGATTTAGTGATGCCGAACGCGGCATTT
>CAIOHR010000119.1 GCA_903858115.1 uncultured Pirellula sp. | reverse complement strand
GTCGATGAGCTTGGGCGACTTGAGAAACACATGCACGAGTTGATGGATAGCTACGTCATTGAGCACATCCTCAAGCCCTTGCAAAATTGCATTGCGATTCGCTAGCGTACTTCCGGTTTTTGGAATCCAAGCCGTTCAGCGTCAGAAGGACGCGATGAGTTAGAACTCAGGATTGGCTTGCACGCGGTGTTGTTGTTTCGCGATTCCACCAATGCTTTCCCTTAGATGATATTGCTCATCGCACGATTCTAAAGTCCGCTTTGAACTTGGTGATGCACCGAAGTCGTGACATGTTTTGCCGATTCTAAAAACCGGAGCTGCCAGCTGGGTGGGCTTTGCGGGTATCGTGTACAATTCCGCTAGTCGCGTGGAGACGGAGTTAAGCAGATGGGGGGTAATCGGAATGCTCATCGAGATAGATCCAACGGTGGATTTCTCGTGCAAGTTACTTCTGGGTAATCCAGAGTATCCTGACATTACCATCCATTTTTTGAATGCGATACTTAGGTTGCCATCGCCGATCCGCGTGATCAATGGATGTACTTCTTTCGACGAGCGAAGGGTTCGAGCGTTGAGGAGTTGTTAGATCGGTTGCCTGATCCCGTTTTTCAACGAGCCGTAGGAGTACTAGAGATGATTTCACGAACGCTAGGCCAACGCCGACACTACGATGCGCGGCTGAAATGGGAGCTCGATGAGACTACTCGAATCCAAACAGCTTTTGAGGAAGGTGAGCTCAAAGGGCGCGAGGAAGGCGAGCTTTTCGGCAAGATACGCATGTTGCAAAATCTACTGAGTTTGCCCCAGTCGACCGACGATGTGCTGCACTCTAAATCGAGGACCGAACTTGAGTCCTTGGTGACCGAACTGCAGGCACAATTGCGAAAGCGGACGACATAGTTTCCATAGGAATCCAATCTACATGGCGACCTTCTGCGACATGGCCTACACCTGGGATTCGAACAAGAATAAGACCTCCGAGACGATCATCGGCGTGATGAGCGGGTATGGATTTACTTCCGGGGGAACCACCTACGCCTTCGAGGATCGTCTGACGGGCTATGTCTGCGCCAGCGGAACGTTCAACCAGTCCTGGAATCTGACCAGTGTTGGAGACTGGACAAGCGTGACGACGGATGTGAAGGGGAACATGACGGTGATCCCGGCTGTTCTCTCCGGCCTCCAGCCTCCCGCCTCTAGCCTGTCTTTGACTTGGAACTTCGATAACAAGCTTGCATCGTCAGACATCGACGCCAACGGGACAGCGGACGTGAGTTTCCAATACGATGCCCTAGGACGTCGCGTCGCTAGAACGGGCACTGGTGGATCTTTTGTGTTTGTGCAGATGGACCAGCAGACGATCGCAGACTACCCAGTAGGAGGTGCTGCGAGTACTCCAACGTATCGCTATGTCTATGCGAGCTACATCGACGAACCGGTGGTGCGAAAAGGCGCTGGTGCAGGCGGAACGTTGGTGTACTTCCATCGCAACCAACAATACTCCATCACCGCAGTAACGACATCAAGCAGTGCAGTAGCTGAACGCTATGCCTACACGGCCTACGGCCAACCGACGATATTGGACGCTTCGGCTTCTGTGCTCAGTTCCTCGGCGATCAACAATCGCTACACATATACGGGCCGTGAATGGGATGCGACGCTGGGCTTGTATCACTTCCGGGCGAGGTGGATGAGTCCGAGCGCTGGGCGGTTCCTCACCAGAGACCCAATTGGATTTAAGGGTAGCAGATGGAATCTGTATAGGAATGACTTTGAATTGGATGATATGGACCCCTCTGGGCTGCGGAAAGTCTGCTGCGAATTTCGATTAGGTTGGACAATAAGTGACTTCATAACGAAAGAGCTTGAGTGCGATTCGGGGAAAAGTGCTGGGCAATGCTGCAAGGACTACGGTTCAACTTGGCATAGGCTTTGGGCGGTCGAAGGTGCATCCGATGGGCCTTGCAAGCAATCACCTGAGAAGTGCCAACTTGCATTGGTGCCCATTGAAACAACCGTCTTAACGACGACTACGGTTGCAACAAATTGTGGGAAAGTATTGAGGATACACCCGGTCGTGCAGATTGCTTACGTCACATTGTGTGTTAATAAGTATTACGTCGGTAACGACGACGGTGACCTTCCAGACGAAGACGATCCGGAACCTAAGAATAACCGGGAAGTTTGCAAAAAGTGTATTTGCGTAACAATCCACCAGAATGGACAAAAATCTTACCATACCGAAAGTGCAAAAACAGTAGCAGAATGCGTGGCAAGGGCGTTTCGCAATCCAATTCTCTACAACGGAGGATGTTTTTGTGGCAGTTGAAGGCTATACGGTCCGGACATCAAATTGCGTACCAAGAGAGATAATAAAATTTTGTCGAAAGCTTGGGTGGAGAGATGTTTTAAGAAGTGAAATCTCTTGTGGTGATCAGGCGACGATCTACACGGATGGTTTTTTTCAGAAGCAAAAGCGATTGCATTTGTATCTCCAAGAATGGAATCATCCAGATTACAATTTTTTTGGGGGTGTGTGTTGTGGTCGATTTGATGTTAATTCTAGCTTCCATGCGATAAGATTAGCCGACACGGATGAAGCAATTTGTCGCGAGTTCAAATTGGTTAATGGTTTCTTTCATCGTCGTCAATACAATTCAGCTTCCACAATTCTCCGTCTAACCGGTCAGTACGATTTTATTAAAAGAGGGAGGCTTGGGTCGTCATCTCAAGTTTTTCGAATAACGGAGTATGGTTGTGTCGTTGTTTCGAGTTTGTAGCTATCGAGTAAGCGTTCACAATCTAAAGAATGACACCACCTCCGTCAACGACAGTCCGCCAGAGCGGTGAGGGACCATGGGTCTGGCCCGAGGCGTGTCGGTTGACAGCGAGTAGCAATGGAGTGGATCAAGCGTAAGAGGGACGCGATGCGTTGGGTGTCAGAGTCGCCTTGCACGCGATTTTTCTATTTCGCGATTTCCCCAATGTTTTCTCTTAGATGATTTTGCTCTGCGCACGATTCTAAAGACCGCTTTGAACATCGCGATGCACCGAAGTTGTGACGTTTTTGAGCGATCGAAGCGAGCGTTTTTCTGCTACGCAAGCGATTTTTACGCCTTGTGCGCGGACCTTCAGCGGAAGCGGACCGGAAGGCCGCTTTGCGTGGGGATCGAGAGGTG
>CAIOHR010000118.1 GCA_903858115.1 uncultured Pirellula sp. | reverse complement strand
TCGCATCTGTTATTTCTGACAAGGCCGCTGATTCCGAAAGCGCGAATTCTTGGCTGCTCCAACGCATGCTCAGCTTGAATCTCCAAAACATGGCGCTCAAGACAGAACTGCGTCAATCCAACAAACAACACGAATCGATTTAGAGATAACGCAATGAACAACAAAATCAATTCCATACTGCTCGACAGCGATAGCCGCTACCTTACGCCGGAAGAAAGCAGCGAGTTGCTCGCCTATACCACATCCTTTGCCGAACGGCTCGAAGCGGTGAAACTGATCGAGGAAAACGAAGATGCTGTAGTGCGTTTTTGTATCGAGAATACACGCAAACGCTATCCGAACTTCGACAAATACCACGGAAGCGCTTGGGCGAAGGCTTATCGCGATGTGCAATTGACCACTCGCTATATGGCTCAAGCGATGCTGGTCGACGAAATCAGCATCCTTGAAGACAAACTGTTGTTCTGGCTACGCACCATTCTATCCGGTCTGAACTTTACGCCGGAATTCAACCGCGACACTTACACCTACCTGAAACAAGGTTTTCGCCAATCGCTCCCCCCCGAGGCCTTTGCAAAGTTTGAACCTTACCTAAACCGCACTATCCAAATCATGTCCGACTTCCCGATGCCAGCAACGCCTGCTGTTTAATCGAAATCCCTTTCAACGACTATTCGTGAATCGATGTCTATAACATCTGAACTCCAGTTTAAAAACTACTACTCGGAAAAGGTCTACATCACGGCCAACGTTGAAACGGGAGTGATGTACAACCGATCGGGAAGAAGAATGATTGCACTCACAAACGACTTTCTAATCGGACTTCATCGAGCCCTACTCAACGAGTGCGGTGATCGAACCGAGCAAGTCCTACATCGCTGCGGTAAAAAATGGGGCGTCGATTTCGGCCGAGGCATGGATGCGGAATGGTCACAGTACTATGAACATCCAGCCAAGGAATTCCCTATGGCATTCTTTCAAGGATTGTTGTCACAAGAGTTCGGGCACAACGGCTGGGGAATCCTGACGATGCACTTAGAGCACTTCCCAAAGGGCGTTTTGTGGCTTTCGCTCAAGGGCGCAATCATGTCCGACATTTACAAGGACGAAGTGTCTTTTCCTGCGGACGCTTTGACGGCAGGGATCCTAGCGGGACTATTTACCTACTTTCTTGATCGTGACATCGACTGCATCGAATCGCAGTGCGCTAAGGACGGCCATGAAGACAGCCGGTTCATTCTGTCCTCCTTGGACAGAATCGCTTGTGTTCGGGATCAAGGAACAGCGGGCAAGACTCACGCGACAATCTTAGACGAATTGTTGGAGACAACTTCGGCTTAACACAAACTGCTGTTCATTACAGCAGACACCTAACTTTACTTCTCATTACAACCAGCGTTGATAATTCGCAAATCAGGATGGATCGATAAAATGGCAAACGCTTTCTCGAAAATGATGTCAGCAACTGAGGGAAGATTCCTTACGGCGTTGGAGAACGAACTCGCATTGGGTGCGTCGTTAGAACTGCCTCACAGAATGCTCATCTCTAAACTAATCCAACAATACGAATTCGAAATTGTGGATTATGCGACACATGCGTTCTGCGACATCACGCCTGGTTTCGATGGCCCCAAAGGTTCGTTACGTAGAAAGAAAGGACATCAAGACGGCCGCATCATTTTGCG
>CAIOHR010000117.1 GCA_903858115.1 uncultured Pirellula sp. | reverse complement strand
ATTCCTCGTCCGCCTCCCGAGACAATCGCGACTCGTCCTTTTAATTCAACGCTCATACAAATCCCCTCTTATGCACAAGGTATCTACTTGTTGCATCTTGACATGTGTCATTCTGTCACCATGCAAGAAGGAAGCAAGAAGGCAATCATCGCGGCGTTTATCGCCAATCTCGGAATAGCCATCGCTAAATTCGTCGGATTTATCCTGACCCAGTCGGCTGGATTGCTCGCTGAATCGGTGCACTCACTGGCTGACACAGGCAATCAGGCGCTACTCCTCTTTGGAAGCAAGCGTTCGGCGAGAAAAGCTGACGATCGATACCAATTCGGATATGGCCGAGAAAGATACTTCTGGTCGTTTGTCGTCGCCCTCGTCCTATTTTCGATGGGCGGCCTTTTTGCTTTGTACGAAGGCATCCAGAAGTTGTCACATCCGCATGAAACCGAGAACCTGCCAGTGGCTCTCGGAATTCTGGGGGCAGCAATCCTGCTTGAAACGTACTCGCTACGAACTGCAGTAAAGGAGGCCCGGCACATTAAGAAGAAAGACCAAAGTTGGTGGAGATTTATTCGTACAGCGAAACAACCCGAGTTACCGGTCGTCCTTCTTGAGGATGTTGGAGCCGAAATAGGTTTAGTCCTCGCCTTTTCAGGTGTTCTCCTTGCCCACTTCACTCACGAACCTCGATGGGATGCCGTCGGATCCATCAGTATCGGAGTTCTTCTGGTTGTCATTGCCGCAATCCTCGCTGTCGAAATGAAGAGTTTGCTGATTGGCGAATCTGCTCTCACCTCTGACGTCGACAAGATCGAAGATGCGATCCGATCTCACACCAAAGTACGGCACCTCATCAACCTTCGGACTGAACACTTAAGCCCTGATGAGATCTTGGTAGCAGTCAAGATTGAGTTTGATCAATCACTATCAATGAACGAACTTTCAATCACCATTGACGAGGTTGAGGCCCTGATACGTGCAAATCTTCCGATGGCTCGATTCATTTTCATCGAACCTGATATCGCCCGCTCCAACAAAGTGAACTAGGGTACACACAACACAACGGGGAGCTCACAAGATCGGTGGGCTGAGAGGGCGACTGCTGTCGCCGACCCGAGAACCTGAACTGGGTAATGCCAGCGGAGGGATTGGAATGACAGACAAAAAATCTCATGCACTCATCGTGATCGGCGGCGATCAACCAGACTTACGTGCTCTTGCACATATCCCAAGCGATGCCACTGTCATCTGCGCCGATTCTGGACTCGACCATGCCCTTGCACTCGGCTTAACACCACATGTTTTTCTCGGGGACATGGATTCAGTTTCACCGGGCGCATTGGCGAATTCGCAACGCGAAACATGGACCGTGATTTCCTACGATCCGCTCAAAGACCAAACCGATACCGAACTCGCTTTGCAATACGCAAGTTCACAAGGCTTCACACACATCACTTTGTTGTGGGGTTCTGGTGATCGCATTGACCATGTCCTGGGTGTGCTCGCAGCGCTCTCACATGAGTCATTAAGTGCCGTCCAAAACCTTGTTGCCTGGATCGGTGCTGATCGAGTTGAAATCTT
>CAIOHR010000116.1 GCA_903858115.1 uncultured Pirellula sp. | reverse complement strand
CGAAATCCTCCTCTACCCAACTGCTATTGGGTGGTATGCTCCCGACAAGGCAAAGTATGGCCGCAGTCAGCAAGAGGCTTGGGAAACAATGATGCGATCTCACGCGATCGCCAACGGAGTCTTTGTCGGAGCGGTCAACCGAGTTGGCGTTGAGGACTCGATTGAGTTCTGGGGAGCATCCTTCGTTTTCGATCCTGCGGGCAACTTACTCTATCGAGCAAATCATTCCGACGAAGATCTGATCATCGTGGAGTGCAACCTAAACAAGATCAACACGCAACGAACTTACTGGCCGTTTATGCGCGACCGTCGCGTCGATGCTTATTCGGATCTTACAAGAAGATGGATCGACGAATGAGCCAGGCCAATTCAAACAACGATGCAATCGCTGGTTCCGCAGTAGACGCTGGATTCCGTTGGGTTGCTGAATGGGAACGGCACGAAGCGACATGGATCTCCTGGCCGCACCGAGAGAAAACATGGCCTGGTCGATTTGAGAACATCCCTGATGTTACAGAGCGAATGATCCGAACGTTGGCCGAAGTGGAACACGTTCATGTGCTGGCAGGTTCACCCGAATCGCTCGTCCAAGCAAAGCGAAAACTCAGCGACGCAAACAACGTCACGATTCATGACATTCCGACCAACGACACTTGGATTCGCGACTTCGGCCCAACGTTTCTGCTAAGCAAAGACGGCAGCAAACTTGGGGCAACGCGTTGGCGATTCAATGCGTGGGGCGGCAAATATCCCTACGAAAGAGATGCCGCTGCCGGCGAACTCATTTGCAAAACGCTCAACTCGCAAGGCAAGCCGGCGCACGAGGGCGAGCCATGCATGCAATCATTCGCGAGCAGCCTCGTTGGCGAAGGTGGTGGAATTGAAACGGATGGGCAGGGAACGTTGTTGACGACTAGCAGCGTGCTTCTTTCGTCCACGCGAAACTTTCACTGGACACGTGAGTTGGTTGAAGCGGAGTTGATGCGAATGCTTGACATTCGAAAAGTCCTCTGGGTGGACGGTGGCGCATTGGCTGGCGACGATACCGACAGCCACATCGATCAGTTGGTGCGATTTATTCGCCCGGGCCTCGTGGTGGCTGCGGTGTCTTATTCAAGCGACGATAGCAACGCCGCAGGTCTCGCGCTGCAGCGAGAACGATTGACCGAAATGACAGACGCAGAGGGTCGGCCACTCGACGTCTTGCCGCTGATGACGCCACCGCCTCGATTGATTCAAGGCAAACGCGTTCCCGAGAGTTACTGCAATTTCTATATCGCGAACGACATCGTGTTGATGCCAACCTTTGGGTTCCGCGAAACGGACGATCTCGCTTATGGCATCCTGCAGGATTTGATGCCGGACCGCCGCGTTATTTGCCAAGATGCATCTGATTTTATCTGGGGGCTAGGTGCGTTTCACTGTGCTACGCAACAACAACCCGCCGTTCTCCCGTTGCTTTAGAGCGTTCGAAACGAGCCAAAACGGCTGAATGAGGGTGAGGTTAGAGAGGGCGAGCTTCGCCCTCCCCGAAAGTGAATTCCTCTGTTAGGCCGGCAATCTGCATTAATCTTCGTAGGAAAAGATATCGTAGTCGGCGATCGTTCCAGCCGCGCTCCACGTTCGGAGATTGATCGAGTCGGACAGGGACTGAACGTGGCCGTCTGCGAAGACCACTTGAACCAATCCCGCATGTCGAGATGCAAAGCCTAGTTCGATGTCTTCGATAAAAGGCTGCGGTGTGAGACGCCATGAGTTCATTCGAATCCCTGTCGAGCCTAAAGCTTCCGACATCTCACTCAACCCCATGCCTGGCGAGCCAACACTCCAGTGGTCGATAATCTGTGGGACGCCACTGTTGTCGAGGCCCGTTACATTAGGTAAGAACAGCGATTCCCCAATGAGCATGGAGTGAGTCAATCCGTCCAGGAAGTCTCGGTGGGTCGTACGACTGT
>CAIOHR010000115.1 GCA_903858115.1 uncultured Pirellula sp. | reverse complement strand
TTGTCTAGTAATCAGTCCGTTGATCAAGTCGATGCGCCGGGGACAATACAAGGGTCATCACATTCAAAGGAGATCCCATGACAACATTGACACCAAAAGAACAACTCATTCGGCACGCGGCAATTCTGCTTGGTGCGAAGATTCTGCGACAGCAAGCAGCAAAGAAACGGAAGTCATCTAAAAGGAAAGGAACCAGGCGATGATTGGAATATTCCAGCGACTTTTCGCAGAGAAGAAAGCGGAAGATGACCGCATTCAAGACGAGTATCACAGCGTGTTGTTCGATCTTGCGAGTGGTAAAGAAGTCGATGAGGACGATGTTCGTCGGTTGACAATCGATTCGGGTCGAACAGAGGAGCAATGTTCTCGAGATCTCGAAACGATGATTCAGCGAATCGCGAAGGTCAAAGAGAAGCAAGATTGGACGAAAGTTCAGGATGGTATACCGTCATTGCAGAAAAAGTACGATTCACTCAAAGATGAGTTGAACGCAGTGATTGCACGCATCCAACCACAATTGGTTCGGTTGGAATGGGATCTCCACGCAGCAGCCGATCCGAAGGTTATCTGGATCGATGATTTCTTGAGCCGCACATGCCTAAACCAAAGTTTGCTTGAACGGGAGAAAGAAGTCGGTGAGCAAAGAAAATCGCTCGGGATGCAGAAGCGGACACTGGTGGAAGATCTCGAAAAAGCCAGGCAGCATGAGAGCTACTTCAACGCACGCCTTCAGAAGTACGAGAACCGCAAAGATGGCTGGAAGCCAAAGGACGCGAGTGCTGTTGATTATAAAGAACTTCAGGCATCGAGAGCTGAATGGCAGTCCACGATCATTCAACTAGAGCGAGCTATTGCGGCGATCGATGAACAGTTGCAGCCAGTCGATCAAGAGTTGTCCGACATCCAGAAAGAGAAGCTACTTCCGTAGTAGAACCAATGTCTGCGATGGTTGGCTGGGGTCTACTTTTCTACCCGCAAAAAGCGAACGACGGGGTTCGTCCCAGTTGTGACCATCGAGCACAGGCGGGAGAGCTGAGTCCATCGGCTCTCTTTTTTTCATTCATACTACCCCCCCATGGCAAAAGGTACTTCCAAAGAGGTTCCTTAGTCTATTGCGAGGGAACCACGCAGAAACGCTACACATAGTCCGACCCTTCCTGGAATTTCAAAAAATCATGATCGCATTGAAAAAAAGACTCGATTCCCTGGAAATTTCAACAGAACTTTACCACCAACGGATGGCTGCACAGGCACAAAAGGAACTTGGTTTGACAGGTCTTCTTCCATTACCAGCATGTTCGGACCTATCAGAAGCGAGAATTCGACTCAAAAAGATGGTCGATGCACTTGTGAAATTGCCTCTTGGTGTGAAGGATCCAGCGGTAGAGGCGATTGTCCTGGAGTTCCGAAATTGGGTTGTAGCAGAACACAAACGGCAAGAGGCAGCAAATGGCCAGTAACGGCAGGTTCGAATCGATGGCGTTGGCGTTGGCTACAGGATCCAGCATCAAGAATGCATCGCAGACGGTCGGTGTGTCCGTTCGTCAGGGTTACAGGATCGCATCGTCCGACAAGATGCGTTCTCGTGTCAATGAGATCCGAAGTGAGATCACAAGAGAAGCAGTCGGACAATTGACGCAGGGAGCCACAGCAGCGGCCGCTACGCTCGTGTCGTTGCTCAATGAGGCATACGAGCCATCGACGAGGCTGAACGCCAGCAAAGCAATTTTGAACGCACTAGCACCGCTAAGCGAGTTGGCTGAATTGAGATCGCGACTCGATGCGTTGGAAGCGAAATCTTGCCCAGTGTAGATGAGGCCTGGATCGTTCGGTTGCGGGCGAAGCTTGGTATCGTACCCAAATTGGTTCCGCAGATATCTGCCGTACCTAAACCGAAACCACTTCAGCCAGACTTGCCGTTGCCAAAGCTATCTTGTGGTCATCCCGCTGGCAGCGATGGGAAGATCGAAGTCATGCGCCAACGTGCTGAGTGTGGCGAACAGATTTTCCATCCATGCGACAATCGGGACATTCTCATTCGTCAATCGCATTGTGCACGGGTTGGGTGAGGGTTGCTACTCGCGCGTGCGTGCGAGGATCGACGTTACCCTGTTGCGACTTCATTACATTGTCATGATGTAGCCACTCGCGCGCACGTGCGAGGTGAGACTTTCAATGAAATTACGATGTCAGAATTCTGACTTCGTAGCCACTCGCGCGCACGTGCGAGGTGAGACCTTCCAGATTTGACAAATTGTCAAAACTCAACTTGTAGCCACTCGCGCGCACGTGCGAGGTGAGACTCAGTATCCGCCGCGGATACTTCTGGTAATAGAGGAGTAGCCACTCGCGCGCACGTGCGAGGTGAGAACAAAAAGTGCGCTCGGCGCACTTTCCTTACGCAGCGGATTGCAGCCGCTATGTCCTCATTGCACGCTACCCAGGTGCGTACAAGGCTGGTATACGGGTATCCTTTCCCGGCTGAAGTGGTGCGAGGAACAAAAAGGTGCCCTGGGCACTTTTCCAAGTGAATCGGTTCCGCACTGAGCAAGCTGACATCGTGGCACCTTGGTCTAGTCGTGGAGAAACTGTCATCGTGTCACTTTCAATAAAGGTGTCATCGTGACACCATTTACTCTGCGAATCCCGCACCGAGCTTTGCAAGCTGTTGAAGGAAGTCATTACAAAGTAATGAGTTTCCTGCCAAGCAAGGC
>CAIOHR010000114.1 GCA_903858115.1 uncultured Pirellula sp. | reverse complement strand
TCCGTCGTCTTGGAGGAGCCACGCGGAACGTACGCATCTGGAAACCAGATGATACCAGCGAGTTACCTTCGTATCCACAAGCCGAAATCGAGCGGTAGTCATAGATTCATTTCCCGAACTGCAGAGGCGTCAATCGTCCCAGCGCGCCAAATCATACCCCAAAAACAAACGCTGGTCAACAAAAAATGCCTGTCCTTTATTTGTCCTTGGGCTGCGGTGAGAACCCGCGTGTTCGCAGTTCGGCCCCCTTGTGTAAACAACCCCGAGAAGAAGGAACCGTTGGCGATGGAGCCGGCGTCAGCAGTGTTGGCATCGAGAGTGGTTGAGGACTTTGTGGCGGAACTGTCGCTAGTAGCATTCAGTTCGGATTGCAAATGGGAGATCGATGCAATCCGCCGCGAGGAGCGCGGCCGCAAGGAACTTCGTAAACGCCAACTCCGAAACCAAAAGAAATCAAAGTAGCCCCACGTCCCCTGTCAAGATGCGGTTGGCCGGACGCTCACGTCTCGAGACGGCAACTTCATGAACCAACCAAAAGTCACAGGTCTACTGCGATAGGGTTTTCTAGCGAGTTTGAAACTGATGAATGGATTAAATCGCAAATTGATTGCCACTCAAAGCCAAGGTTGCGCAGTCGAGCTTGGACACATGGGTAATCTTCGAAATCGGATTGGTTCGCAAGTGAGGCTTCTGAAACCTTCTTGATCATGTCAGGACAGGCTGCAAAAAGGTGTTTAATCTCATGGAAGATTTGACCATATGCATTGTTGTCTTCTGAGATACAGTCGTTCCTGCCAGAATAGTACGAAACCGATTTACCAAAACAGTGGCCCGTTCGCCTTATTCTGTAGTATGCGTCCCATGAAAGGTCCAATAGCACCAACGCAACCGAGAGATCCACAGCGGGACAAACTCTACTCGCAAATGTGTCTGCTTCAAACTCGTCTTTTTTCTTTTTAGGTACTAAGCATGCGAGACGACTAAGTGCATATTCTCGAAATCTTGGATTTCGTATGTAACATAGCATCCGGCCCGCCCGACATACGAAAGCGTTGACATGGCCGAGTTTGTGGTGTGCAAGTTCATGTGCTATGAGCGATTGAATCTCAGAAGAGCCCAAGACGGCGATTTGCGGGCCGAAAACGATTTGAGCAATCTGTTTGCGAAAAACACCGTTTGGGAAAATGTTCACCGTGCTACAAACCGTTGATGAAGACTTGTCGTACCTTGAGCGAATAGGCCGTGAAAAGTCCGACCTATTCGCAATATCATTGACCAAGCTACTCAGATTCACCATGGACTAAGGACAGATTATCTAGTGGTTTGGAGTGCTTGGTGGAATTGGACCATCGTACGGCGGTATCTTGTGTTTGTGCGCTACACGCTCAAGCCACCGAACGTGAGCTGCCGCTGCTTCTGCCTGTGCCGCAGCTTGTGCTGCTGCAGCAGCTTCCGCCGCTGTCAAAGTCGGTGCTGTCCACCCGATCCATCCCGCTCCTGCCCCCCCAGTTGCGCCTCCTAAGGTTCCACCAACAGTCGCCCCAGTGCTGCCACCCAAAACGTAGCCTCCACCCGTACCCAATCCTCCACCTATCAAACCACCGGTCGCAAGACCCGTTCCTGCGCCAACTAAATTGGAGCCGGATCCTACTGCCGCCGCTGTGGCCGCTGCTCCCCCAACATAGATTCCAACGATCCCTCCTGCCGCACCGGCCGCAAGCCCAAAACCCGCTTCACTTCCGTAGTTTAGCCAATCGGGATCTGCTGGAGCGCTACCGCCCGTTAGAAAGAAAACGTAGTCTGAGCCAAACTGGCCCATAAATCCCAACCACGATTCTCCAGATCTTGCGTTCGAAGAAGAAGCAAAATACGCTGCGCAAAGAGTAGAACCATCTTGAAGCGTTACCCCTTCGACCAACATCGCTGATTTTTGGTCGGTGCTTACTACAAGGAATGCATACTCCCCGTACGCCTGTGTGGGGTCGACAACTACGGGCAGGAATTCCAGCCGATTGTCCGTACGTGGGATCACATCCAAAAAAACGCCATCGCTATATATCGTTGTTAGGGACGATTCATCCCACTGGCCGTTTGCCACTGAACAATACAGCGACGCGATGGAGACGATGAACCAACAAGTATGACGCCAAAACATAGTTGAGTCCTCCGTTGCGTTCGAACGTCAGGACGAAACGCTCGTCCTGATCTCCGAACTTGTAATCATTCCCACTTCGGGGCGTAATTTCTTAATTACACGGCTTGGGAAATTAGATCGCAATAGGGGGTATGTAACATTTCATATGAATTTTTCAGACCGTTGGTTGAGAACGCGTAATTTGGCCGAAAACGGTGGATCCACTTTCCGCGATGCGTGCGACAAGAAATCCGAAAAGATTTCAGAATAAATGTCAAAAAGCTACATCCGTGTTCTTCGACGTGATTTTGTGAGTTGGTAAAGGCAATTCGTATCAGTTTCTAAAGCAGTGGTGGCTGCGAAATAGTTGCAGATCAAGATATCTTGGCTTGGATTCGGTCTATACAAGATCTAAAGCAGCAAAACATTTCGATTTCAGTGCACGCAGCGGACAACGAACCATTTGGACGGTTCGTTGTCCTATTATAATAAGCCAATAAGCCGACTTGATGACGTTGTTCATGCCCCATCCCACGAATACCTATGCAGCTAACTATCGCAACGATCGTTACCACACGACGGGTAGAAGGCCAAAGCCAGTACTTCGTTCAAACCGTCGGAAAGCCCCGCGTCAGTGCCGCCGATGTTCTATTGAAAGCTGCCTTGCAAAAGCTGAACAACGCATGTCGCAAACATCTCCAAAAATGGATTGAGAAAGGCAAATCGAGAGAACTCGCTGCTTGGCTATACGATCCGAACGCGCAGTACCGAATGTTCAAGCAATTGATCACGCTTCGAGATCGAACGGTTCGGGTCAAGACGCTGATGCATGTTCAAGAGAACGAACTCGGACGGATTGGCCTCTTCCCGCTCCTCGATGCACCGCCGTTTCAAATCCAGCCTACCGCCTCCATCGAAGAGCGAGCTGCCGAAGTGCTAACCGCCTGGTGCGAAGAAAAGCTCAAACAAGACGGCGACTTGCAGTTAGAGTCTCTCATGTTGACCGGGGATGCATGGATCGAACCGGTCGATATGAGCTTCGATGGTGGCGCTACGAAAAAGAAAAAGAAGGGCGGGATGATTGCTGCCCTTCTCGGACAAACTGCCGTGGATGGAGCTAGCGCATTGCATCGCGTTGGAAGATGTCTCGATGCAACGGTAGAAACGCAATCCGAACTCTTTCATCGCCACAAAGAAGTGGATCGACTCGAACAGATATTGAAATTGGAAAGACGTCAAGGTGTCCTGTTGCTCGGCCCTTCCGGTGTTGGCAAGTCCGCCATCTTAGCGGAAGTGGTGCGTCGCCGTGTTGCAGCCAAACCTGTTTCCAAAAAGCATCTCAAACAGGTATGGTTGGTCTCACCTGCTCGTGTGATCAGCGGCATGTCCTACCTCGGGCAATGGGAACAACGCTGGCTTGCTATCCTCAAAGAGTCAGCGCGACGCGATCACGTCTTGGTCTTTGATGACCCCCTCGGTCTTTACACAGCAGGTAAGACGCGTGATAGCGATATGTGTTTGGCAGACGTGCTCAAGAGCTTTATGGCCGAGAACCCGCTTCGATGTGTCTTTGAAATGACTCCGCAAGCATTATCGATCTTGCGACGCAAAGACAGATCGATGGTCGATCCGATGTTACCCATCGCCGTCGATGCGATGGACGAAACGCAATCGATGCAAACCATGATCGATGTGATCGGGCAGATCGAAAGTCGTTCGCATTGTTTCTTTCATCCGGGTCTGCTACCCAAAATGATCGAGTACTCCTCCATGCTGGCCCCGCACGTCGCATTGCCAGGAAAACTGATCGATCTGGCTCGCGGATTGGAAAGACAAGCTCTCGCAGGTGCAAGCCGATCGACCGATAAATCGACGGAAGGTTTTGCGTCGGAGGAAGAAGAGAACGCCAATCCTAGACGAAGCTATCCTCTTTCAGGCTTCGATTTGGATCGATTTGTCCAAGAGCGCACCGGCCTTCGGCTCGCCCTCCGCAAAGGTACCGCCGATCTTGCGACGCTGCGCATGGCACTGGCAAATCGGATTCGAGGACAATCCGCAGCCGTTGAGGTTATGGCCCGATTCGCGATCCGTTCGTTGTATGGCATGCAACCACTCGATCGTCCTCTCGGTGTCTTTCTTTTCATGGGGCCGACAGGCGTTGGCAAAACCGAATCTGCCAAGGCTCTGACGAAACTCTTGTTTCATGACGAGTCGCGATTGGTTCGAATCGATATGAACGAGATCAGTTCTTCGCAAGCGGCCGAAGAATTGATCGGTACGCAGGAAAACCCAGACGGTCGACTTCCAAGTGCGATACGTAGAAGTCCGAACTGTGTGCTGTTGCTCGATGAAATCGAAAAAGCGCACCCCGACGTGCTCGACTATCTGCTTCAAGTGCTCGGGGAAGGGCGGCTCAGCGACGCGCGCGGTCGACTGGTAGACTTTCGAAATGCGTTCATCATCATGACGAGCAATCTCGGTGCGAAAGACGCGGGAAGCCACCTCGGTTACGACAACGCCGTTCCAGGCGAAGTGTCACGAGTCCTCGATACGGTCTATCAACGCGCCGCGAAGCAGCACTTCCGACCAGAGTTTCTGAATCGCATCGATGAAGTCGTCGTGTTTCATCGATTGGAACGGGAGGTGATGGGTGGCATCGTCAAACAGCAGCTTGAGTCGCTCATGCAACGCGATGGCCTCTCACGTCGGCGCATCTTTTTGAAAATAGAAAACGAAGCGACTGAATGGATCGTCAACCGAGGTTACGATCCTACCCTCGGGGCCAGAGCGATCAAACGATGCGTCGAACGTGAAGTCGCGCAACCATTAGCTGATCACTTTGCCGGACAAAAAGTCGACAACCCGTCATGGGTCCGATTGCGACTCGACAGCGAGCCAGCCATTGCCTCCAAACTTGTTTGCGATGCCAAAGAACTTACCGTTCTCTCGGCACCAGAAACGAGCTCTACTGCATTGTCGATGACGGATTTCCTAGATCAAATGAAAGGGGAACTTGGAAAGCTGCGAATCGCATTGAAGGCCCGAGACCAACATTCGGAAAGACCGTTACCGCAAGTGGACTACTACGCCTGCCACGGCTGTTTGGGGGAAGCAGATGAGCTTTGGAAAGAAGTCGTCGAGCAAGTTCGGATGTCCCGAGAAACATCGTTGAAGCCGATCCAGCAGTCCATCAAACAAACACCGTCGAAAGCAGTGTTCCGCAATGTCTTTGCCAAACAGGATACTCGCGATCGGCTGATATCGGAACTTTCGATGGCCGAGATGATCAACGACTTGTCCCCGCCAAACCCGTCGATATCCCAAGAACAACAATGGCAACGTGTTCTTTGCCGCAAGATTGCGTTGGCCCAACGTATGATCGATTTCGTCGAATCTCCGAAACGTTGGTTTATTCGCGCGAAGTTTCTCAACATGGATCCCGAGTTGGAAGCGGATCAGATCCCCGACATGCGTACGATGTGTTCGCAAAGAAATGATGATGTGATTCCGTTAGCGATGAATTTTTTTGTGACGCACCATGTCTTGGTGAATCTCAAAACGCTCCTTTCGTCATTGCAGTACGACGTGTCGGAGGTGAGCCCGTACGCTTGCTTCATCGCGGAAGGGACAAGCGTGTATGGTATCCTCGAACCTCTCTTGGGAACCTATCAAGTGTCTGGGGAGTACGGATTCGACCGATTGATCACCCTTCAGGCTTGCCCCGCCAAGGACCATAAAACGGTAGATCAAGTGATGGCAGACGACAGGACTCTAGCAATGCTCGACCACCCAACCAATGGAGAACCAACGATCGAGAGCACAGGGCCAAACGATTGGACGACCATTCGGGGCGAATTCAATGGCATTTGGTTGGATTACCAAACACAGACTCGAACGAAACTCTACGATTCGCGAGAATGGCAAGCGTGGTACTTGGACTTGATCGCCCACACAACGTCGGGGACTAGGAATTGATCTAACGATGTTTGTCCAAGAGCCAATACTCATTACCAACAACCAAGATGGGATCTATGTTGCCACGTCGATTTCGGAATCGGATTTTCAATCGCTTGCGCCCACCAAATCGCAGGCTAAACGTTTTCTCGAACGAAAGCTTGCCAAAGCGCTAGCCAACAGTAAGCCGTTTTTCAAAAAGATCTACAAATCTGTGCATGTGGAAACGCGTACGTTTCCTGTCAGTCCCATGCATATGGAACGACACCGACGCTATCCGACCGGGGATCCTCTTTCAATACCTATACGCGTCGTCAAGATCGTGGACTCGTGGGACAAACTGTTCGGATTGCTACCGGACTTTGACATCCATTTTTATTGTCCCGTCGAAGAGGACTTTGGAATGATGTTACAAGATGCTGTGAGATCGGTCTTATCCTCTATCTCCCCAGAAGAGATTATTCAACATTGGCCGCCGACCGAATGCGAGGTCGACTGGATTCGGATTCGCATCCATTCGAAGTCGAATGCTCCACCAGCGCCGAGAACAAAAGTCCTCGCGACCGTCGCGGAGTCCGCGATCAAGATGAAAGCACCGCTCATTGAGAAAAACTGTCGAGCGGTCGAGATGTACCAACTGCGCGACATCATGCATTCAGGTTGCGGTCTTTTGGTTGGAGAGGCGGGCGTTGGAAAGTCCACCATTCTGAAGTTCGCAACTCGTCACGCCATCAAACAACTGCGAGCCGAAGCAAAAGAAGCTGGCAGTCCTATCCCCAACACGAATCGTTTTTGGTTTACTAGTGCCAATCGATTGATCGCAGGTATGCGATACTTGGGTCAATGGCAAGAACGATTGGAATTGGTGATCGCAGAGTTGGGAGAGTTGGGTGGCGTTCTGGTCGTCGACAATCTACGCGACTTGATTACCCTCGGGGGGACATCGCCGAGCGATTCGCTGGCCGCATTCATGATACCCTACTTGCGATCGGGGCAACTGAGAGTCATCTGTGAGTCGACTCCCATGCAATTGGATTTTTGCCAGCGGCATCTGCCAGCGTTCATTGACCTATTGCCCATTGTCAACGTCGATCCTTTGTCGCCTACGTTTGAAATACTCCTTTTGCAGTACGTGTTGGAGGAGCGAGCCAAGGGGCTGGGAATGAGCGTCGATCCGACGTTGGCGGCAACCATCCATCGGTTGTCAAAGCATTTTTTAGCAGGCCGTCCGGCCCCCAGCGGGTCGATACCATTCGTCGAGCAATGGCTTTCTCAAGTTCGCGACCAACAGCGTCGTCGATTGGCCAAAGCCAATCCAAAGTTGATCGAAGCTACTGCGCTAAAGAAGGGTTCTGTGGACGACAACGGAGGGAGCAAGCAACTGACAAAAGACATGATGCTTCAGGCATTCACGCACTGGACCGGATTGCCTCGCGATATTTTAGAAGATTCCGTACTGCTCCATCGTCATGAAGTCACGAGTCGCTTGGAACGAGAAGTGATCGGCCAATCGCGAGCCTGCAACGCCGTTACCGATGTCGTGATGCGTCTCAAGGCGACGATGCATGAGCCGGGGAGGCCGTTAGGCTGTTTGCTGTTCTGTGGACCGACTGGAGTCGGAAAAACGCAATTGGCCAAATCGTTAGCCAAGTACTTGTTTGGTGCCGACAAAAGCAGATCGAAACTTATCCGATTGGATATGAGCGAGTTTCAGTCGTATGCCGCAGGTCACCGCCTTTTGCGAGATGCCGAGGGAAAATCGGCCGCTTGGATCCAATCGCTTCGCGAGCAACCGCTTCAGGTCCTGTTGTTGGATGAAATTGAAAAAGCATCGTCGGAGGTCTTTGATGTGCTGCTCAGTGTGCTCGACGAGGGACGGCTGTCCGATAGCGTCGGGAATGTAACGAGCCTGCGTTCGACGGTTATCATCTTGACGAGCAATCTAGGTTCGACACAGAACAGTTTATCCGGTTTCCATGGCGGAAATTCGATGGACTATGGATCGTATGTGCGGAAAGTGTTGCGACCCGAATTCGTCAACCGACTCGATAGCATCGTAGCATTCGAATCGCTATCCCCCGAAACGGTGCTGTCGATGACCCGCAAAGAGTTGAGCGAGATCAATCAACGCGAAGGAGTGCAGAGGCAAGGATTTCGATTGGAGTTCACCGATCGATTGGTAGAGCATATCGCGAGTGTCGGTTTCTCACCAACGCTCGGCGCACGTCCCTTGCAACGAACGATCGAATCATTGGTCATGGCCCCCCTCTCTCGATGGATGATTGACAGGCATCATGTTGAGAAGAGTGCCGAAAGTCCTATCCCGTGTATTATCGTGCTCGATTGGAAGGATGGCCTGACGGTGGGCTAAACCCCGCCCCGTTTGTCATCAGTCGGATCCAACGAACTGGCTCAGGTAGCGATAGCTTTGGGCCAACGATGCTGTCCGGTTTTCGATGGAGCCTTCGTAGATTCGGTCTTCGACTTCGACACACACAGGGCCTTGGTAGCCCGCATCACCCAATACCGAGAAGAACTTGCCCCAATCAATATCCCCTAGTCCGGGTAGTTTGGGTGTGTGATAAAGATTCGGATGCGCAAAGATCCCAACATCATTGAGTTTATGTTGGTCTACCCGCACATCTTTCGCGTGCACGTGAAAGATGCGATCGATAAAATCTCGCATCGGTTGCAGGTAGTCCATGCATTGAAAAACCATATGCGACGGGTCGTAGTTGAGACCTAAGTTTGGGCTACCTAAATCCGAAAACAATCGTCTCCAAATGGCTGGCGAAGACGCGATGTTCTTGCCGCCTGGCCATTCGTCTTTGGTGAAGAGCATCGGACAATTCTCGATACCGATACGAACGCCGGTGTTCTCGGCCAAATCCACGATTGGCTTCCAAACCTTGAGCAATCTCGGCCAGTTGTCGTCAACACTTTTGGTGTAGTCCCGACCGATAAACGTATTCACTTGGGTAAGGCCCAATTTGGGAGCCGCCGCGATAACATGCTTGAGATGCTCGACGCTTCGTTCTGCCTCTTCGCCGTCGGGTGACAAACAGTTTGGATAGTATCCGAGTCCACTGATTTTGACCCCCGTCTTCTCTTGCAGCACCCGAATCTCGTCGATTCTTTGGGGGCTGAGCTCTTGAACATTGATGTGGGTGATTCCCGAGTATCTTCGCTCCGCTTTGCTAGGAGGCCAACACATCACCTCCACACAGCGATAGCCGATATCTGCCGCGATGGCAAAAACCTGTTCTAGCGTGAGGGTTGGGACGATTGCACTAACAAATCCGAGCTGCATCATGTTTCGTAATCCGATGGAGAGAGAGAAACGATCGAGAAGCAATCAAATGCAATAACGCGAACGGATAAAATCTTACCATCTTACCCGAATCGTGAGGGCTCATTGCCTTAATCCCAACCCGAAGGGCCGGCACCCTGGCTGCTGTGTCGGGCCTCCAGCCCTTCAGAACGCGCAATAACTATATTTCAAGGAACAAACGCGAAGGATCTTCGATGACTTCTTTGATAGTCTTCAAGAAGCTAACAGCTTCGCGTCCATCGATGATTCTATGGTCGTAGGTCAACGCCAAGTACATCATCGGTCGAATAACCACTTCTCCGTTCAATGCGATCGGTCGTTCTTGGATCGAATGCAATCCGAGGATTCCGCTCTGAGGTGGATTGACGATTGGAGTCGAGAGAAGCGAGCCGTAGATGCCGCCGTTGCTAATGGTGAACGTGCCTCCTTCGAGGTCCTCTGGCATAAGCTTGTTCGCCATCGCTCGTGAAGCATATTCACCGATGGTTCGTTCGATTTCGGCAAATCCCATTTTCTCGACGTTGCGAAGAACAGGTACCACAAGTCCTTTTCCGCCACCGATCGCGATTCCAATATCAAAGTACTTGCGATAAACAACATTGCTGCCGCGAATCTCGGCATTGACGGACGGATACCGCTTCAGCGCTTCGCACGACGCTTTGGCGAAGAATGACATAAAGCCCAGTTTCACGCCGTGCTTTTCCAAAAACGCTTCTTGATATTTTTTGCGGAGCGACATGACAGGCTGCATGTCGACTTCGTTAAAGGTTGTCAAAAGAGCTGCAGTGTGTTGCGCCTGAACCAATCGCGTTGCGATCGTTCGACGAATCATGCTCATCGGCTTGACTTCTTCGGCTCGATTCGCAGAACCTTGTTCGACGATTGCCGTGGTGGCGGCGTGGCTAGTTGTGGGTTGGGCGGGTGGCGAAATGGTGGCTGCGACCGACTTCGCAGCGGCAGTGGTCGCCGCAGAGACAGCCACGCCAGCCGACGCGATCGTGCTGCCAACGGCGTTGGCGGCCGCGGCAACGTAGCGGCTGACGTCTTCTTTCAACAGTCGACCCCCAGGCCCCGTCGCAGGAACGTTGGCTGCGGGAACGTTGTTGTCGTCTAACATCCGCTGAGCCGAGGGCATCACGTGCGCGGCCGGTTGCGAGGCAGTGTTTGCCGGTGTTGACACAGTATTTGCGATCGGCGTCGCAATCGGGGGAACTCCTGCGGGTTGACCTGCTGCAGGTTGGCCAGTTGCGCCCTTGGCTGCTGCTTGGAACGAAGCGATCACGTCTCCTACGGAAGCGAATTCTTCGTCTTTCCTCAGAATTTTGACCAGGATCCCGTCCTCGGGGGCAGAAACCTGAACGGATGCTTTTTCGGTTTCCAGTTCCACCAAATCGGTACCAGCGGCCACCCAATCCCCTTCTTTTTTTAGCCACTTGCTGATTTGAACTTCGGAAATACTCTCACCGACGGACGGAACAACGATATCTACCATGGAACGATTGGGGATTGGCGGAAAACAACACTCGTCAAACAAACGGCGCAGCACGAAATACAAGCATTTGATGCAGTCGCAACACTACTCATGAGCATATAGCAACGGTTCCGCGGTGTCATCCGCTCTCAGGCCGAATTTAATCTCGATTGAACAGCGATTTGTGATGAAGTGAGGACGTAAAGCACGCGATTTTCGCAATCGGAGGCCGGAGAGAAACGAGGGATTTTCTCATTTTCCGGAAATTTCGTTCGGGCTACGTACTCTCCTCGACGACGAAGATTTTTTGAGGACAGTCAGGCACGATCCCTCGGGTTCTGTTGTTGCCCAAGCGAAGGCGGATACAGGCGGTCCGACTCTTCCTCGGCGATTCCTGGGCGCATTGCACAACATACCGTTGCCCCCGAGTGTGAGACCGATCGAAGCTGTTTCTATCAGCGCTGCCCAGGTTGCGATTGCAAATCAGGAGATCCGAGCAGCCCTGCGTTCGAGCTGCTATAATTTGTTAAATGTACTGGTCACCGCATCGTTTGATTGATTATCCCCTCCCTGTTCTTGGAACTCACCTGTGCTCTATTCCACATTCCTTGATCGTGCACTTCTGTTACTTGGTTTATTCGCTTTGTGTCCCATGTGGGCTTTCTCGCAAGAGGAGAAGAACCTCTTTCCAAACAGTTCGTTCTCTGCATGGAGTACTGTCGACGGGAAACCAGTACCAGCTAGTTGGAAGATTAACGATGGAGTTATTCATCTAAGTCGCGAGGGTGAACGGGGCGGCAACATCGTCACCAGAGAAGAATATGCCGACTTCAGCTTGAGCTTCGATTTCAAGATCGCTCCCAAAGGGAATAGCGGAATCAAGTATCGTGTTCGGACCTACGACAGTCGAACGCTCGGTTTCGAGTACCAAGTCTACGATGACACAGGTGCCAAGCAAGTTGCGTCCAAGAATAGCACAGGTGCGATCTACGATTTGTATGAACCGAATTCGGACAAGGCTGCGAAGCCTGCTGGCGAGTGGAACGAAGCGAAGATCGTTGCACGTGGTACAAAGTTAGAACATTGGCTCAACGGAAAGCGAATCGTCACAGCCACGATTGGCGACTCGGATTGGGACAAGCGATTTGCGGAAAGCAAATTCAATGATCGCGAAGGCTTTGGAAAAACCTTGCACGGAAGACTGATGCTTACCGACCATGGAAGCGAAGTCTGGTATCGAAACTTTCGATTTGAAGTCATTACAGATGCTAAGGCTCCTGCTAGTCTGCAGAAGTAACCCTGGGCTAGGCTTCCAGCGAAGGCAGCCTGTGACTATGTGTTGGGTAATGCAAAATGAATGATGGTATCAAATTGTTGTTTGGTTACTGGCTGAACGCTTAGCCTCGATCCTTTTCGAAGCAACTCCATGCTTTTGAGAGATGGAATTTGACGAAGCATTTCTAAAGAAAGTGGCTGTGGCAAGGTGGACTCGTACTGGATGTCCACCATAAACCATCGCGGATTGGCTGGGTCGCATTTCGGGTCATGGTGAGGATCGTACTTGTCCCAGGCGGTGTGATCTGGATAGGAGGTCCGCACGATCGTAGCCGTTCCTACCACGCACGACGGGTTCGCATTGCTATGATAAATCAGGACTCCGTCCCCCAATCTCATTTGATCTCGCATAAAATTGCGAGCTTGATAGTTGCGAACGCCGTCCCAACATGTCGTTTGGTTGGGAGCGTTCCGAAGATCATCGATTGAGAAAACATCAGGTTCCGTTTTCATCAGCCAAAACTTTCGGTCTTTCGACTTGGCAGCGCTCGGCTTGGTAGATGAAGATGGCTTGATTTTGTGTTGGTTGTTCGTACCGCGTTTCAACTGGTTGGCTCCAAGATTCTCGACTCGACATTCGTTTGATTCCGCATTCTAGAGCGATACGATCGAGAGGGGTATATCAAGCCCCATAAGGACGTGGTGTCGAGCGGATTAGAGAATTTCCGCCACGCGTTGGATACCCTCGCAAGCGGCTACAACATCGTCGGCTTGCGACGTTTGGCCCATGCTCAGACGTAGCGTGCCTCCACAGTCCGTGGTGTTGAGGGATTTGTGTATCAAACCCGCGCAATGAAATCCTGCACGGCATTCGACGTTCGCCATCGATTCCATCATCATCGCTAACTCTTGGCTTAGAAGGCCTGAATTCCGTGAACGGGCAACAACACTGATGATAGGCACGTGAGAATGGAGCGAACGGCGCTGGCTTCCAACGACTTCGAATTTGCTGGAAGCGTTGATTGCATCGAGCAGTTGTTGGATCCAGAGAGAATAATCGGTCCCTGGGGCGGACCGTTTCCATTCCATCGCACATTTTAGCGATGCGATCGCGGGAACGTTAAGATTCCCAGACTCTATCACCGACTGCCAAGAAAAGTTCCCATCGATCGTCTCGCTCAACTCTCCGGTGCCACCAATCAATAACGGGGCTAGAGAAGACTGGATTTCCCGACGAACGTAGAGCAAACCTGTCCCTAAGGTACCGCCTAAACCTTTGTGACCCGGCGCCGATAGAATATCGATACCACTATCGCGAACATCGATAGGCAGGTAACCCAAAGACTGTGCTGCATCGATCATCAAGTGAATACTATGACGGTCGGCGATCTCGCGTATCGCTGCGATATCTTGAATATAGCCTGTAACATTGGATGCATGATTGAGGAATAACCATCGCGTCTCGGGCCTTACCGCATCTGCGACATCAGCAGGATCGACTCGTCCCGTGGGATCACACTCGACGGCTGTCCAAGTGAGCCAACCTCGTTTGGCTGCCAACGCTAAGGGACGCAGGACACTGTTGTGTTCCGTCGCTGTCGTGACTACATGAAAGGGTTTTCCCATCGAGCCCAGGGCGAGCCCAAAAATGGCAGCATTCAACGAGTGCGTGCCGTTGGTACAAAAGGCAATTTCGTCCGAATGCGCTGCACCGATGGTCTCTTGTAACAGACGGCGCGTCGACTGAACCACTCGGTCTGCTTCCTGGGACGATCGATAGCCGCCACGCCCAGCGGCTGCACCGCACGATGCTTGAAAGGAGACACCAGCTTCGATGACACCGGGAGGCTTGGGCCAGCTCGTGGAAGCATGATCAAGATAATGGCGCATCCGTTGCTCGTTCGATCTGAAAAATAGCTAGATGAAGTGATGGCTAGGCTAAGGGAATAGGTATCGAAGAATGTTTCGAACGGGTTGCGATGCCATGTAGGCCGTTGGTTGTCCGATGATGCCTCGTCCCAATTGTGCCCGCGAGAGATCTTGCCCCAATCCGATCAGAGGTCGATAACTGGTGTTGTACCCCGCGAATGTGTTTGGAAAGTAGGTGGGTGGCACATAACTAAGCGGGGTTCCGCCTGGTGTATACGGATTGGATGCGTAGGGACGACTGGGGGTGGTGCCGCAAGTGTTGCAATTGTCTGTGGTGGGTCGAAACAGCGTTGGGGATACCATGAATCGGGCGTCTGTCTCGCAAGGAGGACCGCTGACAAAGGGCGAGTTGTTTACGTACGATGGCGTCGTGTTGTATCGAGGCGGATTGATGTCGCTCGGACTACGCGTCGGATTCGCAGGTGCGTTTACGGTCCCCCCGTAAGGATTGGGCTGGTAGGGAATCGAGGGCGGATTGTTCGGTATGTAGGTTGGGGCCGGGGCGGGCATGGTGACCGCTGGAGGCATGGTGACCGCTGGAGGCATGGTGACCGCTGGAGGCATGGTGACCGTTGGAGGCATGGTCGATCCTGGGATGAAAGCAGGATTCGGATTCGCAATAGGGGGATTGAAAGTCCCGGGGTTCGCCATGGTTCCAGGGTTTACGGCTGGCGGATTCGTTGCCATATTGTTCGGGAGGATTGGAGGTCCAGTGGGAATCGGACCGGGATTGAATGTCGCTGGAGGAGCAGCGAAGGTGCCGGGATTGACGGGGGGACCAGGATTGACGGGGGGACCAGGATTGACGGGGGGGCCAGGATTGAATGCATAAGGATTGGGAGCCGGATAATTGCCGCCAGGAATGGCTCCCGGGTTTCCTAATCCCGGGGTCGTTGAATTTCCGGGCGAGTTATACGGTATTTCTTGAAACCGCGACAATCGCTCCATCCCGTTACTTGTGGTATACGGTGCGGAAGCGAACGTCGGTTGGCTGGCAATTCGTGAGTGTTCATCGACGAACCCCGCGGGTCGAAAACCGTCGGTGAAGTTTGTGCTCGGAGTCGTCTTTCCAGCGGATCCCGTTTGGAGATTCTTTGCCTTAGTAGCTAGCGGAACGTAAAGATCCTCAACCGATTCGAGTTCGATGCGAGGTGCACGGTACGACTTACCTTGGTTCCCTGTTAGCGAGGGAGCGACCCATGCTTCGTCATCCTCTTTCCACGCACTCCGTTTGCTTCGTTCTTTGTCCGAGATGGACTTGGGTGGTTTCACGTAATCGCTTAATGGGTCGATGTTCCCTTTCGAGTCTTTCACTTTGCTCAGTGCATAGCGCAGTGTTTCCAAATCTTTTGCGGCATTCGCATCGCTGCGTGGGATAAAGCGTACGGTGGCTGGATCCTCCGCCTGACAGTTCAGTTTCGTGATAACCAATAGTCCAGCAACAATGGTAGTTCGAATCACCGTCAGGTATTGGATTGTCATTACTTCTTTTCCGGGTTAACACGCACGCCGACTTTGCGAAGTCGTTCGATGGTTGCCGCTTGATCGCCCACTATCTTCGGATCGAGGTAGAGACGCAAAAAAGGTGCAAATCGGCGGCCCGAATCTGCTTCACACGATACTGCCAATGGTTCGAGAGACTCTAAAGGATTTTGCTCGAGCATTAAGAGGCTGAGTTCTTTCAATTCTTGAATGAAGTCTAATTTCTTGAGTCCGCAGTTCTGCATATTCAACGTCTTGAGCCCCTTCAGTTCGGAGATAGCAGCGACTTTGTCGACAGGGTTACCAGCAACCTGCAAAGTCCATAGCTTCTTGAGTCCCGCGATAGGCTCCAACGACTTGATCTTGTTGTCCGTGATGTAAAGCGAGTTCATGTTCTTCATATCCTTCAGCGGCGAGATGTCCTCGATCGTGTTCTTGGATAACTGAATGTATTGCGATTGAACCAGTCCGTTCATTGGGGCGATCGATGTGATTTTGTTCGACGAGAGGTCGATCGACTGAAGCAGTTTGAGTTCGGCGATGGGAGCCAGATCGACAATTTCGTTGTTGGCTAAATCGATCTTCATGATCGCTTTGCAGTGCTGCAAGCCTTCGAGCGACTTGATGCCCTTTCCTTTGGCTACAACCTGGGAAATATTTTTGACGTCATCCGCTTTGATCGGTTCGGTGTTGAACCGCTTCTCGAAAACCTCCCAACGGACGGCTGCCTCGAGTGCTTTGTCAGGAAACAAATCTTGCGCGAACAAACCTTTCGTCCATCCCATGGATAAGGAGAGGGCGAAAGTAGCAAACAAGGTCACTTGGGTGGGAAGGTGTGTTGAGCGAGGAGCCCGACCAGCTTGTGGACCATTCATCCTATGTGCTTTCGTGACGGAGAGGCGGGAGACGGAAGAGACGATTCTTCCGCGAATCACCCCACTTTATCTCAACAAAGGTAGCAATTCTAGGGTTGTTCAGCGGTCAAAACTCACAGGCACGTTTTTTTGAACTAAAACAGGTATAACATTAGCCAGAACTTCGTCAAAAGAGAGGTCGCCTTGCGAATCCTGCTTACTGCCTTCGAGCCATACGACATTTGGGATCAGAACTCCAGTTGGGAGGCATTGGTGGCATTTTTGCATCACCGAGGGACCATTCCCGGGCTGACCACACGTCGTTATCCGGTGGACCTCGGGTTGCTTCAGGAGCGGTTGCACAAAGATCTTTCGACTGGATACGACGCCGTGTTACATCTAGGACAATTCCCAGGAGCGAGCCGCATCCAGCTCGAAGCGATCGCATTGAATGTCGCTGGCATGACGGAAGCGGCTGGAGACTGTTTTGGTTCTCTCATTCCAGAGGGACCAGTCGCATACCGCACTAGCTTTCCTCTCGGTGATTGGAATCGCGAACTCAAGGCAATTGGAATTCCGAGCACCGTTTCGTTTCATGCCGGAACCTACCTTTGCAACGCTCTCATGTACTTGACTCATCGATGGTTTCAACAGAATCGCCTCGCGCGTCCTGTCGGATTCATACACGTGCCTTTGACACCGGAACAAGTTCTCCGAGCTCATCGCGATCTGCCGTCGATGCCAAAATCACAAGCGGCCGAAGCGATCAGCCGTGTCGTGGATATGATTCTCCAACCAGATCTACAACAGTCCATCGCATAGACACTTACCCACAATACTAGTACCGAACACTCAATGAATCCAATGAACGGAATCCCATCTGTCGAGCAACTGATCGACGGTTACCAATCAGGTCGACTTTCGACTTTAGAGTTTGGCCAACGCATCTTGAACGCTGCGATTCAGTCGGACGGTGCATTGATGATCGATCGGGATCGCAAGAATCGTTGCGGATTCCCCGAAGTCATTTATGGACCGGGCAAGTCGAATGAGTCCATTCGAAGTGCTGCGGAGCAACTCTTGATAGACAACGACGAGGTGTTGGTCACGCGAGTTATACCCGAGCAAGTTCGAGTGCTCAGCGAATGGTTTCCGTTGCATCGATGGAACCATAAAGGACAAACGTTTCGAATCGGCAAGTTCGCAACACCCGCCGCACCTGAATCGATTGCATGCGATGCAACGAAGCGAATGGTGGCTGTCGTGAGTGCAGGGACGACCGACGAAGCAGTCGCACAAGAAGCGGTCGAGACGCTCGGTTGGATGAAGGTTCCGAGTCGGCTGTTTCAAGATGTCGGTGTGGCTGGCCCTTATCGTCTATTGGCCAAGGTACCCGAACTTCAAACGATGACGGCTATCGTTTGTGTTGCCGGAATGGAGGGAGCATTGCCGAGTGTGATCGGTGGGCACGTTCGATGTCCTGTCATCGCAGTTCCGACAAGTGTTGGATATGGTGCGAATTTTGCAGGTCTCTCGGCGCTACTCAGTATGCTCAATGCGTGCGCCTCGAACATCGCTGTCGTGAACATCGATTCCGGTTTCAAAGGTGCCTACATGGCCGGGTTGATCGCTAGTGCAGTTCTTGACTAGCTGTAGCGTTTTTTCCAACGTGCTTGTAGCCGAGCTGCGCGATCATGAGAACAAGTTCATACCGGCTTGAGCGCAATCGAGATCAAGATCATGAGAGCAATCGACGAAGCAGCGAGCGAGAGTGGTACCGCCGTTTTACCTCGTCGAATCATGAGCAAGCCGACCAGATTCATGACGATTCCAGCGACCGCCGCAATTCCACCAACCCAGCTTGCTGTGGCTATCGCTCGCGAGACAACAGAACCTTTTAGTCGTGGAGGGAGATTTTCGCCTTCATTGCCGAATCGAATTGCTTGAGGAATCAGCGTCCCTGCCACTACCAAAAGGATCACGATCGCAAGAAGTGCTACGGCTGTTGCAACCCATTGTAGTGTGCTGGTTGATTCGCGATTCGTTCTGTGGCCGGATGCCAAAACGGAAGAAGATGTATATGGGTTGGTCATGTCTTGCGATATTACTCCAATACGATGTTAAAGACTAACGCGGCTAGGGCTTTAAGCACTTCGTAAAGATCAATCCATGTTCTACGGAGCGGAATCCGAGCCGTTGAAGAAGTGTGATCGTTTGTTGCTGGTCTGCCGAAGCGACAGACGTTACCGTACGCTTCTTGTCCTGCTGCAGTTGCCGCATCGACTCCGCGACAAGATAAAGGAACTGCTCTCGCGACTCTTCGCCGGCTGGGACGTCTGGAAGAATCATGCGCACTAGACTCGAATCTAATCCAACGAGCGTAGGATCGGGGGACCAACACATGAGGACGCCCCCTAGGCTCGGCGGTGATTTCAGCATCAAGTGGAATCGTGTTTGTTCGCAATGACCCAGCACAGCACTTGTCCACCAGTGTTCGTAATCTTCGTCCAGCATTCTGCCGATCGTGCATGTCCGTCGCGTCTGGATTTGCAATCGATCCATGGGTGGACGGAACGATGCCAAATCAAGCTCCCAGCATTCGGTGGGGCGGTGTGGCACGAAGCCAGCATCGTGTAGCCATTTCTGGCTTTTCGTATCGGAAGCAACGACACCCATCAGATTGTCGCCATCTGCAATCCCTTGGTAAAATCCACCAATCCCACCAGCACCGAGTCCAGTGCAGACGATTGCTCCTCGGGCAGTCATCGCATGCATGGCATGGGCTAGTAGCAATCTGGCGATTGCGTCTTCATCGGCACTAGGCAAGACGCATATCTTGTGGATGGCACAATGCTCCTTGCTCATACTCTGAGAAGATTCGTCCCCTACAAATCCGAAGTGAACAAATCCGATCGCGTACCCGAGGTCGTCTATAGCGATTGCTAGATCATCGGCAAAGAAGTAAGGTTTCGACAGGATGCAAGAATCCCAAACGACGGTCGAGCAAGCAGAATGGGAATGGACGGATTGATGGTGTGCGCTCCAAATCTTGGCCAAGGCAGGTGTATCTGTGTTGAGAAACGACCTGATCGTCCACACAAATCACCCCAATACCGCTGGGACGCGAAAGCACTCGTCGTCGGAAGAAGGTGCGTTTTTTAAAGCTTCCTCTCGCGGAAGAGAAGCAAATACTAGATCCTCGACCAAAACATTTTCAATCTCGATTGCGTGTACCATAGGGCTGACCCCGTCAGTATCCACCTGAGAAAGCTCAGTTACTAATTCTACGACATTACCTAGCTGCTTAGTAATTTCCACAAGCTCTTCCTCGGTAAAGGAGAGCCGAGCAAGATTAGCTATTCTTTTGACGTCGTCGAGAGTTAGCGACACCGGCACTCACACTTTCGTGCCGAAGGAACTTAGCTTGGAATCGCGAAGGGCTTGTTTTTGACAGCCTTTCGAATGCGTCCGCTGCGGATGCATTGAACGCAGACACGCATGGTTCGGACTTCACCGTTTGGTAGGGAAGCTTTGATGGATTGGAGGTTTGGAGTGAAACGTCGCTTGGTGATACCGGTCACTTTGGTACCAACGCCGCCGAGGTACTTTGCTTTACCACGAGTCTCGACCGAATTTCCAACCGATGCTGATTTGCCGCAGACTTCGCAAGCCTTGGACATGATCCACCTGAACCAACGATAAAAGTTATGGAATCCCGCCTAGTTCCGATACGTAGCGGGCCCCGGAGTATAACGATGCAATCGGTGGTCGCAATGTCAAAAATCAGCCTGTTTGACCCGATTGCTCAAAAAACATTGGGAAATTACACTTGAACGTCCCTGCGAGTCGCTTCGTAGGACACTGCTTTCCTCTCTAAATGCCCGCAAGACGGAACGGAATGACCATTCAGAAATTTACGCGGGAATTTGCAAGCGTTACCGAAGCCGCCGGCAGGCTAGCCTGTGCGGTCAAGGCTGATGCTGTGCTTTTCCTGTTAGATAGCGCCACGGATTGGGAGCGTTTGCGAGAATTAATCCCTGCCGAGATCAAGAGAATTTTAGTGGCGGCCGACAAACTAGAGGATTTGGCCGACGCAGAAAAGCACGGCCTAACCCCAATCGTCCTCAACAAAGAAGATTCGCCTTTGCTGGAACGACTCCAGCACGCGTTGATCGAATCCGTGGCGGACGAGCTTTTGGCTAGCCACTGCGACGTGATCGCCGTCTATTGTGGATTTGAAGTCAATCGAGCGGACTCCATTTCGATCATTCGCCTCGACGAGCGAATGCGCCGATTCACGAGTCGTGATCTTCAACGCCTCGAGAGCTCGGTCCCTCTCAATAATCTGAAGATTGTCATCGATCTTGCGGTTCAAATCGGCCGCGAAGGTCGCGAAGGGAAAAAAGTCGGCACGATGTTCATTGTGGGTGACACCCGCAAAGTGCTTCAGCATTGCAAAGATAGCGGCTTTGATCCCCTGAAAGGATACAGTCGCAAACATCGCAATCTACACGATCCTCGTGTTCGTGAAGATGTGAAAGAGATTGCACAAATGGATGGCGCATTTGTTGTCGCTCCAGATGCCGTCGTCGAACGATCGCGTCAGATCGTGGAGGTGATGCACGAGAATCTCCAGCTTTCCAAAGGGCTCGGGTCGCGCCATTGGGCAGGGGCGGCAATCTCTCAAAGGACCAAAGCGATCGCCATCGTCGTCAGTCAATCGAGCGGAACCGTGCGAGTTTTTCAAAACGGTGCCTTGGTTCTTCGAATCGAGCCGATGGACCAAGCAGTGAAATGGCAAGAGTTCAATTACGAGTCGCCCGCCACGGAAGGCGACGACTAACCTATGGACACTCCGTTTGTTGCTGTTGTCACAGGCTCCTCGTCAGGCATTGGGCGCGCAACAGCAATCGCATTCGCTCAAAAAAATGCATTCGTTCAATTGCACGGCAATTCCAATCTTCCAGGCCTTTGCGAAAGCTGCAGCCTAACAACACGCAGCACCGATGTTGTAGGTGCGTGCTTACTTCATGTTGTCGATCTGACCTGCTCGGATAGCGCACGTGCGATGATGGAATGTGCGTTTGCTCAGTTTGGCTACGTGGACGCCTGGGTGAATGCTGCGGGTGCAGATGTTTTGACGGGTGATGCTCGACAACGATCGTTTTCACAAAAGCTCGATGCCTTGTGGAAATTGGATGTCGCCGCAACCATGCGACTGAGTCGGTGGGTGGCCCAACGTATGCAATGCCAGCCAGTGAGGCCGCAATTGCCATCGATCATCCATATCGGATGGGATCAATGCGAGCAGGGAATGGAGGGGGACAGCGGGCAATATTTCTGCGCTGTGAAGGCCGCGATCACCGCTTTTTCAAAAAGTCTAGCGAAGACGTTCGCCCCGAAGGTACGAGTTAACTGCATTGCCCCAGGCTGGATTCAAACGGAATGGGGAAGTCATGTCTCTTCTCCATGGCAGGCACGTGCTATCGGAGAGTCCATGCTAAATCGATGGGGAACGCCTCAAGATGTAGCGAACACGATCGTAGCATTGTGCTCGAAAGAACTAGAGTTTATCAACGGCCAAACCCTTGCAGTCAACGGTGGTTGGCAGAGCATGCAACTTTCCACCCGTTGCCAATCAACGGCCGAATGACAACGCGCGCCACAATCCACCGTTGTCATGGGCTGGAGTCGTTGCCAGCCCGCCACTACGGGGGTGGGATAACCGCTTGAGCGGTTCGATCGCCGATAAGGAAATGGCCAAGCGTTTGATCCGTGTCTGGATTGCCTATTCTCCAAACCGCGCCGGGACGCGTTTGTTGTGACTTTGTTTTACCGGGGGCGATCGAACCAAAAGACTTCGCTTGCCCCTCAGGGCTCATCCAAAACAACTCGACCGATTGCTGCCGCTGGTTGATGAAATGTACTGAAAATGGATTGCCATCTGGTTTGGAGGGTGGAACAGCTCCACCTTCAAAGGGATACCACGTTAGCTTTACCAGTGAGTCTACCGTCGGTTCGATTCGCTGAACAAATTCTTTCGGAGCCTTGTTTCGAAACACGGCCAATCTTTCAAGCGACTCGGGCAACGTTGCAAGATTCGTCCACTCGTATGGATCGTGATCGATGTCATACAACTCTTCACTGCCGTCGGCATAGTGAATGTAACGATGTGAACGGCCACTCATGGCATAAGATCCAGGCTGGCCCATGTACGTAATCGAATCGTGGTTCCAGTTTGTTGCCACGGGATCTTTCAGTAAGGGCAATAAGCTTGGTCCGTCGCAGTTGGGATTTGCAGGTAACTTGCACAAATCTAGCAACGTTGGAAACAAGCTCAACAGATTCACAGGGGCATCGCAAACCGATCCCGCATGCGTACCGTCCGGGAGTGCAACACTCGCATCCTTGGGAACACGAACCATGAGAGGTACGCGAGTCACGGCACGCCAAGGTGTAAATTTTTGCCAGTGCTCTTTCTCACCGAGTTGCCAGCCATGGTCGGACCAAAGTACCACAATCGTGCTCTTGGCATTCGGCCCTGACTCCAATGCGTCGAGCACTCGCCCCAACATCGCATCGGCAAAGTGAATCGAAGCTAGATACCCCTGTATTCCTTGCTTCCATTGCCCTTGCTGCTGAATATGGGCAAAGTATTTGTTTCGAGCCAATCTTTGACCCGACTCCGGAACGTCATCTAAATCGTTCTCTTGGTAGCCAGGAGGAAGCTGAATCGAATCGAGCGGAAAAGGCTCGAAGTATTTTTTAGGCACAAACCATGGTTCGTGTGGTCGATAGAAGCCACATGCCAAGAAGAATGGTTTTTCAGGCGTCTTCCCGAGCTGTTCACCGATCCACTGGCTAACAGACCAATCGCCGCCGAATTCTTCATCCGTGACATCGAGTGCGGCCCAGTCCGTTTCCACATATTGCCATGGACCACCACGTTCCAAGCTGACAGGACGTTTTTGGGGATGAAATGTTTCTGGAAACGGATTCTCTGATGCTGCCTTTGGAAAGTATTCATTCCATGATTTAGCATCGATGAAGTAATGCAACATCTTCCCCGAGCCTGCTGCATGGTAACCATGGTCACGCAAAAACTGAGGGATGATCTTCTCCGTCGGCATCACCTCGCGCATCTTTTGAAGATTGTCATACAAACCAGACCGAGGAGGGGCTCGCCCTGTGAAGATCGCAGAACGCGAAGGGTTGCATGCAGGTGCTGGGCAATGCGCATTCGTAAACAAAATGCCGCTCGCAGCCAAACGATCCAGATTCGGTGTTATCGTTTGTGGATGACCACCCATACAGCCGATCCAATCATTGAGATCATCCATCGCAATGAATAGAACGTTAGGGGGAGAGGCTTCGCCTGGTGCAGCCACCAAAACATGAGACGAGAGAACGAAAATCGCTAATAACAGGATCAAAAACTTCATCGCGGCGATTCCGTTGTTCCATTCTTCTTTGGCTCCCAAATCACACCGACACGTCGCGCCCAGGCTGTCCATTCCTTCGTCATTTCCTGGACGCGGTCCGGATAACGAGAGGCCAAGTCGTTCATTTCGCAACGATCTTCGGCGATGTTATAGAGCTCCCAGCGAATCTCCGTCGGCATGCGTTTGGACCATACGATCTTCCAATCCCCCTTGCGCCAAGCATGTGCCCCTTGATGATCAAAGCCGATTCCGCGTTCAAGAATCTTCTCGCCTCGTATCGCTGGAAGCAGATTCGTTCCCTCGATCGGTTGTACTGGAACATCGCCTCGTTTCGAAAGTGGCGATGTATTGGCGGCGGCCAATACGGTCGGCACGACATCCATCACATGCACAGGATCATGCACAAAATCCGCTCGTGGACCAAAGCCACTAGGCCAATGCGCGATAAAGGGGGAGTTGATACCGCCCTCGTGTGTAAAGTGTTTGTAGAGTCGTAGTGGCGTGTTGCAAAGGTTTGCCCAGGCGCTGCCATACGAATGATGAGTCCCCGGGCCCCCGATCTCACGAAGTCGATCTTTTGTAAAGAGCGTGGTCTCACCCTTTCTCGAAGTTCCATCAAATCCGAACGGCCCCCATTCATAACAGGCACCGTTATCGCTCGTGAACAGAATCAGCGTGTTCTCTAGATCCTCGGTAGACCGAAGATGCTCCACGATGCGCCCAACCCCTTGATCCACCGCTTCGACCATCGCGGCATAAACAGCCATGCGTCGAGCCAAATCTCGTCGTCGATCTTCCGGCAACGAATCCCAAGCAGGGTTCTCTTCTCCTGGAAAGCCATTGGCGATCTCGGGGGTGTCTACAGGAACGATGCTTCGAGGGCTTAGCTTCCATGCGGAGCCCGTCGCCAAGCCGATCGTTTTCATTCTGGCAAAACGCTCTTCGCGCAGTTTATCCCATCCCTTGAGGTACAACTGTTCGTATTTGTCGACTCGATCTGCGGGCGCTTGCACTGGAAAATGAGGTGAAGAATGCGCCAAGAATACTAACCAAGGGGATCCACTCTTTTGCCCTTGGCGAATGAACTCGATGGCGTAATCGTTGAAGGCATCGGTGGCGTAGTACTGATCCGTGGTATACTCCAATTCTGCCGAATGGTTTGTGGGGAGTCGTTCATAGTAATCCCGATCGTATTGGTCATGCGAGTGATCGTTTGTATAACCATAAAACTCATCAAAGCCTCGATCGATCGGGCCGGTTTGCGAATGCATATGCCATTTGCCAACATAAAAGCTGCGGTAAGAAGCCGGCTTGAGTATCTCTGCCATCGTCGCACAATCCTCTCGCAAGCGTCCTAAGTAGCCCGGGCCTTTATTCGCAACCGGCTTTGTGGACGTAAAGTCACCGATACCTGCTTGTGTCGGATACAAACCTGTCATCAACGCGGCTCGCGTCGGGCAGCAACGGGCCGAGTTATACATTTGCGAGAAACGGACCCCACCCTTGGCTAATGCGTCGATATGAGGGGTAGAAATCTCGCCACCATAGCAGCCTAGATCAGAGTACCCTAGATCGTCCGCAAGTACGACAACAATGTTAGGTCGATCAGCAGCATGGCATCGTACGTGACTCACCGGCAGATGACTTAGTCCAATATGGCTTGCCAATGCAACGAAACACGCGAGCAACCATGAGGAGAGACATTTCATCGAGGTACATTCAAGGATTGATAGAGGTTTATAGTTAACTTCACCAGCCGCTACGCCTAGGGTTTATCAGGCTTTCCTTGACGAGTCTTGGCGAGGAGTTCCGTTTCAAGCCCACGGTCCCCCTGCTGAGCCATCCAGGCGTCCAGCTTGGATTGTAGTCCAGAGCGAATAGAAGCATATTGCGGATCGTCCGCCAAATTGTTCATCTCAAATGGATCTGCTTGCAAATCGTATAGCTCCGCACCCGGCCGGCGGAAAAGCCAATCCACGCGTTTCGCAAGTTTTGGATCAGACTTCGCATCTTCGATCCAGGATTGAATGGGTTCTCCTTTATGGATTCCTCCAATCGAGAATACGTTCTCAGGTGCCAGATTGCGTATCAGTTTGTATCGCGTATCACGAACCATACGTGATGGGTAAGGCTCCTGGAATCCATTCACACCCACGGTTGTGTGTTGCGCAAATACGTGTTCGTGAATCCGTCCATCTTCCCCCCGAAGGATCGATACAAAACTCTTTCCATCGAACGCGCGACTACCGTTGGCGTCGGGGCAACCTGTGTCCACTTTGGTTGGATCTCCACCAGCGATCTCGATCAAGGTTGGTGTAATGTCCGTGTATTGCAACAGTTGCGTCGACTGTGAGCCAGCCTTAATTTTGTTCGGCCAGCGCACAATAGTCGAGGTGCGAATACCGGTATCGTAAAGAGACCATTTTCCTCCGTAGGGCAGCGAACAACCTTGCTCAGAAAGAAATAGAACAACCGTATTCTCGCGTTGTCCGCACTCATCGATCAGCTTCAATAGTGCCCCAACTTGTTCATCCAACTTCGTGATCTCACCAAAATAGTCCGCCAATTCCTTGCGAGTAGCTCGATTGTCGTGCATGTAGGGTGGCACCGTGATTTTGTCTGGATCGTACGCTCCCTTGGCTCCGCGATTCCATGGCGAATGCGGATCATTCGAACAGTAAGACAACATCCATGGCTGTTCTTTATCGCGAGTCATGAACTGTCGGGTTACGGTCAAATCGTCTGCGCCCTGGATGGTCTCGAAAGGATACGATGTGTTCGGTCCAACGTGATCTTTGTTCTGAAGTGCGACTCGATAGCCCATCTCTTTCAAATAAGTGAAGACACTTTTGGTCCCGTCGTACAATCGCGTATGATTCGGAAAAGCACCACTTCGAATGCAGTGCAAACCGCTGTACAACGCATTGCGAGTGGGCGAACAAGTCGCAGCGGGATTGAACATGCCATGCAATCGCATCCCCTCCGAAGCAAATCGATCGAGGTTCGGAGTCCTGACATCGGGATGCCCCTGATAGCCTAGATCTCGCCAACACAAATCGTCGGCGATCATGAGCAATACGTTGGGACGTGATACCCCTTCGGCTGCCAAACCGACGATCGACGTCACCAAGACCATCGCACCCAGTGTAATGGAAGACACCAAACTCTTGCGAGTCGTGGATTGCATGTTATACATTCACTCTCAACCGTTCGTTGCATAGGAGGTGTCCGAACATCGGTCGATCTGTACGTCTGACGATCCAATGGGCCGAGAGCGTCCGTTAAGAACCACGATGTTCGGCTGGTTGTTCGCCTGAACAAGGCCTGCCATCATACCGATGAGCAGCGTCAAGAGAAGCATGAATCTCCCCGCTCCATCGAATTCTTCACGACTCCATACAAAGTGGGATAGGCTTCCAGCCTGTCAACAATAACCTGTTTCAATTGCCCTACGCACCAGCCGCTCGGTCTCGCAGTTTTTCGTACAAACCGAGTTGATTGAGCATGATGCGCTTTAGGCCTTCTCGCATCTCGGGCGAATTCAACGCCTTTGTACTCAAGTCGGCTTGTACATCCATCGCGTCGATGATGGCATTCATGATTTCGCTGGTCAGGTCGGGCGAGTTCGCAAATTGCTCTTTCGAATTACTCGTCGCCTGTTTTTGAAGGACGGTCGATTCAAGGACTTTTTCATTCAACGTTGTTGCATGCGACAACTGATCCCCATCCGTCGTGTCCGTCCCGTAGATCTCGTTCAGCTTGGAGATGATCTCCGTCAGATACGCTTTCTGCTTCTCTCTCACCGTTCCGCTACCGATCTCGGTCAGCGGGTTAAGTTTTGGAGCGTCTTTGTCGGATAACCCTAGATTCCGCTCGCCCCGATGACTTAGCTTGTGATGAGTCAACGTCACATCGGAGAGATCGACTCCTTCGCGTTCTCGACCAAACTTCAGCAGCTTCACCAAGTACTTAAAGAAGATCGCTCGCTTCTCAAAGTCGGTGTTGCCATAGTCAAAGATCTGCGACAGAAATGTGTACGCTCGGAGGTAAGTCGAGACATCCGAGCTAAACAGAACCAAGGCATCCATCGTGTCTTTTGCCGACTGTGCTGCCTTGTCGTCTTTGCTTGCAATAGCAGCGGCATGAGCTTCCTTGGCAGCGGCAAACTTCTTCAAGAGACGATCTGCGACAGGAGTGATCGCTGCTTCTAGCTGTTTCTGTTTCGAATTCGGATCGAGAACGACGTTCACGACGCGATCGATTTCATGCTCGTCGTAATAGCCCAGCGCATCCAGTTTCGTCCTGAGAGTAAGAATGATCTCCCGGTCAGTCACATCGGAAAGCTGCGCTGTCGTAAAGTAAGTCTTGAACGCGTCGAGGACTTCGCTGGGTTCGTTCACAAAATCTAAGACGTACGTGTTGTCTTTGCCTGGATAGCAACGATTGAGACGAGACAACGTCTGTACCGCCTGAATTCCCGCCAACCGTTTATCGACGTACATCCCGCAAAGCAGTGGTTGATCAAACCCGGTCTGGAATTTGTTCGCGACCAACAGGATCTGAAACATGTCATCTTTGAAGGCTTCTGCAATGTTTCGACCTTTCAAGTCAGGATTCAATTCCGAGCTGGTTTCTTTGAATGGATCCGGTCCTGATTCCTTGTCGTTCACTTCGCCGGAAAAAGCGACCAACGTTCGCAATGGGTAGCCTTTTTCCTGGATGTACTTGTTGATGGCCAGTTGCCAACGCACTGCCTCGACTCGACTGCTAGTGACGACCATTGCCCTAGCTTTGCCGTCCAATAACGGAGCGATGGTTTCGCGGAAATGCTCGACTACGATTTGCACCTTCTGTGCGATGTTGTAGGGGTGAAGCCTGACCCAGTTCATCAGCCCTTTCATGGCAGTGCTGCGTTCGACTTCAGTATCGTTCAGTTCTTTCCCTCCGTTGGCCAGCTTGAACGCGAGTTTGTAAGGCGTGTAGTTCTTCAGTACATCCAGGATGAAACCTTCTTCGATTGCTTGACGCATCGAATACACATGGAATGGTTCAGGCAGATTGGTCGGTCCAGCGGGTTGCGTCGGATCCGGAAGACGACCAAACAACTCCAGCGTCTTCGCCTTGGGCGTCGCGGTGAAGGCGACGTACGTGATGCCAGTATCTGCAGCCCGCGAAGCCATTTGAGTTGCCAGAACGTCTTCCGTGCTTATTGCCCCGCCGTCTTCGAGTTCCTTTTGTTCTTCGGGGGATAGGATCATCTTTAGTTTTGAAGCAGCTTCGCCAGTCTGAGAGCTGTGAGCCTCGTCGGCAATCACTGCAAACCGTTTGTTCTGTGTCGCTGCTAGTTCCCGTACTGCCTGCAAAGCAAATGGAAACGTCTGAATCGTGCAAACGACAATCTTCTTGTCACCTGACAACGCTTCGACCAACTCCGCACTCTTACTCCCCTGGTCCCCCTTGATCGTGGCTACAACACCCGCTGTTCGCTCGAAGCTGTCGATGGCATCCTGAAGCTGACCATCTATTACACGTCGATCTGAGACTACCAGCACTGTGTCAAAGACTTTTTCATTTTCCGTGAGCGGCGAGGCGCTAGCCGCCGGTACCCCGAACCCGCCGCTAGCGCATTGCGGCTCACGAGTGTAATGCAAATCTGCCAAGAAATGAGCCGACCACGCGATAGAGTTCGTCTTACCGGAACCAGCAGAGTGTTGAATCAGGTATTTCCCACCAGTCCCTTCCGACAGAACTGCTCGTTGCAGTTTCCGAGTGGCATCGAGTTGATGGTAACGAGGAAAGATCAGCTTGGTGATCTGCTTCTTAGTGTCCTTCGCTGCCACCAGATACCGACCAAGAATCTCCAGCCAGCCGTCGCGATCCCAAACCTTTTCCCAGAGATACGAAGTTCGATATCCGGCGGGATTGAGCGGATTGCCTGCTGCTCCATTGTCACCCAGATCAAACGGTAGAAAGTGCGTGGCTAAGCCAGCTAGTTTCGTCGTCATTTTCACGCGACTGCTGCTGACAGCGAAATGAACCAATGCACCGGATGGAAACTTCAACAGTGGTTCGGCAGCGTGTCCTTTCGGATGCGGATCGCGATCCTTTTTGTATTGATAGACAGCATCATCGATGCTCTGAGTATTGTCGGTCTTGATTTCGACGGTGGCGACCGGGATCCCGTTGAGGAACAGAACCAAGTCGATACTGTTCTCATTGAGAAGCGAGTAACGCACCTGACGAACGACTCGCAGCCGATTGGCGGCGTATCGTTGCATGATGTCCGGATTCATCGCCAATGCAGGTTTGAACTGCGCCATACGGAGCGGTTTTTGCAAACCCAACACGTCAAACCCGTTGCGGATCACGTGCAGCGTGCCGCTCTGGTTGAGTGAGTCGCGAAGCCTTTTGAGCAATGTTGCTTCAGCGGCTGTACCATGATTTTTCGTCAAGGTCTTCCACGCATCAGGGGCGGTTTGCTGTACCCAGGCAATCACGTCTGAAGGAAACAGAGCCAATTGGCGATCGTAGTTCGCCCCATCATTCTCCGCGTACAGCCAACCGTGTGCCGCAAGGTGATCGCAGATGTCGTTTTCGAATTCGATCTCATTGTGAAGACTCATTTATTTCGGACCTTGTTCCTCTGCTTGTTCCCTTGCCCACCATTTGAGGGGTTTTTGTGACTCGTTTGCAAGGCACAAATCACTTTGTGGCTCACGAAACGCTAAATACGAGCCACAAATTCATTTGTGTATCGCCTACGATCCACAAATTTCAGAACACCTTTCGCCCCTCGGCTTGATTGACCAGCTCAACAAACGCCAGCACAGCCGGTCGGCTTCCGCTGGATTCTCGAATCACTTGCAGAATGCCTGCATCTTTTAACTTCTTCAACACGGCGGTTACAGTGGGCTTGGGAATTTGGGACCGAGCATTGAAATCTGCGGACTGAAAAACTGGGCGATCGAATAAAGCGTCCAAAATCGTTGGTGAGTACTGGGAGTGCGTGATGTCACTCACTCGCGTCTTCATTTCGCTGTACAAGTTGAGGATACCTTTGACACGCTCCGTGTTGGCGAGGGCCTGTTGTTGGCATGAACCACGGCACATTGAACCAACGTGTCTATGTCATCGCCGCTGATATACTTCTCAAACGCCTCCAGATGATTGGGCAACTGCAACGGATCAGGTGGGACGAACTTGGCCGTCTCGATAGTGCTTTCAGCCGCCCCAATCCAATTTTGTTCGATACGAAACTGGCCTGGCGACTTGTCAGCACCGCGAACGCTATCCATCAGGATCGAGTGCATCAGTTTGATCAGCGACAGTGTGATGGGTCGCTCCGTCAGCGATTCTGATGCCAAGGTTAGCGTCTTTCGATAGTTGACGACTTCTTTGATGTCGTTGGTCTTTTCGGGATCAAATTCGATACCGGCCTCGTATTCGAGGACCTCATCGACCGTTGCTTGCGTGCCTTCGATCTTCGACGACAAAACGGCTTCGCGTTGGGTCAGCGGTGATAACATCACAGACGGATTGACCACGCTTTGCAGCAATCCATCGTAGCGGGCAATGGCGGCATTGGCCGTGCCAACTCGCTTGATCAGTCTGCCGACGTCAAGACATTTCAGTGGTAACGGATCGGGAACGTAAGGTTTCATGCCAATACCTCCTTGGGGGCAAATTGTCGAACGTCAATCTTGCCGGTGCAGGTCTGATGTGAGCGGCACGGCGCTAGCCGCCGGTGTTTGCTATCTACGGGGTGCTGTTGAAAAATGCCGTTCTCCAAGGTTTGGTAAAGAATCATGACTTAAGAACCTTGCTGGTTAGTCGTTCGGAAGAACCGGCGGCTAGCGCCTCGCCGCTCACGGGAGTGAATTCACGCACGTCGATTTTGCCGGTGACGGCTGCGGAGATCAGGGCGGTGCGGCGTTCTTTGAGAAGTTCGATCGCTCGTTCGGCTTCAGTCTGAAGCTGCGATAACGTCTCCAGCTGTTTTTCAATGGCTTGGACGATTTCATGTTGTTCGTCGATTGGTGGAACAGGAAGATGAATTGATGCCCATGCTTCCATGCGTAGCACCTTGGTTCCATGAGCCGCTTCGTCGATGCGACCAAACGTTGCGCTGGTTGATCCACGTAGCAGCCACGGCAAATACGAAATGTCAATGCATTCGGCGGGCGTTAGGGCCTTCAGGTCTTGGTTGATTGCCATCGGAACAAGCGTTTGCACTACTGGAAATGTATGGAGCAAGATCATTCCGCGTACGACCACCAAAACACTGCCAGCGGGAACCAGAGTCGCCTCATCACAATCCAAAGCACACTGCGTAATATGGTCAATTGTGTCAGCGAGCGTCTCTGTCTTTAGGTCCTTTGATGACGCCCAAGGGATGTCGCCATGCCAGTACTCAGGAACTGTCTTGCTGGGAGTACCACCGCTTCTGAACGTTGCAAGATATTTCAGCGGCTTTAAGCTCCAATGCTCTGGCACATCGCCGAGCCATTGGATGCCGGAGGGTTTCATGGGGGCGTTGGGGTTCAGGCCTTTGGTGACCGCGTGACTGATGACCGCCTGACGCTTTTCCTTCAGCAACTCAATCAATCGACGCTGCTCCGACACCAAACCGTCGATCTTCGACGTTTCCTCATCCAGGAACGATGCGATCGCACGTTGCTCGGCGAGGGGGGGCAACGGAATTGGGAATCGCGATATTTCCCCAAGTCCCAAATCAGGTACGCCGATTCCTTTTGTTCGCATCCGAGCTTCGAGCTTCGGTAAGGAGCATTTCCCCATCAAGCAATTGGCAGATAAACTTTTTGCAGACGGTTTCCTCTGAAACACGCACGACGCAGCACGAATACGAAACCGAAAACTGCTGGTCGGTTTGAACCAGCCGTGCCTTCCCAAGGGTTCCAATTCGCGAATAGATAATGTCGTCTCGTTGGGGGCGGATCTTCTTCGAGAGGTTCTCAAAGTCTTCCTCCGAAATCATCTTCACATCATTAGTGAAGTTGAGTGTGCCATCATCGAGAAGGTCTTTCGCGGAAAGGAACGGCACGCCTTCGTAGACTGCCTTCGGCATCTCATGGTTAACGTCGTTGATGTCAGAACATAGATGGCCAAGCCTTGTCATAGTCCAGTGACTTGGAATGTCTCCGAACCATTCAATTCCGCTGAACTTCCGATTATCGCAACGCGGAAAACTCATATCAAAAGCTCCCCGATCATGTTGACGATCCGATCCGTCGCGTCTTTCCGTTCCTTAGCGCCAGAGGCGGACTTAAACAGTTCGTTATGGTTCACTATTATGCCTCTTCATCCAGCTCTTGGGCCAGCTCGGCTTCGATGTCTTCGATACTGGGCAGGCTGGAAGCCAGATTTTCAGGGAGTGCGCGTGTCAGTTCGTAGTCGGCTACGCCGATCGGTTTGTCGATGTCCCGCAATGAATACTCGGCAATGATCCGATCTTTGGTCTGGCACAGGATCAGGCCAATCGTCGGTGCGTCGGTTTCGTGTCGCAGTTGAGTATCCACGGCGGAACAGTAGAAATTCATCTTGCCAGCATACTCCGGTTTGAAGTCCCCTTTCTTCAGATCGACTACAAAAAAACAGCGCAGTTTCAGGTGGTAAAACAGCAAGTCCAGATAAAACTCGCGGTCGCTGACGGTCAACTCGTACTGGCGACCGACAAACGCAAAGCCTCGTCCCAGCTCCAGCAGAAACTTCTCGATGTGGGTGAGCAGTCCCGTTTCTAGCTCACGTTCATGAAACGGTTCTTCCAGCGTCAGAAAGTCGAATAGGTAGGGATCTTTCAGTAGGCCTGTGGCTAAAGCTGCGTGAATTTCAGGGAGCGTGCCAGAAAAATTTGTCACGGCGGCTCCCTGCCGTTTGTGAGCCTGCGATTTAATTTCCGCCGTCAGCCGATCTCGGCTCCAACCCTGCTCGGCCGATTGGCGGGCGTACCACAATCGCGTGGGCAGATCCGTTAACTTCTGCATCAAGACGATGTTGTGACTCCAACTGAGCCCAAGAATCAACGCGACTTCGGCAGGTTGGTCTATGTGAGAGCCAATTTGGCGCACGGTCGGTGCGCTGATTTGGCGGCGTTCGGCATTCGCGACCATCGAGTCAGGGAGTACCGGAAATTGGCGCACGGGCCGTGCGCCAATTTCCGACAGCTCGGGATACTCGCTCCAAAACCGAACCATCCGTTTCAGATTCGCGGGGGAAAACCCCTTTTCCTCAGGCAATTCGTTCTTCAGGTCGATGGCCAGGCGAGGTATCACTTTAGCCCCCCAACCCTGCTGAGCCTGACGGCCAGCGATCATCCTGCCAATGTCCCAGTAAAGCAAAATCATCGTTGCGTTGACGGATAACGCCGCTTGGATTTGAGCTTGCCGGACCCGAACTTTGATGGCACCAAGTAGTTCGTGATACGCAGTAAGGTCATTCTTGGTCAATGTGACAACTCCCCAATCATTTTGACGATCCGATCCGTCACCCCTTTTAGCTCCTTGTCGATCTCAGCCAATTCGCGGGGAGGCTTGAACACGTAAAAATGACGGTTGAACGGGATCTCGTAGCCGATCTTCGTCTTGTCGTGGTCGATCCAGGCATCGGGGACGTGGGGCACAACCTCTCGTTGGAAATACGCTTCGATGTCATCGCCCAACGGAACATCTTCGCTGTCTCGCAGTTTGGCATCGGGTTTGGGTAAGCCTTTGCGTTTGCCTTTCGTTTCTTTAACAACCTTACCCTTTGCATCAAGTTCTGGGCGCTCGACCGTGATCGTCTGGTAGCCAAAGTCGGAGTTCTTGAAGATACGGCTAATCGGTGTGGCAGTGAGCGGCAAGGCGCTAGCCGCCGGTGTCTGAATCATTGCGAGCGGCAAGGCGCTAGCCGCCGGTGTCATAATCGCCGGTATCCGTGAACAACCGACGGCTAGCGACTTGTCGCTAATGCTTGCGTTATCGCTTTGCATCATTTCCCTCGATCCATTCGGTCTTGTGCTTCAGTAATGTAAAGGACGACCTGTTCGAGGTCATCATCGGTATCGAGGAATTCGATGTCTCCTCCCTTTGTCCAAACCTTTTCGTTGGTGATGGGATTCGGCAAGCGACGCAGTGCCGTAGTACCGTTGGCCTTGAATTGATCCCGCACACGTTTTACGGTTGAAGAAGCGGCGCCTAGCGGCTCGACGCTCACTTTAGGAACGACAGTTACCGCAACGTGGACGTGATTCGATCGTACGGACACGGCATGAAGATACCAACCGCGAATGGTGGCATGTTCGTGAATTGTTCTTTCGACCGCTTCTCGCTGATGCGCGTTTAATAGAACGGGCTTTTCTTTCATTCGGTCTCGACACCAGTCCTCCAGCAGCGGTTGTGGTTGTTGTTCGCCTTTCTTCCATTTTCGCCAGCCACGAGAATCGCCTGGGAGCCATGCACCGTAGGTTGTCCATGTGATGAACAGTGTGATGCTTTCGGGTGGATCGGAAGAACCGGCGGCTAGCGCCTTGCCGCTCACGTTATCGTCGTTCATTGTGACAACTCCCCGATCATTTTGACGATCCGATCAGTCACCCCTTTCAATTCCTTGTCGATCTCATCCAACTCTCGGGGCGGTTTGAACACGTAGAAGTGACGGTTGAACGGGATCTCGTATCCGATCTTCGTCTTTTCTTGGTCGATCCAGGCATCGGGGACGTGGGGCACAACCTCGCGCTGGAAATACGCTTCGATATCATCGCCCAATGGAACATCTTCGCTGTCTCGCAGTTTGGCATCGGGTTTGGGAAGGCCTTTACGTTTGCCCTTCGTTTCCTTGACTACCTTTCCTTTCGCATCAAGCTCCGGTCGCTCGACAGTAATCGTCTGGTAGCCAAAGTCGGTGTTCTTGAAGATGCGGCTGATGGGAGTGCCGACAGAACCGGAGGTTATTGCCTTGCGGATAATTTGCTTGCCAGTTTCAGGATCGATATAGACTTCTTTGGCGTCTCCGAAGAGACGAGTGATTTCGGCAATGTGATCGTCACTCAGCTCCTTGCGCTTGCTTCCCAAGCTTTTACGCATTTTCTGCCACATGTTACTCGCGTCGATCAACTGCACTTTACCCTTGCGATGCTCGGGCTTGCGATTAGTTACGATCCAGATGTAGGTACTGATGCCAGTGTTGTAGAACATGTCGGTCGGCAGCCCAATGATGGCTTCCAGTAAATCGTTCTCCAACACATAGCGACGAATCTCACTTTCCCCACTGCCTGCACTGCCCGTGAACAAGGGGGAGCCGTTGAGGACGATGCCAAAGCGACTGCCACCGTCTTTGGTCGGTCGCATCTTGGAGATCAAGTGCATTAAGAACAGCAGCGAACCATCGCTGACTCGGGGAAGACCGGGACCGAACCGTCCGTTGAAGCCCTGCTGTTCATGCTCCTTCTTGATGTCCTTTTCGATCTTTTTCCATTCTACGCCGAACGGTGGATTGGACAGCATGTAATCGAACTGCTTGCCCGGTAGACCGTCCTCGGACAACGTGTTGCCGTGGATGATGTTGCTGATGTCCTGTCCTTTGATGAGCATGTCGGCTTTGCAGATCGCGTACGACTCGCCATTGAGTTCCTGACCGAACATCACCAGCCGAGCGTCTGGGTTCTGACTAGAGAGATGATCCTCAGCAACGGAAAGCATGCCACCAGTTCCAGCAGTCGGATCGTAAAGCGAGCGAACGATACCAGGCTTGGTCAAAGCGTCGTCGTCTTCGATGAAGAGCAGGTTGACCATCAACCGGATGACTTCTCGGGGTGTGAAATGTTCCCCAGCGGTTTCATTGGAGAGTTCGGCGAACTTGCGGATCAGTTCTTCGAAGACGTGCCCCATCTGCTCGTTGCTGACTACTTCCGGATGTAGATCGATGTTGGCAAACTTTTCGGTTACCAGATACAGCAGATTGGCTTTGGCGAGTCGCTGAACTTGGGTATGGAAGTCAAAGCACTCGAAGATGTCGCGCACCGCAGGTGAAAAGGCCTGGATGTACGAGTACATGTTCTCGGCGATGTTGTCTTGATCGCCCATCAACTTCTTGATGTCCAGCGGCGACGTGTTGTAGAAAAGCAAGCCTGCCTTCTTCAGCAGGAACGGCTCAGGATTGATCCCGGCACCATCGCGTTTCTCTTTCTCTTTCAGTACCGCGTCTTTGGTGGATTCCAGCACGCAGTCTAGGCGACGAAGGACGGTGAACGGCAGAATTACCTTGCCGTATTCGGACTGCTTGTAATCTCCGCGAAGAAGGTCGGCTACGGACCAAATAAAGGAAGAAAGGTTTTGTTGACTCATTGGCGTTATGACTGTTCGTGTAGCGATAATCCTGAACAGTTTACCAGAATCGAAGTTTTTCGAAATTGCCTAGTCATTTCGAAAAGCGACGGACTTGCAATCCAGTTGTACAACAAACAATACGATTGGGTTGCGATGTACAATGAGCAGCCCTGTCGGGCCGGATGTGGCAACCGGCACAATTCATGTTCATCGCTGTTTACCATTGAACTCATTACCATTCCATATCAAGGATACATTCCATCATGCGAGTTGAATCTGTTGCAACCTTGCTGCAAGGCATGTTGCTCGGTGTATCGCTTACGATATCGCTCTTGATGTCACACTCGTCCGGACAAGATCGACCGAGTTCTGCAATCCAACCCTGGGCACAATCCATCCAACCGTTATCTCGATCCGTCGATTTGAATGTCGGGGAGTCGACCGATGTCGTCTTATCCAATGGATCCCCAGTCAAACTACGAGTGCTCAATCTTCGCGAAATACGCGATGAGGTTTGTTTCGCTGTGCGACGTGCGGAAGTGTCCATCGAAATCGATGGTCAACTCGTAGAATTGGTCTCTGCCAATTACAACCTTCCAAAGTCTATTGGATCCGTTCAAATCGATTGCCCTATCACCAAAGGAAACAACTCCAATGGCGATGCCAAGTTTTGGGGATTGGACAAAGACGTTCGTCTGCGACTGTGGCCCACTGCTTCGCCCCTGATCAACCCAGGGACATTTCTTTATCCCGCCAAACAAAAGTGGTTCGCGAACAAAACGCAGATGGCAAACGAACCTGTCTTTGTCGATGGGGGCGAGCGACCTGGCAAGCGTTCGATCTATTACCACAGCGGATTGGATATCGGTGGCTCCGAAGGTCTCGTCGAAGTTGTTGCTGCCACCGACGGACTGGTCGTTTCGGCTGCCGATCAAACATTGGATGAACACCGAAAAGATTCACCGGTGTCGCCTCGCTATGATGTGGTGTATCTGCTCGACGCACGTGGCTGGTACTATCGCTACAGCCACTTGAAAGAAATCGATAAGAGTGTGCTGCCTGGCCGGGTACTGAAAATGGGAGACCGTATCGGCTTGCTCGGTAAAGAAGGCGGAAGTGGTGGGTGGTCCCATTTGCACTTTGAAATCAAAAGTCGACAACCCTCCGGAAAATGGGGAACTGAAGAAGGCTATCCGTTCCTCTGGGAAGCGTATGTTCAGCAATACCAACCCGCAGTCATCGCCGTCGCACGACCACATCATCTCCTTTGGTCTGGAAACTCCGTCACCTTGGATGGATCCAAGTCGTGGAGCAAATCTGGCTCCAATCTTCAGTACCAATGGCAATGGAGCGATGGGACGGTATCGACCGAACCGATTGTAGCTCGCCATTACGAGAAGCCTGGCAAGTACAGTGAGATCCTGCGAGTCGTTGATGGTCAAGGTAACATCGCTTATGACTTTGCCAATGTTTACGTTTACGACGCTATGCATCGCGAACGATTGCTCCCTTCGATTCACGCAAACTATTATCCCACGACAGACATCCAGCTAGGCGATGAGCTCATCTTCAAAGTGCGTACCTTTGGCAACACCCATGGCAAAGAGTTATGGGACTTTGGCGATGGAAGCCCTACGCGTGAAGTTCAGTCCGATGGAAATGCGATATCTTTGGCTCCCGATGGTTATGCGATCACGAAGCACCGCTATCAACAGCCAGGCGATTACATCGCTCGTGTGGAACGGACCGATTCATTTGGAGTCAAAGCTATCGCCCATTTGCATATTCATGTCGAAGCATCGAAAGTCGTTCGCAATAAAGCGAACAACGCTCAGGACGCTCGGAGTTTGATAGCTCCGCACTTCGCGCCACCCGCAGAACTGCGAGGCCAATTTGGCAACTATAGATCGCCGATGCAATTCAACGACGGTCGAATGGTCACCAACGCTGAGCAATGGCCCGCTCGCCGTGCGGAGATACTGAAGTACTGGGAAGAGAAGATCGGCAAGTGGCCTTCGTTGATCACCGATCCGAAATTAGAAATTCTCGAAACTGTGCGTCGCGAGAATTTTCAACAGTTGAAAGTACGATTTCTTTGGATGCCGGGAGAGTTGACGACGGGTTATCTGCTGATTCCTGATGGGGATGGTCCCAAGCCGGGAGTGATCACCGTTTATTATGAACCCGAAACGGCGATCGGGCTCAATGCACCTCAGAGAGACTTTGCGCTACAGTTAGCAAGACGTGGATTCGTAGCATTGTCGATTGGAACGACGGAGGCCACGCAGAACAAATCGTATTCGCTGTACTATCCGAGTATCGACGATGCAAAAGTCGAGCCATTGTCGATGTTGGGATATGCGGCTGCGAACGCTTGGTACGCGCTCGCGTCGCGACCAGAAGTGGATTCGGCACGTATCGGAATTGTTGGCCATTCGTTCGGTGGCAAATGGGCGATGTTCGGATCCTGTTTGTTCGACAAATTCGCATGTGCTGCTTGGTCGGACCCTGGCATCGTGTTCGATGATCAGCGAGGGAACATCAATTACTGGGAGCCTTGGTATTTGGGATACCATCCCAAGCCATGGCGAGCGAGAGGTTTGGTGACCCAAGACAATCCCGCGAAGGGAGCCTATCCGAGGTTGCGCGCCGAAGGCCATGATCTTCATGAGCTGCACGCGTTGATGGCACCGCGACCGTTCTTAGTGTCCGGTGGGGCCGAGGATCCGCCGGAGCGCTGGATACCGTTGAATCACTCGATCGCCGTGAACGCACTTTTGGGGCAGTCGAATCGAGTGGCGATGACGAACCGACCGGAACACGCACCGAATGAAGAATCGAATGCGCAAATGGTCGCATTCTTTGAGCATTTTTTGCAACCGCCGCCGGGACGTTGATTGCTACGCGTCCCGGAGATTCTCGTAATCTTGGTGAATTGCAACCACCAAAGCTTGCTTGAACCGTATCTTGTACTTTGTTATTGCTCTTCTTCCTTCAAAGGAATGGGGCTTACGTCGACGCCGACTTTGAGTGTCGTGATTCCGCCGCCGATTAACAGGCCGCCGATCGGTGCAACGTCTGCATAATCAGACCCCCAGGCTGTCGTGATATGCTCGTTTCCGGGACAGACGTTGTTGGTGGGATCCAAATCCAACCAGCCACTATCACCGACGTAAACACTTGCCCAGGCATGTGAGGCATCGGAGCCTACCAGTTTGGGTCGGCCGGGTGCAGGGTGTGTCAGCAAATAGCCGCTCACATAACGAGCTGCTAGCCCTAAGGACCGCAGGCAAGCGATCATCAAGTGAGCAAAGTCTTGGCAGACCCCTTGTCTCGTCTTCAGAACATGCAGCGGAGTTGTTGCTACATGCGTGGAGTTCGGCACATATTTAAACTCTTTGAAGATTCGTGTGTTGAGTTCGACTAAACACTCGTAAAGAGACCGATGCTTCGAAAAGCTTGGTCTCGCATAGTCCGCGAAGGCTGTTCCTGCTTTGATGTAGCGAGAATCAAAACAAAACTCTTGGGCGACTCGATCCTCTTCTGTAACTGGCAACCGTAGTCTTGAACGGATCTGCTCAAAGGATGAAGTCTGTACATCGTTGAAGTCGGGAGCGCTTCGAACTACCGTGCTCTCGGAGATGACGATCATCGAATTGTGTTGAGACTCGATACTAAAAAACTCGGTGGTATTGCCGAAACGATCTGTTCTCGGACGGCGAATCGTGGGCTTTGGCTCGATTTCTATATGGTTGCTTTCTACCACTTGGTATGGCAACGTTCTGGGAGCCAGACGCAGATGATTGTGGCAAAGCAATGCCGGCGTCGAATAGTGATACTCCGTTCGGTGGACGACACGGTAGCGTACTGGAGAGGATGCCTTGCTCATTGATTGGCGGCATCCTCGAGCTGACGAACGGCCACGGTATGAGTCAAGAATCTCTGTGACAGAAAATCGACAAGTTCGCTTAAGTAAGTTTCGAGTTGATGGAGAAGGCTTTTCAGGTGCAATCGCTGTGGAAACGGCGATTCCGAGGTTTCTACCTCCACGGACAGCGAGTCGGCGTCAAACAAACGCATCATCCCGCGAGCATCCATGATATTTCTTCGTTGTTTGGTTACATCCATTTTGCTGACGCTGGTCAGGCTTTCTAGATGCTCGATGATCTTCATCAATTGGAACATCACGCTTCGCGGATTCGCCTGATCCAAAAGCAATAGATCGAGCGTCGGAGCCACTTCAAAGTTCATCAAATAGCGATAGCGATACGTCATCGAACTGTCGCAAATCTCGAGGATCGACTCGACCAATGCACTAATGGGGCGGCCACCTGGTACCAGCAATAGCTCTTGTAAACGGATCAGTCCAAAGGCGCGTTCGATGCGCCGCCCTAGTTCCAGGAAGAGCCAGCCTGGTCCACGCGTCATGTTTTCGGATACCAGGCCAGCAAACGCGGAAAGAAGGGTTGTCACTTGATTTAGGAATACTCCCGCATCTCCCAACCGCTCCCTACGTTCCGGCCACGGAATCAAATAATTGAGGTCCAGTTTGCTCAGCAACTGCCACGAATCAAAGCTCAATCGGTCTCGGATAATCTCCGAATTGTTTCGTATTCCCATGAGTGCGCCACTCAGCGACATGGCTCGGTTGCTCGCAAACAAAAACTGCAAGACCTCTTTTCGCATCTCTTCCAAATGGCTGTCGGTATCTTGTGGTAATGTCTCGGTGAGCGTTCCATCTCCTGAGGAGAGGGCATAGACCACTTGCCAGTGAAAATCGAGCAATTCCGGCTCTACTTCGCCCGCCAATTGCGATACACATAGCCTCGCATGCCGAGCCATCCCTTCCGCACGTTCGGTGCTTCGTCCAAGCCAAAAAAGATGTTCGGCAACACGGCTTGGCAAATCCATTCCACTGCGTCGAACTTCTGTCGATGTCCTCGGCGATGTCAATAGTGTCACAGGTCGAACCTTGTTCGATGTCAGTACCCAAACATCTTTGCTCATTTGGCCGCCAATGAGGCTCTCGGATACGCGGTCTTCTTGATCTGCGACGCGTGCAATCCCACCGGGCATCACGTCAAAGCCGGATCTAGTCGCTGCCGCAAAGACCCGCAACACCGTCGGCCAAGCGACCACTCGATTGCCGTTCCAAACAGGTGAGTAACTGGGGCGGTTGGGTTCGACAGCAACGAAACTCCAAGGTCTAGCCTTTAGTTCTTCGCGAAAACGAGCGCGTTCGAGTTCATTGGATTTATAGAACTCCCAATCCGAGCTGGAATGTCGCGTAAACGAATCTCGGAATGCGTAACGTTCGACATCCTTCAATACTTCTTCTAGAACTTCGGGGGCACCACACCAGTGCATCGGAGAATTTTGCAGGATGAGATCTTCTTTCAAGATCGCTTTGCACAATTGAGGGAGTATCGCCGTTACTGCAGGGCACTCTGCCCAGCCGCTTCCCAATTGGTTTGCGATACGCACTTGTTTATCTCGCACCGCTTGGCATAACCCTGCGATACCCAACGAGCTTTGGGTGTTAATTTCGAGCGGATCACAATCGGTATCGGGGATTCTTCGTAGAATCGACTCCACGCTTACCAAACCTCCGAGTGTCTTCAAATAGACATCTCCACCTCGGACCGTCAAGTCGCTCGTCTGAGTCAGTGTATATCCGAGATAGCGTGCTAGATATGCGTCTTCAAAAAACGTTCGGCTGGCGATCCCTGGACTGAGCAGCACATTCCGCGACGTTTTGCTCCTTCGGACACCCGACGCGTTGAGTTGATCTCGCAGGCCTGCAAAGAAGCTAGCGAGTCGCATGACTTTCATGTCGCGAAAGTCTCTCTCAAGAACGCGGGAGATAGCAAGTCGATTTTCGACAGCCAATCCTCCGCCGCTTGGACCTTGGGTTCGGTCGGCCAATACCATCCAGTCTCCGGATAGGTTGCGAACAATCTGAGCTGCGTAAAGATAAATAAATCGCTCGCCCGGTACAGCGTGTTGCATCGGGCGGACGAAGCTCTTTGAGCCGAATACGAGTTCCGGTGGTATCAGCCCTTGCCGGAGGTATTTTTGATCTCCGTAAACATCTTGGATCAGAAGATCCAATAAACGAACTCGTTGTTCAATTCCTTTCGATAGGCCGGACCACTGTGATTCCGAGATAACAAACGGAATGGGATCCAGCTCCCAAATCCGAGAAGCATCGGTCTTCATCAACTGACCAGTAGATGCAGATGGGTTCTCGCGGAGTGACCGTTTGACCGATTGCCAGCGAAGGTAGAGTTCGCCCCCGTCTAATCGAGGCTGTATCCCGAGGAGCCCCTGGTAATGCGGGCGTACCTGCCCGTCGCTGATCAGCTCATCGTAGCTTGTGGCTGGGCAGCGATAGGCGGGATAAAGTTCTGATATCGGATGTTCGTCAAGATGCGGCTGATTTGGCATTCTGTCCCTTGGTGCCGTGTCAAATTCCGTTCCCCAAGACAGCTATCCTAATACGAGTCCCAATTGCAGGAAAGATGGACTAACATACAAAGGCGAAACCAGTCGAATTCCGGCTCATAATCGCGGAATTTTTTTCGTGAAATCGCAGTTCGCTCGGAAGGATTGTAAAACGAAGATGGCGATTGTACGTTCCAAACGCGATTTTCTTCTCCTCTACAACTATTCCAAGTGTTCACGAAGTTGCGGCACGCTAAAGGGCTGATTCAATCTCGGCGGTTTCAGGTAAGGTCGTTTCTTTTCCTGACGCTTCGCTGATACTGATGTTCCCATTGGACGTTTTGAGATCCAACATGTTTTTTGTATCAACTTCTTGCCCAAACAATACACCTTCCATTCGAGACTTCTTCGATTGTTCCACTTTGGAGTTGGACGCATTGCAGCTAACCGTTCCGTTGGATGTTTGTGCTGTTAGTCCGATGCCCGAGCCAGGGACGAGTTCTACTTGAATGCCCCCATTGCTGGTGTGGAGCGTATTGACGCCTGTGAGTGCACATGACTTCAAGCTGATTTTCCCATTGCTGGAATCGAGCAGCATGGTTCCTTGGGACTCGATGACTTCGATTTTTCCATTGCTAGTGTTAGCAACTGCCGAGCCTTGGAATCGCTCAAGTCGAATCCCGCCGTTCGATGTCTTGATTTCAAGATCCGCTTTGCAATCGTAACACTCGACTGCACCATTGCTTGTTTTCAGCATCAGTTTCATCTTTGACGGAACGCTGAGTTCAAAAGCTACGCCATCGCTATAATTGGTTCTCTCAGCATTTCTCTTTACGATCAGCTTGATTCCGGATGCGTTGGTTTCCACGGTTGGTTTCAAAAATGCAAGCCCAGCGTCGGCCTCCTCCTGAGTATTTCCTCTCGCTTTCATGTGCGCAACAACATCGATAGAACTTTCAGCACTTTCGCGAACGCTAATGTTTCCGTTGAACGTCGTAACGTCTAGCTCCAATTGGCCGTCGACTGGTACCGATGTTTTGAAATCTTCGCGGGCTTCAAATCGAGGGTAGTCGATTGAACAACCAGCCATCGCAATCCCTACAACGCCCATTAACATGCGGTTCCAGTTCATCTCTTTTTCGCTTTTGTTGGCAGCTTTGGAAAGTAAAGTTCGTCCTCTTTCGATAATCCCGGTTCGGTTGCATGGTCGAAAGCTTGGGAAAACACACACCGATCTGGAAGAAATCGCATACCATCCGTCAAAATCCATACAAACCGGTCGATAGCGGTTGAATGCTAAGGTTTTCTTGACACTTCGACGGTATCAAGCTTCCGACGACCTATGGTTTGTCAACGAGGCGTTCGTTGTCGTGTTTTTATGCTGTGCGTCCAAGCGAAGCTAACTTTGGCATTCAGATTGGTAAGTGTCGAGAAGATATAATGATGCAAAAATTCTCATATGATGTTTCCAGAGGCTTAGAGAGTTTTTGGAAAGGGGTCGTGTTCAGTGTTGAGCACATGTCGGTAACTCACTGGATGATTCTAGGCTCGCTTTCGGTGATCGTAGGCTTTTTGATGCTAAGAACGCAACGCATTTAGTTTCCGGCGACGCGTTGCAAGATTTCTTGATCAAAGTAATTCGTTGACATCGCAGCATCCACGATGATGGTCTGCGATTGAATACCAGACGATCTCGGGCTAAGCAGATACACGGCTGTATCAGCCACTTCTTGGGTGGACACACCTTCTCCTCGCGGAATCGCTTTTTCTGCGTACAAGTATGCATCGACATACCCTGGTATGCCTGCGGAGGCACTCGTCTTGAGCAATCCAGCCCCGACCGCATTGAATCGTATACGGGAAAAGCGGCTAAACGATTTGGTTAGGAACGCGAGCGACGAGTCCAATGCTGCCTTGACAGGTGCCATGAAACCATAGCTCTCACTCGCCATGCGAGTTGTTGAAATGCTGATGGTCACGACGGAGGCATCGGGTGCCAGTAACCCTTTCAGTGCATTGCTAATCGCAATAAAGGAAAAACACGAGATATCCATCGCTTGCAAGAATTGCCTTCTCGTCGTTTCATGAAAGGGCTTCATCCCTTCGCTGTAGTCGGCAAATGCAATCGAATGTACGACCCCGGCAATTGGTTGCTCGACCAACGTCAATTGCTTTGCCAACGCATCGATCTCTTCGGGACGCTCCACATCGCAAACGTAAATGGATTTTCCTGCAAGGAGCTTGCTCAATTCCTCGCGTCTCTTTTCGCTTCGTACAACGTACTCGACGACGGCCCCTGATTGCTCGAGCGTTCTGCCGATAGCAAACGCCACACTTTTTTTGTTGGCAACACCGAACACGACGACGCGTTTGCCACTGAGTTGAAGAAAGTCCATCGATCCGATTCCTGTTATTTCGACTATGGAATACCAAACGATTTGGTTTTCCTTACAAAGTTCTTCGGTATGCTTTAGCGCGTACGACTAATCGACCGTAAATTCTAGGGGCGACTGCGGCAAAGCACTGTAATTCCATTCGCGATCTTCGGCTAGACCAAGCACCCCCAACGCGAGCTCAGGTCCATACCATTGACGATACGCGAGATAGCTTGTCGTCAATCGTGGATTTACCTCCATCACCACAAGATCATCCAAGCGGATGGAACCGACGCATCGCGCTGGATACAAGAAATCGACTCCGATCCAACCGTTCGCTCCCGATAAACCCGATAAAATGCGTTCCACAAATTCTTCGAGAATCTTGTAGTCATGACGAAGAATCGGTCCAGAGCCTCCTAGATAGGTGACATGTTCACTTCGATCGATTCGTTGACTACAGGCTCCCAAAAGGGTAAAGGAACACGACGAATCGCACAACACCGCTAAGCTCGCATGTTCGCCAGTGAGCCAAGGTTGAAGGATCCAACGATCTGGAGAATTTCGAACATCGTCGCGTATTCCGATTGCATTCGTCATATCCGCCACGTTCGAGTACCACGACATGCCGCAGCAACCCGCTCCATCGCGACTTTTCAATACCCAACCGTTTGTCCTTGAGGAGGTATCCCCATCCAGGTTTGTAACCACGTTTGCTTGGTTCAATATTTCGGAAACTAACCAAGTTTTAGGATGTGCCACAGTGGCTGGCAACGATCTCGAAAAAACAGCTTTGTCCGATGTCTTTGTGATAAAGGAACTCGATGAAACCTGCACATCGCAACCCGCAGCCCGAAAGTGCTCAACGACACGCAGCAACTCATTGTCTATCTCCGGCGCAATAACCAACGTAACATCTACGTTACCTGCGACCGAAAGCCATTCGCTCAGCCAGTCGTTTGTCTTTAAGAAGACGATGTTCACCTGCTCTGAAAGTGGAGAAAAGTGTGCACCATATGGCTGTGATTCTGCTTGCTCAAGAACTGTACGATCGAGGACAGTGGTAACTTCGATTTGGCACTTTGTTAGATCCGATGTGATCGCAGCCAACATACCCATCCCCTCTGCAAAAAGGGTTCGGAGTGTAGCCATCGGCGTTGCAGAATGAGAGAGTCCGCCACCGCATAGATACTCCAGTACGGCAATGCGTGGAGTGGCCGGTCGGCGTGTGGCCATCGTTATTCAAATCGTCGAAGATCGAGGTTAGACTTTGCGTAAGTCAATGCGAACCACTGTCGCCAAGCAATCTCGTTGTAACTAAACGACTGTCCCGTGATCTTGGAAAGGGCAGCTAGTACCCCTGGTTGGTTGACCAATCCGGTGCGAGTTTCGGTTTGCGAGCCGAAGGTCTGCTGCACAGAACCCGTGCTATCAACACCGCTGCTCGGTGCCTTTTGGATCGTGGTTGTGACTGGGGTTTGCAATGCGGAAATCAACGAAGGTATCGTACGTTCGTCACCCAAGACTTCGAGATTGTTACCTGCGCGATCGATCAGTGCAATGTTCGGTTTAGTGCCCGGGCGAAGCTTTGCTAGAAACGCGACCATGGCAATGTCGCGACTGGTCTCTGTCCGCATCAACGCGTCAAGGGACGCATCGACCACTCCTTGTGGCATGTTCAAATCGAGAGCCAGTTCAATAAAGGTTCCGGTGGCACTCTGGCCTGGCATACGTAGCAGTATATCGAAAAATTGGCTCCAATTACCGCTTCTCCGCACGCTCTCTACCAGGAGTTCCTTGATCTTTCCAATAGCAAGCGGATCCTTCAGACTGTTGAAGTACTCTTGAGCTTCAAACGCGAGCTTTTGGTTGGATGACCTGAGGTTCTTGAAATGGAGATCCACTTTTCTCGCAGTTTCGGCTCGCAGCTTCGCAGCCTTTTCTTTGCTAGCCGCAATGGCAGCCGCATGCATTGTGGTGTTTTCCGATTTCCCTTTGTACGTGTATCGCATGATTCCACGACGGTGCAAGAGTGCGTCTCGTCTCGCCATCTGACCGGTTTGCTCGTCCTTGATGTACCCAATCGCAGACCATGCGGTTCCATCCGATGGATCTAGTTCGACGACGCGTTCGTAGTGTGCATTGGAAAGCCCTTTTTGACTTCGCTCCAAACACTCCTTGGCAAGTGCTCGGTTGTTCTCTGCATCATCGGGACGATTCTTGAGTGATGCGACATATGCCTTTTCGGATTCCGAATCGACGCGTTGTTTCGAAATTTGCGTCTTTTCTAACTGTAGTAGAATTCCGTCGTTCGTTCGGATCACAACCGAGTCCGCTGTTGACTTCAATACCGCTCCTGAAACGATACCATCGTTTTTCAGTGTCAACGTATCGGCGCGCAGCACAGCGCCGCCAATGCAACAAACCTGTAGGGACAATGCGGCTCTACTAGTCCACGATATTTTCATCGGCATGATGTTGTCATCCACGTTGAAGAGAGGCAAACGTTTCGCAATGATCCGCTTTGCCATCCCCTAATTATAGATGACCAATCTCCAAGAAATCTACATTACTAAGCGAAAAGCTTACTTCTTGATTGCGGCAGCCGCTCGGATAATCGCCAAAAACGAATCCGACTTGAGAGAAGCACCGCCGACCAGTGCCCCATCGATATTGGGTTGGCTGAGCAAATCCATGGCATTGTCCGCTTTGACACTGCCGCCGTATTGAATCACGACTTTCTCGGCTACCGAGGCACCGAATTGCTTCGTCAATAGTCCACGAATGTCGGCATGAACCTCTTCGGCTTGTGCAGGCGTAGCGGTTTTGCCGGTTCCGATAGCCCAAACCGGTTCGTACGCGAGAACCGTTGCCGCCATCTCTTCGCCCGTCAGACCTGCCAACGATCCTATGCATTGGCCTTGGACGACGGATTGTGTTTTGCCCGCTTCGCGTTGTTCGAGTGTTTCGCCAACACACACGATCGGAGTGAGGCCAGCTTTGAGAACAGCCTTGAGCTTCTCGTTCACCATGGAATCGGTTTCGCCGAAGATGGCACGTCGCTCGCTGTGACCCAAAATCACATAGCTACATCCCAAATCCTTGAGCATCCCGCAACTGATCTCGCCCGTGAAAGCTCCGTCGGCTGCTTGATTCACATTTTGTGCACCCAACCCGATCGAACTGCCTCGGATCGCGGCTCCTACATCATGCAAGTAAACGCTGGGTGGACACACCGCAACATCAACTCCACTGATGCCATGAAGACCATCCATTAGCTGATGAACTAGCGCAATCGAGCTATCTCGAAGCATGTTCATCTTCCAATTGCCAGCAATAAAAAAAGTTCTCACGGAAATGTGTCCCTTGGTTCAATGATCTTGGTTCTGGTTCAATTCTTAAAGAATCTAGAAAATGCTAGGATTGTCAACGCCACAGATTGATCTGGATTCACTTCCTCCAAGTTTGCTACTGTCGAAAGACTGAATGAACCCGTGCGAAGGAGTGAGTATCATGCGAAAGATTGCTGTCATCAACCAAAAAGGTGGCGTTGGCAAGACGACCACTGCTGTAAACTTGGCCGCTGGGTTGGCTCAATGTGGAAAAAAGGTTTGCGTTCTGGACTTGGATCCGCAAGCGCACGCATCCCTCCACCTCGGAATTACCGTTGGGGAGCAAGAGACCAGTGTTTACGATCTATTGTGTGGCGACGCACAGCTTTCGGATGTGCGCCAATGGATTTCCCCCAATCTAGCCGTCGTCCCTGCGAACATCGATCTGGCAGCGGCCGAAATGGAACTCGCGGGCGAAGTCGGCCGTGAAGTGATCCTCAAAGACAAAATGGATCTCGATACCGAAGATTTTGATTTCGTCATCATCGATTGCCCTCCGTCACTGGGCGTATTGACCCTGAACGCGCTGACAGCCGTCGATGAAGTCTTTTTGCCATTGCAGCCGCACTTCTTAGCATTGCATGGATTGAGCAAATTGCTTCGTACGATCGAGATCGTAGCCAAACGCCTTAACCCGACTCTCCACCTGGAAGGCATCGTATTGTGCATGTATGAATCGAGCACCCGACTGGCTGCGGAAGTCAGTCGCGACGTCGAAGAGTTCTTGCAACGCAATGCGGCCCACAGCCCCGTTTGGGCTTCGGCTAAATTTTTTCAGACCAAGATCCGTCGCAACATTCGATTGGCAGAAGCACCTAGCTTCGGTCAATCGATATTCGAATACGCATCGAATAGCCACGGTGCCGAAGACTATCTGTCTTTAGCTTACGAAGTTCTGGCTATTGAAGGCACCCCGAAGAATTCGAAATCCAATGTTAAAGCGGTCGTTACTGCATAGCGATACAACCCACCCAATCCAACTAGGGCCTACCGAAAGCGTTAAACCAAAAGACGCGGAGCGATAACGTGAAAAAAGAATACGATCCAATCCACCAAGGCTCATTGTCCATCTCGAAAAAGTGCCGAGTACCTAACTCGTCAGCTAACAAGGGAGTTGTGGCACTTTGGATCGCTTCTTGCTGCGCGATTCCGGTGTCATTCACCGGGTGCCAAGCGTTCGGATTACGCAGTGATGCCATGGCAACGTTGGGAGATGACGACGACTGGTCATTGCCTAATGCACAATCTGCAAACACACAAGCTTCGCAAGTACCACGACCTAATCTCGTACAACGCAGTCGATTGTCGGATCGAAACCCAGAAGTTGTTGCATACGCACCCCGTACGGACGAATCAAAGAACCGCAAACCAGCGGTTACCCCGACGAAGCTTCCGGGTCTAGCGCCGATCGCAGCGACCTCATCAACGAGCGACGAACAGCCTGAGATTATCGATACGAACGAACAAACGATCGATGTCGATAGCGCTTTGGAAGGGCTTCCACAACAATATCGAGATGTCATGAAGCGGCAGCTAGCCGCCGCAAAACTATATGAATTGAGTGAAATTCAAAAGACGGCTACGAAAGTAAGCCTGAACGATAACGAAGAGCGAACGGTTGCCGACCTGCGAAGTTCGTCAACAATCGCTCCAGCAAAGTCGACCGTGTCTGTCAGACTCAGTGATGATTCCCTGGAATCGGCGTCCAGCCCCCCGTCACCGCCTCAAGCCTTGGCGAGTAGCGCTCCATCAGCAAGCAGTACTCCATCAGCAAGCAGTGCTCCATCGACACTTCTGCCTCCGCCCAATATGCCAACCACAAGTGTCGCAATTGCCACCACTCAACCGAACTCGAATCACGATTTAGGTGTACAGTCCGCCGGCGGAGGTTTGCCAGCTGCCCTCAATACCTCCAAGGCTGTCCTGCCAGCTTCTGCGACAACCGCGAGTCTACCGACCGCGATACCATCTTCGGCCAATGGTGTTTCGAGTATTGTCCCATCGGCAATGCCGAGCCCGGTTCTGCCTAACGCTCAGCTTCCCTCGACTTCACCCTCGTCAATGCCTGGTGCTCAGAACGCTGTCCCAGCCAGTGTTTTTACGCAGTGGCATCAACCCCTGGCTCATGCCATTGAGATGTTAGAGAAGCAGATGCACGATCAGCCGTCCAGCGATCAGAATCTTCGCATGCATCAAGAGCTAACGCTTCGCCTGCTTTATGTCTCCATGCGAAAGCTGGACGATGCGCTCCGTCCGATCGATGGATTGCCAGATCATGAACAAGAGTACTATCGCCACCAAATGCAAGCGCTCTACGAAGCTAGTAACCCCGATGCTATGCCGGTCCGTTCGCGACATCTCAGTCTTGTCATGAACTCACAGAGAGAAGCGACGAACCACCTCGCTGCCGCGAGTAACCTAGAAGTTCGTTCCGTCGCCTTTTGTACCGAAGTCGAACGGTACGGGGTCTTGACCAAGTTTCCAAAATATCAATTCACTCCTGACCAAGAAGTGTTGCTCTATTGCGAGCTCGAAAATGTGGCGGCAGAACAAGTTCGAGATGGTTTTGAAACACAGTTGCAAGGCAGCTATGAAATCGTCGATTCGCAAGGGCGAGTCATCGCGGAGCAAATTCTCCCCATGGAACCGGACATTTGCCAAAATCATCGTCGCGACTACTTTATCGTCTACAAAATCTACATGCCGCAGCAGATTTCACCCGGGGCTTACAAACTTCGATTGACGGTCGAAGATATGAAAGCTCGCAAATTCGGACAGTCTTCCTTGGATCTGCAGATCAAAAAATAAGTGCGGTTTTGCGGTAGCAATTCGTTACGGTGTACGAATGCTCGGTCCGTTGCCTTAGAACGAAGGTTTGCGAGAAGCTCGCGATCTGGAAGGGTAAGCCTTACTTAAAATCGCGTTTTGAGTTCAAATAGGTTGTCATTGCCCTCCCACGAAAGCCTATCACTCGTCGTTGCGACTCTACGCATCTAGAACTCTTCTCCTGAATGACAATTACACAAGATTACGCGAGCACTGGCTGGCTGCAAGCCTTTATGGGTGCGCAAGACGCTCTGTTGCAACAGTCTCGGCTTTCCACCAAGAAACACATCGATTGGATCGACGCCCTCTGCAGCTTGACCACAATTCGAGAAAAACGTGATTCTCTCGACGCTTGTCTCACGGGGCTGTGGGACTATGCGCAGGCCAACGAACTAGGTTGGCTCGTGAAAAACGTCCCTGCCAGTCAAACCGATTGGGTATTGCCAACGACCGATGAGTTCACCATCGAATGCAAAACGCCGCCAACCATCTCGGATGCCAAAACGCTTGGCTGCGCGCTCGGCATATACGATTGGACGACCAAGGTCATGTTGCGCATCCAACGAAGCGAGTTTGCAACTTGGCAACGACGGGTCGCTCGCAATGGAAGCGGAGCCCCGATCGGCTTTACCGTTGCGACTTCGGAAGCTCACATGATGGAGCTTGATTGTTCAGCCGTATGGACGGCTAACGACTGGGTGGATGGCACCTGGAGATTCACAATCGACGGTCAACCCCTCATGACGACCACCGTAGATGAGCCCATTCAAGTTGTTCGTCCCGATGCCAGCAAGGGGCTTGAGGCGATGTTGTTTTCAATCATGCAAGCGGATAGTAAGCTTCGAAACAACAAAGGGAATTCGGGGCCAACGACGTCGACGATTCCCGCATGGATACCTGCGGGTGATCCCTTGGTTCCACTGCATGAAGGGATCTATGGAGGCAGACACGGGTTGGCTGTTTCTCGCTCGTTCCAATCGGCTTGGGATGCGATTTGGCCGGTTCTCTACTGTCGCCGCAAGAAACTTGGTCGCGGCCACTGTGAGATGAAATTCATCCGGAGCCAACTGGATCAAGCAATCCAAACCGAGTCTAAGTTGGTGACGTGGATTTTCGTATTTGGCGAACTACTTTGTCAAACCTATTTGAGCGACGGGCTCGGTATCTCCGCAAAGTACAAAGTCTGACCTGAGCTGCAAGCAATGGATCGGCAATCCGCTGTTCGAGCGATCGATCCACGGTCTACCGCCCCATTAGCGAAAAAAACGGCATCTGTTCGCATCTCAGAGTAATGCTAGAGCTGCGACGGTTGAAACCGATTGTTTTGGACGCCCATTGAGGCAGAAACAACCGCGTCCATCGCTTGGCGATATCGAGAGGGCTACACAAATGCATGTTTGTAACCGGTTTCTCGTTATGGCGTCGGCTAACGCAACCGACGACATTCTCCGAAACTTCATTTGGAAAAGCACTTTCGCGGTCTTTTTCATATAGTAATATCTGCCTCTGGCTTGTCGACCGAGAACGCATCCATTCAGGATAGGAACGATTCAAAGGGAAACACTATGCAGCTCAAAGACTCATTCATTGGAAACGACACCGAAGGGCATCAGATTACCATCCTTGTTGTAAGAGATACTGTAAACTCGAAGTCCTCAAAGCGACGTCGCGCTCACAAATCGCCCTCTGCCTTCCAAGAACTTCAAACAACAGACGGTCGGCGTGTAATACGGATAGAGAGGGGGACTTATGAAGTTGTAGGTCACCCGAATATCCGCATAACTTCTAAAGATCGAAATGCACCCTAGTCGCCGAGCATCAACCAGATGATCAACGCGGCCCGCTGGATGGGAGAAAGATAACGCTGGCTCTTTTGATGTCGGTGGTGACAAAGGTGTCAGCAATACGAACGCGTTACGCGACAGATGTGGACATACCTGCTAACCTTGACATGTAAATTGCTCCCAATGATTAACAGATCATCCTCAGGATCTCAGTCTGGTTTTCACACTTGATTTGCGTCAAACTGAGTTGGTTTGGGACCGATTAGCACATCATGGATTACCTCAAAGTCTCGGCGCTTCGATGGTATCGCCTCACGGAGTATCTTCGCCAAATCGGTCAGACTCGGCATGATTTCTGCCAGCGAAGCATCGAACAATCAGCCTTCTTTTGCCTTTGGCATTCAACTACTCCTGCGTTTGTGGACATGAGAAACCCACAATAATCCATCGGCCGGGAATAGTAGGCGGGAGTAGTTCGTTCGAAAAACAAAGCGGGTGATGGGATTCGAACCCACGACTTTCAGCTTGGGAAGCGACTCGCAAAAACGGGGAAAAACGCTGTTTTTACGGTGTTTATCGGCATTTTGTGCCGACAAACCACTTTCAAAACATAGCAAACAACTTCAGAAATTGCAAGGATTTTGCGTACCTACTCCTTTCGGTGTCGTAACTACTCCTTTCCGAATTAACAAACGCTTGCGCCGAACTCCGAAGGGGGGTCATTTCCGGCCAAGCTACTGGCGACGCGATTCGGGGCGCCACGGCTCAACCGGTCGATTTATTTTTTAAAAATGCATCAGTTATTTCGATCGGTGCTTACTCCAGTTAGACTAAGCCTGTTCTCCGTACGAAGGACTGCAAAAGCAGATCCCCACACCCATTTTTTAAGAATAGACATGAGCGATGCACCCAAGCAACACATGTGGTACTACACCCGCCAAAGTCTCTTGCACGGCGGGGAGCATGGCCCGTTTACGGAACAGCAAATTCTTGAGTTGGCAACGTTAGGCAAGATCAAACTTGACACGCTTTTGCGCAGTCCTACGAAGACCAATGATAGGGAGATTTTAGCCGAGTCAATTCCCAAGCTAGCTATTGCGATAAACCAAGTCGAGATTGACGCAGAAGCCAAAAGACTGGCTGATGTAGAACAACGAAAGAAAGAAAAGACAGCGATCGCTGACCAAAAAAAGATTGCAAAGCAGGAATGGAAAACAGAACACGAGAGAAGACGAATTTCAAAAGGGCGAGCGGTTAGTTCCCATACAGCTAATGAATTAGTCCCAAACACCCCGCCAGTGACAATCGCTGCGGTTAGTGATCGCAAAAGGAACGAAGCATTGATAACAGTCCTTGCAGTGGTCGTTTCTGCCGTAGTTGCAACAGTTTTGTATTACAACAATGCGGACGTCATCAAGTTCAACGAAGAACTGAGGAGTGCTAACGAACTGCAAGACGATTTAACTGGCGTGCATGATCGTCGCCACCAGCAAGAGATACAGGCCATTCTCAGCGGACAAGATCCAGCTACACGTAATCAGATGGCCGACAATGACGAGGAGCTGGATTTCAATGGCCTTGTTTTGATGTGGAAAACGGTTTCTGGTTCGCAAGGGGCTTTATTAGGTGGCGCAATGTTAGGTGGCGCAATCACGGGAATCGTCGAGAATAGACGGCCTCGAAAACTCAGTTATGCCCAGATCTCCTTCAGCTTGTATGATGACAGTGGTGCACAGGTAGGAACTGCGATCGCAAACATAAATGGTCTAGAACCTGGCAGTAAATGGAAATTCGAAGCAATTAGCTTCGGTCAAGAGTTCACCAAATACAAGTTTAGTGAACTAACCGGTTTCTGATTGCTTCGAGGATTCTGCCTTGGAAGCAAACCGGAATCTTTGTTTTCGACTTAATACGCTAATGGTAGAATGAGGCCGCCGTTTTCCCTGGAAAAAGGTCACCTCTTCTCTAGGTAACAGAATTGTTTCGGCTCAAACTGCCGGCTACGTCCTCGCATTGCATGGGTACAAATATGCGGAATCACTTTTTATCGGTAATCGCTTTGCTAGTGGCAGTCGTTGCTTCGGGGTGTGTCGACACAAGCGACGAATCATTAAGCGATTCAGCAAGCAATGCGGCGATTACAGCATTGATGGAAGACTCCCAACCCGCGCTTGGTTTATGGAAAAAAAAGCCTACTATTGATGAATTCGGTGATACAACTATGTATTTCTGCTATGTCGCAAATGTAAGTGGGACCTTTTCAAATTCGGTAACGGATAATTCGGAACTGGGAGGGAAAATTGAGCTACAACATACCGGAGCAGGATTCCGTTTGTTTTTTGCTCTTCGTGAATACAATAAATCGCCGATACACTTCTGGGCAAATAGCAATATTTCCATGAAGGTTAAGTCCACAAGTTGGACTACAAGCTACCGTCTGGTTCATCGGGGCCAATCACCCCACCTCAAGGGTATGATGTGGCTAGAACCAGACGACTTTGATCGGTTTTTAATCCAGTCAAAAGATGATGTCAGCGTCAAGTGTGTAATTACTCACATGGATTCCATTTATTCTCTCAGTATTCCTATGACTGGGCTTCAAGAGGCGGCAGATGATCTTGCGGGAAAACTCAAGCCCACTCCTGTGTTGCCGATACCTGAGGAGAGTCGGAGCAAAATCACTGAACCGGTTGTTAAAGACCTTTCCGCAACGGTTCTAGATGTCGCAATAGTCACTGAACGGAATCCGAAAGGAAAGGAGGTCCGCTTTATCAAGGTTCGATGGAAGAATACTGGTACGAGGCCTATACGAATCATTGATGGAAACATCATGATTAACGACAACACAGGAACTCTTAAACCAAAGTTTGAGTATACGATTTTTGCTCGATCAAATTCTGAACCGGGCATCATGCCCGGCGAAACGTTTGTGCTTCAAGAAGGGGGATTTGCTTTACCAGCGGGTTGTACTGCAAAAGAGGCGAAGGTTGAATTCACCAAAGTATGGGAACACGACCTTTCTCGTTGATCATTGATTCAGAAAATATCGCATTCCAATTTCATGCGATACCCTATTTCCCTGAAGCCGCGTTCAAATTCGCCTACAATCAAGTCGGTTTCGCCTTCACCGGTAATGATGCAATCGTGAAGCGTAAGCACCAAAGGCTTAGAAGGGAGCAACAAGGCTCCAGCGGCAACATTATGGATCACAAACTTAGCTTCAAGTCGCTGGAGTTCACGAATGAGGTTGCGATAGTCTGATTGATTGGTTCGCCTAATTTCAGCATCAACAGTTGGGTATCGTTCTGCAAAGAAATTACGGAACTCTGAGGGATACCCCTTCTTCTTCGCAAGGACATGCGTCATAAAGCCTTTCTTGATGTCGTCTCGCTCCATCTTTCTTCTGGTTTTTGCGTGCTTGATGGTTGGTACCGTTACCCCTTTGCGATTGAGTTCCGCTTGAAGCGATTCGTAAAAGTGCCCTTCGCTCACCTCTCTTATGAAGAGAGCAAGGTCAGAAGGGTACGCCAACGGATTTTCGGAATCATAAATAGCCAAGTTATCGGAATCATAAGGAAGATAGTTGTCGGGATAGGGGTGGGCTGGATATATGTGATGGGGATGGGGATTGAGGTGGACGGGGTGGTGGGGAGAGAGGAGATGGGGATGGTGGTTGTGGGATGGGACTGTGGAACGGTCTCGGTAAGGGTTGTGGTGGATGAGGTGTTGGTAGATGAGATGGGTTCGTAGACCTAGGAACGCGGGTTGGGAGTTCTTGAGGTCTGCTGACCGGAGACGGGCGCCTTTGTAGCTGAGTGCTGTTCTGACTTGTGAGTGCAGGCCTGATATGTTGTTGTAAAATCTGCCCCACCTTGTGGGGAAGACAATGAAGTTCTCGTTGGCGAGGTCTTCGATTATGATTGTTTGCCGGTCGAACGGGTTTGATTCTTCGGGTAGGCTGCTGATCACTTCACGGGCTAGGCCTGAGTCGATATCTATCTTGTAGAATTCGTCCGTCATCTGTTGGATGAGTTTTGATGTTTTGGGGTCTTTGTGGTGGACTTGATGCTTGTTCCTTTGCCGCTCTAGGGCATCTATCATCCGTCTGTCAGTCGGTTTTACCTTGACGATTTTGTCGTTTTTGAACCTTTCGTTTAGTCGGTATCCGCGGGAATGGCTTCCCTTCGCATAATGTTTGTCGATGACAATTGCTCCTCCGCTTACTGCCGCTTCGATCACCGCCCTCGTGTCATCCTTGGCCATAATCTTGTTTAATTGCCCAGCGTTCAACGTGACGAAGTCGTCGTTGCCGTGGCCGGCTCCCATTGCCTGTCTTTGCAGGATTGTGCTAACAAGGTAGTTCAAGCAGTCCGTCCTTTTTGCCAGTGGCCCCTTCAAGTAGTCGCTTGCGACAAATGAACAAGGCAGTCGGAATACGACTTCGCTTCTCTCGCATGAAACAGATTTTTTCTTGCACATGGTTTAATACTCCCGGTTTCTTCTCTTATGGGGTTGTTTTGTTTTTGAAAAAAAGTCCACGATGGCCCCTTGGTTGCTTTGTGGAAAATATTGAGCTAAGAAAGAATGATCAGAATGCCTATCACCAGATGGGCGATCGTAGCTTCAGAGCTTTGAGAACTAGATTTGGGCTGCTAGTTGCCCAAGATCTTTTTAAGATCTAAGACGGCTTGATCAATCGCTTTTGTACGACTTGCCGGCATCTTGTGATCAAGACATTTCGTCATCGTTTTTGCGTCAAAGACTTGAACGAAAGCATGAACATCTTCGACCGTCGTCATTTTCCTCCCGCCGACCAAAACGTATGCCAGAGTGCGACCTCTAGCGCCCTTGGTGCACCATCGGAGGATTGTTGATAGGTGCGGGCTAGTTCCGGTCGCTTCTCGAACGGCCTTCACTAGTGGCAGATATTCCTTCGCTGTCTTTTGAACGTACTTGTTTTCTTTTGGCATGGTGTAGCAATAGCCTTTTATAAGCCTGTAACTGAATTCGGTTTTAGGCGTCGAGCGTATCGTCGACGCCTCCATGTTAAGCCCTCCTAGGTTGAGTGTTTCGAAAATGATCGGATAGCGTTTGCTATGCTTTCGTTGTCATTACTATAGCCACGCCAAGTACTCAACTTTGACAGTTTTTGAAGATTGCTTTTTGACTAGCACCGATAACTAGGTTGAGTGTTTCTGAAACGATCGCATAGCGTTTTGCACATCATCACTATAGCCCTCTCGATGCCCGGTACGGACGAAAACGCTCTACTTTTTTTGTCGATGAATTTGAGCTAGCCGAGACAGCGTTTACTAATCGAAAAACCTCAAGATTATTTGGCAAATAGTCTCAACCAACTCTTGCGATGACCTCGATCGCCTTCGCCTTATCTTGCTCTGCATACGTTTGCGTGATGACCAATCCACTATGGCCGAGCAATACGCTGGCTGCTTCGAGACCATCGCTCTTGCGAACCTCCGTGGCCATGGCATGCCTTAGCTGATTTGGAGCCCATTGATGCTCTGAATGCCAAGCTTTGAGCGCTTCGCCCTTGAGATCTTTTGGCGCTGGGAAGGCTTTTCGGCAAGCATAGATGATCGCTCGGCCATACGAGCTCGTACAATAACGGTTGCCAGCTTTACGAGAAGGTTTTGAAACTCTATTGGTTCCTGGTCGATTTCCACAGGATAACGGAGTCGTTCTAGCGGCGTTTTTGGCCAATCGCTTTTGTTGCATCGCTTCGCGAGGGTCAAAGCAAAAGGCGTCCGATTTCCGGCTCAAGTATGGGAGCAATATTGCTTGAGCCTGGGGGCCGACGTAGATCGCTCTGCTTTTGCCTCGCCATGCCGTTTTGTGGTGATCTAGCCGAATTTCCCATACTGTATTCGACCGATCAACCATGGCGGGAGTGATCGAACAGACCTCCCCTGGCCGGCACCCCGTTAAACGCTGAATACGCACCATATCCGCGACGACGCGGGAAAGGTGGGGCAAAGTTGCGTTTACTTTTACGTCGCTTACTGGGGCCACTGGAGGGGCTTCTCGAGCCTTGCAATGGCCTTTGGTGAGAGGACTGACGCACTTAATCGCCTGATAGATCGCCGGGGGCAAAATTCCCTCAGAAACGAGCCACTTAACTGCCCGTACTACTCTCGACATCTGTTTATTCGCGTATTGTCGCGATACGTCTCGATTGAGCCACCACTGGCGAATTTGTTTGAAGTCCAGCGGGCCAAATTCCTTGGCTAGCTTGCGTGGGATGAGCTGGCTGATTGGTCGAAGGGCGAGCAAGATGTTTCTGTGTTCAGGGCTGTCGCTGCCGTAGTACGATTTGGCGTGGTTAGCGTACGACAAACAAACTTCGGCCATACTTAATTCCGTAACTTCGACACCAAAAGTTGTTGGATTCTCGCTCAACAAATACTGGGCCAAGAGTTCTCGGAATTTTCGCTTACTCTCGGGAGTGCCATAAGGACCGAAATAGTAGGTCTTCCCGCGTATCTTTGTACACGCTTGACCTGAACCTTTGTGATGGCGGTAAGAAGGTGTTTTTGCCATAGAACGAACTGCCTTTCGAAACAGTTAAGTGGTAGTCTACCACTTAAGGTTTGGTGAAAAACAGCGCTCCGACCGGCGGTCAGGTATCGTCTTATCAACGAATCGCTTGGTAAAAAACAAAGCGGGTGATGGGATTCGAACCCACGACTTTCAGCTTGGGAAGCTAACACTCTAGCCACTGAGTTACACCCGCGAAACATTGTGCTAACACAATGTTTTCATTGGTGAAATCGTAGCGAAAGTTCTATCAGGCGTCTACCAAACAACTCTGAGCAACCGGGAACTTTCCCAATTCTTGCCCAAATCAAGGACTGATTCCGTCCTACCGTTGGTCAAGAAGTCACATTTCCAAATGCTCGGAGACAGAATGAAGACACCAAAGCTTCCCTCGTATCGAAAACACTCTTCCGGCCAAGCTAGGGTCACACTCAACGGGAAGGATAAACTCCTGGGGCCATACGGGAGCCACGAGAGCAAACAGGAGTATAAGCGGGTCGTTGCCGAATGGTTGGCGTCTGGTAAGTCGACTTCCTTCGACGTGCCAGCGCATCAACTCTTGATTGGTGAAATGCTGGTTCAGTACGTGAAGCACTGCAAAACGTATTACGGAACCCACCGTGCCAGCGAATACTACCAGATCAAACCCGCAATGAGCGCCCTGAAAAAGCTCTACAGCGCAACACCGGTAGTCGAGTTTGGTCCCAAGCAATTCAAAGCAGTACGGGAACATCTATGCAGCGAGGGGGATCGTTCTAGGAAGTACATCAATCGTCTGGGGGAAAGGATCCGACGGATATTCCGATGGGCAGCCGGTGAAGGTCTTGCTCCTGCATCCGTTGCAGCGGACATAGGGATGGTTCCACCTCTGAAGGCTGGAAGATGCAGTTTGCGGGAAACATCAGGGAGGACACCTGTTTCGGAGGAGGTTGTAGAAGCAACTTTGGCACATCTATCCCGAACTGTCGGCGATATGGTGCGATTTCAGTTGCTAACAGGATGCAGGCCGGGAGAGGTTTGCAGCCTTACGCCCGGAATGATCGATCGCACTGAGGACGTTTGGCAGATCAACCTAAACAAGCACAAGACAGCGTGGAGGGGGAAGAAGCGGGTCATCTATGTTTCGAAAGCAGCCCAGAACGTGCTATCGCGGTATCTGTTCAGGGGGCCGGATGAATGTTGCTTCAGTCCAAAGGAGGCGACCAAAGAGCGTTTGGAGCAAGCCAAGAGCGCAAGAACAACGCCGCTATCGTGCGGCAACAAAGCAGGGACCAACAAGAAGAAGAACCCCATTCGAACGCCTGGGGATTTCTACAGAACGGGAACGTATGCCAACGCCATTCTCAAGGGATGCGAGAAAGCATTCCCGCCTCCTGAGGAGATCGAGAAGGACGAAGCCAAGGTGAAGGCATGGACAAAGGAACACGCCTGGAGCCCTAACCAGTTGCGCCATACGTTCGCAACGAAGATCCGTAAGGAATACGGATTGGAGGTTGCAAGCGTGCTCTTGGGTCACTCTGAGATGGAAGTCACACAGATCTACGCCGAGGCCGACAAGAGCAAGGCAATCGATGCAGTCAGGAGGCTGGGATGAAAGCACCAACGCAGCGCGACTACCAGCGAGCGAGCAAGGCCATTGCCCAGAGTCGGCAAGAAGTGGAAAGGTTGCTTGCCGACGTTGACCGTGATGAGCTTTACACGTTGTCGCTTCTGGGACCGATCCTAGCGAACCTCAAGGATGCTCAAGCAACCATCGAGCATCTACGGAACAACGCCTAAGGCATCAAGCAGGAACTAGGCCTACGGGTCTAGTTCACTCTCTACCACAAATAACCATCAAATCCCCAGGGAAATCATGCATGACATATTCAGAACTAGAACGGGCTGTCGATCAGTACATAAACCATCGAAAGGCCGAAGGGTTAGCCAAGAGTACGACGGACGACATGCGCTACAGGATACGAAAGTTCGTCCGCGAATGCGGGTTCGGGACGTTCGCCGACATTGATGAGCAGACCGCCATCAACTGGTTCGTTAGCATCGCGCAAGTCGATCCGATCACAAAGAGACCAGCGTTGTCGGCCAACAGTCGCAAACTCTACAGCGTCTATGTCGGCGGGTTCTTCGAATGGGCGGTGTTCCAAGGGTTGATCGCAACAAACCCATGTGCCCGAGCACCAAGGCCCAAGAAGTTCAAAAAGGATCGCAGGAAGTTCAGACGCGCGATGACCGAGAACGAGTTGGAGAAGTTGATTCTCGTTGCTCGGCTGCGACCGATGGCCGAGTACAGCAAGATGCGAATCATCGGTTCTCGGAACCAGGAGTATTGGAAAGCCAATCCAATCAATTTAGCCAACATTGAGTCATTAGCCGAGGACTGCGAGCTACTGACAAAGGACGTCGAGAAAATGCGGGTCGATGGTCTCAAGTGGTCGTTGGCGTATCGCATGTTGGCATTGGTGGGGGTTCGCTGGGAGGAATTGAGAACGCTAACAGCCGGTCAATTCACGTTCGGGGATGAACCCGAGGTTGCGTTGAAATCGTCATTCACGAAGAACGGTAATTCGGATCGACTCCCACTGCCACAGGATCTTGCTACTGACCTCCAAGCCTGGATTGTGGAGCAGGCTATAGCAGCGGATGCGCCAATATTCTCACTGCCCAACAAAGGCATGAAGAGATTCTTGCGGGATATCGAGGTCGCTGGGATCGCTCGGTACGACAGCCAAGGGCGATCGATCGACATTCACTGCCTGCGATACAGCTTCGGCACGTTGTTGGCGAAGAAAAACATCCACGTTTCGGTAGCTCAAAGGTTGATGAGGCATAGCACCCCTGGGTTAACACTGGGGATCTATTCCCAGGCCGAGTCAATCGATACTCGCAGTGCATCTGACAGGTTGCCAAACTTAGGCTATGAACCTGCGGCCGCTAGAACAGCGTCTGAAGCGACCAAAGCGACAGAGGACCACAAGTCCAAGTTGCTCAAGAAACTATTGGCAAACGCGGATGCTGAGACGCTACGGGCGCTCCTAGCGGAAACATTGTGAACAACAGTAGGGCGTTGACCTGGGCATCTTCTTCTACCTTGGTTTTCTGACGAGAACCTCTGACCGCCAAGTCATCGCCCTGCTAGTTTTTGCGTTCGCGCTGATCGCCGATACGCATGAGTCGGAAACGTAACCAAACATTGGAGGAAACCAAAATGAACATGACTTTCGAAACGGTTGGTATCGAGAACGAAGAGTTGCTGAACATTGCTACCTACATCCTGAATCGACGGGCCTACAAAGTGACAAAAAAGGCCCATCGCATCACGCTAGAAGCGATTCGGCAAGAAATGGCCGACGGGTGGCAGTACGTCATCGGATCGCTGGAGGGCATCCCATGCGTTGTTGGATCATTCGACAGGGGCGGGATAGCGATAGATATTGCGTGTCGGCCAGATTACGTGGAGCACCATGCAATCGAAATGATGTTGGAATTCATTGAAGACGAACTAAGCGAAGCTGAACGCATTGTTATCGTCGCTGACCCTCAAATCGAGAGCGATAAGCGATTGGTTGGCATCCTGAGACGTTACGGATATAGCCGTTCCGATAGCCTTGGTCACCCGCATCCTAACGGTCAGTTCATGGCCAGACGCTTAGCAGTGTTGGCCTAGTCGAGCGATCAACCAGTGACCTAATAGAGGCGACCAGCGAGGTCGCCTTTTTCATTTGGCCAAAGAAAAACCCACCGGGGCGCGCTCTATCGCCCCGGCAGGCCAAAGGAGGAGCAAAGGACCGCTCCCAGGAGCAGCATAGCGAAACCAGGGGGGCGTTTGCAAATCATACGAAACCCCAGGGATTTCTAACGCTTGAACTGTCGCAGGTGTTTGTTTAGAAAAATTGAGTAACGCGACTACTAAAAAAGTCACCATTTCCGTCCTAGTTCGATAACACGCCAAATCAGCACCAACTCAGGGGATCGACCGTGACAGCAAGACCGAAATTCAGACCCATCCGAGAACTCTACCAAGAGCTTTACGACCACACCCCAACGCGCACATCGGTAACTCGTTGGCAGGCGCAGGGACTCAAGGCCGTGCGAATCGCAAACAAGGTCTGTTGCACCGAGGAAGCACTACGGGCATTTGTCGAGGGTGGCGAGAGGATCGCCCCGCCATCGATCGAGAAGCAACGCTCTGAAGCAGCGACTGCAAAAGCACTAGCCGAGAGCGAGAAGTTCTTCGCAGCAGAAAGGATTTAAGCACAAAAAAAGGGCTGCGGCACAAAATGCAGCAACCCTTAATTTAGCCTCAGAGTGTGGGTTGGTATCCCCCTCTGAGTAGATCGTCAGTTTCTTCGAGGATCATTGTAGGTATCAACCACAGAAGGGGCAAGAGAATGGAACGCAAGCGCAGCCGCAATTGCAAAATGTTCTGCATTCAATTCGCAGCCGGGGGGTGGGTACGTCAGCAACTCTTGCAAGAACCAGGATGCATGACCATTCATGCAGCGACTAAGTGCGATTGGGTAGCTCCATCGCGACAAGGATCAGCCTCACGGCTGGAGCAGCCTCACAAGCTGTCACGACTACTCGTTAAGTGAAAAATCGGGCTATGTCTACCCTGACAACCCGTCTTGGGTCACGACTGAAGCGAAGTAGTTGGGTCTAGCTGGTCAACATGCCAGCTACCTGCTAAGCGATCACCGAAACAGACACCGAATTGGTTTGGGTAACACTGCCGACAGAGCAGCCAGCCTAACCCAAGGATAATGGGAGTGGTGCGCGCACAGCGCAGGAAACGACAGTTTGGAAACACCAAAAAATGAAGGGGCTGACGGAATGGGAGAGCTAATAACCAGGGACGAAGACTTAGCGAAAGCGGTCAACGAGGCGCATGCGAATGCAACGTCAGCATTGCGTGCAACCATGGAGCACATGGTTCGCGCTGGAGAGCTTCTTACGGTCGCTAAAGCAAGGGTAGGCCATGGTAAATGGCTAGATTGGCTCTCAACAACCGAGGTCAGCGAACGAACTGCTAGGCGATACATCCATGCGTTCCAGAATCAATCGAAACTAGATGCGCCTAGTATTAGCAAAATCAAATCGGACACAGTGGCCGATTTGGATGAGGATGAGGAGTACGAGAAAGCACTTCGAAAAGCTAACAGGAAGTTCGAAAGCGCACTCAAGACGATTGGGGATAATCCGTGGAGTGTCGGAAGGGCAATGGGCAAAATGCTATCGCCTTCGGAAACTGCATCGCATTACCGTACGCTAATTCACGCTATTTTCGAGGTGTTCATCCGGTCTCACGAGACACACGATCGAGCTCATGACCATGCAAAAAAGTTGTTCCCTACGTTTGTAACCCTGTGTTTGTCAGCAAGCGCAAACGTCAAAGATTTGATCGTAGCGTCTGGCAAGAGGTTCAGGCTTGAAGGCAGCGAGGACCAGATCGAAACGCTCCAGTACCTATGGACGCGAGCGGATGACGACACAAAGTCGGCAATGCTCGAATGGATCGACCGAGAAGACCGACAGGATGAGTCAGAAAGCCGTTCAGTGGCCTGACGACCAATGCTACAGATCCAAACCGTTTGCATCTGATCGAGAGCGAGTTGAGCATCTGTTCGATTTGTACAATAAGTTGACAAATGGCGGACTGCTGCCACCTCCAGCGAAGAAACGTCGCAACAGCTAAAAAGCAGATTGCTGTTGATCGATCCCAGGATCGTCAGGCACCTCTTGGTCGATCGATAGTCGTTCCTGTTCGTCGCGCTGGAAACGGCGAACGAACGCGGTGGAGATACCGAGTCTCTGAGCAACCTGGGATGTGGTGTTGCCTTTGGAAAGCAGTTCCAGGACTCGCAGCCGAGTTGATTCGGGAACCTTTTTCCCCATGTCGCCGTTGGCCATTGCTTCACCCCTGTATCGATTTCCAATCCCAAAAGATCGATTTTCAAACTCAGCGAAACACAGTGCAACGTTTGCAGAGAAAGTCGAAAAACGGCAAGCTACTCCGACCACTTTTACTAAACGGAAATGGAAAGCGAGGTACTGGAAATGGCCGATGAAGTAATCGACCCTAGAGGAAGGGCGGCAACTGGAAAGTTCGTTAAGGGCCATACGTTCAAACCGCCAGGGCGTCCGCCAAAACCCAAAGCGGAGCGAGTGGAATATTTGTCCGTGTTGCGTCAGGCGTTGACCGAGGATGAAGCCTTAGCAATTATCAAGCGGGCAATTCTTGATGCAAAGGGAGGCAGTAGGCACGCTCGGCAATGGCTATTCGCACATGTGATGCCACAGTTACCGAGGATGAATACTCACGAGTTCTCTATATTTGAGCCGACCGTTCGCAAAAACGATGGCACCGACGAAGTGACGGATGACTTGCGAACGCATGTCGACTGTATGACTCCCGATGAGTTCGAGATGTTCATGACGGTCACACAGCGGGTCAAGGATTACAAAGCTGGACTTTTGGTTCGTCCGAGGTGGAACATTACCAGTCTTGTACCAGCCGGATCGATCTCCAAAGACGACGAGTGGACACCCCAATGAGCACGAACACATTAGCACCCTGGGACCAAGCCAAATTCCAAAAGCTGAAGGCGTCCATAGCCGACGAGGCGGACGTTCGCGCACGTCTGGCAAGCTGGGATGCGACTCTGATCGAGAACACGAAGGAACTTGCCGCGGCCAAAGCAGCGTTGACCGCATCGACCAAAGCACGCGATACCAAGTACCAATCGCTACGTGCGTTGCTTGCGACCGAGTCGGCAACAGCGATCAAGAGTCATTTGAACGAATTGTTCGTTCTCGATGACGAGGTCGAATCGCATGGCCGACTTATTCGGGAAATCAATTCTCGCGGTATGTCATCGGTCGATCGGGATAATCTTATTCGTCGTCTTGATGCGATCGCGATGATCAAAAATGACATCGTGAACTTCAGCCCGCTTCGCCGTGAGATTCGAGAGCAGCAAGCTGAGATCCGAGAGTTCGGTGAAGGTGGGAATGCGGCCAAACGTCTTCAATTGCAGGTGGAAGCAGCGAAGACGTCGCACTTCGATAACCGAGATGAACTTGTCGCACATTACACGTTCCTGTTGGAGCGACACAATCGAAAGCTTGCCGCTATGCAGGCCAATTTAGAGGCACTTCTCAAAAGGGTTTTCGCATGACTTGGGTAGTTTCAGGAATCACGGTAACCGACGATTCGGTTCGCAAGATGCTTCGCCAGGACCGCGCGTTGCGGGACGCAGCACAGGAGCTTGCGGTTGCGGAACTTCTTTTTCAGGAAGCCTCCACCACGCGATTGGAGCGAAAACACAAGGTCGACGAGGTCAAAGGCAAGTTGCGCAGACTCGCAGAGCAGGGGCCGGATGCTGTCGAGCAAGGCGAACTTGCGCTGTTCAACGATGAGGACATGGGAGGCAGCGATGAGTAGCGACCTACTGGAAACCTCCATTGCGAAGATTGAAAAGTGCATCGAGGCCTTCGAACTGACTAGGAAAACCGGTACTCTTTCGCAAGATGAAGAGATTCGATTCCGAAGCGAACTGTCTTTCCTTTTGTGTATCGTTGAGCGAAAAGCTTGCTCGAAAACCGAAAAGAAGTTGGGCCAAGGTTGCCCGTGGGCCAAATGCCTGGGACTGCTTTCAGAGCTTGGTTGGAAGGAGTCCTTTGGACGCGAGCCGGAGGGGATTATGGATGGCTTCCGAAGGAGTGTGGCATGAGCAAGCGACGACGTTACCCTGTTCCGCTTCAGGATCTTGCCAACGAGTTCGCGGCCAAGGACGCATACTGTCTCGAACTTAGCGAGCTTTTGGACGAAGGCGAACTGACGGAGCAACAAGCCGAGTACATCCTTGCGCATTGCCAAGACTTGATATCCAGGTGCTTGTCGATTCGCGGGACTTTGGATCGCGTATTGTTCATCGACGACAATCGCCGAAATCGCCTCGATGTGAACTGCTACGCGAAGTATCCAAGGCTTCTAACACGTGCGAGCCGAATCAACGAGCTCCTGGAGCTTTGCGAAATGTGCTTCGAGATGACCAAGCTTCCGTCGTTGTCGCTTGATGATCGTTTCGAGCTCCTAGACCGCCATTTGGATCTAGCTCAGGAGCTTAAGGCGCAGCATGAGACCCTGAAGATGGAAGTCAATATCATCAACTTTGATTTGGATGATTCAGACGATGAATATGATTCTGACCTGCTCGATTCCGACGACGACGATGACCTGATGGGGAGTGACGCAGATGAGTAACGCAGGCGACGATACCGAAGTGATGTTCGAAATCGGGGTGATGGAGCATCCGGAAACCGGTAGCAGGCTTGCAGAGCTTGCCAAATCGGTGATGGCATCCCAAGACGCCATGCGGTTGGGTGTTGAGCGTATCGGATTGTCGGCCAAAGCGGTATCCGGTTCCTTGGCACCACTGCGAGCGGAGATTCAGGCATTCGGGGAGCAATCGTTGAAGGCTAGCGTCTCGGTTCCTTCGCGACCGGTTCCTGTTCGACCACAGGTATCCTCCAGGCCTCCATTGGGGGACATGCCGACGAACATCGAAGGAGTGATGAAGAAACTTGGTGACGAACTGAGGCAGGAAACCGATTCCATTGTCGACGCTTTTGAAACGAAGGTGGCATCGCTTCCAAACTCGCTTGCCGATGTGAACTCGCGACTCAGAGCGGAATACGATAAGCGGGTTAAGGATCAGGCATCCGCTTTTGAAAAGATGGCGAACGACCTGGACAACGCAGTCGAAAAACAAAACGACTCGCATGAGAAGATGAACGCTGCGGTTGTCAAAGGTGCGAAAGCAGCGATCGGAGCAGCGCGGGGTTTTGCTTCATTGGGCTTGGTCTCGGAAGAATCGTCAGAACAACTCCTCAAAGGTTTGGTGGCCATTCAAGGGGCGGTCGACATCCTGGACGGTGGAGTTGACGCGTTAGAAGCCTTCTCTCAGGGATGGAAAGCAGTCAGGCAATCCGTCAAAGCAGCAGCCGATGTGCAGAAAGCACAACAAGCCTTGGCAGCGGCAAACCTTCCACAGCTTCGTGCCATGCAGGCGAGCTTGGCATCCGAAGCAGCAGCAGCCAATGCAGCAGCAGCGGCCCATGTTCGATTGGGGGCAGCGAGACGCGGTGCGGTCGGTGGTGTTGGTAAATCGGCTGTCGGCGGTATCGCTTCCAGTGCATTGGGATCAGCAGTCCCTAATGTTGTCGGCGGTGTTGGTGGAGCAGTCGCAGGCGGTGCGGGCGCCACTACCTTTGCGGGTGTTGGTGTCGGATTGCTTGGCACCATCGCAGCAGCAGGAGCAGCGCTAGCGTCTGTCTCGCTTGTCGCAGTCGAGTTGAAAGAGACTCTATCAGGCCAAGCAACTGCCCATGATTCACTCACGAACAAAATCGCGGAGTATGAATCATCGATTCTTGCGGGTGGTTTACGCATGACCGGCATGTTCGAATCATTCGACTCCCCAGCAGTGAAATTCCTTCAAAACGTCGGATCGATGGGTGATAGCCTTGTGTCGTCTATTCCAGGCCTTGAGCGATTCAAAGATCAGATCAATCTCACAGGTGGTTTGCTTGGAGACCTTGCAGGCTTGGCAGCATCCACAGCGGGAGTGGAGCGAGCCCAAAAGAGTTTGGCCAAGAATCGGATCGTCAACGATGCTGGGCGTGAAAGGGAATCCCTCCAGGCTGACTTCGCCGACAGATCAGCGCGAGAGAACTTCTCGTTGAAGTCGGAGACATCCCGATTGAGATCCGATGACTTTGGACCAGCGATGGCCAAGGCCCAGGCGGAACAGGCGCTAGCCAATGATCGGTTGGAGAATGCTTTGAACTCGCTTCGAACGGGTAACGATCCCACAGCGGGTAGTAGGGTTGAATCTGAGCAATCGAGGATCCTGCGCACCCAGCAGCGCATCAACAACGTCGGAACCCGATCGACCGATGACAAGCTTTCCACGGAGCGAGACCTACGGGCTGAAGTTCAAAGGCAGTTGGCAGGTGCGAACCAGCGAGTCGAGGGGATCCGTTCCGGTTCCATCATCGCGGATGATGCGGCAGCCAAGAAAGCTGGAGAGACCATGCTTTTCTGGCGAAACCAGCTTGGCAACTCAATCCAAAAGGAGATGGAGCTTATACGACAAAAGAACCAATTGGAGATTTCCGGCCAACAGCGAGTCGGCGAGCTTCTCAAAGGACAACTAGACCTGAAGCGGCAGCAATTGCAATCCTCGATGGATGGAGAGAAATCCTCCATGTTGAGCTTCGCTCGTCTAAGCAACGAGGACAAGGTTCGCGCCAAGGATGCACTTGAGTTTGCGAGAACCAAAGGCGCCGATCGCCTTCGGGACGATCAGAAAGACTTGCTTCGCAGTGTTGGCACCAAAGAGGCGTTAGGCTTCGCCGACCAAGGTGACATCGCGGAGGCAAAGCAATTCGGGTTCAGCGAAAAGAACTTCGGGCGTGGGTTCGAGAAGGAGCAACAGCAACTTCAGGCAGACGCCAAACGATTGGAAGCCCAGGTAAGTTCCACCTATGACGTTCGGGTGACCCTGGAGGCTGACACTCGCGGTCTCGTTTCCGACCTTGTAGGGAAGACCAAGCAACTTCTGGCAGAGAACAACTCGGTTGTACAGGAACAGCTTGCCAGAGACCTCCAGGCGTCCGAGCTCAAGATGAGCGAACGCCAATCAGACCAACTCAAGCAAATTAGGAAGTAAGCACCATGAAGATCATCGATATCGTAAAGCGAGCCGATCAGGTTATTGAGAAGTACTCTGCCGAGATCCAAACCATCCACGACAGCCGTAAACAAGAGCTAGCGCAGGGTCGACCCGATGCCGAAGTTCAGGAAGCGTTTAAGGCAGACTGGCTGCAATTCCAGAAAGAGAAACTTCCAAAGGCCAGAGCGGAAATAGTTGGCATGTTGGCCAGCTATCTGACTCAAAGGATTTGGAACCAGTACCCGAACTGCCTTGCAATTTCGTACCACCAAGACGGTGACACGATTGGTCTAACGCTCGACAATCTCGGACTCGATGAGATGATCCTGATGGTGATGTCGATCCCCCTCAATTCTCCGACACCTTCGATCGTCAACAACGTCTCGGTTCCACCCACTCCACCACCGAAGCCAGTGGAGATCCTACGGGACAACGCTGGACAGATTGTCGGATTGAACCCTCTCACTTAGTCGCAATGTTGCAACACTCGTTGCGGCATATCCACGTTCTCGAGGATCGATCAGGAATCAATTCGCATTCTGTTTCGCACTACAGAGCCTCTTAGAATGTGTCGCTTCTATGAGCACGCCAGAGGCCTTTATTCATTGCTCAATTATTGAGCATAAATTTACGGTAGGAATATTCCCAAATGTTTCGGGAACATTCCTGAAAGACATAGAAAAACGTGAGAAACGGTGATATAGTTCTGAGACCACTCCCAGAGGCAAAAAGCGAGTTTTCCCTGGGGATTTAGTGGTGTTTCTGGGACTTCAGAACTTGATTGGGAAGCTAACACTCTAGCCACTGAGTTACACCCGCGAATTCATTAGGAATTCTTCCGCGAGTATAGACCTACAGCCTGCCCATCACAAGCCTTTTTCTACCTTACTCGCAATCGTTCTTTCATCAGAACTCCAACCCTGGTATTGTCATGTCGGAATGCACGAAAAGCTGGTTGGTGCTACAATTTCCTTCCACTCGTCTCCTCCTTTTTCCCAGTTTGCCCCACGATATGCCACGATACGTTGTCCGATGCGGACGAATGAGAACTCTGTTCGTGATGAACTCGAAAGGCGAACACCCTCGCGGACGTATCGTCATCGCACGCACCAATCGAGGTCTCGAACGGGGGGAAGTACTCTGCGAAGCGACCGACCGTGTCATCGAACAAATGAAGGAACCGCCGAACGGGACCATTCAACGGGACGCTTCTCCCGCCGATGAAAACGAATACCTCCATCTCCAACAATCGATCGAAGCAGATTTCGCTCTCTGCAGAAAACTGATCGGCGAACTCAATCTGCCGATGACACTCGTCGATATCGAAAAGATCTTTGGCGGCGAACAAGTCATCGTTTACTTTACCGCCGATGATCGCGTTGATTTTCGCGAATTGGTCAAGAAACTTTCCAGCGAATACCAGACGCGAATCGAAATGCGTCAAATCGGTGCGCGTGACGAAGCGAAAGTGCTCGCGGATTACGGCGACTGTGGTAAACCGGTGTGCTGCAACACACACCTCTCCGCGATGCCACCCGTTTCGATGCGCATGGCAAAACTCCAAAAAGCAACGTTGGATCCGAACAAGATTTCAGGTCGATGCGGTCGGTTGAAATGTTGCCTTCGCTACGAAAACGACACCTACGAAGAATTGGCCGCTGAACTTCCTCCAGCCGGCAGCGAAATTGTGACACCGCATGGGCGAGCCCGCGTACTGAACTTGGAAATACTAAGCCAACAGTTGTTGATCAGTACCGAAGACAACCGTCGTTTGCTCATTCCAGCCGCCGAATGCTTGACTATTCTCAAACGCGGACCAGAAATCTAATGCAACACATGCAAAATTTTTCATACCCATTGTTTTCATCCCCATTGAACGACTACTGGAGCAACTAGTGAACGAACAGGTTATGGCAATCGTCGAACTGCTTCAGCGCGACCATCGATACCATCTCGAAGCCTATCAGTTTGTCCGTGAAGGGCTGGCCTACGCACAAAAAGTGATGAAGATGCCAGCCAGTACAGATGCCGATAGCGAGAACCCAAAGGACCACCACTTGACGGGTCAACAGCTATGCCAAGCGATCAAAGAGTACGCGCTCGAACAATATGGCTTCATGGCGAAAACAGTTCTGAACAGTTGGGGTATCCACACAACAGGCGACTTTGGAGAAATCGTTTACAACCTCATTCGAATCCGTGAAATGCGCAAAAGCAAAACGGACAAACGAGAGGACTTCGACGACCAGTTCGATTTCGATGAAGCGTTTCAGCCTCGTTTTGAGCTCTCAACCGATGCAAGCTAGCTCCACTACCAAGTCGACGAGTATCGTGAACCGAAAAACAGCCGTGGCTCTCTTCGTTGCAGCAAGTATCGCGTTGGTATCCTGGGTGGGGTATCTGATCTGGGTTTGCACTCAAATCGCGACGTCTGCCACTTCGTGAGTCGATGAGTAGCTTCCTATGCTTCGAAGCCTACTGTCTCGCGTGTTGATCTCGATCGTCCGATTTTATCAACGGGCGATCAGTCCATTGTTGGGATCGAATTGCAGATTCACTCCGACATGCTCCCAATACATGGTCGAATCGATCGAAAAGCATGGCCCGCTAAAAGGCTGTGCTAAAGGTGTATGGCGAATCTGCAAATGCCAACCGTTTCATCCTGGCGGATACGACCCGCCTTGATCATGCCAGCGATTCGAATCGGGCACGCTGCACCGCTTCCAGTTGTGATGCAACAGCACGGCATGCATCTCATCGAGTACATTAAGTCGTGCGTGGCCATAACGACTGGCAACGCAATGAGTCCACAATCCTCTACGAACTTTTGCGATCATGTACCGTTCTACTATTTCCTTGCTGTTTGTCCTTTGCCTTGGTTGGATTCATGACGTAAAGGGTATCGATCGACCGAACATCATTTTTGTGATGGCAGACGATATGGGCTGGGGGCAAACAGGCTATCGAAACCATCCAGCCTTGAAGACCCCGAATCTCGATGCGATGGCAAACAACGGACTGCGCTTCGAGCGATTCTACGCCGGAGGCCCTGTCTGTTCGCCGACACGTGCCTCCATGCTTACGGGCCGATCGCACGATAGGGCCGGTGTACTCTCGCACGGTTACGCCCTGCGGACGCAAGAGAAGTCCATTGCCCAAGCATTGCAGAAAGCGGGCTACACGACCGGTCACTTTGGGAAGTGGCATCTCAATGGTCATCGCGGTCCGGGTGCTCCGATATTCGCAGGCGATATTCGTTCACCCGGCAAGTTCGGATTCGACGAATGGTTATCCGTTTCCAATTTCTTTGACATGAATCCCATCTTGAGCCGCAATGGGAAGTTTGAAGAGTTTCAGGGTGATTCGTCCGAGATCATTGTCGACGAAGCTGTGAAGTTTCTGGACCAACATCGGAAATCGAACAAGCCGATGTTTGCGGTCATTTGGTATGGAAATCCGCACAGTCCCTTCAAAGCATTGCCTCAAGACAAGGCTGAGTTTCCTGGATTGAACGAAGCATCGTCCAATCACTATGGCGAACTAGTTGCGATGGATCGAAGCATCGGAACCCTTCGAGCAAAGCTTCGAGAGTTCGGCATGGAAAAGAATACGCTATTGGTCTTCTGTAGCGACAACGGAGGATTGCCCAATATTGAACCCGGCACCGTTGGCGGACTGCGTGGTTACAAAGGAAGTGTGTTCGAAGGAGGCATTCGAGTCCCCGGGATCATCGAGTGGCCACAAACGATCCGTCCCCGAGTCACACACTATCCAGCGTGCGTCATGGATTTGTTCCCGACCGTGCAAGAGATCGTGGGCCTCCCTGACTCGGCGATGAACAAACCACAGGACGGGATCAGTTTAATGCCTCTGTTTCAATCGGATCCAGCCGAACGCAACACACCGATCGGCTTTCGATATGCAACCAAGCGAGCCTTGGTAGGCGATCGTTACAAGATCTTGACGGAGAAAATCGAAACAGGAAAATTCCAGCTCTACGATATCGTGAATGATCCAAACGAAGCAGAAGAGTTGAGCCTTAAGGAGCCAACGATCTTTGAGAAGCTCAAGAAGCAGTTGCTCGATTGGGATGCATCGGTGGACGCAAGCTTTCAAGGCAAAGACTACGCCGAAGGGATGGTGACTCCGAGCGATCCTGAACCGATCAATTGGTACGATGCTCCACAGTATCAACCATACCTGGAGCAATGGAAAAATCGTTGGGAGTACGCCGGTTTCTTGAAACGTGCCAAGAAGTAGGCAAGCGGCCTGTTATATGCGAACACAGAGCAAGCCTTCCAATCGAATGGCACGTGATTGATTGCTAGTCTTTGATATCTCGTTTCCTGAGTTGTTCAATTTCTTGGAGGTTGAAATCTTCCTTGAGAGACGACTCCGTGAATCGCGATTTATCAAAGTACTTTTCAAGTGGAATATTATCGAACTGAAAGCCAAAGAAAAACGCTTCCATCTGCTCTGCGAATTTTGGATCACCCGCCACCAATCCTTCATCTACCGAATGAACCCAATACGGGACAGGACCTAAATCCTTGACATCTTTCCATCGAACACGAACATCGCGTGCACACAGCCAATTCTTTGTCTCTTCAAGTGTCTGGACTTTTGTTTTACTCTTGCGCATCGAAGAAAACTGTGCTGTATCTTGAGGAATGAACGCCTGGTGTCTATTGATCTGCCAGGGCATTTCTTTGTCAAATTCCAGTCGATATACAGCAGGCCCTGCCTTATGCCGAATAAGAGATTCATGACCAAATTCTTCGAAGTTCCTTCGTATTGCATCAAACACATCGACTTCAGGCTCTTTACGTAGCGACTGGCATCCGTTCAGGATGTAACGAAAGGGATTTCCCCTGGACACGGACACGCTAACCCTCTTCTCAATTGTTGTATCAACAACGACAGAATTGAAGCCAACGGAGGGCCGTTCAAACGCGCGAAATCTCTCGCCGTTTGGCATCGACAGAAAGTGTTCGCGTTCCCATTCCCGTCCCGAGTCTGTATCACCCATTTCTTGAAGATCGATGCGGAATGCCAACCTCTCCCCTTGAATGAATCGTCCCATCATTTTGCGAAGTCTAAGACCAGATTTCTCACCATCTCTAATACTGGTGATTTCAAAATGAACGACCGATGGTACGTCAAACACGAGGCTGCGAGAAGCGAACTCCTCTAGACGCTCGAACGTGCTTTGAGCCAAACATGATAGTGGGGCGAAGACCGTCAGAAGAAATAAGAATGAAATCCATCGATAGTTCCACATCATCGCCTTCCTTTCAGATCTCTACAGCAAACTTAGTTGTCGCTAAACAATATGTGTCCGGAATTACGGAATCACAACTTTGGAGTTGTTTAGCGACGCTTTAAGTTTAAGTTTAGGTTGAAGTTGAAGTTGGTAACAGGCTTCACTAGTTCCGTTTCTACTTGCGAACACAGAACAAGCGTTCACCGATTCGAAGTACGATGTTGCCGTCCGCGATGGCAACGCCGTAGACGGTCGGTCCTGAAAACATCGCGGCAGCCCGGCGGCGTTCTTCGGTCGTTTCGTTTGCACCGGCGTTCTCTGGCGGCTTGATCGAATCAGGTTCCCACAGAACGTTCTCGGCTAAGATTTTGAATTCCGGTCCAGCCGCAAGCACGGTGGTGATGCCTTCCTTTCCAAAAAAGTAGACTCGATCGCCGATGCCGACGGGGGTTGCCCAACACGATTGTTTTGTGCGTTGCTTGTAATGCAGTTTGCCTGACTCCATATCGATACAGTAAACGACTCCAACGCGATTCACCCAGTAAGCGCAACCGGCATGTTGAATTGGTGATGCCCAACTCGGTGTTGCTTCATCACTGAGCCACTTTGGTTTGGCTTGCCAGCCAGTCGCCGTCTTTTCGATCTGCATCAGCATGTTCGATTTCTTAGCGAGCTCGGTATTTTCTCCTTCCCGTCCAGCGGATGCAGCCACAAAGAACCTGCCATTACCAAGATCAAAGGGAGTCGTTGCCGTATTGCCACCTACGTCGGTATAAGTCCACAACAACTCGCCATTGGTCTCATCGTAACCATCGATGGCACCGGCAGAGCTCACTACGATATGGTTCTTGTCTCCTGCTCGAACGAAGCCTGGAGAGCTCCAGCTCACCTTTTCTTTGCGGTCTTTCTTCCAAACGGTATTGCCCGTCTTCTTATCGAGTGCGAGGAGATAGCTAGGGCCTTCATCGTCGATGAGGATGAACACATGGTCTTTGTTCTGGATAAGTGAGCTACCGATTCCAAACTTGTTCTTGAACTTGCCAATATCCTTGCTGATCGATCTTCTCCATTGTTCTTTCCCATCATGACTGAGGGATACGATATCGCCACTTTCGAAGAAGACGATTAATCGAGTCTCATCTACGACGGGGGTTGGAGCTGCCCGACTGACATAGACGCTATTCTCGACGGGTTCGGACGAGTCGATCGAATACGCCCACTGCTCTTTGCCATCCTTGAGCGAGTAAGCGACGACGATACATTTGTCCTTCTTCGGGCCGTCCACGGTGGAGACGAAGATGCGCTCATTCCAAATGACGGGACTGGATTGGCCATGCCCCACAATCGGGCTTTGCCAAGCTACACCCTTCGAAGGGGACCATTCGACAGCGACGCTTTGCTCGGTGGGAGCGGTCGCGCCGATACCGAGAAATCCAGGCCAAACATCACCTGGAACAAAGGCGAGAAGGGCCCATACTAGTAAACTCATCGTAGCTAACTTTCTATTGAGATTGAAAAACCGTATTGGATTTGAAACTCTAGGAGTCTGTGTTGACTTGACCGGAGCGTTGTAGCCATTCTTCTACCCAACGGTTCAACTCCTCTTGCTCTGCTAATCTGTCTTGGGGAGTACATTTTTTACGATAGCCAACAGAATCAGGCAGGCAAGCAAGCAATCCGTCTGCCCAAACTCTACTCTGTTGACTACTGATTTTTTTGTCCCGTTTTTCGTGTTCCCTTTCGAAGTCATCGAAAGAGGCGGAATTCGAATCATGGTTCATTTCCGAGTATCTCCCGCAAATGTCGCATCCGTTCGATTTTTCGATTGGACTCTGGGATTGCCAGTTGGCATTGCAGTAAGTCGTAAGCTGAAATCAAATTGATTTGTAGGTCCTCCTCAATCGAATGCAATAGAGATCGCTTCATTGCTTCCGAATAACTTGGGATTCCGGGCAAGGACAAAAAAACATCAACAGGTCCACTAGTTGTCAGCAAGCAAAAAACGCTTTGCCCCCAAAGCCATCCACTTCTTTTCTCTTTGACGGGCTCCCAATCCTCGTCACGTTTGCCCCACTCCGCGCCGAGTGCTATCAATGCTTGTTCACAAGCTAGTCGATTTGTCGCCGAATTCTCTATAAGCAAATCAATGTCTTGCGTTGAAACAGGTTTATGAGCAAGGAAATAGTTTAGTCCACCGACGAGTAAGAAGGAAACATGATTACGATTCATTTCCATCATCACTCGTCGATAATTGAATGGCAAATTGTCCATAAATTTCCAAATTACAGCGAGAACGAGGCGACGGATCCACTGTTTTGTAACGTGTACTGGATGCTCAAGCAAGCGTTTCGAGATGGCTTCGTGCGGCGAACACGTCGTATCTACAGGTGTTCATATCGAGAATGTTGGCACTGGGGGCTTTGGTTGTGGTTGTATGCCGTGTAGTACTCGCGACCGTTGATCCAACCACCGCCACGTTGTCCGTTATAACCTCGCGAGATAGCGACATCCACGCCGCGTTCGCTAGATCAAAGACTTTGAGGTTCGACTTGAGCCACTCTCCAATGGAAATTCTTACAGGGAGAAAAACAAATCACAACCCAGCGAGTTCCAGCTACGACCTTTCGTCAGGCAGCAAAAACAGGTCTAATGTTTGTCAATTTTCACTTTGACTTTTCATTGGCATTTATTTGAGAAGGAATCGCATCATCGACAACCCGTACGCAGCAGACAGTGTTGGTCAAACCAGTCACTCCACTGGCATTTCTGGCTTTGAACCGAGAATTAGCGCTTCCATTCTCGTTCAGATTCGCGTGGTAGCTATATTGCTCATCGTGCATGGCGTACTGCTCTTGATCATGGGTGGTTTTCTGATCGGGATTTCCATCTTTATGCCGGGTATGATTGCGGCTCAGCAACAGAAAATGCAACAACCGCCGAACGGCCCATCGGTGGCCCAAATGCAAACGATCCTTTTCGCAACCTATATCTCCATGGGTATTGCGGGAGTCATCCCGGGCATTATCCAAATCGTAGCTGGGATCCTTAACTTCTGGCTCAAGGGCCGGATCCTTGGAATTGTGGCTTTGGTCATGGGCTCGATCTCCATCGGAACCTGCTACTGCGCCCCTACCTCAATAGCTTTGTTGGTCTATGGGCTTATCATCTATTTGAACAACTCCGCCGTTCAAGCCTTTGCGTTAGCAAAACAGGGCCTGACGTGGAGTGACATTGAGAAAATGCCTCGGCAGTAATTCAAAGACTCCGTAAATAGACGACAAATCAACTCTTGAGATGAAAGTAGCAGTGGATGTGTGGTTCGCCTCGGAAGTACCACACCATATCCGGGCCTTCGATCTGCCATGTGTCCCATACTTGATCGGATCCGATATCGTATTTGCCTCCGTACCAAGAGACATGAAGTCGATCAACGACATGCTTCGTCTCGATCGTCTCGATCGTCGCCTTAACGTCTTCTTGACGAAACATGGCCATCATGCCTTGCATCGTATCGATCAGTAGTTTCTTTTGATCTGCACTCAACTCCGAGCATGCCAGCCCGCGGGCTTCGGTTGGGATTTTGATGACAGCCTCAGGTCTTTCGCTACGAGGATCGCCAGCCACCAAGCCTGCCGTCTGTTGTTTCCCCGTCAGCGACTGCACAAACTGATTGAACAATTGTCCTTGATACCAGTAAGGATTGCCTGGATGGTCTTTCGCTTCCCGGAAGTTGTCGTTCATACTTTCTTCTGGGTGAGGATAATGACCATAAAAGATCGGCGCGCCACCAAATCCCTTTCCTTGATCGCTGTGTGCATTGCAACGTCGAGTGACGTGGTGACCGGTGAAGATAAACTCAAAATCCTTATCGTCCGGAGTGCCAAAGAATCCGACTGCGGGAGCGTTCTTGGTATCCCCGTATTGATCAATCAAAACTTGGTGCTTGACTGCGTCTTGATGAGCATCGCTGTGGAATGAATCAAAGATCTGCTTGATGAGTTCTTGCTGTTCGGCATTGAACGTGTTCGGAATGCGATAATCGGGATGGATGTACCACCAGTTGCTTACATATTGCCGTCGAGCGTGATTCATCGGCAAACAGATATTCTGCTTCTGCGCGGCTGTCAGACTCTTGTACAATTGCATTGGCATGGAATCTGTTTTGGCCACATCGGCAAACACAGATCGCGACGGCTCCAATAGCTTCGATACAGCTAACAGCCCAGTGGACGCAACCGCAGACTGCAACAAATTACGACGATGCAACGTTCGCATAGCACACTCTTTCTTTTTCCGTTGTGGTGAAATCGCTTCGTCCAGCGGACGAGTCTAAATCATTCTAGTCTCTTCTTCGGGTTGATTTTAGCATTGGCTGCGGGCAAAGAGTTGGAGATCCCGCGCTTGTGGGCTTATTGACCCCAACCCGCAGCGATCCGGTGGTTTACACCACCGGCATTGGATATATCGGCCCTCCGAGCCTGGCATGCGCAACTTCAAAAAGCGTAAGCGAGGGACGCTGAACCCTCGCTCACTTACTTCGCTTTCAGCATTTCGCCCAATCTGCCAACAATAAGTTTGCTCCAGATCTTGTAACCGACTTCGTTTTGATGGAGTTGATCTTTGACAAACAACTCGGGACGCGGTTGTCCATCGGAAGTCAAGTACTCAGAACTGGTATCCAAAAAGTCCACGTTCTCCATCTCATCGCCCAGCTTCCGAAGCTCAGCATTCACCTTTTGAATCTCTTCCCAAACCTTGAACCGCGACGGGGTTGCCGTAACGCTGACCAAAAGGACGGGAATGGAACTTCGTTGATGTCGTACCGAAGCGATGACAGACTTTGCCAGTCGCGAAACCTCTTGGGCCGATTTATCTTCTTTCGAACCCGTAACATCATTGCCAACGAAAATCACGCAAGCACGATACTCAAGATCCTTTACGAGCGTCGGGGCATAAATGGCAACATCGCAATATCGAGAGCCACCAAACCCACGTCGGACGGGTTGGAATGGTGCAATATCCTTCGCGATACTCTCCCAACGACGAACGCTCGAACTACCCAGAAACAGAATGGCTTCCGAGCTACCTTCGGTTTTATTGTTTGCAGTTAAGTTCGCAATGTCTTTCGTCCATTTGGAGGCGCGTTCGAGATAAGGCTCAAGCTTATTAGCGGCTATGTGTTCTGACGTGAAGAGCTTAGGCTCGGCAGCAGGCGGTCGCGTTTCTTGCGCCACGCTTTCGTTTCCACGAGTCGCCCATCCAACGCTTACCATTGCACATGCCATCAACAGGAGCGACCGGTGGATACGTATGTTCATGTGATAACTCCGTGTTTGGATAGATAATCAATCACTTGTTGTGCCAACGCGTCAGCCGAGCTAGTCTCGCTTCGCAAATGCAAATCGGGTGCCTCAGGCGCTTCGTAAGGATCAGAGATGCCGGTGAAGTTCTTGATCTTGCCTTCGATCGCTTGTTGATAAAGTCCCTTGGGATCGCGAGCGATGCAGATTTCAAGAGGCGTATCAACGAAGACCTCGACAAAGGTGCCACCACCGTTTTGTTTCTCGACACATGCTCTTACCAATTCGCGATCACGTCGATAGGGACTTACGAACGCAGTCAAGCAGATAAAACCAGCGGAAGCAAACAGTTCGGTTATCGCACCGACACGACGAATATTCTCTTCGCGATCTTGTTGACCGAACCCTAGTCCAAATCGTTTCGAAAACTCTGCACCGTAAACCGGTTCCAGTAGATTCGGGCCTGCGCACAAACCGTGGCGCACATTGTCGCCATCGAGAAGAAACGATTGGCAACCTCGTTCAAAAAGCATCCGATCCACGATGTTCGCGATCGTGCTCTTCCCCGATCCGCTGAGCCCCGTGAACCACAAGACGGCTGGCTTGTGTCCGTTGCGCTGCGTCCGCTGCTGCAGGGTAACGGACTGCGTATGCCAAACGACTTGTGGAGCATCACTCATGACAGAATGATCTCGATCATGCGCGGGTTAGAGCAGCAATGATCCGGTTCATCACGGCATGTTCGCCTTGCGATACCGAGGCCCAGCCTAGCAATCCACCGCTAGCCGATGCCACCGTCTTTATTTCGCTAACGATCGTTTCGCGGAGCGCTTCGGCCTCTTCTGCCGAAAGAGACTCGACAAGTGCCTTGGCGTAGGATTCCCACGCTGCAAGCAAGTCGGACGAGGGTTTCGTTTCGAGCCAACTCTTCAGCAAATCGGATGCAGGGCTGGTCCCTTTGAGAAAATGATTGGCAGCCAAGGAGTGAATCGTGGAAGATTCGGACTCATCGACGGTTCCGTCGGCCCAAGCGACCGCGACCATAGGAAACACGCGCATGGCTGCCAAGCTCTGTGCGGTTACTCCCAGTTTTAAGATCCCCTCCAGGACTTTTGGCTCCTTGATGCCTGAAATGCGAGAGATTTCCGTAGAAGTCTGTTCGGCTCCGACCTTGGCCTTCAGTTCTTCTAATAGTTTCGCGTCCAAGTCTGCAAAGAATTGGTTTTCAAGGGCTGTTCCTCGTTGTTTCAAAGAATCGCCGTTCGACATCGTTTCGCCTATTCGAAAAGGGGTGGATCGTGAAAAATAGAGGCTTACAGCATATCCTCGCCAGTCTCCCTGGAACACCCCCAGCAGAGTCTTTGCCACTTCACCTTTTAGCTATCTGTATGTCGACCAACAAGGCTCCAAGAAATACCTTCCAGAAAATCTGGGACAATCACGTAGTCCACTCGGAATCAGGGAAGCAAACCGTACTCTACATCGATCTGCATCTCGTTCATGAAGTTACGAGCGCTCAAGCGTTTGAAGGGCTTCGGCTGGCCAATCGCAAGGTTCGCCGGCCAGAACGCACCGTCGCGACGCCGGATCACAACGTTCCAACCAGCGATCGCAGTTTGCCCATCGCTGACCCGATCGCGAAGCAGCAAGTGGATACGCTTCGAAACAACTGCAAAGAGTTCGGCATTCGGCTCTACGATTTGAATGACCGCGACCAAGGGATTGTTCACATCATCGGACCCGAGCAAGGCTACACCCAACCGGGAATGACGATCGTTTGCGGGGACTCGCATACCGCGACACACGGAGCGTTTGGAGCGTTGGCATTTGGGATCGGCACGAGCGAAGTGGAGCATGTGCTCGCAACTCAAACATTGCTCCAAAGTTTGCCAAAGACCTACGAACTGCGAGTTGACGGAAATCTGGCCCCTGGAGTGACGGCCAAAGATTTGATCCTTTACCTGATCGGAAAGCTGACTACGGCAGGCGGCACTGGATATGTGTTGGAGTATACCGGCGAAGTCATCCGACGATTGAGCATGGAAGAGCGAATGACCGTTTGCAACATGTCGATCGAGGCAGGAGCTCGAGCAGGGATGATCGCTCCCGATCAAACCACGTACGACTATCTGCGAGGTCGTCCTTTTGTGCCCAAGAACTTTGATGCAGCCGTTGAACGATGGAAGCAACTACCGAGTGACCCCGGTGCGACCTACGATCGTGTTAGTACTTATCAAGGCTCCGAGATTGAGCCTCAAGTGACGTGGGGAACCAACCCCGGTCAAGTGACATCGATCAGTCAGAGAGTTCCCGATCCACGCTCGCTCGGTGATGAAACGGAACAAAAGTCCGCCGCTAGCGCTCTCGAATATATGGGACTCAAGGCCGGAGTCCCACTAACCGATGTTTCGATCGATCGCGTCTTTATCGGCTCGTGCACCAATGCTCGCATCGAAGATCTTCGCGCAGCAGCCAGCGTCATCAAAGGGTACCGCGTGAGCGACAAAGTCTACGCGATGGTCGTACCCGGTAGCGGTCAGGTCAAACGTCAAGCCGAAGCAGAAGGGCTCGACAAAATCTTCCGCGAATCCGGATTTGATTGGCGTGAAGCAGGTTGCAGCATGTGCTTGGCCATGAACCCCGACCGGTTGCAACCTGGTGAGCGATGTGCATCGACATCCAATCGAAACTTTGAAGGTCGACAAGGAAAGGGAGGCCGTACACACCTCGTTTCTCCTGCGATGGCCGCAGCCGCCGCCGTCTCCGGCAAATTTGTCGATATCCGCGATTGGTCTTACAAATCTTAATCGAACCGCGTCCGGTTCCAATCCGATCGCATTCCGTAATCAAAACTCACCACCACAAATAGCCACTGCAAATCGATGAAACCATTTTTAAAACATACCGGCGTTGTTGCGGCGATGGACCGCGCCAATGTAGATACCGATCAAATCATTCCAAAGCAATTCTTGAAGCGAATCGAGCGAAGCGGATTCGGTCAGTACCTTTTCTTTGACTGGCGATTTCTGGAAGATGGGTCGCCGAATCCTACCTTCGAATTGAATCTTGCTCGCAACAAAGATGCCTCGGTCCTGTTGGCTCGACGAAATTTCGGTAGCGGCTCGTCGCGTGAACATGCGGTCTGGTCGATCGAGGACTATGGTATTCGCTGCGTCATCGCTCCATCGTTTGCTGATATTTTCTATAACAATTGCTTCAAGAATGGTACTCTTCCGATCGTTCTGAGCGAGAGTCAAGTCGATGAGCTATTCAAACGGCACACGTCGCAATCGCCGTATACTTTATCGATCGACCTGGATACCTGCCGAGTGTTTGACTCCGGTGGCTTTGAAGCGACATTTGCCGTCGAACCATTCCGCCGCCATTGTTTGATGCATGGTCTCGATGATATTAGTTTGACGCTGGAACATGCAGCCAAGATCGACGCTTACGAAGCGTCTCATCCAGCATTGACCTAACGATGGGTTTGCATTGAAACCTGCGATCCTCTTTTCTACAACGTACACGAATTATGACTTCCTGAGGCAAGTGCCTCGGGAAACGGATCGTTGGTGTCAGTTCGAATTTACAACGGACGCAAACCATCCGCATCTTTTTGGTTGGGTGGTGTACGACAATATTCACGAGCCGATTCGAGCTCCGGTACCACACTCGCATCTTATGCTCGTTACCGGCGAACCGCCTTCGCTGAGAACGTATCGACCTCGCTACACGTCTCAATTCGCAGCCGTTCGTACGAGCCATCCTCAACTGTTGCATTCGAACAAAGTTGTGGATCATGAGGGGCAACCGTGGTACTACGGAATTGGTGCAAGTCAGGCGCACGGGCCGGTCGTCGACTATGATTTTCTTCAACGGTTGGAGCGACCAGCGAAGCCACGTTTGATCAGTGTCATCGCCAGCAACAAAGTCACCACCGACGATCACCGACAACGTTTGCGTTTCGTCGAGCGGCTCAAGGAAGCGTTCCCTGGCCAGCTCGATGTGTTCGGTCGTGGCATCCGGGATGTATCGGACAAAGCGGATGCCATCTATCCGTATCGTTATCACATCGTGCTAGAGAATGATCACTCTGGCTATTATGTTTCAGAGAAACTGACCGACTCTTATCTAGGTTGGGCGTTCCCGTTCTATTCTGGTAGTCTTCGAGCGGATGAGCTATTGCCAAAGGGGAGCTTTGAGCGAATCGATATGTATGACGCTGATCGATCCATTGCGATCATACGAGCATCGCTCGATTCGGATATCGCAAACCAACGCCATGCCTCTTTCGCCGAGGGAAGAGCCAGGGTGCTCGACACTCTCAATCTTTTTGCCATCTTGAATCGCCACTTTTCCAAATTGACGAGCCACCCACCTGTGCTTCGACGATCCCGTATCTTTCCAAAAAAGCAGACATTCCGACTCATCGCATCTCAAGCATGGCGCAGCATGTTCTAGGATCATACTTAGGCTTCGACGCGGTTCATCGTCTCGGCTTTTCGCACCAGGCACGTGCGGGCTTCTTCCTTGGATTTATACTGAAATTATGGATTTATAGCGAATTTGCATAAACTCCATAAATAACCTATAATTTGAGTTGCGCCCAATCGAAAATCCATTTTCTCCTGGAGCAGGAGCCCCACCACCGCAACTGGCGGGACGGGATGAATTGTTGAAAAAGGCCGAGGTTGCGGTCAGCCGATCACGGCTGGGGCGCCCCGCCAAGAGCGTGTTGATGGTGGGCCTTCGAGGAGTTGGCAAGACGGTTTTGCTAGACAAGATGCGAATGATCGCCGAGGATGCGGGAGACGCAACGGTACGGCTGGAAGCACCTGAAAACAAATCGCTTCCGGCGATGTTGGCTCCCGAATTGAGACAGACTCTTCTGAAGCTATCCACAATTCGGAGTGAGGAGTCGACTGCGAAACGAGCACTCCGAGTGCATCGATGAACTGCAATATGTTCAAGAAGACGAACTCGCTGCATTGATCACGAGTCTTCATCGTACAAGTCAATTGACACTGCCATTAATGTTGATCGGTGCTGGGTTACCACAACTGCGTGGCAAAATGGGCAAGGCGAAATCATACGCGGAGAGACTTTTCGACTTTCCGACGATTGGCCCGCTCTCATCGGATGCCGCATCTCAAGCGCTTTCCATACCGACCCAATCGCAGAATGTTCTTTGGAACGCTGATGCATTGAACATGGTGGTTTCATCAACCAAGGGATACCCTTATTTTCTCCAGGAATGGGGAAAGCACGTATGGGATATAGCAGATGCAAGTCCCATCACATCACAAGATGTTCAGGTTGCAACGCCCATCGTGATTGCAGCACTTGACGAAAGCTTTTTCCGAGTTCGGTTCGACCGTTTGACCCCTGCCGAAAAAAGGTATGTTCGTGCGATGGCGGAGCTTGGTGAAGGGCCACATCGCTCGGGCGATGTCGCTGCTGTACTCCCAAAAAAAATTACTGCACTCGGCCCCACACGCAATAGCCTCATCTCCAAGGGCATGATATGGAGTCCAGGACACGGGGACACAGCTTTTACGGTTCCGATGTTCGATCAATTCATGAAACGGATCATGCCTGAATTAGAGATCTGATATCAGCTTCAAACCTGCAAATCCGATTCATTGGATTCAAACTTAGAAAAACACTAAGTTGCCAATTTCTTGTAGCGGAATCTACGTGGTTCGTCGTCGCTGATCCCCAAACGCTCTTTGCGTTGTTGTTCATAGGTTTCGAAGTTCCCTTCGCACCAATGGACATAGCCATCCCCTTCGAATGCCAAAATGTGCGTTGCAATACGGTCAAGGAACCATCGATCGTGCGTGATCACCACGACGCAGCCGACGAAGCTCATGATCGCTTCTTCGAGTGCACGAAGTGTATCCACATCCAAATCGTTCGTCGGTTCGTCCAATAGCAAAACGTTGCAACCACGTCGCAATAGCTTCGCTAAGTGAACTCGATTTCGTTCACCGCCAGACAGAACGCCAACCTTCTTCTCTTGGTCCGGTCCTTTGAAATTGAATTTGGAAACATAAGCTCGCGAGTTAAATCGCTTGCCACCCATTTCCAACCAGTCGAGACCACCCGAGATTTCTTGATAGACCGTATTCTTGTCGTCCAGCGAATCGCGAGATTGATCGACATACCCGAACTCCACCGTTTCACCGATTCGCAGCTTTCCGGAATCCGGTTTGTCTTGACCGGTCATCATGCGGAACAACGTCGTCTTACCAGCTCCGTTCGGACCGATCACTCCAACGATACCACCCGCAGGTAGTCGGAAGTTTAGATTCTCGACCAGCAATTTATCATTGTATGCTTTTGAGACCCCTTCGGCGTGAACAACCACTTCTCCCAAGTGTTTGCCAGGCGGAATTTGAATTTCGAGTTCATCCGGTCGCTCTTCGAACTGCTGGGCAGCCAATGTTTCGTAAGCACTGATACGGGCCTTGTTCTTGGCTTGTCGAGCGCGTGGCGACATGCGAATCCACTCGAGCTCTTTCTCCAAGATCTTTTGTCTAGCCACGGCCGACTTGGATTCGATGGCCAGACGCGCTTGCTTTTGCTCTAGCCACGAAGTGTAGTTTCCTTCGAACGGGAAGCCCGATCCACGATCCAATTCCAAAATCCATTGAGCCACGTTGTCGAGGAAGTAACGATCGTGGGTCACAGCAACGACGGTGCCTGGATATTGAGCCAAATGCTGCTCTAACCAATTGACAGCTTCTGCGTCCAAGTGGTTGGTTGGTTCGTCGAGTAGCAACAGGTCGGGTTGTTGAATCAACAACTTGCAAAGCGCTACTCGGCGACGTTCACCACCGGACAATTTGGCAACGCCCGCATCTCCCGGTGGCAAATTCATAACCGCCATCGAATGCTCGATTTGCCTGTCGAGGTCCCAAAGATTCTGGGCATCGATGATATCTTGCAGTTTCGCCATTTCATCGCAGAGTTTCTCCATCTGCTTATCATCGGTCACTTCACCGAGCATGTTGGAGATTTCATTGAATCGATCGAGCACTTTTCGACGCGGCGCAACGGCCTCTTCGACATTCCCCTGGACGTCTTTGTCTGGATTGAGTTGTGGCTCTTGCGATAGATAGCCTGCCACGAAGCCATTGCTCAAGCGCGCGACGCCATCAAAGTTCTTGTCTTCGCCTGCCATGATTCGAAGCAAGGTACTTTTTCCAGCACCGTTGGAGCCCAACACTCCAATCTTCGCGCCCGGATAAAAGGCCAGCCAAATGTCCTTGAGGACTTCTTTTTGGCCATGCCGTTTCGTAAGTCGTTCGATTTGATAGATAAATTGACGGTTCATGTTTTCGTTATTCCCATTCAATGGTGGCTGGTGGTTTGCTACTGATGTCGTAGCACACTCGATTGACACCGCGAACTTCATTGATGATACGTGTAGAGATCTTGGCAAGTAAGTCGTAAGGTAGCTGACTCCAATCAGCAGTCATAAAATCATCTGTATTGACACAACGGACAGCGACCGCGCGTTCATAGGTTCGTGCATCCCCCATGACGCCGACGCTTTGCGACTCCAACAACACAGCAAACGCTTGCGAGGTCTGACGATAGAGATTGGCGTTCTTGATTTCGCTGACCACGATCTCGTCCGCATCACGAAGTATCTCTAGCTTTTCGCGTGTCACTTCGCCCAAACATCGAACGGCAAGTCCGGGGCCAGGGAACGGGTGACGCCAAACCAAATGCTCTGGCAATCCGAGTTCCAGTCCCAGCTTTCGCACTTCATCTTTGAACAGATCTCGCAGTGGTTCGATCAATTGGAAACCAAGCTGTTCAGGTAGACCGCCAACGTTATGGTGTAGTTTGATCGTTGCAGCGGGACCATCGACGGCAGCTCCGCTTTCGATCACGTCCGGGTAGAGAGTCCCTTGCGCCAGGAACTTGGCACCGTTGATTTTTTCTGCTTCCAGTTTGAAGCAATCGATGAACGCTTTGCCGATACGCTTCCTTTTCTCCTGTGGATCTTTGATGTTCGCCAACTCGCCGAGGAACAGGTCGGTCGCATCGACGACTCGCAGATCTGCCTTGAAGTGATTCGTAAACTCCGAGATCACCGCCGCTTGTTCGTTCTTTCGAAGCAGCCCATTGTCGATCAGGATGCAAGTCAGTTGCGGGCCGATCGCTTTGTAAAGCAACGCTGCGGTTACCGAGGAATCGACCCCACCCGAGAGGCCGCAGATGACTCGATCTTTGCCAACCACTCCCCGGATGTGCTCCACCGCGCGACTTACAAAGTCGCTCAAATGCCAACGCCCTTCGCAATTTGCAATGTTGTAAAGAAAGTTGTGGATCAACGTGCTACCAAGCGAAGTGTGCGAAACCTCGGGATGAAACTGAAGACCGTAAATCGGCAACTTCTTATGCCGAACCGCAGCATGCGGGCAAGTCGTTGTCGATGCTAGCGTTTCAAAATCTTCGCTCAGATCTTTGACTTGATCACCGTGGCTCATCCAAACGTCGATTTCGTGTGGGAAACCAGCGAACAGCCGCTCCATCGACTGAATTTGCAGGCGGGCGCGACCGAATTCGCGACGATTGCAGCTCTCTACTTTTCCGCCGAGCGCTTGGGAGGCCAATTGCATTCCGTAGCAAATTCCCAGTACAGGGATCCCCAGTTTGAAGATGTTGGGGTCGCATTTTGGAGCGTTGGATTCGTACACGCTGGAGGGGCCGCCCGAAAAGACGATCGCGGTCGGGTTGCGTGCTTTGATGGTTTCCGCCGAGATATTGTGGCGGACAATCTCACAATAAACATTCTGTTCGCGTATACGCCGAGCGATTAGCTGTGCATACTGTGAGCCGAAGTCGAGGACCAAGACTCGTTCGCTCACGAGGTGGGGTGCTGTTTGGCTTGCCGTCTGCGAACCAACCGCAGGAGCGGACTGGGATGGGCTGGAAACCGAATTGTTCATGAGATCCATCTGGGATGCCAACTGGAAAGTCGGCTTTCTAGAATTGGAGAAAACGCGAAATTATAGCGTTCATGGGGTGGGTCGCTACCTCGAATTCCTTTGTGTTCGATCAAAGCACGGATTGCATAGAAAATAGAACAAGTGAAGACAAACCTCCCTACGCCCGAGAACTTTAGTCCCCCTTGGTTTTTGCGAAGCGGTCATGTCCAGACCTTGCTGACCGGTTTTTATAAGCCAAAGGCAACTTTGCCAGCTCCCGTCGTTCACAAGATTCCGATCGGCTCGCAGGGCAATCCAGGCACGCACGGTCATTTGCTCGTTTATGAGAATCGGCCAAGCGAAGCGGCGCAAGCATCGGGACCGCAAGGGGCCGAAGAAGCGGTCTTTCTTTTGCACGGTCTCGGTTCCTCTCATCGAGGAACTTACATGACCCAATTGGCCTCCTATCTGCTCGAGGCCGGCGTTCGCGTCTTTCGTTTCGATTTGCCGGGTGCTGGAGATTCGTTTGAGTATACGCCGTTGCCACCGCATGGCGCTTGCTCGGAACTCTTATGGCAAGCGTTAATTCAACTCTCGCAGAATTGTTCGATCCGCCTGTGGAGAGGTGTGGGTGTATCGTTGGGCGGCAATCTGTTGCTCAAGCTTTTGGCGAACCATGCATCGGAAATCGATACAGGGGACGGAGCTCGAGATGTGTCGATCGCGCGTGCGATCGCCGTCGCGCCACCGATCGATCTAAGCAAATGTTGCGAGAACATGGAGATCGGTACACATCGAATTTACGCCAAGTATTTTCTTCGATCGTTGCGAAGCCAAGCTCGATTGCGAGCTGATCGTTGGCCGGAATGGAAACGTCTCTTGGCCAACGCTTCGTTTGAAACAATTCGACGATTCGATGAAACCGTGACCGCTCCTCTGGCTGGCTTCACGAGTGCTCAGCATTATTACGAGTCGGGATCTTCGATAGGACAGTTGGAAAGAATTGAAACTCCAACGACCGTGCTTATCGACAAGAACGATCCGATTGTGCCTTTTTCGTTGTTCGAAGGAGCCCGTTGGTCTCCATCGACCGAAGTCCGTATCAGTCAGCGAGGTGGCCACGTTGGATATCTACACCGGAGCATGACCAAGACCGGACGTGGTCTCGAACGATGGGCCGATCGCTGGATCGCGACTGAGTTGATGCAATAGTAACGGACGTAAGAACAACCACTGAGAGCACAGTGAGCACAGAGTTCGATCCTAGTTTTTGGACCTCTGTGAATCTCCGAGCTCTCCGTGGTGATCAGTTACTGGAGCATACTCAAGTTCACAAGTCGGCAGAAAGATCTTTGGTTTTGTGAAATGAGATCGGCAGCAAACCAGCTACGAGTACGATCGCTGCTAGCACCAAAAGGGCTGCGCCAAAAACCAGGGACTGCAAATGGCCGTTTCCATTACCCGTGATGTAAAAAAACACAAAGCGGATCATCGGAATCGTCCCAATCACGGCAAGTAGTAGACTTAACCACATTAGCGTCTTGAGCGGATGGAACATAAAAAAGACTCGAAGCAATGTTGTGCCCGATCTGGCAATAAAACTGGCATGCGATTTGAATAACCGAGATGGGCGCGTCGGTGAGTTAGTCTCGATCGGCACAAACTCCAATGCAAATCCCTTTTCAATGCATTGCACTAAGGACTCTAACGTGTAACTGTATGTGGTCACGATGTGCATTTGTCTTGCACATTCGGCTGAATACGCCCGAAAACCACTGACCGGATCAGGGATCGGTTGCGATACGAGCCAACTCACCGTTCTTCTTCCAACCCAGTAAAGAATTCGCTTGAGCCAACCATTGCGACGATCCAACTCCGGGTTTCGATTCCCAACAACGACGTCGGCACGCCCATCCAATATAGGCTGAACCAAATCCGAAATAAATCGACCTGGATACTGATGATCCCCGTCTGTGTTCACAATAACAGTAGCTCCAAGCCGCAATGACTCGGTCATCCCTGTCGCAAACGCAGCCGCCAATCCACGATTCACTCGATGTGAAATCACGTGCTGAACACCAAGACTCCTCGCAACCCCCGCCGTACCGTCCCGGGTCCCGTCATCAATGACCAAAACCTCGATGAAGTCCACGCCCTGAATTGCTGTGGGCAAGTCACGCAATACGGACGGCAATGTTTTCGCCTCGTTGAAACAAGGAATTTGAATGATGACCTTGATCATGTATCCCTCGGACGACTATTTGATCGACCCATAAACGTACGGTCCGGCAATCGACTTCCATCTTCACAGCGATTTCGTCCCTGGTGTAATCCTCGAGAAGCAGTTTGAAAACGATCTTGTGATTCGGATCGGAAAGCCACTGCAACAAATTCTCAATCTGCTCGTTCATCTCACAAACACGAGCCGGATCGACCAAGTTGGATTCGCAATCACACTCCAAACTTTGAAGCGACTGTACCGGCCATCGGTTCCCATCGTCATCGCGTGGTAATCGCTTTACTCGTCCACTGATCCTGAACGCAAAGCGTCGCTCTTTGAGCGTTATCCGACTCAAAAGGCTGACAATATGTCCGTACGAATGAAATTGGAACTCGGGATCGCGTAGATAATGAAGGAACAGATTGCAAATCGCATTGTTGATGACTTGCTCGCCTTCGAAGATCACTAGATTTTGTACGTTCAAGCTTCTCTTCGAACGAGAAAAGATAGTTGATCGACATTTTTCTGCTTTATCGAGCTGGTTACAATAAAGTGACCGGCGAATGAAAAACCACCGTAGCATGGGACCGTTGCGCCGGTCCAAAATCAATGCACGGGACAATGGTCCCAAGCTACGAATGGTACAGTAATTCCTGCCGCTTGCCTAAGCGACAGAAACATCCACTGGAGCAAAACGACGAAACCTCGATTTCGACGTTCCTAAAAAACAGGAAAATACCGACAATGCCGATTCATGATTGGAGCCGAGTTCCGGCCGGGATATTTCACCATTTACACCATTCATGGATCGAGGAAATACAGCGTGCCCTCAACGCTGGACTTTTACCAGACGAGTATTACGCGATGGCCGAGCAAAGAACGGCGGGTTACGGTCCCGATGTATTAGCGCTTCAAGTCGACTTGGGTGGAACAAAGCCATTCGATTCGTCAACTTCTCGAGACGAAGGCTTGTTGGTAGCCGAACCCAAGGTTGCCGTCACAGCAGAGGCGGACATGGAATTCTATCGCAGAAAACAAAACATCATCGCCGTGCATCATGTCAGTGATGATCGCGTCGTCGCAGTGGTGGAAGTTGTTTCCCCAGGAAACAAATCGAGCCGTGCAGCATTACGTTCCTTTGTGGAAAAGTCCGCAAAGTTGCTCGATCAACGAATTCATCTATTGATATTGGACCTTCATCGCCCGGGAAGTTTTGATCCGCAAGGCATACACGGTGCGATTTGGGAAGAGATCGAAGGTCCCTGGCTTGCTCCACCCAATCAACCTCTCACTTTGGCGAGCTACGAGTCGGCCATGACTGTTCGTGCGTTCGTCCAGCCGATAGCTGTAGGCGAAGAACTGATCGATATGCCTCTCTATTTGGAACCCAGCGGCTATGTTCTCGTTCCATTAAAAAGCACGTATGACCGAGCCTTCGATGCTTTACCGAAACGATGGCGAACAGTCGTCGAGGCATGAATCTAAGCGAAGAGCTCTGAAACCGCTTGCGCTTTGACGAGCTCTCTTGGTTGATTCAGGTGATTGTAAACGATCGTCTCGGGATCGATACCAAATGCATGATAGATCGTTGCTAACAACTGCGCTGGATGAACCGGAGAATCGACAGGAGAGCTCGCTGTTTTGTCGCTCTTGCCGTGGACATAACCACGTTTGATGCCCGCACCTGCCAAGACAGATGTATAGCAGTATGGCCAGTGATCTCGTCCGTCGTCCGAGTTTCCATTGCCACTGGTGCTCACACCTCTCTCAGGCGATCGACCGAATTCACCAACCGCTACCACTAACGTGTCTTCAAGCATCCCTCGACTGTCTAAGTCACTGATCAAACCGGTCAAACCCGCATCCAACATCGGTGCCGATTGATTCTTCATCCGCTTTGACAAATCCACGTGGTGATCCCAAGAATGGTTATCGCTGTTCGCCACTTTCGGCCAAATCACTTCGACCACTCGTGTTCCTGCTTCGATCAATCGCCGCGCGAGTAAGCAGCTTTGACCGAACGTGTTGCGACCGTAGGAGTCTCGAACCGCCTCGGACTCTTGCCCAAGATCAAATGCCTCGCGAGCCTTACCCGACACGACCAATGACAACGCTTGGTTAAAGTACTCGTCGAGCTGTTGGTTCTCGATCGCTGCGTTGATCGTTGGCATCTGAGCATTGATCAAATCGCGAAGGGCTGCGCGACGTTGCAGTCGAACGGCAAACACTTCTGGACGCAATTGCAGATCGCTCACATTGATCCGATCCATCTTGTTCATATCCAAATCGTCTCCCTCGGGAAACAACGTATACGGATCATAGGATTTGCCCAAGAAGCCAGCATAACCACCCTTTCCGACAACGTTCGACTCTTGCAATGGACGTGGCAATGTTACGAACGGTAACATGGGTTCATCGGCTGGTCGCAATCGAATGATGTTCGAGCCAAAGTTTGGAAAATCCTTAGGCGATGGGGGCTCTAATTGGCCTGATGCGCTGACCTTGTCTGTCGTGTAACCGGTCATCATCTGGTAGATGGCCGCCGTGTGATTGAACAAACCATTGGGAGTGTAGCTCATCGATCGGATCATCGTAAACTTGTCGTTGATCTGGCTGAGCTTTGGCAGATTCTCGGTGTATTGGATCCCCGGTATCTTAGTCGAGATCGGTTGGAAAACGCTTTTGACTTTGTCCGGAACGTTCTCCTTAGGATCCCATAGATCGAGATGGCTCGGACCTCCTTGAAGGTAAACCATGATCATTCGTTTGGCCCGGTTCCAACCTGGGCCGCCAGTGGCCACCTTCTCGGACGCTTGCGCCGCTTGCAATTGCAACAACGTCGGAAGTGAAAGTCCGAAGAGCCCCGAAGCTCCCACGCGAAGAACATCTCGGCGCGAGACGCTCAAGTGATTATCGCACAAGTCCCGGCCAGGTCGTCCAATGATTCGAAACATGTTTGTCCTCGGTTTTGGCAAAAGTTAATAGGTTAGGAGCGGGCTTCGTCGTTAACGGTAGATTCGGCTTCAACGGCTGTTTAGTGATTGAACAAAAAGGCAGGACTGTTGATCAGGGCCCAAGTGATGTCTTCGGCGGCAGTCAGTCGGGCTTTGGCTTTCTGACTTGCACTCTCTTTCACATCGTTTCGCAATCGCACCAATCGAGAATCATCGGCTAACGGAGCAGACAGCCTTTCGATTCGCTTCTTCAGTGCAACCACTTGTTCGTCTTCCGGTAGCGGACGATTTTCTTTGTCGAAAGCACCTTTTAGTTTCAGGTATTCGCCGGAGCTAGCTTTGAAGTAAGCTAGCGAATCTTTGGTCGTTTGTTCGTTTCGATCTTCATTCGGCAAGTTCGCAAAGGCGGTCAGCGTTTCGGAAAGCCCGATCGGTACTTCGCCCGTAAAGCTAGCGATACTCAACCGAAAGCGTCCTAAGCGATGTTTGTCGGCGTTATGAAACTGATGGATTCGCCATTGAAGCGTTTCGCCTGCGGCCAATTGTGCTGGTTCCGCCAATTCGAATACTGCCCAGTGTTCCGCACCCGTAGCACCCGAAACAGCCCAACCACCCTGGTCGTTGGTTTTGTCATCATAAACGGCTGCTGCCGAGAATCCACCTTGGTCAAAATCGGTCAAACCGCGTTTGATCTTGAGTTTTCGCATCTCTTTCGGCTTCGCTGGGTTCCCTGCATAAAGCTCCAACTCGGTGATGACAAAATTACCCACGTCCGAAAGGCCAGGTCCATTCCCCTTGAGTTCGGGACTCGTCAATGTTTCGAGTCGAATCGAGTTGAACGCGAACGGCACTGTGGTGTCGATCGTATAAATTCCTTTGTCCGCAGCACCTTGAGCCACGATCGATCGATCCGCTTGTGGAATCAGCTTCGCCTTGTTGGAAGCCTTCGCTTTGGTGGCTAGCAATGTTGTCCACTGTGGTTGATCTTTTCTTTTCGCAATAAACTCGTCCAGTTTGGATTGAATACTCGACTCATACGATTCCATGCTGGTCTTTGCGGCCGCCAATCGCTCCAAGCGAGCTTTCTCGGCTGCCTCTCGGTCAGCGCGAATCGCATCTTGTCTAGCGATCAGATCTTTTTCCGATTGTGCTTTATCAGCATCCAACTGTGCCTGACGTTTGGGCTTCTCGCCTACCCACCACGCTTCTCGTTCTTCCAGGCTCTTGGCGAGCTTCGCATGATCCGCCTCGATAAATGCCATCACCGTCGTCGAGGCATCCACCTCTTTCTCGGTGGCTGGCCTGTTGAGTACCCTCATAAACAATTCACCGATCAACTGCCGATCTTCTTGGAACTGTTCCACGAGACTGCCGATCGAGTTCCCTTGATCCGCGATCGCTGTCCCTAACGTAGGACCACTCACGAGAGCCATGACCGACCCCAATCGCAGTTCGCTCGATCGTTCGCACTCGCAAGCGCTTTCGCGGGGTGGTCGTCCCAAATTGTTCAGAAATCCATCTGGCAGATTTGCATCGGCGTCTGCCAGCGCTGCAGCGCGAGTCCCCGGCTTGAGGCCCGGCAATTTGATCTCCGAACCCGTTACCATGTGGATCGCATCGAAGAGAACTTCTGCGGGCAATCGACGTGGCATGGCGTGCGAGTAATTGCGATCGTCGTCTGCATTCCAAGAATTCGTTTGGATCGAACGTTGATACGTTTCGGATTTGCAAATCGTCTTCAAGATATGTCGCACATCGAAGTCGTTTGCAACAAAATCCTTCTCCAAAAACTCGAGCAACTCTGGGATACTAGCTGGATTGCCAGCACGGATGTCATCGATCGGTTCAATCAGTCCTTTGCCTAACATGTATCCCCACATGCGATTGACGAAACTCTTGGCAAAGTAAGGATTCTTCGAGCTCGTCAGCCATGCAGCAAACACGGCGCGACGCGAGCTACCGTCCGGTACCGAATACTCTGCATCGAAAGGGAGCTTCGGGGCAACGTTTTGTTGTGTTCGTTGATGCTTCATTTCCGCCTTGCCAGAATCAGCAACGATTTCGTAGAGGGGCTTTGCACCTTCCACTGCAGTTCCACCGATGGTCTTGCCTCCAGACGCTTCGTCTTTGCTCAGTGTAACTTGAGTGAAGTAAGCAGCCGTTTGGTAGTATTGGTCCTGCGTCCATCGTTCAAAGGGATGGTCATGGCATTTATTGCAATTGAATCGCACGCCGAGGAACAGGTGGGTCGTGTTCTCAACCGTGTCTTCAGGGTTTCGCAAGATCTTGTAGTAAGACGCAGCGGGGTTCTCTTTGTTCGATCCGCTCGCATTGACGATCTCATGCACAAACTGGTTGTACGGTTTGTTGCTCGCAACGCTCGACCGAATCCAATCCCGGAAAGCGCTCGCGCCTTCCTTACCCAAAAACTTGGAATTCACTTGAAGCAGATCCGACCATTTATTGGTCCAGTGATCGACGAACGCTTCGCTACTCACCAACTCGTCAACCAGATTGTTTCGCTTTTGAGCCGACGGAGTCGTATCGGCTAAGAAAGATCGAACGCGATCTGCGTTTGGTGGCAAACCTGTCAAATCGATCGTTGCTCGCCGCAAAAACTCGCTGTCCGTACAAAGGTTCGATGGCTCGATCTTCATTCTCTCCAACTTGGTCGCGACGAAGTTATCGATCACATTGCTACCTGGCGATGGTTTCCAAGCGTACCCGGTTCGATCTCCCATCACGGTCAATGTTGTTGCGGCATAAGCACCTTCGTAACGAGCCAAGATCGGAGCTTCACCGCGACGCACTGCCACAATCCTCGCACCCTCTTGTACGCCTGCAACCTCTGCATTGCCCGATTCGACGAAGGCTTCGCGAGTCACATCGCGTGTCGTGCCGTCGGTGTAGGTTGCCATCACCCGGAACTGCTGCACCGTACCTGCATCTGGAGAAATGGGATTTGTCGGGCTCAACGCAATCGATTGAACACGCGGAGTCGTCAAGTCTACCCGAGCTCCTTCAGCGATCCATTGTTTGATAATCAATGCATGCGAATCGCTCTCCTGAAAGAGCTTGCCGCCGACGTGTGGAACTTTGCCCAGCGGTTTCGTCATCATCAAGCTAGAGAGTGGCGAAGCTGTATTGAGTCGGCGGCTAGCCAGATCGTCAGCCAAAGAGCGAATATCAAATATGGGATCGTAACCGCGCAGCGAGAGTTTGAATCCTCCCTTACCAGCCTGCGCACCGTGACACGTTCCCGAGTTACAACCCAAACGCGAAAGAACCGGATTCACATCGCGGATAAAGTTTGCAGACTGGGGCTTCGATAGATCGACAGTCACAGGTACTGTTATCGCTTGATTCGCAAACTGGACGATGATCTTGCACTCGCCCGACTCCAGCGGCTGTACCCAGCCACGGTCGGAGGTCCAAACGACAGCGCTCGAGCTAGAGTATTTAGCAAGCCTCGTAATATCCCTCAACTCGCCAGAGTCAAGTTTCGCCATAACAACAAACTGCACCGATTCGTTCCAAGTGTTCATCTTGATTTCCGAGGGGGAGACTTCAATCCCACTCAACTTGGATATCGGGAACTGGTGAAGCTCTTGGAGCGACTCGGGGGCGGTTCGTTCTGATTGATGCAAAGCGGCAATCTGTTGAAGACGAGCAGTTCGCCCCTCGGACATCGACGCCGCGGTCGCGGTCGCATTCGAGTTCGGTGGGGTCGTGTCAAAGCTAGCCACCGATTGTTGGTCCGCGATGTTCCAGACTCGCACTTTGCCATCGGATCCGCCCGACGCAACTCTACCCTTGTCATCGATAGCGATCGAGTAGATCGCTGAATCCGCCACGTTCCACGTCGCGAGAACTGCTGGCTGCGCGGTGACGTAGGTCTCTAGTTTCTTCTTCTCTTCCTCCGTTCGTTGCTGGCTACGTTTGGATTGGATCTTTTTGATATCATCAGGCAATTGAGCATCAACATCGTAAGCCCAGACACGAATGGTGCTTTGATTGTCAACAGTCGATGCTGCGGCAAGGAAGCGACTATCTTTGCTGACAGCAACATCGAAAATGCGGCCAGGAATAGGTTCTAGTTGTCGAATGAGATTGGCATCGTCACCGATGACACGCGCGGTCTGCCGAAATACGCGATAGATTTTCGGCGAACCATCGGCTCCACCGACTACGATCTCATTTCGATTCGGATGAACCGCCACTGCTTGCATGCCACCGCGCAATGCACCAGGCGTAATCGAAGTGATGTTGTCGATAAATCGTTCTGTTTCAACTTCCGTCAGCTTCACCGTCATATCGCGACTGGCAGAAACCAGATGCTTGCCATCCACCGTAAAGGTTGTGGATCGCGCCCAGTCTTCGTGAACACGTTGGAATAGTTTTTGAACACCTTGTCGGTTCACTGCACGCACGGAATTGTCGTTGCAAGCGAACGAGATCAGCTCCGAGTCGGGAGACCAGTTGACCCCGAAAAGAGTATCGGCCCCGATCGAATAACTATCCTCCAGTTCTTTTGTCTCGTTGTTCCATACCTGCAACTCGCCTCGTACGCCAGGTTCACCCGCAGCGATAGCGATCCATTTGCCATCCGGTGAGTACGCAATCGATTCAAGGCGAGGACTCATTCCGACCAATCGCTTGCTGAGTTGCCAAGATTCTGTTTTGAAAATCAAGGCTTCGTGAAAGCCAGTCGCAATCAGTTCAGACCCATCCGGCGAGAAACGCAAACTGGAAATGGTCGGAGGGCGTACATATTGCGGAGGTTGGCTCACACTATATTTCGGTTCCGACCGTGTCGAATCGTTCTTCGCACCTTGATCGATCCAACGTTGGATCAATTCGATTTCGGATGCATGAAGCGGTTTGCCATTCTTTGGCATCTCCGCCTTGCCATCGATTGGGACGATTTCATGGATTATGTAGCTCTCGCTCGACTTGCCGGGAACGATGGCCGGATTGCCCGACTCCCCTTTGGCCAGGAGGGATTCGAAATCAGTCATCAAATAGCCACCCTGTTTTTTGGCAGGTTGATGACATCCTATGCAATTCGCTTGAAGAATGGGATAGATGTCTTTGGCGAAACTAACCGTTGCACCTGCGTCGGCGCTAGCAATTCGACCATCAAGCAAACATGCGATTGCAACGATCAGGCCAAGTGAAATTGGCCATCGCCAATGAAATCCAAGCGACATATAAAGACCGTGTCCGAAAGATGGCTCCGGGGACAAGCCATGTTGATAATATAGGTAGGTTTTGGTGGTGTTCGGGCCGTGACTCGCACGCACCGAATCCAACTAGCATACCGCGCAGACCCACTGGGGTCAATTATTGCGTTATCCAGGGCGGTGAGTCGCTGCAACCGCCAATCTTCCCAGTTGCTCCACGACGGTCCGATCCAAGCTGATTCCCACCCTTTCAACGCAATTGCATGCGTCCGACGCTAGCGACCGAGCTTTTTGCAACGTGTACCCCGACGCGCCCGAGAGTTCCATCAAGTTTCGAAGCTCAAGGCTAGCGAGAGGATCCTGGGCCCGAAGTCTGGGTAACAGGTCCGATTCGCAATGGGGATTTACTGCAATCGCTCGCAACGCGGGAAGAGTCGGCTTGAAGGACGCTAGATCGGTTCCCAGCGTCTTTCCTGCAACGGAATCGTTTCCCCAAACATCTAACCAATCGTCGTAGATCTGAAACGCCAGGCCCAAAGTCATCCCAAACTCGGCGAACTTTTCGTGACAATCCGCAGGCACTCCAGCAGACCAAGCACCCAATTGACAACTGACGCTGCACAATGCACCTGTCTTCGCTTTCAACAGTTCGAAGTATTCGTCCTCTGAAATATCAAAGTTCCCAACGCTTTGCCCTTGTAGTATCTCCCCTTCGCAAACCATTTTGGCAGCGGTTGCAATCCATCGGCCGGGCTGAGTGGATTCCCCTTGGTTGGCCAACCCGTACGCATGGGTGAACAACCAATCGCCAACCAATACACTGGCAGGAACGCCCCATACGTTGTGAAGGGTTGGGCGGTGTCGTCGTTTTTCCGCCCCATCCAATACGTCGTCATGCACAAGAGTCGCGGTGTGCAACAACTCTACGACGGCAGCTAGCCGGATCGTCTCTTCGGTGATGTTGCCACAGGCTTTCGCACTCAACAACGTCAAGATAGGTCTCAGTCGTTTCCCACCCAGCTCACGAACATGGTCCAACATTGGTTGCAATGATGGATTGGCAACTCGAAGACCATCGGATATCCATTTCTCGACCTCGTTCAATTCAGATTGAATGGAGGCGGTGACTGCCCCGAGTACTTGTCGGTAATCTGCTTGTCGGTAATCCAATTCAGACTGAGGTGCCGTTCGCACATCCTTGAACCGAGCGGGCGGGACAAGCCGGACGGAAATGTTTCTTCGGTGCACCGATGTGTTTGCAATTGCGGAACGGATACCAGCTTCGGGTGCATTCATGTTACGAAATTTCTCTCGCGTAATCTCCGCGTTCACCGCCTGATTTTTCGATCAAGCAAATTTCGCGAATGGTGATGGAACGATCGATCGCCTTGCACATGTCGTAAACGGTGAGCGCTGCGATGCTCGCTCCTGAGAGCGCTTCCATCTCAACACCCGTCTTTCCGGTCGACTTTACCGTTACTTCCCATTCCAACTCCGTCTCGGATAGCCAACTAAAATGAGCTTCTACCGAATCGATTGGAATGGCGTGACAAAGGGGAATCAGATGGCTCGTCCACTTCGTTCCTTGAATCGCAGCGATTCTCGCGACCTGAAGACAGTCTCCTTTGGCGAGTGCGTTCGCTCGGATTGCACTCGCCGCTTCGGCGGACATCGCGACCCTGCTAGACGCAATCGCGACTCTCTTCGAAATCGGCTTGGCTCCGACGTCGACCATCCAAGCGGCCCCACGTTCATCGACGTGAGTCATTGTCTCGGGATCGGTCTTGGTCGGAGGTTTGGAGGATGAAGACGACATAGCCAGTGTTTCCTTGGGATTCAGGGTGCGAGGTGGTCTTCGAACCTACTCGAAACCCTGTTTCCCAAAAAGGCCTAGTCGATGACCGATTTACGATGTTCGAACTTAACCGACCGCGGAAGAATCGCGGAAATAATTGCGGTATAGACCAGTCCATCGCTTCAGGGCTTATCGCCGAAATTAGCCGAAACGCTTTAGCGTCCGATTCTGCGCCGCAAATCTAGTCTTAACGCGATCGAACTGGCTCAACGGAACAAAGTCGACAAAAGTCAAAGTAGTAGGCACATTCCATGTGCCGTCCATCTAGAATCCCAGCAAATGCCTACGAGCGGACGGCACGACGCAGCGTACCAACTACTTTTGTCGGATGTGTCCGACGGGCCTTGGAGACCCGTTCTGCGGATGGTAACCGTTTGGCCGCTGTATTTTGGTTCGATACTGAAGCCTAGCTATTGCTATTTAAGCTTTCGCAGCATATTCAGCGTTGAAGAACGATTTGCTACCGTCGACGGTTGGCTTGATCGTGCTCTTGCCTTCTTGCCAGTTGGCTGGGCAGACTTCGCCATTCTTCTCAAAGAACTGAAGAGCCTGGACCATTCGCAACGCTTCATCCACGCTGCGTCCGAGAGGCAAATCGTTGACAACTTGGTGGCGGACAACACCATTTTTGTCGATCAAGAACAAACCTCTGAGCGCGACAGCGTCTCCCATAAGGACGTCGTAGTCCCTGGAAATTTGTTTGTTAAGGTCGGCGACCAACGTGTAATCGATTTGTCCGATGCCACCTTGATTTCGAGGGGTATTTCTCCAGGCCAAATGCGAGAAATGGCTGTCGACGGAAACACCGATGACTTCCACTCCTAGATCGTTGAATTCTTTGACACGGTCGGAAAAGGCGATGATTTCCGTTGGGCAAACGAAGGTGAAATCCAGTGGGTAAAAGAACAGCAGCACATATTTGTTCCCCTTGAATTGACTGAGGGTAACCTCTGCAAAGGAACCGTCCTTCAGGACTGCTTGTGCTTTGAAGTCAGGTGCGGGTTTGGTGACCAAGACTGCCATTTTGCTTTACTCCGAATCTCTTTGTTTATTCGCTACGATCGATACGCTTTGTAGACTGGTATCACTGCGAAGACCAGAACTAGTAACTAACCTCCATACTCCCGAATGTTCGGCATTCGTCAAGGCAAAAGCATGCATTACATCGATAACCCTAATGCACAGGATACGAAAACGACGATTGCCGAAATCAAACGTTGGGTGGACGAATTCTCGACCGAACGGGATTGGGGGAAGTTTCATTTGCCCAAGAATTTGGCGATGTCGATTGCGATCGAAGCGGCAGAAATCATGGAGCACTTTCAATGGCTGGAACCGGACGCCACCTTAAGTGTGGAGCAGCGGGAGCAGATTGGCGAGGAAATCGCGGACGTTTTGTCGTATGTGTTGCGATTGGCTAGCGTGATGGGTATCGATTTGGCAAGCACTTTGGAGGCGAAAATGGTCAAGAATGCCAAGAAATATCCGATCTAGACCAACCGCCATCTCGTTTTTTCAATGTTTTTTTGACCAAATACTTCATTTCCCAGGGTTTTTTGGGTGTTTTGCTTGTTTCCCGGTTGCATTTTACCCCCCGCATCCTTTAATTCAGCCAACTCGCATGTTCATTGTCGGACATGGAACCCATCCGTGATCGTTTGAAAGGGATTCGTCACATGGCAAAAGCAGCTGCCAAAGCAGAAAAGCCACTCACAAAAGTCCAGATTTTCACCAACATCGCCGAAGCAACCGGCTTGACCAAGAAGCAAGTAGCAGAAGTGTTTGATGCGCTGAAGGCTGAAATCGCCAGCTCGATTGGCAAAAAGGGCGTTGGCGCTTTCGTGATTCCTGACCTCTGCAAGATTCTTCGCCACCAAAAGAAGGCACTTCCAAAGCGACAAGTGCGAAATCCACAAACTGGCGAAATGAAATGGGCAGATCCAAAGCCAGCTTCCACAACCGTCAAGGTCCGAGCTCTCAAGAAGCTCAAAGACATGGTCTAGTGGAGCGACTGATCCAGACGGATCATTGCGTGGTCAGCCTCGCAATCCGTTATCCACGCGACAATGCAGTCGGCAAAATACCCTTCGCAGTGCGGGACCATCGTCCTTTACAAATTTTGAATCCGGATCATGATCCCAATCGCAGTGCGTTGAATTCCAATTTGCCAATCGCCTAAAGACAATCAAGAGGGCGAGTCAATCGACTCGCCCTCTTGATTTGAATAGTGACTATCGAAGCAAGCGAACCAAGTCATCCACCGCAGCCTCATGACTCAACTCCGAAACCGAAAGAAATAAAGGTAACTCCACGCCCCCTTTCGAGATGCGGTTGATCGGACGCTTACGATTGATGAGGGCGCCGACCAGTTCAAATTCTCTGAATCGCTTTATGCAATCGGTGTAATGGTGGATCGCCCACTTTCTGAAACGTTAATTGTGGTCGAATTTAGGCCAATGCATATCAAAGCAATCGCTGGCTGATAAGCAATAGAGGCAGGACTATAACAAACTTTTGCGAACGGGAATTACGATGCCTTGCTCTACCAATGCACCACGATTCGACTCGGGGTGCCAGTTCAGGATTGCCTTTGCTTTGGAGTTGTCATACCCGCGACGCTGACTGCGACTCATCCAGTTTTTGTAGTAGGGTTTGGCATGCGCCAACCCAAGCGTTTTTTTTGCGACAAACTTGGCCAAATCGACAAGATAATAGCGCCAGATAGAGGTTGGGACAACTTCAAAGTGGATTCCACTCGCTTCTTCACAGGCAGCCAAGTATTCACGTGCGGAGAGTATCGGGTCGCCGACAAGATTGAAGGACTCCCCAATTATATTTGGGGTAGTCATACACTTTAATAATCCAAGAGCGCAGTCCGTCGCAAGCACGAGTGGCAGCTTGACATTGCCACTTCCCCACAATCGACATACATTCGGAGCGGGCCACATACCTACACCCCAGTGCACAGGATTGCTGCCGTCGCCGATTACAATTCCGGGTCTTGCGATAACCAGCGGTAGTCCTTCTTGTTTCTTGATTTTCAGAAGTTCCGCTTCACACATCGCCTTAGACCTCGCGTAGTCATTGCGGCGGTGGATTTTCGGATCCAACCCGGTATCTTCCGTAATGGCCCCTCTTAAGGTTGCGGCATCGTAGCTGTCGATGGTCCCTGTAAAAATGAAGCGTTCGAGGCCTGCCCTAGCGCAAATTTCTCCCACTCGCTTTGTGACTTCAACGTCGTTGATTCGGTATTCTTCCCAGTTATCCGCATACGCACGTGCCAAATGGAAGACGACCTTGATACCGTTCAATGCGCGGGTTAAATCGAGCTCATCGCCAAGTTGGCCCGACATTATCTGAACCCATCCATTATGCAAGTTGATTCCAGGTGCCGTGCTACGCGTAAGGACTCGCACACTGTAGCCATTGCGGACTAACGCATCGACTAAATGTGTACCTATAAAGCCGGTGCCTCCTAGAACTAATACGCTAGGTGATGGTACTGCAACAACGTCATTCGTTTTGAGTTGCGAGGCAGGTAAGCTACTTGGCACCGTATGAGTAGCTTTCCATAAATCAGCGACTTCCCTAATAGTTTTGATGACGTCACGCCCGAGATCACCGCTAAGGCGCGAGTCGAGGCTATGATTGCCGTAAAAATTTTGCAAAGCACGTGTTATGCTAAGTCCGAAGGGAGCAAGTTTGTTCGCCGACTTTACTTGTCTAATGAAATTCGTACGTGCTTCAGCTCGAAGTTGTTTATTCAGCAATCGGACAGCCTTGAGAGGCTCGAAAATGACTCCGGCATCATTAAATGCGTCCCTGTAGTAAATGTCGCGTTCGTAATCGCAGCGGGCTTGGGCTGTACTTCCTCGTACTTCCACACTGCGATTGGGAAAACCGTTTGTAAAAGACAAATTCACAGCAACTGCGGTGCCTTGATTGGTTTCTCCCAGGATTTGCCATCGCCGGAAGAAGGTTTTCTCGCCGGGAAGTGCTGTTTGGTTGGAGGCTAAAACGTGGAGCACTCTTAGCGGACCAACTAGGTCTAGTACGAACGCGAAGGCATGCGGCGCAATTTCGTATAAAACGTTTGTGGGTTCTGAAAAAAGCCAGCTGTCAAATGGGCCTCCTTGTAGTTGGTTGAGGGGAAATTGCCAGTTAACCGTGACGTGGTCTAATTTGCCTAGTCGGCCATTGGTTACGTCATACTTCAGTTTTTCGTAGCTTGGCAAGAATAGAAAGTTGTGGCAGACGGCAAGCCGCGCATTGCTACGCGCCGCAGTATCGAGTAATTGCTGGCAGTCGCCTTCCGCTAAACAGAGTGGCTTTTCGATATAGGCATCAACACCTCGTTCAAGAACTCTCTTTCCGAAAGGTGCGTGAAGATGCGGTGGAAGCAATACATGAATGGAATCGCAAACTTTTGCATCGAGCATTGCATCCAAAGATTCAAATTGATGTTTCGCTTTCGCTTTCTCTGCTAGACGACAGCCTCGTGTTCTGACAGTATCACAAACCGCAACAACTTCGACATTCCCTGTCTTGCGCAGAGCAAACGCATGCCAATCCGCTATGTAGCCAGCACCCAACAAGCCAACCCGCTTCATTCCTGAATTTCTGTTAGTCATTTATATTCGATAATCGTATTCGCTTCATTGAATAAACGCCGTTTGTAATAAGTAAGCATGCCAATGAGGCTTGGAAACTTGCTAATTGTAACAAAGTAGGCATACAAGCATGCATCGCTCAGTGAATCTCCCTTACGAGCGCGATTCCGGAGCGTTCGATAGAACGATAGGACGTAGAGAGAAAGAAGAAGGAAGCTCAAGCCGCGCGTAAGTGGAGCAGCGATCAAGATGGTTAGCGGTAGCACCAGACCCCACAGCCACGTTTTGCGGCGGGCCTTAACAAAATGGTCTGGGTGAATTGCGCCTACTTGTGCAAATCCGTATCCTGCACGCATCATTCTTCGCCACCACTGTGGGAATGTTGTCATCGCAGCATCATGGAGCGACATATCTTTATCCAATCGAACAATCTGCCCTCCAAGTTGTGTGGAGACACGCAAGCAGAATTCGTCGTCCTCGGCAGCAATGACAAGAGGGTTAAACCCATTGACTGTACGTATGGCGTCGACGCGGACCATCATGTCACCCAATACTACATTGGTTACTCCGTGGGGCGTATCCCATTCCATGTCAGCCAGGCGGTTATAGGGAGTGGCGTTGCGATGCCGCTCTCGGCGCCGTCCAGAAGCAATAAGAATATCTTTGTTGTTTTCCAGTTCGTGCAGGGCAAAGTTCAGCCAACCAGGGAAGACTTCTACATCGCCGTCGACGAACTGGATCACATTGATTTCAGGGTGAAGTTCGAGGAGACGGCGCCAACCGGCATTACGTCCGCGTGCCATTGTAAATGGTTGGATCATGTCGAGTTCTACTACTTCCACGCCTAGCAACTTTGCGATCGCCACCGACTGATCGGTGCTTCCTGAATCAACAAAAACGACTGCGTCTACTTCCTTGATCAGAGATGTCAAACAGCGTCGCAGTCGCTCGCCCTCATTGCGACCAATAGCAACCGCTCCGAGTCTCAGCACCGTACTTGTCGGTGAGATTATCAAATCAAGGTTTGTCATTCGAGGAGACATGCTTAAGGCTTACGGCGAAAGGACTGAATTGTATGTACCCTTTCGCTGACAACGAAGAGAAACTTCCGACTGGTTTGTTGCTTCACTATTCATGTACATACTGTCCCTATTCATTTGTCTGGAAAGCTTGTCAGTCAGTATCCGGTCTGCTGCTGTGTTTGTTGCTGCCGTCATAACTGCAGCAGCCACTACCGACCAGATCGGATGAAACATTCCGTTAAAGAGGCCATCCATTGTCCAACCCACTAAAACTAGTGCTAGAGGGACACCAAACACGAACAGATCTCTACATTTTTTAAGGTTCGCGTTCAAAACCAGTACGAGGGGAAGTGAAAAAGTTGCTAACCACATCGCAGTTGTCGGCAGGCCTGTATTCCTTGCCAGAAGTAACCATAATTGATCTTGACCGGGGCTCCAATTGCTCCAACCAGTCCATGGTTTCTGTCGTATTTTTGAAATTTCATTATCTTCTTGGGTCAGACGGGCAATCAGGGAACTTGCGCGACTCTGTTCGTTCTTAAAAAGAGCCTTGGTAACATCTAGCATAAATCGCCCATCGGTGATTTCTGCGGTTCGGGTTCCGATGTAAATAGGCATGATGACCACGGGGATGACTAGCAACCACTTCCATTTGCCACCACGGCTCAGCAGTACTAGACCAGCCAAACACGCAAAGATCATGATAGCCCCTGCGGAGCGTGTCAGAATTGCCATAGGGACTAACCCAAGCGCGGCCCAAGCAATCGGCACAGGTCCGACTTTTTTCGGACCAGGCTCCCTCCAAAACCACCACAGCCAACCTGCCACAAATGCTGCCGAGCACATGAAGAAAGCCAACATCAGTCCGTGTCGCATGAACACAACCGGCCGATACCCGCCCAGACGTACCATGTCAAAAAACGGTGAAGGATACGTTCCGTAAATCCACAGATGCAACGAAGGGCTCATCCGCACTTCAAAAAGGCAAAGTGGAAGATAGATCAATCCCGCTCCTACCAAAGCCAATGCGACTTCCCGCAAATGTCGAGGGCGAGTGAAATAGCAGCGTGTCAGAAAGTAGGGTACCGCCCAAACGGTTGCAAAGTCTACTGCTTGGGCTGCTCCGTCATGCAGTCCATATCCATTCGCGAGGCTTGGAGGGAATTGCCAAATAATCCAACCAAGCATCGGAAGATCGAACCATTTCAGCCGATATCTAAATAAAAAGTGTGGATAAAAGATCAAAGTGCAAAGAAGGGCCGAATAGGCCGGAGCCGATGCTTTTCCATAGTCGGCAAGAATTGATAATTTGAAGCTCTCTAGTGGGAGAAAAAGTACTCCTCCGAAAATCACCCACAAGAATGCCTGACGCGGTGGCAACAGACGGTAAATTCCGATCGAGATCGGAAGATAAGCGATAAGGACGAACCAGGCGAAAGCGTTCACACTTGTTCTTCCTTCTGCGACATTTCCGGACGCAAGTCAGGTGAGGTCGCTCGGACTGACCCAGTCTGGCTCTCCACTACCCTTCCTGGTATTCCAACGACAGTTGCTCCTGCAGGAACATCGTACAAGACAACTGCGTTTGCGCCGATACGAGCGTGGTCTCCTATTTGTAGCGGCCCAATAATTTTTGCTCCGGCTCCTACATCGACATGAGCCCCAAGAATTACATTTGCCGTTATGGTGACTTGCTGAAAGAGCAAGCAGTTGGGGCCAATCACTGCACTCGGATGGATTACAACTCCGTTTGGATGGGGCAACAACAACCCACCCTCAATCTTGCAGTTAAGAGGTATGTCCGCACCAGTAACCATAGACCAAAAGAGATAACGGAGAACGCACGTTTTGGAGAACCACCGCCCTAGAGCACCTCGCTCTTGCATGCGTTGGTAGTCTCGAATCGCTTTAAGGAGTTTGCGGCTAGGATCCCAAAACCGCACCGGTCGCTCGCGGTGCCAGTCCGGCGTATTCCAGCTTGAATCGTGCGGACCAGTGCTCCTTACGGTATTCAAGTTTGACATCCTTAAAGACTTCTCCAGTTTTTTTGCTGAAATTCAACCTGGCCCATTCGAATCTTCCTTGAACAATGCTTGAACATGAGCCCTTTTCACTTCTGGGCTGGTTCCTTTGAGCTTGGCCAACACTGCGAGTTCGGTTTGCCGAGCGGCGATTGTCTTTACCTTGTATTTATCGATAAACTGGAAGACTCTTGTCATATCTTGTCTTTTCCCAATCAATGCTAGGTAACCAACAAGAATAGCTGAAATCTGCCTAGCCCAGAAACGCACCTCACGCTTTTCATTGGTCTTACGCCAAGGTATGGCGGAGACTAACGATAACCGCAATATTCTTGGAATCAACGAAGCTGCTGACATCAGCAATCGTATTGTCGATGGGCACCGGTCAAACTTTGCCAGGCAGTCCAACCACGCATGGCATGGTGCGGTATCGATAAACCATTTCTCAAGGTACGCGCGATTTAACTTTCTGGAAGGTACAAAATGTTGTAACACCAATGATGGCGTATACCAGATCTCCCACCCCAGTCTTGAGGCTATTAACTGGGCCTCGAGGTCCTCTCCTCCCGCTAGACTGTTCCCTCGCCTTCCAACAGTGATCGACTGCACATCAGCAAACGTGGCACGAAATACACAGGTACGCCCAGACATGCCTGCTCCTACAATCAAGGTTCCATTTCGCACGTCAAGCTCGTGTGCGGTGGGTCCGAGGTCGACAAGCGACAAAATTCCAGCATACCAACGATCAAAGTTGGGAGGTTTCTTGGATTCATCCTCAAAAAGCGGAATGACTTTACAACCTAGGATCCCGCATTGTTGGCTCGATCTAAGAAAACGTATGCATTCTGCTATCCAATTATCGGGTACGACAACGTCGTCATCCAGGTAGGACAAGAGGTCCGACCTCGCCTCTAGGGCAGCTCTGCGTCGTGCGTTTGATAGCCCGGGAACTGGTTCTACAAAAAGCCTAACGGGTAAACGATACTTCTCGCAAAGTTCTTTCACCAAATCAGACGTGTTATCCGTGCTGGCGTTATCAATGACAATTAGTTCCCATTCCCCTACAGTACCCAAATCTTGTGAACCAAGTGATTGAAGGACCAGCTCAATTCGATCTCGAGCATTGAATGCGCAGATTGCGACCGAAATTTCCAAGCGAATAACTCCTAATTTAGATGTATTATTTGCAAGCTAGACCAGCCACGAAGTAATGATCTATTCAGAATTGGTCCATTGCATCCTGGCCGATTATTCAAGGTCAACTCGGAAAACAACGCTTAGGACGTTCTTCCATTAGAACGTCGTTCGTTGGCGACAAAACTTTCCCAAAGACGCTTGATTTTCTTGTAGGTCACATATCTACCGATTGCGGGCCGTATCTCCTCGGCAAAGTGAGCTTTCCAGGTCATGGCGGAAGGCCGCTTTAAATTCGCACTGAAAATGTGCCGAAATTGAGCCAGTACGTTCACTTTGTTCACATAGTCATTCACCTGATTGTTGTGATACCGTGGCGTCTGCAAGACATCCTGGTATTTCCTGTCATCTCGATCCAATTCGATAATCTTCTCAATGAGCGATTCATCACTTCCAAAATCATAGTAATTGATAAAACTAGCCGGGTCAAAGTCTCTGTGAATAAGAGGATTTCCCCAATAGATCGGTAGACTGCCGGCGAGCATTGGTTCCACTATTTTTTCAGACGTGTAGCCTGGATACTCTGAATTTTCAAAGGCGATGGTAAACTTATAGTGCGGTAAGGCCTGCATCTTATCACTTACGGGACCGCCGATATTGTTCTTGTACCGCCCGCAGGAATCGACCTTCTTGTACTTGGATAGTTTATCAAAAAACTCGTTTCTCTTATTCCCATTCGGGTTTGAAACTACGAATGCGCAAAACTTAGTTTTTTGACGTGCGACTCGACTCGCATAATCCTCCGGTTTGATTAAGTCTTCCGGGCAAGTATCTTTGGAGCCGCGTAATGCTGGCGCTTCCGCCAACATTCCATAAAGAGGGAGACGATAGTGGGTGGCGCTTTGGATGAAGTCGAAGGTGAAAGAGTAATCACAGTTGCAAGTATTCGGATGGAGTGGCTCACCGGTATAGAAAATACGAACGCACTTGAATCTGGTATGATTCCATCCCCAATTGGAGAAAATCAGATAGTCAGGATCCTCGGTTACTTCGACATCATAGGTGCCTGCAAGGAGCCTCGTGAAATAATTGTCCGATTTATCAAATTCGGGCCAGAAGTCCGTGAAACCAAGTCGAATTTTCTCTTTTTTTTCTGTATTCATACCTATGTCTAAGCTTCTATTGCGTGAAATTACATTGAGGAGTACATGATTCAGTTTGCTCGACTAGCCAGGTTTTTTGATGAATATCTCGTGGAGAATCTTATCCGTTTTCCCCACCCGTTAAATGGAATGTCAGGTTGAGATACCATTTCGAATGCTTCACTAATTGCCTAAGCGGCATTGATGCGCCCCAGCATCGAATAAGACTCTGCAATTCTCGTCTGGCCAGTCCAAAATCGCCACTTGCCGCGGCCATCGAAACAGCGCCTGAGCTGATGAAAAGGAGGTACTCAAATACCATCTGCCTTTGCAGCTGGTATTCCGATCCACGTAGAGATTTCTTGATGCGCTTGTACGCCTGCTTCGAGTCTTTACTAATTAGCCCTGAATGTTTCAGTCTTGCGGTCTCAGAGTCTGCATGACATCGGTAGCTGGCGAGCACCTTGGGCGTGTATGCCACTGGGAAGTGCGCCGCGATTCGTACCCACATCTCCCAATCGACAACATACTTTAACTTCTCGTCAAAACCACCTACTTTCTCATAGGTCGATTTTCGAACAACAACGGACGGACATTGCAATCGCTGCCGCTCACAGATACGATCGATCCAATCCAAAAGGATTCCCTCATCATGTTGCTCGATAGGTTCTTCACTGATCGTGCTCTCTTGAAGAAATTCCGAACGACAAAACGCCATTCCCGCCAAGGGATGTCGGACAAATAGATCCTGGAGTTTACAGTAGAAATTCGGCTTGACCAAATCATCTTGATGCAAAATGTGAATGAACTCACCTTGTGCGCGATGGATGCATGTATTCCAACACTTGGCGAGACCACCATTCGTCTCGCGTCGATACACGCGGACATCCGGTATATTCCAACTCTTAACCAGGTCTCTTACATCTACATCGGGGGATGCGTCATCAATAATTTCCAACTGAACCTCCGACGACATTTTCCTCAATGCGACACTCGCGCTGGCTAGCGTCTGTCTAAGGAGCGATGTTGGCTGATAACAGGGTACCATCACTGACCAACGGTACGAAGGATCTTCGGGGGCTTTATTCAATTTGAATTGTCGAGTTTAGTTGATTGCTTCGCAGACTCCACAGTCTGTTCCGTGAAACGACGTCGTCCGGTAGCATCCTATTCTTTCAACCATTGAGAACGCACCGCAACAACACCCGACCAGGCTTCAGGCGATTTTCCGTTACCGTAGAAATCACCCCCCATGACTTCAAACGAAACCGCTTCTTCGATCTGGTCTAGCAATACCTGGTTGGGAGGGCCAGCGCTCAGCGAGAGGTAATAGTGACCAGGCACAAGGGGCAATGACTCTATGGTGCATCTGACACTAGATTCACCAGGTAGCATCTCCAATTGGCAATCAGAAAGATAGGTTGCCACGCTAAAAATGCGAGCTCCATATTGGCTATCAACGCCAATTCCGAATTGGAGACTTCGAATCGCAGTCTGCGTCGAAATCGTCAACTTAATCGACATAGGCTCGCCAGTCGAAAAGCATGTTTTGCCTTTGCCTTCGGCATCATTTAGTTCAATGCGAGTCAATAGAGGTTGAGCCCCAATCCGACGGAAGGGATGATCGAGCAACTCGGTTGTTGCTGTACTTTGGAGGCTTGTTCGAGAGAGGTAATCAACGACCACCTGCTTAACATCGCCAATTCTCGTTAAAGTCCCATGATCTATTAAGGCAGCCTTACTGCACAGGTTCTCCACCGCTGCCATATTGTGGCTAACGAAAATAACGGTCCTACCAGACCCGGAAGATACTTCTTTCATCTTTCCAAGACATTTTTTCTGAAACTCGGCATCCCCAACAGCTAGCACTTCATCGACAATCAAGATCTCAGGCTCGAGATGGGCAGCCACTGCGAACGCTAGCCGAACATACATTCCCGAGGAGTATCGCTTCACTGGCGTATCGAGAAATCTATCGATTTCAGCGAAGGCGACAATCTCATCGAACCGATTCACAATTTCTCGCTTCTTCATCCCCAGAATGGAACCATTTAGGAAAATGTTTTCACGCCCAGTCAAATCTGGATGAAAACCCGTTCCGACCTCAAGCAGTGAAGCCACTCGGCCGCGAAGAATGACTTCGCCCCGGGTGGGTTCGACGATCTGACTAAGGATCTTAAGCAATGTACTTTTTCCGGCCCCATTGCGCCCAATAATTCCCAGAACTTCTCCAGGCTGAACTTCGAACGTCACATCTCTCAAAGCCCAAAACTCGCTTGAGACCTGATCGCTCCCAGAAAACTGTCGCAGTCTACTAATAGGTGAAAGCAAAAACGACATTATAGCCTCGCGAAAAGAATCCGTTCTGTTCGCTAGATGGCCAAGCTGGTAAGCCTTCCCAAGATTCGCTACGGAGATGGCTGCTTTGCTCACGCGATATCGGCGAAGCGCCGCTCCGTTTGTCGAAAATAAAACACTCCGAAAGCCAATAATCCAACCGACATCGCCGCCGAAATACTGAGCGTCATCCAATCAAACGACCGATGCAGAAACGCAGCACGAAAGCCATCGATAATTCCAAACAAAGGGTTTAACGCCAATAACCATCGATACTCAGCAGGCACGATGCTAATCGGAAAGATGACAGGGCTCGCATACATCCAGGCCTGCATCATGAACGGTACGACGTAGCGAAAATCGCGATAGCTGACTGTTAGCGCTGCCAATAGCAAACCCATGCCAAGTGCAGCCGCAGCGGTCAATAGCACCAGTCCTGGGACCATCACAACGCCCCAGCCTGGTACCTGGCGATAGATAGCCAAGAGCACCACGAAAACTCCGAAAGAAATCGCTAGGTCGACTAGTGCGCCGCCAACAGGCGAAGCGGGGACGAACATTCTAGGCAGGTAGATCTTCGTCAACAGCGCTTGTTGGTTTACTAGCGACTGTCCAGCCTGCGTAACAGCAGTGGAGAAAAATGTCCAAGGCAACAATCCAGCATAAACAAAAACTGCGTAAGGAACACCCTCGGATGGAATTTGTGCGAATTGACCAAATATAATGGTGAATATCATCATTGAGAACAACGGTTGCAAAATGGCCCAGGATGCACCCAGCACGGTTTGCTTGTATCTCACCTGAATATCACGCATCACTAACGTCATCAACAATTCGCGCTTCTCCCAAAGCTCGCTCCAGTTGACTGCGACCCACCCTCGTCGGGGGCGAATAATCGTTTCTCTTATCTGTTTATTTCTAGTAAGCATACAAGCTGAATCTACACCAATGACTTTTAGTTAACGCGAAACGCCGTGTATCTTTTGCTGGTACCTGCCAGGTTTGCGGTTCCTCAACCGACCGTTTTCCGCAACTGGACCCATCGTCAATCCTTCTGCGAAGCAACCGGAACTGAGTTGCTAGTCCGCTTAGTTCGCTTCCATTCTCGCTGGGCATTAAATGGTAACGCTAGGTACATCGAGAGTTTTCTCCCAGCATAGGCCGGGATCCACAGAATCTCCAACAAGGTAATCGTTTGTCTTCCGAAACGAAGCCACGTTAGGAACAACGAGGTCGAGGCCAACGCACAACTTACCATTAAGATCGTAATTGGAAGTAGATCTCGGCTATAGGCAAAATAAGCCGTCAACAAAAAACTCGCCAGTGCAGCCAGCATCACCAACAGCGAAAGCGGTGGAACCAGCAAGTCCAATCCGGCCGCCCCTGCTTGCCAGTTACCTCGCAATCCCTCGCGAAACAGCGCCGGCACCTTTTTGACCATCTGCATCAAGTAGCCGTGTTCCCAGCGGGTACGCTGCTCGTAAGCTGCCTGAGGGGCGGTCGGAAAAAAGCTTTCTACCCGCGCCGCTTCGCAGAACTTTGGACCGTGCCCTGCAATCACCAGTTGCAATCCAAGATCTAGATCTTCCACGATCTCGGAGGTTCCTAAGTTCAGGTTCTTGATTAGCCCCCAAGGAAATGCCATCCCGCTACCGGTTAAGGGAACGGCTAATCCGGCGCGATCTAGCCCTCGCAGTCGAATACGATTCTTCGTCAGAAACGCAAAAGCGGATAACCGACCTAATGGTTTTGCGTTTTCGCTGGAGTGCATCAAATACTGCGCCTGTAGCGGCCGCTCCTCGGAACCACTGATCCGCACCAACGAATCCAGCGCCCCCTCCGCAAATAGACAGTCCGCATCCACGATCACGACAACTTCTGGTGGCGCAGAACCGCTTGCAACGGTTTGCTTAAGATAGTCCACGCCTGCTTCTAATGCGAATCCCTTGCCTCGCTTTTCCGCCTCATTTTTCATTACGACTTCGGTTCCAAATTCTCTCGCTATCTCAGCAGTTCGGTCCGTGCAATTATGCGCCACAACGATCACTCGATCACCAAACACGACTTGGGTCTGGATATTCTGAAGCGTGGCACCCAAGCCCTGCTCTTCATTGAATGCAGGAATCAAAAGGGCGCATGGTTTTCGCTCTCCCAATACGCGATTCTTCGCTGGGAGTAACGCCAAAAAACACTCGATAGCCAACACAAGCAGCGGCAGCGAAACCAAGAGAGAGAGAGTGAACGCAAGCACAGACAAAAGCATGATCATAGATTGGATCAGCCTTCCCCAAGCAGTACATTTGAGAAACATCGTTTCAGAATGTCTGCTTCAATATCTACATCGTGATTCACTTTCACGGTTTCTCGCGCTTTCGCACCGAATTGTTCGAGCAACTCCGAAGGCGAGTTTAAGACAGCGACAAGGGCTTCCACAAGCGGTTCAAGCGAACCGGCTGGTATGAGCCAGCCATTCACTTGGTCCTGGACAAGCTCTGGAATTCCGGCGACGTAGGTAGTTACGACGGGACGACTTAATGCAAAGGCTTCCATGAGAACCACAGGCAAACCCTCAGCAAAACTGGGCAAGACAAGAGCTCGACACTGCAGCATACGCTCCTTCACTTGAGCTCCGCTCAACCAACCGGTGATCTCGATAACATCCTGCAAGCCTAACGCAACAATCTTTTCTTCGATGGCGGGACGTAATTCACCATCACCTGCTAGAACTAAATGCACATCCATACCTCGGCGCTTTAGTTGGGCGACTGCATCAATGAGTAACAACTGACCTTTCTGCTCGCACAGTCTCCCGACGCACAATAGCGTTCGGGATTCGCAAGGTCCATGTTCTAATTCGGAGAACCAAATCGAAGAATCTAATCCGCAGTGGATGACTTTTAGCTTGGACCATTCATGCTGAGAACACCATCGCATCAATTGAGACCTACCAAAGGAACTGATGGCAACCACAAACTCAGCAGCCTCTATTTTACGCGTCAGCTTAAGTGCCAGCGGTCGGTCAAACTCTTCTGGGCCGTGAACCGTAAAGCTATAGGTGATACCTGCAAGTCTCTTTGTGATGAGTGCCACCGCTGTTGGATTGGTACCAAAGTGTGCATGCACATGTGTGATTCTTTGTCGATTCAACAACCTTGCGAGTTGGCAGGCTTCTAGGAAATAGGCTATATGAGCTAACTTTCCTCGGTCTGCTAGGCGAGATAATGCGTAGGTTTCACCCATTGCATGCAACATCTTCACTGGTCTAGTGGCTAGACAACTCATGAAGGCGGATAGCACCACGAACGGCGATAACAGAAACTGCGTCAGTAAAGCTTCGGATTGATCGGCTGGATCCGGACACTGCTCTGGCTTGCGCACCGAGACTCGCAAGACACCGACCCCCAAACGTTCGAGAGCCTGTATTTCTCGGCGAATAAAACTATGGCTAACTTTAGGATATTGATTGATCAAGTAAGCGATGCGCATGACCTAACCTAAGCCGCTTCCTCGCTCAATAGAAGCAGGGGAATTGACTTCGGATAGGTTGACGTTTCTGGATCGAAACTTCTCAACTGCACAGATCCATGGAAAGTATATCGCATCGAGTGCGTATCTCTTCGCCAATCGCCGTGGATTTGTGGCAAGCCTATGTAGCCATTCTAGGTTGATCGACTGCATCCAGCGCGGAGCTCGCCTCTGCTCTCCAGCCAGAAAGTCGATGGTCCCTCCAATCGCCAATGCGACTGGGGCCGTGAGCAGATCACGATTTTGATTTAACCACAGTTCCTGTTTAGGGGACCCGAGTCCGAGGACTAACACGTCAGCTCGCGCCGCGTTGATTTGTTCGCATAAATGGCGGTTGAAAAAGGTATCGTGTTCAAAGCCGAAGGGCGGACTGCTGCAACCAACTACACTGACAGTGGGCCACCGCAAGCGAATGTTGGATGCCGCACGCTCCGGTACTCCAGGCCGGCCACCAACCAAATACAACCTCAATGGTGATCCAAGTCTATGGAAGTCTTCACACAAAGCAGGGAGCAAGTCCGAACCCGCCACACGCTCCGGCAATGCTTTGCCGTAGAATCTGGACATGGTGACTAAGGGCCAACCGTCGGCCAAGGTTAAGCTGGCATTGTTGTAGATAGTTTGCAACTCTGGCTTGCGATACAACTGGACCACGTGATCTACGTTGGGTGTAACGACAAAGCGACAAATTGGCTCGCTTCGAGTAATCCAAAACCGAATCCGAGAAACAGCCTCGGACATCGTCAACGGATCAATGGCTATCGACCAAAGGTTCTTGGGGCGTTTGGCTGTGCTCTCCACTTCAATGGATTCCAGATCGAGATTCGTGATCATTACACGACCGAAAATGGCTCTAGGTTCATGATGGATCAGAGAATGGTCAGTAATGATCCATCGAGTTGCAAGGCCATTGCTGTCTGCAACAGATCGACCTGCAAAATCAATTTGCTTGGCAATGTTTCACGATCCACTTTTCCTTGAATCCCCTTATATGGACCGGACTTCACCTCCGCCCAAACACCATGCGAAAGATAGGGGTAGGGATCAAAGCTAGCCTCAAAGCAAATCGCTTTTCTTAAATTATCCAATTGACGGTGCAGTTGCTGTTGGTTGTCAACGGACAATATGCAAGCTAGCCGTTTTGTACGGTCGATTTGAAAGGTATGGTCTCGATCGCCATGTAGAAAAACGTAACCAGGGAACAGTGGCAATTCGACGTTTATCTTTCGGTTTCCGATAAATCGCTGGGCTTTCACCAGAGGTAAAAAATGGTGTATGTCCCACGCCGACAAGGTCGTGGCTACGGCTTTTTCTTGGCGACTCTTGGTGCGGAGCACCCACCAGCAAGACCCGGAATGGATGTCGAAAGACGGCCAATGATCTTGAACGGATTCACTATTCGCTTTGGCTAGAATCATCGGGGAAAAGGGGCTGTAACAGTTCGTTCGATTTTAAGGATTTTTCCATAGCCTGCTCGTACAGAATGCGCGGACTCCGTCCCTCTCAAATTCAGGTCTTTCCCAATATTTGATTTTCTCGTTCGCATGTAGAATGACAGTACACAAGATGCGCTAACGCCCTGAAACTCTCATTTCTCGGTCTAATACTAGATGAACACTCGGCCAACTTCAACTGTAGAGTAGAGAAAGCAATCGCAATTCTCCGTGCTTGGGCAGCCAGAAAATCCACCGTTAACGATTGAGTTCGTCGCAGAGATCTCCCAGACGTTTTGTTCGCTAAAGCAAAAAGGGAGGTTAGGGACGTCGTCTCGTCACAGGCATTGTGGGGTAATAGTGTAAGTACTGCTGAAAACCAGCGTTTTTCCCAGTCTGCACCGCGCGAGGTGTGGACTCTGGACTGTCCGTTAGTGTTTGAATGTCCAACGCTTGAATGCGCGTAGTTGCTTGGATCTGCTGGTTGAAGTCGCGTTGCTCGAGTCGAGGCTGAACCAATGTATAGTAATTCGGAATAACACCGTTGTTTCCCTGCAGTAAACCGACGTAGGGGGAAAGCGTTCCTTGCGCTGGCCGATATTGACGAACATCGCTCCGTCGTGTTTGGGAGAAAGCATTTGTGCAGGAAATCCCACCCCACAAGCAAATGCCAAAGCATATCAAACCGAACCGCCGACTCTGCAAGCGACTCATAAAAATGTCTCCTAGGTTAGCGAGGAACTTTTGAGAAACCGGACTTCCATATCCAGCGAGTACTTTCGACCAACCATACTTTCTAGGTGTAGTTTTTTCTTTTTCAACAATAGTTTAACGTTTGGCGGCAAGAATGTTCGCTACCACCATCAATATCATCATAACCGCGTTCGGTCTTTTGTTACTTGGAGTTGCGAGGAAGAAAACCGCAAATTAGGGATTCGGATAAGCCGAAGTTCCGTTCTGTGGACATTACTTGCATAATCGCTGTGAAGCGTGAATCGATGTAATGGTAACCACGGTTTCAAATACATTGATCCAAGGATGGGATTCGAATGTTTAAGCGAACGAATGGATTCGGTTTGCTGTTCCTGTTGCTGCTTTGCACGGGCTGCCAGTTACATAGCTTATCGAAACAGCAACAGCCCGTTCGGCTGATAAGCCAACCTGTCGGCGTGCCTAGCGAGTTGTGCAAGGCGTCGGTGCCGGACTATATCATTGAGCCTCCCGATATACTGACCATCGAGGCCATCCGCATTCTGCCGCGTCAGCCCTACCTGCTTCAGTCGCTTGATAGTGTGACGGTACAAATTGTCGATGCATCCGGCCTATCGCTTTACGAAGCGACGAGCCGCATCGATCCTTCAGGCAATTTGACACTGGGGCCTTTGTTTGGATCGATCGAAGCGAGTGGTAAAACCATTGAGGAGGTGCGTGATTCTATCCGGCTCGAAGTCGGAAAGGTTTACACGAAACCACAAATTTCCGCGGATGTCGCACAACTTGCATTGTTCCAACAGATTGCTGGCGAGCACCTGGTGGGTCCAGACGGTCGTGTCAACCTAGGGGTCTATGGGCAAGTGCGTGTAGCGGGGTTGACGCTTCAAGAAGCTACGCAGGCTGTCGAGGAACACCTTTCTGGGATATTGAATAAACCCAAGATTGCTATTGATGTCTACGGATACAATAGCAAGTTCTACTATGTCATAACAGAAGGTGCTGGGCTCGGAGACCGAGTTAATCGCTTTCCCTTTACCGGCAATGAGACTGTGCTCGATGCCGTTAGCAACGTCGAGGGTTTCAATGCGATATCCTCAAAACAGATGTGGATAGCGAGACCTGGTCGCAACGAGCAAGGAGGGGAACAGATCCTTCCCGTCGATTGGCTGGCAATTTCGAAACGGGGAGACGTGAAAACAAACTATCAGTTGTTGCCAGGCGATCGGCTTTTCGTCGCTGAAGATGGCTTGGTGGCTTATGACAACCAATTAGCTAAGAAGCTCGCGCCGATAGAGCGAATTAGCGGTGTGTTTTTGTTAGTAACAACCGCCGCTCAACGACTGGTTTTCTTTGAACGGTCTGCCGTAGCTGGCGGTGGAGCGGGTTTCTAGGAACTGATTAACGCGTCCAATCGCCTGAGATGTGCATATCAGACGCTCGCCATAGGGGCGACGTCATGTTTTGAATAGGTCACTAAACATCAGTTGTCGTCCAACAAAGCTATAACCAGATGAGTACTCGATTTATGTTTTCCACCCGTCGAAATTCACGAGCGTACAGCTACAGGACCTCGGTATTCTTGATCATCATCGCAGTCCAGGCCGTGCAGACCGGCTGCAAATCGAGGGCACCTCAAGGACGCTGCGGTTTGCCAGACCTTTGCGCGCCGACCGTCATGAGTGATCCTTTTCCGAGTGATCAACATGTACCTCCCAAAGGAGTCGATTTGGGACATTATGGTTACTCTCGTCCACAGTGGCGTGTATTGACTTCAAGAGATCAGTTTTGTTGTCTCGTATCGGAATCTCCTTGTGCCACCACGCGGGAAATTTCACCTGCTTCAGCTATGCAGGAATCCCCAGCTCTAGCTCCTGCACCAGCGATGCCACAGGCTCCTGCATCAACATCGCCACAGGCTCCTGCATCAATGTCACAGCAGGCTCCTGCATCAATGTCACAGCAGGATCCCGCGTCAATGTCACAACAGGCACTGACGTCCGCGTTGCAACATCCTCCAACGTTAGTGCAGTTTACGGAGAGCGTGATGCCAATCGTCAAGCCAGCCGAAGCGTATACTCCTTTCGCACCTGGCGGTTACTAACCTTTCTGGGGTGTGTTATCGCTGGGATCGTGAGGTCGTCATGTGGTCGGGGAGATCTGCTTTTTGATCTTTAGCCAACGGAAGGGAATAGAGTTCCGCAGGGAATCGAACCACAAATGATTTGGCTCACTATTAGGTTTGCGTTCAATTACATTGCGCATTTTCCAGATCGAGTATCCTGCCATCCAAGCTGCATCAGCTAGACAAGCATAGAAATAGCCGTGATTCTTTGAGAAGTATCGGTAACGAGAGTCAAAAACATACTGAGGAACCCGATCGTGCTTACCCTCCTGGACGCGGTCGCTTCCACTAACCCCAGTACTTTCACCGCCAATATGCATTACCCGACTTTCCGGAACGTACCAACATTCCCAACCAAGATGACGTGCGTTTAAACAAAAATCGGTCTCTTCATAGTACAAGAAGTATTCTTCATCGAGCAGCCCTACGTCGTCCAGAGTCTGTTTTCGGATCAAAGTACTTGCGCCTGGCAGCCAGTCGACCTGCTCCTGACGGCCGCTCATCTCTCTAACTACTTTCCAACCAGAAAGAAGTTTCGTAACAAGACCTAACCGAATACCTCGTTCGAACTCGCTTAGGATACTAGGAAAGCGAAAACAAATTGGCCATGATGTTCCGTCTTTCATTTCGATCGAACTGCCGGCAATACCAACGCGGGGATTGGCAAGCATGAAGTCAACCAAGCGTCTAAGCGAATTTGGTTTAGCAGTGCTGTCGGGATTAAGAAGCCAGTAAAATTCGGTTGCTCGATTCATTTGCTCGGTCATTCGAATCGCGTAGTTGTTTCCATAAGCATAGCCACCGTTGGTTTCCGAGGCTGTAACCGTAGCCCAGCTCTGCCATTGATTTTTATGGATGGCTTCGGAGATCTTGTTGACCGAGCCATCTTGAGAATCATTGTCAACCACGATAACCTGGGATGGTCCCCATGCCAACACTTCCGCTTGTAAGGACCTTAAGCAGTCGATGACGCAGTCTGCGACCTTGTAGTTGACGATGACGATGGTAACCGATCCTATGGAAACGGTTGGTTCTGACAGCACGGAAGAACTCCGGAATTCGAATTGTTGAGTGTGATGATTGTCGCGCACTGTGCAATCTTGATGGGACGAACAGCCTTCGCTTAGCGACTTTCTATTTGGCGATAAGCGCGAGCGGTACGGTTACGCAATGGGTCTGCTGCATCGATGCACTGCCGAAGTTTGGCAGCCAAGATACGGACATTAGGTTCGAGCACCATACTATCATGATCGCCTGGGACTTCAAAAACCTGAAGATCCTTGATGTAGCGGGACCAACCATTGTCTTCCATAATGATTTGTCGATCTTGTCTCGCCATGCGATCACCACTTAGATAGTACTCCACGGGCAATTTTGGCCGAAACAGGGTAGCCTTCACATTCTGAGGCTGAATCTGGTAGCGGGCCAGGGCCTGATAAAAGGATAACTCCATCCTGCCGGATTTAAATTCATCAGGTGCTGCAGACTGATTATCTGGGTTGTCAAATCGCTTTCGAAACTTTTCCAGCTCCCAGTGATACCGATTTTTGGCCCACTGCGTGAAATAACCGATCCCCTGTGTTTTCAATCGCTGCCAATGAATGGACATCCTATCTACTGAGCTCAACGGATCGTTATAGGGTAAAGGCGTATCAAGGAGAATCAATTCAGCAACTTCATGCCCCATTGCCGTCAACTGCCGCGAAATTTCAAAAGCGGTAATGCCTCCGCCAGAAAATCCACCTAAGATAAACGGCCCTTTGGACTGTACGGTGAGCATTTCAGAAATATAGTCTTTTGCCATGTCCTCAAACGTGGCATGGGGCTCATGATCGCCGAAAAGGCCGCGGGCTTGGAGGCCCATGAAAGGACGCTCATTGCCGATTAATTGAGCCAAATGGCGAAGATTCAGGACGTTTCCAAACATTCCTGCCACCAAAAAAAACGGCGTCAACTGACTCGATTGAGTCGCATGCATAGGAACGAGATGCATGTAACGGCTGCGATGAGCAGTTTCCTGAGACCCATGATCCCGAGTCGTTTGCTCTGTGTGACTCCCAATCGCAGTGTGACTCCCAATCGCATCTCGGATCATCGAAGCACAGGCGAAAATAGTCGGTGCTTCAAACAATACTGAAATTGGGAAATCTATATTGTAGGCTTGTTGGATCTTGGCAAACAGACGTACTGCCACTAACGAGTGCCCTCCCAGATCAAAGAAATTATCGAGCGTGCCAACCCGCTCGACACCAAGCAGGTCCTCCCAGAATCCGACAATAGTCCGTTCAATATCATCGCTTGGAGCGCGATACTCAGTATCGAGTTCTGGGCGAGCGAATTTGGCCACGTCAGCATGTTGATGCAGTGATCGCGAGGAGGCTTCAACTTCTTGCGTGAGACCTTCCAGTTCAAGAGAGGTAATGATCACCTGCTGGTTTTGATAATGGTGAAGTACTGTGAAGAGAGCGGCGGTACCTTCACTCGGCAAAATACCCTGCGATAAATTATGCTGAAAAGCTAATTCGGCGGGCGACAACTGCCTGAACTCCGACCTACCCATGATCGGACTGGCCGATCTCTCCAATAGCGATTGGGAATCTTCGGCTGCGACATCGATACTTCCGGATAACTTCCTAAGAGTCAGCTTTTCAACTTCCACGAGTAGGTTTCCCCTCTCGTCAAAGAGCGTTACATCAAAACTAACAAACTCATCTTCGTTGCGGTTTGTACTGGCGTTTCGTACCCACGCAATGATACGAGAGTTTAGAGGGCGGTGGTATTGGAAACTACCGTAAGAAACAGGCACCCATAGATGGGTAGACGTCTGTACATCGGAATAGCCTTCTATCAAATCCATCGCAAAACCAGTAGCAATATCTAACAATCCCGGATGCAATTTGAATTCCTCCAAATCGGTTCGGAATGGTTCCGCCAATTCTAGAAAGGCAAGTGCTGCATCTGCCTGATAATCAACCTGACGCAATACATGCCAGCGAGGCCCAAATCGTAAATGCGATTCTTGTCGCGTACGTAAAGCGGGAAGTAAAGTGTGTGGCGATTCAACCCTTAGCGGCGATTTCAATTGGTGGCGGGCTAAAATCGAATCCAAAGAGTCTCGAGCGTTTGCAACCGGCAAGCCCATGATCACCCGAGCCTGAGCGTGAGTCTGCCAGCCCGCCACTCCGGACGCTCCGACGACTTCACTTTGCAAAAAGAAGTCGTAGCCTTCGACGGTCTGCTCCAACTTTACACGCGCAGAAACGGTCTGACCATCAGGAACGTAGAGCGCCTTGAGGAAAATCAAATCGCAAATCTCAAATACCTGGGTTTCACCGCATTCCTGTAAAGCTGCTCGCGCCAACTCAATGTAGGCGGTACCTGGCAATATCGCTTGCCCGGCTTTGGTCCGGTGTTCGTTGAGCACCCAATCTTGCTGAGCCTGAAGTTGCAACGTGAAGGAATGCAGTTTGCTTCCGTTTTGTGCGGACCGAGTATGCAATTCAAAGAGTGGGTATCGCGCCTCGGTCGTTTCTTGGCCCACAGATTTCGAGTTTGCGTAACCCATTCTTGCGGCACTAGCTGCAGCCATCCCCACCTCGTTCCAAACGCCCCAATTCACCGAAAGCGTATAACGATTGCTCGTGCTGTTTCGGCTTTGAGCATAGGCGTTAAGAAAGGCATTAGCAGCAACATAATCGATCTGGCCAACGGGCGCGATCGCAGTACTAATCGACGAAAAAACGACAAAGAAATCGAGTGGAAGATGTTCGAAGATTTCATCTAGCACAAGTGTGCCATAAATCTTTGGAGCAAAGACCTCTTCCACTTCGCCTTGATTCTTCATCTGCACTAGGCTGTCACGCAGAGTACCAGCCGCGTGAATGACACCTTGGATCGAGCCGTACAGAGTCGTGATTTGCCTTACGATATCTCGCATCCGATCTCGATCGATTACATCGCCAGAATAGACCGTAACCTGAGCCCCTTGCGACTCCAATTGCTGCAGTTTTTTGATGCTTTGGCTAATCCGATCATCGTATTCGTGAGTCCTCAACCAATCAGCCCACTCTCCACGTGGCGGCAATGGTGTTCGATTCACGAGAGCTAGCCGAGCTTGATACTGACGTGCTAATTCCTTTGCGACTTCGAAGCCAATCCCTCCTAAGCCCCCCGTGATCAAATAAACACCGTTCTGAAACAAACGCTTTGGAAGTCGGGGTTGTTGATCGTCGATATCTACATGGTCATAATGCAACTGCCAACGTACTCCCTCGCGATAAGCGAAGACTCCATTTGCTGGCGGAACGCTTGTTTCGCGTTTTATCAAGGCCAGCAGTTCTGACGGAATCGCGGCGCCGTCGCTCGTGCGGCCGAAAAACACCTTTCCACGCGAACGTTGAGGCAGCGCGATATCGAAAGAGGCGCAAGTTAGGCTTGGAAACTCACGGGGAAGCACTTTGCACGGGCCGAGAACGGCGGCTTTTTCTGGATAGGGGATTGCTTCCTGATTGACTTGTTGCATACCGTTGGCATAAACCAGCCAATGCATCTCTCGATCAATCATTCCTTCGTCTGCAATGGCCCTGGCAAGAAAGAATAGACTGTAGAAGCCGTGATCCATATTGCGATGAATAAAGCTGGAGCCTGGGCGAAAGCCTTCGTCTTGAGTCAGTAGCCATAGGTGAATTACACGATCTGGAAACCTACCACATGCGATCAGATCCTTGATCAATGCTGCATAAGCTTCTAGGCCAGATTCTGGCGACAAACGATATTCTTCGTTGCTAACTTGGTAATAGGCGTCACTCTCGGATACAGTGACTACGTGGTGATTTTGGCTGCGAAGGTACTGGACGACTTCCTTTCCAATGCCACTTTCGTCTAGGAACACTAACCAAGTCTGTGGTGCTGCGCGTTGAGGTAATGCTCCTTGTGGAATCCATACCGGCGTCCGAAACCATTCATGAACATTATCGATCTTCTTTAATCTAGGTTGCGACTCACTCGTATCGTGTGCAGGCTTACCCGGCGGAATCCAATACGCCTGATGATTGAACGCGTAGGTCGGTAGCGGTAACCGCCGCCGCTTTTGCTTTGGCCACAACTCGGAAGTGGTTATGTGGTACCCAACGGCCCACAAACGGCCATGAACGGTTAAAAAGTAGCTGTCGTCCGGAGTCTCTTCTTTATAGTGTCGTAACGATGAAAAAACGCGTTGTGTCGGTGCGGTTGGATGCTGACGCGTTAGCGAGCTCAACGTATTGCCTGGGCCTACCTCCAGAAAAATACGCCCCTTGGTGGCTAACAGAGTTTGAATACCCTCGGAAAAACGGACGGTGTTTCTCAGGTGTTGAACCCAGTAAGTTGGATCTGTGGCTTCCTGTGCCGTAATCCAAGTGCCGGTTAAGTTTGAAATAAACTTGATCTTTGGTGGATTTAGCTGGACATTTTTCAAGTAGTCGCCAAAGGGTTTTAGGATTCCGTCGAGCAACCACGAATGTGCGGCAATATTGATCCCCACTGGTTTGTTTTCGATCCCCAACGCGTTCAGGCTGGCAGATAGGCTTGCCAAGTCATCCTTCGTACCTGACGCCACCGACAATGAAGGGCTGTTGATAGCCGCTATGGTTAAGCGTGCATTCAAATGCATGCGCAAATCGTCGGCAGGCAATTGCACGCTTAACATCCCACCTTCCGGTACATCATCCATGAGTTGTCCACGCAATAGCACTAACCCTAGTGCATCGTCGAAGCTAAAGACACCAGCCAGACATGCAGCCGTGTTCTCACCCATACTGTGTCCAATGAGAGCATCAGGTTGTACTCCGGTTGCAATCCACAGCTTTGCCAATGAATACTCCACCAAAAAAATTAGTGGCAACTGTATGGAGGGTCTCTGCAGTTCTCGTTCCAACGTATCGCGGTCTTGATCCCCAAGGAGCAAGAAATTCTTGTAATCCAGCCCAGTCCGCATTTTCAAGCAATCAAAACCTGCATCCATTAGACTGCGAAAAGCTTCGTGCGATTCGTAGAGACCAAGGCTCATATCGATGTACTGCGCCCCTCCGCCTGGAAACATAAAGACGAGCGACTTCTCATCTTCGTCCGCCGAGTGCGTGAAGACGCGCCGTGCATCATTGCTTTCAAGCAGTTGGATGGCTTCCTCGCGATTCTGGGCCGCTAATACGCGGCGACTAGCAAAATGCTCGCGACCTTCGAACAGACTGTAGGCCACATCCGCAAAATTCAGATTCGGATGAGACTTAAGATGCTCCGCCAAGCGTTGACCATAGAGATCAAGCGATTTCCGATTTTTTGCTGAGAACGTGATCAGTTGATTTGTTGCAAAATCTGGAATGGACGAAGCGACCGGTGGTGCTTCTTCAAGAATGATAAATGCGTTGGTTCCACCAACCCCTAACGAGTTGACTGCCGCCCGACGCGGAACGTTGCCCGCTTTCCAATCTTTCAATGCTGTGTTGACATAGAACGGAGTCCTCCCAAAATCGATGGTTGGGTTCGGCGCTTCAAAATTGAGGCTTGGCGGCAGCATTTTATGCTCCAATGCTAATGTAGCCTTGATGAGCCCAGCTACGCCTGCCGCGGTATCCAAATGTCCGATGTTTGTCTTCACGGAACCGATTCCACAATAGCCTGTCCGATTGCTGGTCCGTCGAAACGCTGTTGTGAGTGCGGAAACTTCAATTGGATCTCCAACCGGCGTGCCCGTACCATGACATTCGACATAGCCGATCGAGTCCGCATCGACACCTGCCATTTCGAGCGCTTCGGTAATAGCCTCCGCTTGGCCCTCCACACTGGGAGCGAGATAGCCAACTTTGTTAGATCCATCATTATTGACCGCTGAACCAACGATCACACCGTGAATATGATCACCATCCGCGATGGCATCTGCAATCCTTCGCAGTACGACAACCGCTGTGCCGCTACCAAAGATGGTCCCCTTAGAACGGTGATCAAACGCGCGACAGTGACCATCCGGCGACAAGATCTCTCCCTCTTTGTAAAGATACCCCAGGCCGTGTGGGATATCGATCGACACACCACCTGCCAGGGCCATATCACATTCTTCGTTGAGCAAACTCTGACAGGCGAGATGGACCGCAACGGCGGAAGTCGAGCAGGCCGTTTGGACGTTGATGCTAGGCCCTTTGAGGTTGAAAGAATAGGAAACTCGGCTGGCGAGAAAGTCTTTATCGTTGCCGGTATGCCGCAGTAAAAAAGTCCCAACAGAATGGACTAGGTCTGGATTGGTGAGGATATTCAAGGCAAAGTATGCTGCCATACCCGAGCCTGCAAATACACCGATAGCGCCATCAAACTTGCGAGGTGGGTGTCCTGAGCGTTCAAGTGCTTCCCAACAGCATTCGTAAAACTGCCGATGCTGAGGATCGAGGATACCAGCCTCTTTAGGGCTGAAGCCAAAAAACTCTGGATCGAATTGCTGCATGCCCTCCAACGGGCAACCAGCTTTCACATAATTCGGGTTCTTCAGCAGATCTGCCGCAACACCTTGGAGTAACAATTCTTCGTCCGTATAGAACTTGACTGATTCGACACCCTGCTTCAGATTGCTCCAATAAGCGTCAGGGTTTAACGCGCCCGGGACTCGAATGGCCATGCCAACAATAGCTACTCCATATCCACTTAGTTCTTCGGCGTTATCCATAAGAGTTTCTGTATTCAAAGGGTCTTAATAGTTTCTAGGTGCATCATGTTGTGTTTCGACGACGCAATCCCAATCGTTCCCGCCGTCTCGAAGCCCGATCACTGCTCTGCTTGAGTGAAGCATCGACTTCATCCAAAGTAAGGAATTCCGTCAGAGATTTGATAGTGGGAAAGCGGTACAAATCGGTAAGTGAAATTGGCTTATCAATTTTCGCCTTCAACAACTGGTGCACACGAACGATCAACAGAGAGTGCCCGCCGAGATCGAAAAAGTTGTCCTTGATGCTGACGTTATCGACCTTGAGCGTATCTTGCCAGATGCTAGCGATAATTTGCTGGAGTCCTTCAGAGGGCGCAACATACTCGGCAGCCTGCAACGTAGCCGTTTGAGAAGGCCGTGGCAATTGTCTGCGATCGATTTTACCGTTGGGTGTCAATGGCATTCGTTCCAGTATTACCATGTCATTTGGCACCATATACTCGGGCAGACGTTGACGCAAATAGTCTCGTATCTCACCAACGGGAGGCGCCTGCTGTGTCGGTACAATATAAGCTACCAACCGCTGATCGCCTGGGGAGTCCTCTCGAACAATCACTACCGCCTCGCGAAGTGACGGATGCAATCCGAGGGCCATTTCAATCTCACCAAGCTCGATACGATAACCACGTATCTTGACTTGATGGTCGATACGCCCCAAGAACTCAATGACTCCGTCTTCACGGTATCTGGCTAAGTCCCCCGTCCAGTAAACACGAGAGCCATCGTTTTTCCATGGGTTCGGGATAAAGCGTTCCTTGCTCAATTCAGGTCGATTCAAGTAGCCGCGAACAACGCCAAGGCCTCCGATAAACAGATCTCCAGATACCCCTACGGGAACCGGCTTACGGTTTTCGTCAAGGATATAAATCTCTGTATTGGCAATAGGTCGACCGATAGGAATACTATCTGGATCTTCGACTTCATGGGTTGTCGACCAGATGGTGGTTTCGGTAGGACCGTACATGTTGGTTAATCGACCTTGAAGAAATCCCTTTAGGTCCCTTGCGAGCGCATTAGGAAAAGCTTCCCCTCCAATCATAATATGCTTCAACTTTGCCATTTGACGCCGTGCCTCGGAATCAAAGACTAACATCCTGGCCATCGAAGGTGTACATTGAAAATGCGTCACACCATGGCGTTCCAATTGCGCGGGCAACGATTGATCTTCGACCTCAATTTCTGCCTGTGCTGACCCCGTATTCGCATTTGCTAGATCGCGAAGCTCCTTCAACAGCGGCAAGCCTTGCATGATCTTATCGGTCTCGACACCAAAGTCCAACAGGCATGCGATCTCATCGACATCGGCCGCTTTGCAGCGATCAATCATCTGCTGACAGTGCTCTGGCGTACCAAACAGTCCACTCGTTTCATAGTACCTTTCAAAAGCGAAATCGAGAATCGTGTCAATTTCTTCTTCAGTCAAATGCTTGATATCGATATCTTCAGGTTTGGTTTCCACGCCGCCCGGTCGTTTGAATGCGGGGAAGGTCCAAGCGAAGTCAAGTACAAGCTTCATCGAGCTACCCAAGTAGTCTTTCATCGGCTGGCGAACTAATTCACGTACTTCCGAGTCGCTTCTTCCAACAAAGGTATGCAACATGAGAGTGACTTTGCCAGTTGCGGCATCAAAGCCAGCCGCTTGACGCGCTTGTCGATAAATACGGATCTTTTCTGCCACTTCCTCAACGGTCTGGCCGAGTAAATGCGTCAACAGATTGGTACCCAAAGACCCCGCCAAACGATAGGACTCTGGATTACCCGCGGTTGTTAGCCAAACCGGGAGTTCTTTCTGAACCGGCCGAGGCAGAGTAGAAATTTCAACCTGTTGTCCCAGAGGGTTTTCGAAGACGACTTTCTCACCCCGCCATAACCGTCGAACCATTTCAATCTGATCCAACATCACCTGCTTATTATTCGAATGGTTCTGAGGCATAATGACAAAGTCATTGGGTTGCCAGCCAGCTGCAAACGAGAGTCCAACACGTCCATCGGAAAGATTGTCGACGACTGCCCAGTCCTCAGCGATTCGTAGCGGGTGATGCAACGGTGAAACAATACTTCCACTACGGATCGCCAAGTTTTTAGTCGTTACAGCTAACGCAGCGCTGGTCACGGCAGGGTTGGGGTAGGGACCACCAAAGGCGCTGAAATGCCGCTCAGGTGTCCAGACAGAGTGAAAGCCGTTTTCATCAAAGTACTTCGCACCCTCAAGCAATAAGCGATATTTTTCACTGCCAGCAGCATCGTCGTTGCCCCACATAAACAGCCCGAATTCCATCGATCGCTTTGGCAGGCGTGGACTAGCAGATGATGCCGAGCCACTGCGATCCTCTCGGTAAATGACCACTCGAAAACCGCGAGTCAACGTCCAGAAAAGTTCCAGTACAGAGATATCAAATGACAAGCTGGTGACAGCAAGCCATGTGCCAGGCGGATCGTGCTCAATACGAGCATCCATGCCTACAAAAAAATTAGTTACATTCCTATGCTCAACCATCACTCCCTTCGGATTACCGGTGGAGCCTGACGTGTAAATGACATAGGCAAGTTTCGTTGCGTCCACATCAACCTTCGGATTATTCAGTGGAAGACTTGACGGTTCGAATCCATCAACACATATAATCTCAGCCGAGGAAGGTGGCAGCGCTGAGCGAATCGACTTTTGAGTAAGTACAACTCGCATCCCTGCATCTTGAACCATGTATGCAATGCGGTCACTTGGAAAGGCAGGATCCAACGGCACATAAGCAGCGCCTGCTTTGAGTACACCCAATGTGGCTACTATCAGATCGGGCGATCGCTGCACATATACCCCAACCAGATCATCGGCGACGATCCCCTTTTCTATCAACCGTTGGGCGACTTGGTTGGCTCGCTGATTCAATTCTTGATATGTCACGGTTTGGTTTTCAAAAACCAGGGCTATAGCATTTGGGTTCAACGCTACGCGTCGTTCGAATAACTCGTGAATGCACTGACTGGCCTCGTAATGAATTCGAGTCTCATTCCATTCCTGTAACAACTGACGTTTTTCTGATTCAGTCAATAGTTCCAAATCGGAAATCAGCGTTTCTGGTGACGTCTGGATATTAGAAACATACGTCGTCAAGTACATGGCAAGCCGATTTGCGTTTGACACCGTCAACCGCTGTTTGTCGAAGATAACTTGAACGAGTTGGTCATCATCACTCAAGGCAAGGGTAATAACCGAACCGGCAACAGCCTGATTGGTACCAATGCTGACAGCTACGGGCAAGGCTGTACCTTGAGCCAACTCCGAATTACCACTTAATTCTGGAGAACGCAAAATCAAATCGTTTGCCCAGCTACCACGACGGTCCGCTTGGCAAAGACGAGCATCCACATCAGTCACAGCCTGTTGAGCTGTCTGCCCCTTGTTGAAATCGAAGTGCAAAACAGAGGACTCATGGTAAATGCCTGGTAAAACTTGGCTGATTTCCTGCATCCCCAGGTTCGCGTAGGCCAAGTCAAAATGCTGTTTCCTCGCGAATCTTGACAAAAGCAGCGCGTACGCAGTTACCACTGTGGACCGAGAGGCTTGCTTCGGTAATGCAATAGAGACTCGATGCCACTCCTTCGGCAGATTCGTCCCCTTGGCATCGCTGTTTCCCAAGGGAAGTTCCATGGGAATTAGCTCCGCAATCTGCTTCATCCAATACTCGTCGTTGCGTGCAAAAACTCCATCCAGCTCGGTCAGTTTCGTTAAGGTCTCGGCAGAGAATGTCTGAAAGCTTTTGCCGTTTGTTAATCCACACTGACTAGCAAATTGCCCAGGGCTCAGACTATTCCCATTTAAGTCTCGCAGCTTCGTAATCGAAAGAACTCCACTGCCTGTCGCAACATTGATTCGCCCTTCGTCTACATCCAATACATAGCCTGCCGGCAAATCGACTGCTTCATCGCGAGCAAAAGCCGCCGTCACACAGCAAACTTGGTTCTCAAAAAAAACCTTCGGCGAAACCAGGGGATTGCGGTATTCACCAAAGTCCATAGCACGGACGAAAGCCTCCAGTTCGTGCGCAGGTTTCTGCCATTGCAACACACCTGAAGCTGGCGGACGCTGAAACTTGCCAAAGTAACTTCGGTGCGCACTGTCTTGCGCCTGAGTTGTCATACGAGCATTTGCTAGTTCGTCAACTAACTGCGGGAAACTCTCCAACGCAGCAGCGAAGCATTTGGTATTGAGCGATACGGATGTATCGTCTTTGGCGATCTCAAAGATAGCCTGTTTCAAAATAGGCCCTCGGTCAACGCCTGGCGTGACTTGATGCCAGGTAATACCGTACTCGGCTGCACCGTGCAACAGCGCCCACGCAGGTGCATTCAAACCTGCATAGGCAGGCAGCGGTCCATCGTGGAAATTGATTGCCATTTTTCGCGGCAAAGCCAATACGTCGTCTCGAATAATTGCCAAGTGCGTGATGCTAAACAGAAAGTCAAATGGCTTTGCTCTGAGGGCTTTAGCATAGTTGCTATCGTCCGAAATGACCGAAAGTGATCGCTCATTCGCCCATTGCAATATCCTAGGTGCTGAAGTAACCACCCCGAGAATCTGGTGACCTTTGGCTAACAGAGTCTCTGCACATTCCATGAGAAGAGTGTCAGCACCAATAAGGTAGCAATCGAAAGTCGGATATAAACTCATGAGTCGGACTCCAAAGTATTCTGTGGTACCAATGAGCCTGCACTAGGCTTTATGACCGAGGCGCTTTTGTATTCTGTGTTGGTATAGTTCACGGATCATCTTGTTGCTTTGGCTGCAGCTTCAAAACAAAATCCGCCATCTGCCGAGCGGCCCCCAGAGCTGTCAATTGCCCGTCCGACACGCGACGGGCCATTTCATTGCTGAGCAATCTAAAGGAACTATTCGTTTTAAGGGTAGTAGTAAGCGTTTCGACAAAAAGTCTATCCATCCATGCCTTATTTTGATTCGATCGCTTTTTCAAAAACTCCCCTGATTCGACGGATTGTTCTCGAAATCCTTCGATGATGCTCCACACGGTATCGATATGTTCGTTCTCACGCGCTGAGCATGTTTGGACGATCGGAGTTCTTACCGCACGAGCGGAAAACAGGTTCACTGCATGCCGATAATGACTCGCAGTCTCCATCGCCATGGTCCGGCCCTCGCCATCTGCCTTATTGATGATCAACGCATCTGCCAACTCAACGATGCCCTTCTTTATTCCTTGGAGTTCGTCGCCCGCATTGGGTTGCAATAGAACTATAAAAAAATCTACCATACTGGCCACATCGACTTCCGACTGTCCCACTCCGACGGTCTCAACAACGATCACATCAAAACCAGCCGCCTCGCAAAGCAGTATCGACTCTCGCGTCATCTGAGAAACTCCACCCAAGTGGCCGCGCGCGGGCGAAGGACGAATATAGGCATTCGGGTCGCGCGAAAGTTTCTCCATGCGCGTCTTGTCCCCCAGAATGCTCCCTCCGTTAACAGGAGAACTTGGGTCAACCGCGAGTACGGCTAATCGGTGCCCAGCCCCCGTTAGCATTTTCCCGAAAACCTCAATAAAGGTCGATTTACCTACGCCAGGCGTTCCGGTGATACCGAGGCGAATACTCTTCCCGGTGTATGGCAATACCGCCTCCAATACTTTTTGTGCCTCCGCCCGGTGCCACTCTACCGAGCTTTCCACGAGGGTTATCGCTCTGGCTAAGGCGCGACGTTGACCGGCAAGCAGTTGTTGAACGTTAAACATCACGGTGCCCGACACCATCGGCCGCGACTCGAATGACGGAGAGGACTTCTTTGACTGCAATCGGAATAGGCGTTCCGGGACCAAAGATCTTGGAAACGCCAACTGCAAGCAAATGATCGTAATCTGCTTTTGGAATTACCCCTCCTACTACGATGGAAATGTCCTCCGCTGCGAGTTTCTTTAGTTCGGAAGCTAATTGAGGAACCAGCGTTTTGTGCCCGGCCGCCTGAGTTGAGACTCCAATCACATGCACATCGTTTTCAACGGCCTGCTTCGCAACTTCCTCAGGTGTAGAGAACATCGGTGACAGATCGATGTCAAAACCAACGTCGGCAAAAGCAGTTGCTATCACCTTAGCTCCGCGATCATGGCCATCTTGGCCCATTTTGCACACCAGCATTCGCGGCCGACGTCCATGCTCGCGTTCAAAGTCGGCGACCTCTTTGCAAAGACTCTGCCAATCGACGTCTCCATCGCACTGGCTTCCGTATACGCCAGAAACCGTTTGAGAAACAGCTTGAAAGCGTCCGAACACCGATTCGAGCGCCGAGCTCACTTCGCCAACAGTTGCCCGGGCTCGCATGGCAGCGATGGACCGTTCGAGCAAATTGCCTTCGCCAGTCCTGGCGCTCTGCGCGAGAGACACCAACGTTTCTTGAACCTGTTCGTCCGAGCGTTCCTGCTTGATTCGTTTCAACCGCTCCACTTGCGCACTTCGAACTTTCTCGTTATCAATCTCCAGCGTCTCCACTTGTTCTTCAATTGGCAATCGGTACTTGTTTACACCAACGATGACCTTCTCGCCGCGATCAATAGCCGCTTGCTTGCGAGCGGCTGCTTCTTCAATCCTCATTTTGGGCAGTCCAGCTTCAACCGCCTTGACCATACCGCCTTTTTCTTCAATCTCTTGAAAGATAGCCCAAGCTTCTTCAGCCAGCTTGTGCGTAAGGCTTTCCAGCATATACGAGCCTCCCCAAGGGTCGATCACCTGGGTAAGGCCCGCTTCCTCCTGAAGGATCAATTGCGTATTTCTGGCGATACGGCTGGAAAACTCCGTTGGCAGCGCAAGTGCTTCATCGAACGCATTGGTATGCAACGACTGAGTCCCACCAAACACTGCAGCCATCGCTTCAATAGTGGTACGAACAATGTTGTTGTATGGATCGTGTTCCGTAAGCGACCAACCGGATGTTTGTGAGTGGGTCCGCAAGACGCTCGACTTTGGATTCTTCGGCGAAAACCCCGACACGATTTTCGACCACAGGAGACGAGCAGCACGAAGCTTGGCAATCTCCATGTAGAAGTTCATGCCAATGCCCCAGAAAAAGGAGAGACGAGGCGCGAAATCGTCCACTAACAACCCAGCGTTTAACGCGGCCTTTACGTACTCTTTTCCGTTCGCTAACGTGTAAGCCAATTCAAGCGCAGCGTTCGCTCCCGCTTCTTGCATATGATAACCGGAGATGGAGACACTATTGAACCGCGGCATGTGCTGGGAGCAATAAGCGATAATATCTCCTACAATCCGCATCGAAGGTGCTGGCGGATAAATGTAAGTATTGCGAACCATGAACTCCTTCAAGATATCATTCTGGATGGTACCAGAAAGCTGTTCGCGGGAGACACCTTGCTCTTCGGCAGCTACGATAAAGGCAGCAAGAATCGGCAGCACCGCTCCGTTCATCGTCATGGAGACAGACACACGCTCTAACGGAATACCGTCGAACAAAATTTTCATGTCTTCGACACTGTCGATCGCTACCCCTGCCTTGCCGACGTCGCCCTCAACCCGTGGATGATCTGAGTCGTAACCACGGTGAGTTGCCAAATCAAAGGCTACCGAAATTCCCTGCGCACCTGAGGCTAATGAGTTGCGATAAAACCGGTTGGACTCTTCTGCTGTCGAAAACCCAGCATACTGACGAATCGTCCACGGCCGTCCCGCGTACATCGTTGCTTGAGGGCCTCGAATATAAGGCTCATAACCAGGCATAGTATTCGCCAATGGCAGATGGTCCAGATCCTCGAGCGTGTAAAGTGGTTTGATCGAAATGCCTTCCGGTGTGGTAGTCTGAAGCGATTCGAGACTTTTGCCGTCAAGTTGTTGTGCTACAAAATCTCGCCAATCCTCAACAGAAACCACCTTGGGAGCGTAGGGAACTTCGCGGTTCGAAGGCTCCTTTGGAATCGAGTGGCTGGAAGACGGCTGGCTAAGCTCCACCAATACACCGTCACAGCAATTGGGATCCATAAAAATGACCTGCGATCCGTGAATTCCTGGCACGGTCGTATCGCTTAGAAAGCGATAACCGATAGAACGAAGTCTTTGGATATCCGCCTCAATATCGTCTGAACGGAAACACAAATGATGCAATCCACCTTTTTTCTTCTCAAGAAACTTCGCAATCGGCCCCTCGCCGTTCAGGGGGTGCAGCAACTCAATGCTGGTTGCTGGCAATGGAAACAAGGCAGCGGTTGTCTTGGCGGCCACCAAATCTTCTAGCTGAGCGCAGTTCAGGCCGAAATCTCGCACAAAACGCAGAATGGCCTTTTCCAAATCGGGAACTGCAATGCCTATGTGATCCAACGCGACAATCATATCCAACTCCAGATTCTAGCGGTTATAAATTTGGAGGGAACACGTGTCAGTCATCATCAGATTGGAAAACTACGTGGTTCGAAAAAGCCATGGACGGGGGAACTCTCGAGGCAAAAGGATTGTCCTGATCGTTCGTGCAACACCCACTCTAGAAAACTAATCTGGAGTAGTATAATTCACAAGTAGTTTTGGGGGGATCTTATAATTCAGTATGTAAACTTTTGACATGAAAATATCATCTGTCATGTAGGACAGGGCGATAGCAACACCAAAAAATTATGCCCAACAGTAGCCACTCGATTATCCAGCTTATGCGTTGGCCGACAAAAATGAATGCCAGCCATGCATCGATAAAATGATTGGAGAGCGCACGTAGGCCGCAATAAACGAGTAACACCAAAAGAAAAATCGCCCTTGCGGAAATGCGCAAGCTTGGTTGCTTTCTCGAAGTAGCCATTGCATACATGAAAGCGATAGCGACTATACCCGTTATGATGAGGAAAGCAGCTATCGACTGAAGCCATCGGCGAGCCTCGTACCAGCCTTGCTTTAGAGCAATCTCGCGCAGAAAATCGCAAAAGACATGGCTGAATCCAAAATATCGGTCCGTAGCTGCCAATAGTAATACCCCGCCACCGAGGATCGATCGACGCCCCCAATTCCCCCCATCTCGCAACCACACAAGTGTCGTCAACAAATAGATGGCAATAGTGAATATCCGAGCGAGTTCTGGCGACATGAGAGTTCATTTCTGTTGCTATCGTTTTGTTCTTGAGATTTCCCCGTCACGGCCGAAATGGATCGGGTTCCGCCAAACAACAATCAGAAGTATGAGTAGACCCACCACCTCAAGAACCCAAATTCTAGAAGCGAGCGGTATGGGCATCGCCAACCCAAGGAAATCTGCAGCGCGTACTAGGTAGTAACCGGCAAGGCTTGCAAGCCCGAGGAGGACGAACGGATAACGACGGAAGAGGATTCGAAACTGCCAAATTAGCCAACCTGCACTCAAGAAACTGCCTCCCAGAATGGCTCCCACGAAAGCCATTTTGAGCGTCAACTTTATCTGCGCTAGATTGAAGACCAATGCCATGGATCTCAAGCTGCTGAGAACAAAGGTTTGTAAATCGGCAATCTTGTTGATTCCAAAAACTAGTAATATTGAGGCCAGCAATAACCAGAACCACCCTTCGGAACGGAAATCGGACCGCAGATTAAAGTACCGCCAGCGACGTACAGATAGACCCGATGCGAGCATGTAGAGAAAAAAGATGCACCACTCTACCAAGATTTTGCTGTGCATCGATTCACGATCTGTCTAGTCGGGAACCACTGCAAGTCCCAATATCACCTGACGATTCTCCTTTAGCTCCAAAATCGTTCGGCGGGCCGTTTGCGTAAGTTCCCCTCTTTCAGGCGCAACAAACAGCGTGCCATCGCAGCGTGCAGCCAACATCTGGACGTCTGCGAGATGCTTAGCCGCCGGTCCGCTTAGCAACACCATCGAGTAAGCATTGCGGTAGGTCTCTAGTAATTGCCCCATCAATGGCGTTGCAAATGCTTCCACGGCAAGCTCCCCAGAACCAAGCAATACTCGATCAACGCCGTCGTCTCCATGCTCAATCAGAACATCCTCTGGAACTTTGGCACCACCAGAAAGAGCGACGGCAAGACCGATCTTCCCTCCACTGAGCGAGTGATCATCCTCACTATCGATTTCACCGGTAAGCTTTCCTGGGACACCGCCGTTCCCATGAGCACCTGCTGAAGATGCAACGACCACAGTACGTTTGGAATTAGCGGATACCTTCAGTCTTCTAATTGCCGAGCTTGGCACACGGTTGTCTTCAATAGACTCTAAATCGATCATCAAGACTTTTTCTTGCCGTGCAGCAAGGCACTGAGCGAGTGTCGTAGTAAGTTCTTTCGTCGAGACATTGTCCGCCAGACTACTGAACAGCACTACCGAGCCACGGGCTTCACGAGCCATCTGCTGTATCCGCAGCGCAAGCAACCTAAGTTCGGGATCACCAACCTGTAACGTAGCGTTGACAGAGGTTCGTGACATGATTTCATGGGTTGGAATTGTGGCTAACCCCAGTTCATTTCCAAGCCTTTGGGTGGCTGTCATGGGAGTATAAAGGAGATCTAGTAATAGCACGGGCAAACCGAGCAATAAACCAGTCACACCAAAAGCCAATACGAATAACTTTTGGTGATTGCCGTCCGGAATGGCACGTTCAGCGGAGGCGGGCACCAATTGTTCGAACGCCGGAGTATCTAGCGTTTGCAAATCTTCGATCCACGCAATGGCAGAAGCGATCTGGTCTGCGTTTTGTTCGGCCCGGGTAATCAGAATGTTGAGCTCTTGGATTTCAGGTATGGTTTCAAAATCGAATTCATCGCTAACTTTAAGAAGTCCACGTTGCTGCGTGGCTTGAGCAAGTTTCCGCTTGGTCTCCTCGATCTTCTCAGGTAGCAACAGCAAACGATTCTTCAGGTTGTATTGATTTTCTACTAAGCGATCTAGGGCTTCTTCGTTATCCGCTGGTATGGTCAACTGAACTCTCGAAGCCACTTCAACGGATCGCAACCAATCCGTGAGTTCTTCACGGCTCTTTAGGCCATTTTTCGCAAGGGACCGCACAGCTTCGGCTTTTCGTTCCAAGTCGTTGGCCGGAGCCGACTTTGCGGTAAACTGCTGCGTCAACAGCACGATTTGATGAAGGCAATCAGCTTTCAGTTCGTCATGTGTTTTTGAAACAAGTGATTGCTCATCTTTTTCCAATATCTCTAACAATCGCTGCGAGTCTTTCAGTTCGGCCTCGAGAACCGACAATTCACTACGCTTTAGACGTACGATTTCCGTCAATTCTTCAAATTGCAATTGAGGGTTGCCTTCCTCCAAAAGCTTAACCTTCAATTTTTTCAAACGTGCTACTTTAGCCTGACGTTGCTCGGAGGCTTCGGTTTCCGCTCTTTCAACCAAACTGCGAAAGTATCGTAACGAGTCAGACAACATTTTCACTCGTTGCTCTGTCGATGCACGGATGGCCCTGTCGATCAACTTATTGACGATTTCAGCGGCGGCCTCCGGCTGATCAGATGAAAATTTAACCGTGATTACTTTTGTGTTGTGGTCGAGTTCGTGCTCTAAATTCTTCCCTGGCGGGGCACCAATCAGAGAATCTGCTGCCCCAGGTTCCAACAAATACTTCACGAAGTCTTGAATACTTGGTGGTGTGTAAAATGCTTGGCCTGGAGGAAACGGCATTGACTTGGCCCCGACAAGTGAACTTGCCTTGAATTTGTAAGAACCATAGTCGATGGCCGTGAAATATCCAATTCCTCCCGCGAGTAGCGTAATCATGGAGTAGTACCACCATCGTTTCCGCAGGGCGTCAAAAAGCTTCTTCCGAACCCTCTCTGCTTCTTCGTACTCTTGGGCAATTCCGATCGAATCCACTTCGCGGGAATCTAACCCAATAGTGCGCAGGCGGTGATCAACTAACATGTTCATCTTGCTTTGTTTTCCGATTCAACATGGCATTGCGGATACATTCTTCCGAACGAATCAACGAGACACGGAGTCTAGTCTAACCACAGCGCTACAATTCTGCGCTCTCTACTTAAAAAACTAAGATCCTTCCTCATGCAGGTAATGCGGTTTTTGCCGACTACAGCAGATAGTCAGGCCTTCGATAGATAGCCAGGCCTTCGATTGTGGTCGCGATGTTCTCTAATGAGCTCCATTCGCCCGAATAAGAGATGGGAATGTCTTAACAATAATGACAATGTCAGTCAGTGCCGAACGTTCGCGAATGTACTTTTTGTCCAACTCCAATTGTTCTTCAAATGGAACATTTCCACGCCCTGCAATCTGCCAATAACACGTTAGTCCCGGCTTCACAGTAAGTCGTACGTAATCGCCAGGTTGATACAATACGACTTCGCGGGCAAGCGAAGGACGAGGGCCAACGAGGCTCATCTGGCCACATAAAACGTTCAGCAATTGAGGGAACTCATCAATACTGTATTTTCGCAACAACCTTCCGTACCTGAGTATACGTGGATCTGATTTGGCTTTGAACGTTCGTTGGTCGGTGTGTTGGTTCAGAGCAAGTACTTCGGTCAGCCGAGAATCCGCGTCCTTCACCATGGTGCGAATTTTTAACAACGTAAAGCGTTTTCCGTTTAGACCAACGCGTTCTTGACGAAAAATCACCGGCCCCCCGTCCTCCAGCCATATCAAAAGCATGCCGACAAGCATGACGGGCCCTAGCACCAAAATCCCAATGAACGCCCCGAGAATGTCGAGAATCCTCTTTGTGCCTAGCAACCGTGAAGAGTCTCGTTTGGAGACTCTGGTTATCCACTTGGAATCAGGGGATTCGGCATAGACCTTTTGTGACCAATGCTGCTTACAATTCTCATTGAAAATTGCCCAGACCGCTTCATGAGTATTTCCTTTACCAAAGGAACTATGCCCCAGCGGGTCCGTATTTTCAGACACAAACGTCGGCTCATCCGTCGATGGAAACGTAGTACTCATGTTGGCGCAGACGTTGGAAGTAAAATCGAGCTGAAAATCTTGTAGTTGGTTCTTTGGCGTTCGCTCGGCGCTGCGCATCTCGACCCGCGAACGCGAAAACGAGAATCAGCCTACCGAAGTATTCGCTCGCTATGCCGCAACAAGACACGCGAACTCGGCAGGTTAGTTTATCCGGATCATTCGGAATTGCGCTAGAAAACCGTAAATTTCTTTTCTGACGTTTCTAAGGTCAACCCCGGGGGATTAGAAATCGGCTGTCTCGAAGATCTTGACGTTGACGCCAGCTGAATCGGGAACGATGAAATCCTTCTTTGAATTCCCCGCAGATACCTCGAAAGGCTCTTTCACTGCGTTGAAGATTTGCTTCCCCTGAAAGAAATTGGGGATCTGCTTACCATCATATCCCTGAATTGTCACTTCATACTTGCCAGGCAATAATCCCGGCGATGGGTCTTTCGTGGAGTCGTAAGCTCCGTCCTTGACGTTGAACATACGGATCTGCCCACCAGAAATATTGACGTCTGGGGTGAACATCACGTTGCCGGCCGGAATCGGCTTCCCCTTGAACGTAACTGTGCCGGAAATTTGCGCCATAGGTGGTTTGCTGTCGCAGCCAGACACGAACAATGTCATACAACTCAACAGCAAACCAATAACAACAGAGCTTTTCATAATTTCGTTCAGAGAATTCAAGAGTTCAATTGGGATGGAGATAGATCCAGTGAATGGAACCGTCTTGTTCTACAACTACTGTTGATCCCAGTCATTTCCGTTCACGTTGCCGTCTCGAGGAGTAGCAACACGATCAAAGGTAATGGAGTTAATCGATGATGAAACTGTACGAACACTACCGTCCGCCAAACCTGCGGTCATGACTCCTGTGTGCATCGCCTGTAGGCGTCGCCAGTCGCACCCACCTTCGGGGATCGATCCACCCTGAATTCCACCTGGATTCGGTACTCCGTTGAACGGATTACGGAACACAGCATTCGTTCGTGGACCAGGACCCGCGGTTAGATTCGCAGGATTTCTCAAGGAAGAATTGAAAACTGGCATATCCCACCATGTGTATCCAGCATACACCTCGGTTGCTGTCCCGTTGGCCGCAGTCAAATCAGCAGCCTCAGGCGCACCGTCAACCCAATTGCTATGCGCCGCTCGACGTCCCCCGCGCGCCCAAATACTGAACGTAAACGATCCGGTCGAAAGATTCGGTGTTTGTCCAGCGACAGGATAATTATGTCCGTAACAGGCCGCTTGTCTCTCACCCACCAAAATCGTGTTACTCAATCCATCCGAGATGCTGCCAATTTTCCCAGCCAAACCGGTTGGATGCCCGTTCGTGTACTGTGGATTACAAGCCTCTGCATTCAATGCGTAGGTCGTACCACCGTAAGCGTTGCCGCCTACGCTAACACGAGTCGTATTGTTTGTCATGGCACGGCCCGTGAATGCTCCGCTAGATAACGTTATGTCATCTGGGCATGCAAAGGCTGGCACTCGTTGCGTACGAACTTCAAAGCTGATCCCATTCGCCAATTGGTAGATGTTGTTCTGCTCAATGTAAGGGAGCAACGCAAAGTGCCCAGACCCAAACATTGTCGGTCTCACACCTGTCGGGCCAGTCATTGCCCCGGTTGCTTGAACCCAAGCAGGAAACGATTTGTACGCACTTTCAAAGTTGTGAGCTGCCAAAACAATCTGCTTCACGTTGTTGCTGCATTGCATTCGACGAGCAGCCGCACGAGCGGATTGCACTGCCGGCAACAACAAACCAACCAGAATTCCAATGATTGCGATAACTACTAAGAGTTCGACTAGCGTGAATCCACGCTTCGCTCGGCTACCAAATAAACTTCTCACGGTACTTTCACCCAATCTTTTATGCCAAAGATAACTATTAAGGCGACAAATACGCCTCTATGACGGCTATTGTGCTCGACCTATGCTCCAACATCAAGGGAGAAAACCCCCGTCAGGGCTCGGATGTCTGCATATTGCATGGACTTTTGTGCAAATTGATTGCATAACCGTGGGCCTTCCGGCCTTCAGGATGTCCTACGTGTCGCCTGCAGCGTCCGGACGTCGCGGATCATCGGGATCTATCCGCTCACAGCGTGCTACTGCATCGGACTTGAGTTTTGCCTCGAAGTCGGCACGCCATTGACGCCGTCCTGCATCGAATGAATCTTTTCGTTTTTGGGATTCGTATTGTGCACGTGATCGATCGTTCAAATGCCGCTGTCCCTCTATGTCAGAATTTTGCAGACTGTTGGTCCAACCTCGAATCTGCCGCGAGATCCCCTTTGCCACGAAAGGATGGCTGTTGAGTCCATTCAAATACGCTTACCGCAAGATCGGCTGCTAGCTGCCACACCGGCAAATCTTCAAAGCGTTCGTATTTCATTGCCTCGACCTTTTTAAAATCGCAAATTTCAAATCTCAAATTTGGTTCCCGAATCTAGCAGCTTCAGTCCCAACTCTCAAATTTTGTATCCCGAACTACATAAACTTGCTCCTGCCGAACGTCTGGTAACGTGTAAACTAATTCCCGAACATCTCATGCCATTTTGGATGCAACCATGCTCTCAATCGGACTTCGCTCGCTATTTTGGAAAACCGTCTGCTCTGTTCTTCTTCTGAGCCCAATGCTAGTCGCTCAGGACTCGGACAAGACCGACCCCGAATCCGCCAAACGGATCAAGAAGAAGCAACGCATTTTGGTGGTGGGCCCCGACGACAAACCGATTGCCAACGCATCGTTTAAGGCATGGGGGCTAAACACTTCTTATTTTTGGCCGACGAAGCAAATGGGGCCACCCACCGCGCACTGCACCAACGCAGACGGTATCGCGGAGGTCGACTACCCTGAAATGATAGCTGGCACCGTCCTGTGCACCTCGATCGACGGCATCGTTTCGCATCCTGACTACATCCGTGCCATCGCGCGTGTCACGGTGAGCGAATCGAAAGACTTCGAGGTTAAGCTAAAGCAAGGTGTTGCGTTCAAACTAAAAGCGGTCGATGAAGACGGCAAGCCACTATCTAAACCATTCTCGGTCATCATGAGTGGAGAGACGCCGCCAGAGAATTGGAATGATCTCGGAACCGCAACGATCGAATCAAAAGCGATTCCCAACGGAGATCATCAAGCGATGATCGTTATGCCCGGAACCGATGGAAAGACCTGCTTCAGCGAACCGCTCTTCATTCGTGTCGGCGAAAAGGATCGAGAAAAGGGTGTGCTTCTCGAAGACGTCGAAGTCTATGAAGGAACGCGTGTCTTGGGAAAGATCTCGGATGACGTACCGCGCCCCGTTCGCGAGGGACAAGTCATGGCGTTGCAAGCGCCGATGCCGTTCGAGGACAAAGAAAACGTGAGAATCGAAACACTTCGTTGGGGAGAATGGGTACCGATTCGCGAAGACGGTTCGTTCGAGTTCGTCTCGCTCCCTCGTTCAGGAAAGATTCAAATGATTGCGAAATGCGATGGCTTCGTAGGCAAAGCCGACGACCGAGGCTTCACCATAGGAGAATCCTTCGAAATCGACGAGACAGAAACGAAAGTTACCCTCGCAATGGAACCAACGATCGATGTCGAGATCGTAGTGACGGACAAAGCTGGCCTTCCAATCTCCGGTGCAGACGTCGGTTTCAATCCCAATCAACTTTGGGCCGGATGGGGAAGCCAAATCCTTGGCGAAAAATGGAAGTCGATCGATGAAGTGGTTGCCAGGTTGGATCCGACCAAATCCGTTCCAGAGCGCGAGATGGCGTTTCGAGTTTTTTCTTCCGAAACCGATGCCGAGGGAATCGCAAGAATCCAAAATCTGCCGGAGAAATGGACCAACTCGTTCTATGTAGGCAAAAAGGAATACGAGGTACAGGAAGATGTAGACCTTTCTCTCGATCCAGCTCAATTGAAGCAAACCAACGGCCGACGTGTCTTTCGAAAGAAGGTCATTCTCTTGAAAGAAGACAAATAGAATGCAGGAACGATTCACTCTTTTGGTCACCTTTGGATTGTTTGCTCTCTATACGTTGTTGATCTACGTCGCGATGTCGATGACGATCCCGTGGGGTGGCAGCGAGATTGGGTTTGTCCTGGCGATCTTGGTAAGTTGGCTGACGCTACGACTTCACCCGGGTTGGGTTTGTGCCCTATTAATCTCGACAACGATATGGAGAATCGGAATACGCGGCCAAACATGGGACTGGAATTTTTCCATCACTATATCCCTTCTTTGGTGCGCCATCTTTTCTATTCGAACCACGTACAACGATCTACGTTTACAACTCGGGCAGATATTCGCCTCCTCATTGGGTTCGGAGCCCAAAACGGACTCGAATGCCCTGTTTCGAATCTTCAGCGGACTGTTGACATGGGTGGGTTGCGGGCTAGCTTTGGCATTGTTGGCCACCTTGATGCTTGGGAACAATCCGCTCGGGGGGGGGGATCGCCAATGGACAAGCTGGGTACGCGAATCCCGTCAAGTGCTTTGGCCCGGCCCGACGTTGCTGGTACTCATGCTTGGAGTAGCCATTGTACTTCGTGAGTGGGCATGGAGAAGAAAGACGCACGTCCAAGCGGCTCTCCTGTTGCGAACCGAATCGTTGCGATTGCAGTACGGCGATTTGATGCGAGCGGTTAAACTAAGACGAAATTTGCGAGCCAAAATCATCGTCAAGCAACCTCAAGAAAGTAGTCGGGGCAGATAAGCATGTTCTTCTGGATTCGAGAGATCGCGGGCTGGTCGCTGGTAGCACTGTCTCTTTACATGCTACGAATCGGGTTGATCTACGTCGCCGATGTCGATGCACCGAAACTGATCGAAGCATCGATTGTCATGCTGGCAGCCATGGGCGTTTTAAGAGCGGGCGTGTTGCTCGTGCGACTCTCGACAACGTCTCGACTTGCCCTCAAGGGCTTACCTTCGAAATCCTCCTAAGACTCAAGTTGTTTTGGTCGAAGTGAGGGATTCCAGTAAAGAGATTTGACCACGAATAACACCAATAACACCAATAACACCAATAAGAGTACCGCAATCTCTTCATTCGTGGGATTCGACCTATTCGTGGTTGAGAAATAGAGAATATGCATCATTCGGATCTCTCCTTTTGCGATCCCTGCGATTTTTAGCGGCCCTTGGATTCAACCACAGAATAACGCCGATGCTCGCTAATGGGAAAGTGGGATAGGCTTCCAGCCTGTCAGACTATGTCATATCGTTCTTTTAGCTTGCACGGCTGTTCAGTTGGACAGATAAGTCAAGCAATTGGAGCTCTCTGCTAGTTACAGGCTAGCAGCCTGTAACTACGCCGGCACGGGTTGAGGTTGAAGCAACTACCTCAGAGCCAGTTGCGAAAAGTAAGTTCGTCGATCATTGTCGTTCGCATATCGCGCATTACCTCAGCTAGCCACTCGAATTGGCTGCTCGGAGTGGTCTGAACTCGGATTCCGGCCAGCGTATCTCTGGGCGTTTGGCTAACCGGTCGTCGCGTAACCATATACCCGTCCATGCAACAAGCGTTCACGCCGAAAGAAAGCCAATGGCTCCAATCTTTGATCGATGTGAAATGGCCCGTTAACCAGATCGGGCAGTTTTGTTTCGCGTCCGTCCTTGCCTTTATTGCTCGCGAAACCGTGGCTTGCAATTCCGCAAAGACCAGATGCGAAGTCGCAGTGAAGTCAAAGCAGGCCGATTGAATTAGCTCAATCCAATCGACACCGCTATCTAGCAAGTAACGGACATCTTCATAAACGGTGGCTTCGTTAGCCACGATGGCTGCTCCGATCGGCCGCTTGTATAAACCGATTTGGCGAACAGCCTCTACTTTATCGGCGAACTGTTCCAACGCGTAAAGCTCGACAGGTAAGCTCGGTTTCCACCGAACAAACTTGTGCGCCGGAGGTGACTCGAACGGCAATCCATACAATTGAAATTGAATTGCCGAGGCGTTGACGAATCGATCACTATCGATCGATTCGCTATTGTGTATCGGAACAATTCTCTTAGAAAGCGTCGCCGCCAACGGAATTTTGGAGTCCATCCAGGGGACGCCAAAATTACTCAGATAACCCGCCACGGATTCGCCAACGCCATCGCTAAGCGATGCATCGTGAAGAATCCGAGAGTAAACAGGAAGTTCTAAATCCAACACTCCACCGCCAGTCGAGGATACCGACCAACGGCTGTTGGGGTTCGTCGACTCACTCTTGTTGAGTGGGTCGAGGATCGCTGTCAGCGGGTGCGAGTGATAGCTCATCTACTCTGGCTTCTTGCGAAGTTCGAGCCATTCACTGTGGAAAGTACCTGGCTTGTCGAGTCGTTGGTACGTGTGTGCACCAAAGTAATCGCGTTGCGCTTGTAGCAAATTCGCAGGCAATCGAGGTAACCGATAGCTGTCGTAATAAGCAAGCGCCGTTGTGAAGGCAGGTGCCGGAAGACCGAGATGGGTCGCTGCCATGATCACAGCTCGCCACGACTCCTGTGCCTTCTCAATCGCTTGTTGGAAGTAAGGGTACAACAGCAAGTTTTCTAGGTTCGGTTGAGCATCAAACGCTTCTTTGATGCGATCTAGGAATTGAGCACGAATGATGCATCCACCTCTCCATAGTAATGCACAGTCTCCGTAATTTAACCCCCAATTGTGCTCTTTGCTCGCTTCTTGAAGCTGGACGAACCCTTGAGCATACGAGCAAATCTTGGAGGCGTAGAGCGCTTGCTTGACCGCTTCTACAAAAGCCTTCTTATCACCAACAAGCTTTTTCACTGCGACATCGAATGCAGCGTTGTGAGACGCAGCAGGACCGGACAGAACCTTGCTCGCGCGAACTCGTGCTTCTTTGATCGAAGACAATGACCGTGCATAAACCGCCGTGGTTACCAGCGTGCTCGGAACACCGAGGTCCAACGCCAATTGGCTCATCCACTTGCCGGTTCCCTTCGCGCCAGCCACGTCAACGATCTTGTCGACCAAGTAGCCATCTCCACCTTGATCATCTTTCGCACTAAAGATATCGCGAGTGATCTCGATCAGATAGCTTTGCAACTCGCTTCGATTCCAATCGGCGAAGACATCATAGAGTTCATCATTGGAAAGACCTGCCGCTTCCTTTAATAGAAAGTAAGCTTCGCAGATGAGCTGCATGTCCCCATACTCGATCCCGTTGTGAACCATCTTCACGTAGTGGCCAGCACCCCGTGGTCCGACCCACTCGCAACAGGGAATATCGTTCTTCGGACCGACCTTGGCGGCAATCGCTTGAAACACAGGCTTGATCGTTTCCCAAGCAGCTTTGCTTCCGCCAGGCATCAAGCTCGGCCCCTTCAATGCTCCTTCTTCTCCGCCGGATACTCCAGCACCCACATACAGCAGCCCCTTGCTCTCGACATATGCTGTTCTACGCTCGGTGTCAGCAAAATGCGTATTGCCGCCATCGATAACAATGTCACCAGGCTCCAGATGCGGTAGCAATTGTTCGATGAGATCATCGACTGCTGGTCCTGCTTTCACCAACATCATGACGAATCGCGGTCGCTTGAGATTCTTGACCATTTCGACAATAGAATGGCAACCGACAAAATTCTTGCCCGCAGCTCGACCCTTCATAAGCTCGTCTACTTTGTCAGTAGTTCGATTGAAAACGGCGACTCGGTAGCCACGGCTTTCTACGTTGAGGGCTAGGTTTTCACCCATAACAGCCAAGCCGATGAGGCCGAAATCGCAAAGTTCACTCATAGTCATACAAAGAGGGTCAGAGGTTGAGAAACGCTGGCATTCGCCGCAAAAATCAAGCCGGATTCTATCTTGTGAGCCCGTTCACATCAACAGAGACAAGAATGATCTTTCCCTGCTTCACCAGCTTTTGCTATGACCAAGTGTGAAGGTTTCACCAACATTTCAATCACACGCCAGCAGCGGCGAGCGACAAGCTGATAACACCTGACCAAAACCCGAAAGCTGAGTGAGAGACCTGCGAAATCGCCCCTCGCTCACGCTTCGGATTGGGATAATGCAGCCAGTGCTCGCCAAATCCGAAGATGGATCCGATCGTATGGATAATTCGAAAGCAAAACAACTCGTGATAACCGTTGGAGGAATTGCGGGATCCGTTGCAATGATCCTCGTAGCGATGGCTCTTGCGCAGCGTGATGCGCGCGTCGAAAAAACAACTTCACCAGGTCTCGAGTTTGCTTATGCCAACCGCCCTGCGCAAGGAATCGTTCTAAACACCACCGCAGACCGTGAAGGTTTTCCTCCACCTCCTGTGATCCGCGGCAACGATTCCGATCCAGTCGCCACCATCCCGGCAACGCGAACTATCGATCCGAATAACCCCTTTCGCTCGCCCGCCAGTCTGATCCGTTACTCCAACCAAAATCGCGCCGCGGCATCACTCGCCGAACCACCACCTCTGCGCGAAGCAATACCCCTCCCGACAACAAGCGGCCTACTTCCTAGCTCCCCTCTGACTAGCTCTCCTCTGTCTACCTTGCCTAACTCTCTGCCGATGAACGAACTGCGCGGTGATATGCCTGCACTCGCTCCCTCGAACCAGCTAAATCCGAGCAATCGCCTCTCGGACGATTCCTCATCGATTGGATCGCCAGCCCTTGCCAACAACTTACCCAACACGCCAACGGACACACTGAAGAATCCAAGCACCCCGACAGCCGCGCACTCCAGTGGACCAGCCTATCTTCCGAGCTCACCATTTTCCCAGCCTCGCAACTCCAGTCTACCCGTCGACAAAGATGTGTTGCCAGAGATAAACAACACACCCCCGAACACAGCCACTGCACGATTGCAACCTCCTTCGTTGGCTACTCCCAGAAATATCGAAGCAGAGTCAAGCTTTGCTCCCGCACCTGCACTGTCCAATCCTTCCAACAGCTTCGAACCTCCACTGATGCCGCAATCGCCGCCTCAATCAATGCCGCAGTCGGCACCACCGTCGATGCCGCAACTGATGCCAAAGAATGATTCGCCGCGAGGAGGAACGACCGAGCGCTTCAATGCGACACTTCCTAAAGAATCCTTGAGCGATTCGATGCCCCCGAGCAGCTTCGCTTCCACATCGACAACGAGTCAATTCACACCACTCGCAAGTGCAGCGCCTGGCGTTCGGCAATTAGATGGATCACAAAATCCAAGTATGGAGATCCAAAAGCGTGCGCCAGCGGAAGTCCAGGTCGGTATACCATCGACATTCACATTGCTGGTTCGCAACCTTGGCAATGCAACTGCGTTCGATGTCAACGTTCATGATGCCGTACCCAAAGGTGCCAAGCTTGTTCGTACAAGCCCTTCGGCTCAAACCGATCCGTCTGGCAAACTGCTATGGAAACTAGGTGAAATGAAAGCTGGCAGTGAGCAAGTGCTGACAGTAGATCTCGTTCCTGAGTCCGAAGGGGAGCTCGGTTCCGTTGCGAGTGTTACGTTCGCGGCCCAAGCGTCCGTACGAACCATGAGCACCCAACCGAAGCTTGTCGTGAACCAAAAAGCCAACGCTACTGTACTCGGTGGCGATGATCTACGGATCACGATCGAAGTTTCCAACACAGGCACCGGTACAGCTCGCGGTGTGGAATTGGAAGAAGATGTACCGACCAACATGCGTCACAACTCTGGTGTGTCGACGCTCGGGCTGACTGTCGGCGATCTCGCGCCGGGAGAGTCCGAACGATTCGAAATCGACTTGATGGCAGTTTCGGCGGGAAAGGCAATCAATAAAATCCGCGCGATCTCTACGAATAGCGCAACCTTTGAGTCCTCCGCAACCATCGATGTCATTCTTCCTAAGCTAGTTCTCAACGTCGAAGGACCTCGGCTTCGTTACCTCGAACGACAAGCGACCTATCGAACGAGTGTTACCAATTCAGGCACGGCGATGGCCAAGAACGTAGAGCTCATGCTCTATTTGCCACGGGGTATGGAATTCAACAGCGCAGCCAACGAAGGTACCTATTTGCCAGATCAACACGCCGTCGCTTGGTCCCTCTCCGAGTTGAGTGCAGGCTCTTCAGCGACGACCGAAGTCGTATTGCTTCCGGTCCAAGAAGGAGATTTTGTCCTTCGACTCCAAGGATTGTCAGACGGTGTTCGCGCGGATGCTGTCGACAAAAAAGTACAAGTGGAAGGGCAAAGCGAATTAGCCTTCACTGTCGAAGACGACAACGATCCGATCGAGACCGACGGTTTGACTACCTACTTCATACGCATCACGAACACCGGAACCCGTATGGACAACGATGTCCAACTGGTAGTCGAAATGCCAGATGGCTCGAAATCCGAACAAGTGAATGCGCCTACAAACCATCAAACATCGCAACGAACCATCGTGTTCGCCCCTATTCCCCAGATGCAACCGAAGGATCAGCAAATCTATCGTGTGGCTGTCCGCCATGCGAAAGAAGGAGTTCTCGTCCTGCGAGCTCAGCTCAAGAGCAAGAATCGCCCAGTCCCCGTCGTCAAAGAAGAGAGCACCCAAGTCTACCTCGATCGGTAGATAGGTTGTCCAAATACCCCAACGGCCCAACGGGTTGAACAACGACAACGAGGGCAAATCGCTTGTTGTCGAGAAGGTGAGTTCGCACATAAAAGCAGCGTGGTGGCGTCGTTCGACACGGGCACGTTGTCTGGTTGGCTATGACCCTACTCTGGCGAGCAGCGTCGTACCTGGATAAAGGTATCAGGAACGTGTCGGGAACCGTTTCCGTGCCTATTTGGATTCGGCCTCGTCGCGGGCGATGCGGGCACGTTCCACTCGCTCTTTTTGTTTCGCTATTTCTGCATCAAGCTCTTCTAGCTTTTGTTTCAATACTGGAGGAAGCGTCGAGATATCCATCGCATCACTCGAGTTCGTTGGTGATTGCCCTAGCTTCTCACGAAGGCTCGACTGTACCTTCGCTTGCGACTCGGCCGCTTTCACCGCGTTATCCAATGCGTCATTCGGATTAGTGGGAATTCCGTTACTTGTCGCCGCGCCGAGCGAATTCAAGGCTGATTGCAACGCCTCTGCCTGTGCTTGACTAGCGTATTCTGCCAATAGCGCCTTGCGCTTGCCCTCGAGATTGTCCAGCGTCTGTACCTCTGCATTATAGGTGACAACCAAATCTGCATACGAGGCGCGTTTCGTAATGTTGATCTCAGGAGGCTCACAACCTAATGAGCTTGCCAACAATAAACCTAATAAGCTAACTGAACGCATTGAAGTCAACATCATAAATCCAATCATCTCCGTTGGCTCTTGGCTTTTCGCTAATCCACCAAACTGGATCGCGAAAACGTTGCCGTCAGAAAAAGGTTATTGAAAAACGGGAATTCTCTACTGAGGACCTGGGACCTTCTACTCAACCGCTGAGAGGTAAGTCTATTCGTCTAACGTTCGATGATCAAGGTGATAGGGCCATCGTTGAGCAATCGCACTTTCATGTCCGCGCGGAATTTGCCTCGATCGACATGCACCCCAAGCCATTCCAGTTGATGGCAAAAGTACTCGTACAATGGATTCGCTTCTTCGGGAGATGCGGCAGAGTCAAAGCTGGGACGACGTCCCTTCTGACAATCGCCATACAATGTAAACTGACTGACCACGAGTATCGATCCATTCACGTCGCGGATGGATCGATTCATTTTGCCAACTTCGTCATTGAACGCGCGAAGCCCGACGCACTTTTCTGCCATCCATTCGGCTTTTGTTCTATCGTCCCCTTTGGCGATCCCCAAAAGGATGAGCCAGCCTGCACCGATGCTGCCAACGATTTTGTTGTCGACCGTTACGGACGCTTCGGTGACGCGTTGAAGTACTGCCTTCATGAATTTGCAAAGTTTGGTGTATGTGTCGTGCCAAAAACAAGGGGCTCGCGACTTTCAATGATCGGCGGAGCGATCAACGACGAATCAGATCGCCTTCAAGTCGGGCAATTCGAAGCCGGCGTTGCGGGGGTCTCGCAGGAGAGCGTTTGCTTCGGTGGCATATTCTCCAACGTGTCGCTCGGTTTTTGGATCGAAAGTCAACCATGGTCCGACAACGTACTCCGCTTTGTCTTCAGGGATGCCAACACCCTCGCTCATGACACTATGCAGATACGAGAAGTGCTCATACGCATCTTTGTTGTCACCGAATTGACCAGCCTTGGCGTTGAAGGGCACTTTTGTGCCTAATCGGTACGAGTTATTGATCAAGTGCCCGAGCACACAACCATAATGGGCATCGGCTGCGTTTCCGTTAGCCATGGATGGATCTTTGGCTCGACACGCTGCGATAAAGCTAGCCCAGTTACCGCCGGGCGTCACCTTTCCATTTGGAACTGAGACTTTCTCTCCGTTGGAACTTCCTTTACTGAAGTAGCGATCGCCGATGATCTTTCCACCATCTTCAAAGTAATACTCGTTCTCGACCTGCTTCTTGTAACTCTCGTAGTTCACATTGCGAACGTTGAAGAAGACATATTGTTTGTTCGGATATTCTGCGATTCCAAACATGGTGTTTGGAGTTTCACCTCCATCAACCCATTGGAATCGTCCGCCGATGGCCATTGCACGAACAGGATGTGTCTGGTCTTTGTCGAGTGCCCATCTTGCAATATCGAGTTGGTGCGTCCCCTGGTTATTAAGATCGCCATTGCCCGTTTTCCAGAACCAGTGCCAGTTGTAGTGAACGTAGTTGGAGTGGTACTCTTCGATCACGGCTGGTCCCTTCCAGAGATTCCAGTCGAGATTTGTGGGTGGCGCTCCAAACTTGTTGGGGCCGATACTTCCTCGCGGCTTGCAGCAGTAGCCGTACGAGATTTTGAGTTTGCCAAACTTACCCGCTTGGATTGCTTCATGGAGTCCAGCACGTTTTGCATCACTTCGGTTTTGTGTTCCGTGTTGGACGACAACACCATACTTCTTCTGTGCTTCCATGGCGATCCTTCCTTCGTAAACATCATGGCTCATCGGCTTTTCGACGTAGACATGTTTGCCGGCTTGTGCACCCCAAATGGTCATCATCGAATGCCAATGATTGGGTGTGGCGATGGAGATGGCATCCAGGTTCTTGTCATCGAGCGCTGTGCGAACATCTTTGAAGCCGACGGTATTGAACTTCCCTTTCGTCTTTTCAAGCACTGCTTTCATTGAACTATTGAGTACTTTTTCATCCGGATCGATAAGACATGCGATCTCTACGTTCTCTTGCCCGAGCCATCCGCTGATATGGCTTTGGCCTCGACCGTTGACCCCCGCAACAGCGATTCTCACTCGATCATTCGCGCCAATAATGTTGCCGGACGCCTTCGTACCGGTGATAAGAAAGCTACTTCCGGCAGCGAGCGCAAAGTTGAAACGACGACGATTCAGTTGAGTCATGGGAATCACTCCTAGGGAAAGGACCTCTCGTGAAGTATGGATACGGCCACGGAGGCGATGGGGGGATAGTGAACGTGAAACTGCATTTTAGTTCATCGTTGGCTAATGTTGTTCGGACCGACAGAAATTTTGTTGTTGTTCAGCATACCAGCCCTATACCATACCAGCCCTATACCGTCCGACGCCCTCGCGAATTAAATAGTTGCGGCTTAGGCTTCATGGTTTCACTTGTTTCGCTTACGCTGATGCATATGCATCCCGAGATGCATAGTTTTTCGGTGGAGTAACGATTCCGCTGCCCGTTTGGTTTGGATTCCATTCATGCTTTTCGCACTCAGTTTGCTCCTTTTGCTTCTCATTTCAGGTCTGGGCGTGGAGCTGTTGCGGTCCGAAAACCATCTGCTCGATCTCGGAGCTCGTGGCTATCAAGAGCGCGAATGGCCGTCGATATCGATCGTGGTTGCGGCCCGCAATGAACAAGAGTCGATTGAAAAAGCGACACTGAGTTTGCTACAGCAAGAGTATCCAGATTATGAGCTTATCGTCGTCAACGATCGAAGCACGGATCGAACCGGAGAGATTCTTGGCAATCTCCAACAGTCCCATTCGGAGCTAAAGTCTATCACGATAGAAGAACTACCTGCCGGTTGGCTAGGCAAATGCAATGCGTTACATCAAGGTGCGAAGGCCGCAACAAGTGACTGGCTATTGTTCACCGATGCCGATGTCAGCATGCGCCCGGATACTCTCAAGGTTACGATCGATTATTCGTTGGCGGAGAAAGCAGACCATATGACGATGGCTCCCCAATGCGAGATGCCGTCCTGGCTATTGCGTGCTTTTGTTGCCACCTTTGCGTTCTTCTTCAAACTGCATGTCAAGCCATCCCAGATAAGTAACCCACGCTCCAAGGCGCATGTCGGTATTGGTGCATTCAATTTGGTTCGTCGAGATGTCTACTCGGCCGTCGGTGGCCACGAAGCGATTCGTCTTCGGCCTGACGATGATTTGAAACTGGGAAAGCTTCTCAAGAGCAAAGGCTACCATCAACGATTTGCAAACGGCGTCGGATTGATTTCCGTCCCGTGGTACCGTTCCATCGGAGAAATGACGCGAGGTTTGGAGAAGAATTCGTTTGCAGGAATTGATTACAGTATCTCAAAGTGGATCGCATCCAATGCAATGGTTCTCACATTGTTCGTGTTACCGTTTCTGTTGTTATTGGTAACGCATGGATGGAGTTTTGGGGTTACCGTCGCTAGCTGTGCCTTGATCTTGTTGATGGGTGTATTCAATTCGGTCAAGTCGGGCTATCGATTGGACCATGGCTTGTTCTTTCCCATCGGTTGTCTCTTGTTCCTCTTCGTCTTCAACCGAGCCATCATCCTAACCTTTTGGAGAAAGGGGATCGTGTGGCGAAACTGCTTCTATGGGCTCGATGAACTGAAGAAGAATGTTGTCTAACATTGGTGACGGACGTGTTGTAGACAGACAGGATGGAATCGCTGCCAGCCTGTGACGCCAGCAAGAGACAGTCTTGTCCCGAAAGTATGCGGCGCACACGCAAAGAATGAAACCAGAGACTCCTTATGGCGTGTTGGATTTCTTGTCAAAGAGTAAGAATTTGCACAGAGTTGCTCACGCTCAAGTCTCATTCGGTGTTTTGAGGTAGAATGCTATTCCTCCCAGCTGTCAAATTCCTACCAACCTTGATTTCCGATGCTTTTTTCCGAGATGACATGGCCTGCGCTGAAAAGCCTGCCTCGCAATATACCGATCGTGATTCCGATCGCTGCTATCGAACAACACGGCCATCACTTGCCTGTCGCGACGGATACTCTGTTGTTGACCGAGATCATTCGTCGTGTAGATGCGAACATTGGGGATCGCATCTTGATTGCACCTGTTCAATGGTACGGTAACTCGCATCACCATCTGGATTTCGGTGGCACGCTCTCCGCCCCTCCGCGCGTCTATTTGGATATGCTCCATGGGCTCGTCGAAAATTTCTTATCGGCAGGTTTCCAGCGTATCGTTTTCATCAATGGACATGGTGGGAATGATGTTCCCGCGAAACAAGCATTGTTTGAACTACGGCAAAATCACCGAACACGAAGTGATCTATTGCTTGCGATGACGACGTATTGGTCTTTGGGAAGCCAGCCATGGTTATCCCAAACGGATCTTCATCAGCGTGAAATGGGTCATGCCTGCGAATGGGAAACATCGATGATCATGGCGATTCGTCCCGAGTTGGTCGGTGACTATCGAGCAACCTCGCCTGTCGAACAGGGGAATTCTTTTCTTCCAGGGTATCGTGCATGGACTATGCGGGATCGTAGTGAACCGGGGCATATCGGTTGGCCTCATCTTGCGACAGCCGAAAAAGGGGATTCGCTGTTTCGCTGTTTCGCAACCGATGTTTCAAATTGGCTTGTTCGGATTGCAGATTGGAATGGTTCGTCATGGGAGGGATAGAGATTGGTGATAGTGGGACCGGAAAAATAGGCTGGAACCGGGCATCGGTCGTATGCGTTCTTCTTTTGTTCGCATCTGCAATCAACTACATGGATCGGCAGACTCTATCGTCGATTGCACCGAGAATCACTACAGAACTTTCTCTTTCGGAAGAACAATACGGTCGTGTTGAAGCGATGTTTGGCTGGGGGTTCGCTGTAGGCTCTTTAGTCTTTGGGTTACTCGTAGACTATGTACCGGTTCGCTGGATGTACCCGTCCGCATTGTTGCTTTGGTCGGCCATGGGTTTCTTGACGGGTTATGTTCGTGGATACGACGATCTATTGGTATGTCGCGGGCTCTTAGGTTTTTTCGAAGCGGCACATTGGCCCTGCGGTTTGAAGACAACGCAATCGTTGCTTGATACAAAAAGTCGAGGGCTGGGCAACAGCGTATTGCAAAGCGGTACTTCGATCGGTGCATGCATCACTCCCATCTTGATGCTTTGGATTTTAACTCCTGAACCAGGGAGTTGGCGGTGGGGATTCCAAGCGATCGGTTTCATGGGAACCTTCTGGGTCTTTGGTTGGTTTCTTTTTGTCCGAAGATCGGACCTCAAACCGTTGCCGCCCGTTGCCGTCGATCCATCGAAGCCAATCGATTGGAACCGCTTCTTCCGCAAGTTTGCCATGCTGATTTTCTTTTTGTTGGCGATCAATACAACATGGCAGATCCTTCGAGCCTGGATGCCCAAGGTGCTTCAACAAGGTATCGGTTATTCCGAAAAAGAAACGCTCGTCTTTACGTCGGTTTGGTACATCGTGACCGATATCGGTTGTCTAGCCTCGGGTGCGTTGGCTTATGCGATGGCGAGTCGAGGCTGGAACATCAAGAGTTCGCGAATTCTATCGGTTGGGTTAAGTGCCTTCCTTTGTATGGGAGTATGCCTGGTACCTTTTATCGCCAAAGGTCCATTGTTGTTAGCAGTCCTGTTGGTGGCAGGGGCGGGTGCATTGGGGCTCTTTCCAATGTTCTATTCCTTCTCGCAGGATATCTCTCGCAAGTATCAAGGGACCGTCACCGGAATTGCGGGGTTCATTGCATGGGCCTTCTCTGGGCAGTCTCAGATCTATTTTGGAGCGCTAGCGGACAGAACCCAGAGCTACAATTCGGGGCTCATCATTATTGGGATACTGCCATTGATCGCATTTTTCGGTTTGTTATTTTTCTGGCCTGCAGAGGATCATATAGAAGATGTTCAATCGACGTAATTTCTTGGCGACTGGCTCACTTGCAGCGCTAGCTGGGCAACGATTGGGACCGGCGAACGCATCCACCGCCAGGAAGCGAATCGCATTCCTGGGCACCGAGGTTCGCACGCATTCGCATGCGCAGCACTTCCTGGATCGACACGCGATGGGTTATACCTACGGTGGCAAGTGGCAAGCTCCTCGATTCGATATCGCCTCCGTCTTCATCGATCAACATCCCGAAGGTGATTTAGCACCGAGCCGAATCGAAAAGTACAAACTCAATTCGTTCTCAAGCATTGAAGAAGCACTAACTCTCGGGACATCGAAGCTCGCCGTGGATGGTGTCGTCATTATCGCAGAGCATGGAAAATACCCCGACAATGAAAAGGGACAAAGACGTTATCCGCGTTACGGCTGGTTCAAGAAAGTGGTCAAAGTCTTCGAAGCGTCCGGGCGAAGTGTACCTGTGTTTAACGACAAACATTTGTCGACGGTATGGTCGGAATGTGTCGAGATGGTCGAAGACTCGAAACGGTTGGGGTTCCCGTTCTTGGCAGGCTCGTCCCTTCCGGTCACATGGCGCATGCCATCGATCGATATGCCGATCGATACGCCACTCAAAGAAAGTGTTTGCGTTTGCTATGGCCGTCCAGACAGTTATGACTTTCATGGTTTGGAAACGGCTCAATGCATGTCGGAACGCCGCAAAGGAGGTGAGGTGGGGATAAGTCGCGTGGTCGCCTTGCGTGGGGAAAATCTATGGCAGACCCTTCGTATGGAGAAATACAAAGATACTCGAAGACTGATCGCCGCCGCACTGACTCGAAGTCATAATCTGCCTGTCGACACGGGATATCCGACTGCACCGGTTAGCGTGGAATGGGCGGAAAAAGCGCTGACCGATTCGATTGGCTATTTGATCGAACATCGGGACGGATTCAAGACAACCATGCTGATGTCGCCGATTCGAGACTTTAACTATGCAGGGCTTCGCGCGGATAATGATGAGATCGTGTCGTGCCAAATGTATTTACCGATGCCAACGCATGGATCATCAACAGCCGATTTCTTCAATCCTCTCGCTCGGCACATCGAGACCTTGGTGATCGAGAACCAATCGCCTTATCCGATCCAGCGGACATTGCTTACGTCAGGTATGGTGATCGCAGGCGTCGATTCGCTGTTCCAAGAATCGAAAATGATCGAAACACCAGAGATGTCCGTCCAGTACCACGTAAAGCCTGACTCCCACTATTGGCGAGAATAAGCAGCACAACGGAATACAACGTACAGCGAATGACTTGTCCTGTAGTGGCGGGCAGCTGGCCTGCCACTACAAGTTACATGGATAAAAGTTACTTCATCGCTGGGATTTTCAGATCGAACGATTTGTCTCCCGGCTTCCAGGTCACCTTGAGGGATGATTTCGAAGCAATTGTGTGGGCTTGAGAGATGCGAGGATGGAGATGTTTAGTTGTCGAGGCGAGCGATATCCCCTGCGTTCGAAGTATGAAGCGCGACATGGATCGCACGGTCGATTCCATCGCTCAGGAGATGCGTACTTCCATCCCCCATGGTGACTTGAGCGCCACCAGTATGCATACTGCGAGGTGCGAACCAGCCTCTTCCGTGAACGTTGATGTCAGGAATACGACTGTTCGGTGTGAGGTACCCGTTGGAGATAACGGAATAGGGAACTCCGCGAATCCAATTTTCTCCTCGAATTCCACGCCATGAAGTGATGGTGGCGCTGATCGCTGCCAAGTCTGGATCTCGAATGGTGCCACCCAACGAGAAGCCTGGGACGCCTGGGGGATTGGACGAAGAGCCGTTCCACGAACCGATGCGACGGTGAGGTCTCATCGGCATCGGACCGGTCGAAATAATCTTGTCCCCCTTGAGTGTTTCCGAAAGCATTACCGTGTTACTTAGGCCGTCGCTGATGGCACTAAGTCGAGCAAAAGAATTTTCCCAGACAAATCCATCCGTAGGAAAGCGATCATCGTAGTTGGTACCCGTTCCGCTACCGACCGAGTACATATAGTTGAGTCCAGCGACTTTGGCGATGGTTCCATCGGGCAACTGCGAATCAAAAAGGGGATCCATCGGATCGCTCGGGCATTGGAAAACTGGCAGTACTGTCCCGGCTGCAACACGATGCAATGGATTGAGCCGGGCTGCAAAGGCTGGCCCTACATAGAGAGGAATACTGTAATCGATCAAGTTCGAGAGGTTCCCTTGCTCGATGTAGGGTAGGATTCTCGCTTGGGGCGAAAAAGAGCTAGAACCCGTAAGTCCTGGCAATCGTCTATGAGCTGACTCGTAGTTGAGCGTTGCCAAGCCGATTTGCCGAAGATTGTTTGAACATTGCATGCGACGGGCCGCTTCGCGAGCCGCCTGAACTGCAGGCAACAGCAATCCTACGAGGATCCCGATAATCGCAATGACAACCAATAGCTCCACGAGAGTAAAACCTCGGCGATTCCATCTATTCATTCGTTTCATGATTCTTGACCTTGCTAGTGAAAATGGTGAATTCATTTTTGGCAACAGCGCCGTTCAGTACGGATGCATCGATCTTTCATAAGTGAAATCGCGAGGCATTAGCCTCCGATGGCAACAATGCGTGAGGGAACTCCATTCACTTGATGTTTGCTGTCCCAGTCGAGAGTGGCTAATGAGAGAACCCATATCGATCCGTCGCCCGGGTTGGTAACAAAAGCGAGCCGACCACTCGATGAGAAGCAGACTTCATGATGCCCGCCATGCCCTTCGACTTTGCTTGCTCCGACGGGCAGCGTCTTCTCGATCTTGGCATCGGACAGAATGCCATCTCCGTTAGGATCGAGATCTACGACGGACAACGATTCTGCTGCATCACTTCCACGTCGATCGCTGAATAGAAACGCGTAGTGCTTGCCCGACGGTGTCTTCACACAAGCGGGTGTTGTCAACGCAAGACCTTCCGCAATCGGCATAGCCAATTTGACGATGGTTGGCTTCGGGGATTTCGCATCGATCAAGCAGAGACTCGCGGATGAGTTCGAACCCGTGGTAAACAAGACATAGTTTCTATGGTTTGCAAAAGCGCCTGTTCGCAATGGTTTGCCAGTTGCAGAATCTTCACCGAGCGAGAGGTGTTGAATCTCGGCAGACTGCGCATTTTTGGATAGCGTAACGTCGGCATAGAGCCAGCAGATACCATCGGAAGGTGCAAAGAAAACGCGCCCTGAGTTTGAAGTCGCACCATGCAATCCGCCACTTGGTAGTTTTAACGTGTAGCCCGGTCGGCCTGTCTCGCTACTGATGGGAACGACATCCACGCGGCCAACATTCTCTCCATCACGGTCAACCCATGTGGCATAGCAAACTTTGCGATCGACCGCTGCGAGGGTGATATGATTCCCTCCACCGGAGTAGAATCGAGCGGCAGCAGTCGAAGGAGACTTGCTCAAGGCCGATGACGACAGGACAGTGAATCCATTCTTCTTGTCATTTGCTAAGAAGATGTCCCCTTGATAGTTATAAACGTGCGCTGGGTTGCCTTGATCTTTATCCAATTGCGATACTGCTATGGCAGGTGGTTTTTCGTAGTGCCAATGCGAGTGATCGCCATGCTCTTCTTCGACAACACCACAGTTCAGTGCCACCCATCCTGATTGAAAGTTTCCGTTGTCATTGTCATGGACACCGACGACAACGAGTCCGTTGGTATCTTCCATTTGGACAAAACTTTGTTGTGTCGCATCGAGTTTTGGAAAGCCTGCAACGGATTGCGGAGCAATGGCGAGACCGTCGGGGCCTCGCGTCACGTCAGACCACTTCAGCGAGTGGTCGGAGGCATCTTGCCAAACAATGCGAGTGATCGGTCGTGGGGCCTTCGCAGGTTGGCTGACCTCGGCCTTGGTTTGCGACAGCACGGGCGTCGCGGCTGTACAGGCCAGTAGCAGAACAGACCATTTCAGATTGATCTTCATGTCAGAGCTTCACCTTGAAAGTCAGGGAAAACGGAGAACCATTTCGTGCCGGCAAGCGCTCGTTCGGATCCTGCCAACCGTGATACGTTAGCGAGCACCGTTCGCACGGAATTCGTGGCGATTCAAAAAAGCACTACGTACACCTGAGTGCATTGTACGCACGTGCATAAAGTATGCAAGAGAGATTATTATGAATTAGCTGCGGACGCTATATCTTGCTCGGATGGGCAGGAATTCAGGACCGAGTTTTCAGGCTTTCGGGGGTACTGATGGGTTAAATCGGCGGACTCGACGTTATCGTTTTCTCCCTACACGCTAGAATACGTATCGCGATACCTGGCGATCGACCAGTTGGGGAGCGATCTATATTTGCAATAGAAGATTCAGGTTTGGGAATGAGTTTAAGACCATACTCCGAAGTGGAGTGGACGAAAGAAATTGACTCGATCATCGGGACTGTGCCAGACCGATTGATTGCGGAACGCTTTGGAATTGCGATTCGTTCTGTGGCAGTACGTCGTCGTAACTTAGGGATCGCGTCCACGTATCGGGATATAGCGGAAGCGCCGAAATGGAGCAAATCGATCGACAAGCAATTGGGAACGATGGCCGATACGGACTTAGCTAAACTGCTTGGGATCAAGAGGTATTTTATTCGACAGCGGCGAGTAGAGCTGGGAATTCCAGCATTCAAACCGGCTCCGCTCCCTCCCCGGTCGCAGCATATTTCGAAAAAGTTGGTCATGACCGAAGCACGTAAAGCAAAGCTCGGAACGGTTCCGGACACTCGCTTGGCGCAACTTTGGGGGGTGACTCCTGGCACGATCACGCGACATCGAATGTCATTAGGGATAGATCCGTTTAGACCCGGCGCCGAGTTGGAGTGGACGACTGGAATGCTGAACCAGCTTGGAGAGCTCCCCGATGGTGCGATTGCGCGTGAATACGGCGTGTCCTATATTTGCGTGAAGGTGAAGCGCATTTCGCTAGGGATCCTACCTTTTGGCAAAACGGCCATGGACCCAGAACCCGATTTCCCAATCCATGTTCGGAGTGTGATCGGAAAGATCCCTGATAAGCAGTTGTCGGACCAGTTCGGTGTCTCGCGTGCTCATATTCAAATTTACCGAGCATTGCACGGGATCCCTCTGGCTGAATATCAAAAACCCTTGCTTCACGCGTGGACAAAAGAAGAAGAAGCTTTGTTGGGAACCATATCCGACGGTGATGTTGCAAGACGATTCAATATTCCATCCACGCAGGTAAAGCATCGTCGACAGACGCTCGGCATTGCGCCCTATGACCGCAAAGCAACAGTCCGATGGACCAAGGACAAGATCGAACTCTTAGGCAAAGAGCCCGATCAACATCTGGCTAGGCAATGGGGATATCCGCAATCGACGGTCAGTGCCAAACGCAAGTCATTGGGAATCCCTCAATGCAAACGAAACACCCGCCAATGGTCAAAAGAAGAGCTTCGTGCATTGGGCACGGTCGATGACCGAGAATTGGCAAAACGGTTCAGTGTTTCTCCGACGTTCGTTCGTAACAAACGCAACGAGATGGGGATTCCTGCCTTCAAATCAAGCGGTCCCTATGAATGGAAAAAATCGGACTTAAAGCGACTAGGCACTATCCCAGACGATGAACTCGCCATGGAATTGGGACTTTCGTATCAATTCATTGCTCAAAAGCGGGTGAGTTTAGGAATCCCTGTACTCCGACGTAGCCAATTGCGTTGGACCGAACAGATCATCAAGAAGATGGGAGTCGTGTCGGATGCAGAGTTAGCCAAGGAACTCGGGTGCAGCACGACGCTAGTTGCCTTGAAACGCAATGAACTCCATATCCCAGCTTACCCAGGGGGCACGAAGACTAAGCCGAAAAAGACAGAGCCGAAAAAGAAGACAGAGCCGAAAGAGAAGTAGCGAAGGAGGTGCGGTCGATAAAAATACCCCACCCCGTGTAGCTATTGCCTCGTGTTGCACGACAACGTCTCCGCAAAATATCTGCGTGCGTCAGTCGAACGAAACTATGCGAGACTCACAGGGCCGTGATTATCGCAATGCCCATTGTGTTGGTGATGGAGATGGCCATCTACCAAGTAATCGACATGGTCACCGTGCGGGACCGCTTCGTGTCCACAGCCTGGACCGTGAACGTGGTCTGTAGCGTGGCCGGTGCAAACATGTCCGCCTGTGCAACTGGCTGGGTTCGTGTTAGTCACTTCGAGCGTGTGCTCTTCTACAACACCTGCACTTGTTTGATGATGCAAATGACCGTCGTGTAGAAAGTCGACGTGGTCACCGTGCTTGATAGCGGTGTGTCCACACTGTGCGCCGTGAACGTGCGTGTGGTTTTCGTGGGTATGGCTCATACTGCTCTCCTGAAAAAATGGGTGGTTGTAGAAATATAAGGTTACTCGTCAGGCTCCTCGCCATGAGCTAGTCCATTGGCGATCAAATGGGCGACATGGCTGTCGGCTAATCGATAAAAGATGTGTTTCCCTTGCCGCCGTGTTGCGACGATACGTTCTGATCGCAGCAGCTTCAGACGCTGCGATATAGCAGCCAAATTGTCTTCAAGGCACTCGGTCAATTCCGTAACGCACATCTCACGTTGTGCCAGCAACGAAAGAAGGCGAAGTCGACTCAAATCGCCCAGCGCGCGGAAAATACCCGCAGCTCGGGCGCAAATCTTTTCGTCGGCAGGCTGTACGACCGAAATAGCACTTTCATGCTTTTCGCCCACACATCCCGGCTCTTCCTCATCGTTTAGGCTCACACGACACCTTACTTGATAAATCAATCGATCAACCGAATGATTGATCGTCCATGGAGTATAGGACACTTGAGCGTTTCGTCAAGTGAAGTTTGGATACTAGAAAATTCCGTTTCCTCCCCTTGATCAAGGTGCGTCCAGGCATATCATGTTGAGACTGCATCTCAATAGCATGCGGTTTCGTTAGCAACCCAGCCAATGCACACTTTCGTGCGAGTAGCGAGCCAGGCAGCCAGGAATTGACCTGTCAATTACCTTCTTTGGGCATGGGAGAACACTATGCGTCGATCGGCGTTTCGTCTTGGTTTTACTTTGGTAGAGCTTCTGGTGGTCATTGCCATTATCGGCATTTTGGTTGGGCTGTTGTTGCCTGCGGTGCAAGCGGCACGAGAATCTGCTCGGCGCATGCAGTGCAGCAACAACATGAAGCAAATCGGTTTGGGGCTTCACAATTACGAGTCAAGCTACAGAAGATTTCCACCAGGTTCGATTAGAAGCAATTTCGTCAGTGGGTTTGCCGGCATCCTGCCTCATTTGGAACAAGGAAACATCTACAACCAATACGACTTCAGTTTGTACTATACACAGCCACAGGTTGCGGCAGTATCTGCATTGAGGGTTCCAACATACTTGTGCCCCTCCGCCAACATTCCGCGCGAAGTGCCATCTCCTGCGAGGAGCGCAAGCGGAGCCCCGGCTGAAATTGGCGGGCCTTCAACCTATCTGCTCAACGAGGGGACGAATCAATATATGGCACAGTCCGATGGGATGTTCCCGGTACTGTGGGGCGGTGCGTTCCGAAACGACTTTATCGGGTTTCGGGAGATCGTAGACGGCACTTCTAACACGTTGGCAGTGGGTGAGACGACTTATGATTTTCCAGAGTATCGATGGGCGGCCTCGGTCCAAGCTCCATTTGGTGGAACCGTTCGTTGGGGAGGTGCTCGTTGGATCGTGGGCTATCCACGAGTTGGTTTAGGTACGACACGCTTTCCGCTCAACGCACCGCGGGTTTCGATCACGGGAGGATACACCAGCCAGCACACGGGTGGCATCAACTTTTTGTTTATGGATGGTAGTGTTAGGTTCTTATCCAACAATACGGATGTCCGAACTGTGACTGCGATTTCAACGCGAGCATCGGGTGAGGTGCTGAATGATGCGGGTAACTAATTCAACCCTGCTCGCGTTACTCGTGCTTTCGGTAGGATGCTCGGCAGACATCAAGCGTTTGTCTGTTTCCGGAACTGTGAGTATCGATGGCAAGCCCATCGAAAACTGTTTGTTGGTCTTCCAGTCCAAGGATGGCGGTTCGAATCTCGGATCGACTGCGATTGTCTCTCGCGGGGAATTCTCATTGAAAGACGAGGTCGGACTAGCAGAGGGTGAATATGCCGTGATTGTCATGGAGAACCAACCTGACCTGGAAGAGTATGAAGAACGCAAAGCAAAGGATCCCAGAAAGGCGCTGAATCAGCTTAGGATTCCGGCTCGTTACCGTTCAACGAGTGATCTGACCGTCTCGGTTACGTCACCAAATCAGAAGTTTGACTTAGTGCTCCAAAGCAAATAGTCAAGAATCGTTTGAGTGGATCAAGTCGCAGATAGCCTTTGATTGCATTGGTATTTCTTGATTCGCTCGACTCCAACCCAAATTTATCGTCAACGAATAACCCATTCAATAACCGGAGATACCAAACCATGAAAAGAACGAAACTTACCGTCATTGCTATCGTCATCTCAGTCTTCAGCAACGCCCAAGCTTGGGCTCATTTCCCATGGCTCATCAAGGACTCGTCTGGAAAAGCAGTTATGTTTTTTGGCGAGAACTTAGCACCGTATTAATCGTGCTGGTACCGACTAGGATCCCATGCGGACGAGCCACGTGGTAATCATCACGCAACCGGCAGCGATATTCTCGGATTCACAAACGCAGGGTCAAAGCGATCTTCGATTTCCTGTCAAATCAGAGCATCTCAAGCCACTTGGGTTGAATCGCGAAGATCTGTCGGATCTTCGAGCCTTCTTAATGACGCTCGAAGAATCCAAACGGCGAATTCGACCGCCGGACTTTCCGTAAATCGATTGGCTCATATCATCCATTGAGTTGTGCCATGCGTGCGGTCACATACGTTGCGAAACAAACCAAAAGCAAATGGGGCAAATGGCATGCGAGGCTCAACCACATTTGACGGCGAGCCACCGTCGCGACCAATACCATCAACAATAATGCGAGCCCTGCAGCAATCCCAGTCGATAACCAAAGGTTCTTCATTTGCGTAAACATGAATGTGTAGCCCATGTTGAGGGCGAGTGCGCCGAGGATCAAGCCGACTTGGAGTTGTTTCCATTTTGCCGAATGCGTGGACGCTAACGATGCTGCGGTGCCGACACCCGCAAGCAGGAAGATCGTGGTCCAAATGAAGCCAATCTTTCGCTCAAGATTGCGTGGTAGAACCTCGGGCCGCACGAGGGACCGAAACCAATCGCTTCGTGTATCGTTCGGCAACTGAGCGAGAAACAATGCCGCGAATGCCAAAGCCAAGCAGACGAGAGTGGTTCGAAGATGAGGTGAACGAAACGGGTTCATAACAACCTGCAGTCAGGAGCGAGTGGATTCAACGTTGCGACAGGAACCTTGATAGTGACTGCCCCATGCTTTTCTATTGTCTTGTAAGCATAAGCACACCACTATCGAAACCGCAAGTGTCAGGCTATTCCGAATTGCGCGGTATCCAGGCTGCGTTGACAGATCGCTGCAAAGGATGTTCGAGCATCCGATGTCATCTGTTAGCCGAACAGTTTCGCAATTGGAACACCATCGTCTGTAATCGGAACCGGTCGCGAGCCGTCGAGCAATTCGCGACGCGGATCGATTCCTAAACTTGCATGAATGGTGGCATGAAAGTCGGGAATGCTCACCGGATGATCAACAGGTAACTTGGAATCGTCATCGGTCGTTCCGTAAGCACCACAATGATTCAGTCCACCACCAGCCAGAACCATCGAAAACGCGGTCCCTTGATGACCGCGACCACCACCGCTGTCGAACGCGGCCGGACGACCAAACTCGGTAGCGACAACGATCAGCGTTTTATCGAGTAGTTTGCGTTGCTCCAAATCTGCGATCAGCGCCGCCAAGGCTGTATCCAGTTCTTGAATGAGCAGATGCTGGTTCAGTTGACCATCGTTGTGCGTGTCCCAACCGGTTCCATTGACAAAGCCCAAGTTGTGCGAAACTTCGATAAAGCGCACGCCCGCTTCGACCAATCGGCGAGCCAACAAGCAACGCTGCCCGAACTCGCCGCCGTATCGTTGGCGAAGCGAGGACGACTCGCGTTGCAGATCAAAGTTCTTCATGAAGTCTGGCCCAGCAAGTCGCAGTGCTTCCTCTTGAACGGCGCGATAATCGGCTAACGTCGACTCGCTGGGAACGCGACTTTGCAACGGTTCGAGTAGCGATTTTCGCGCTGCGGCTCGAGTTTCATCGACATCGGCCGGACGCGTAAATCCTGCTGGGCCTGTGGCTGTATCGGTCAAGTAGATGAAGCCGCTTTTGGCACCGAGAAAACCTGGGCCGCGACTGACGTTGGGAATGCCGATCAGCATGTAGGCAGGCACCGATGGATCGACTGCTCCTTTTTCATGAGCCACGATGCTACCGATCGATGGATAGACCGTGCTGCCACTGATCATCCGGCCCGTGTGAACCAAGTTCGTTGCAAACGCATGCTCATCCACCACGCGATGATTGACGGTTCGCAAAACGGTCAATCGATCCATTAGCCTGGCGGTTTGCGACAGATGCTCGGTCACTTGCACACCATTGACCGCTGTATCGATCGACGCGTAGTAGCTGCCCGGCCGCGACGGCTTGGTCTTTGCGTCCCCCAGAGGCTTCGGATCAAACGTGTCGATCTGGGCCATGCCACCACCAAGCCACAGAAAGATGCAGTGCTCGGCTTTGCCCATCTTAAAAGCAGATGTTTTTTCACTGGTCAAAGCAGGTTTGGCGAATACCGTCGACGCAAGCGAGGCCGTCACGCTGCCCGCAGCCAGCTTCAAGCAATCGCGCCGATGGAGTTGGGTTGTTATCGTTGGTTGTTTCATCGAATGCAGATCCTGTAGATGATCGTTCCAATGAATGTTCGAGTGAGTGTGCATTGAACTGCGCTTGGTCATGGTCGGTACAGCATTTCCGGAGAATTGATGAGGGCCCAGATCACATCTTCGCATCGAGCCCGCCAAGTGGGTTCTAATCGGAGTGTCGGTGGGTCGCCGCTTCGAGCGTCTTCAATACGTTCGTTGGCTGCTCGATCGGACTCAGGCAAAAGGTGATTGCTCCAAGTGATCAGCTTGGGTGGTACATGAGCTGCTGGTTCGACCGGTTCTCTCGTGACTCGCCGATCGTTGAATCCCTCAGCTAACCAAGATACGTATCGCTCTCGCTCACTGGAGGTCGGACTGCGCGAAAGCAATCGCAAGAACATTGCGTCTACTAACGCATCCACCGTTTGCTCTTGCAAAGCCAACTCCGTCAGTCCATGGTCGTCGCTCAATCGCGTTAACCAAACGCTCATCACACCGTTGGCGATGATGGCCGGCTGTAATGCATTGGGGGAAGTGTCGCGAGTGGAGGCTGGATCTTGTCGGGCTCCGCGCCAACCCAAGGCCGACATGACATCCGAGACGGCTTGCAGTCGTGGCAACGTCAAGCTCGGTCGATCGCGTTCATTCGAAAGCGAGGCTAACATCCAAGCCCGCTGTGGCAAGCCTAGATCCAGTGCATTCTCAGTCTCTCTGCGACCATTTAAATCCAAGCACATCGGCTCGGTCTGGAAGGGCTTGCCTGTAACCGCGAACAAACTATCTACGACCTGTTCAGCGATCAATCGACGCGGCTCGCTGGCACTGTACAACGGGTCGGGCTCGCGGAGCATCGGATCAACGGCGCGTTGGTAGGCGTCCGAGTTCATAATCAAACGCGCTACGGCCTTCATCTGATAGCCACTGCGAACGAACTCGCGAGAGAGCCATTGCAGCAACTCGGGATGCGTGGGTTGTCCCTTCTCCCAATCATCCAACGGCTCGACGATACCGCGTCCCATAAAGCGCTGCCAAATGCGGTTGGTGACGACTTGCGCAAAGCGTTCGTTCTGCGGAACCGTAATCAGCGCAGCCAGTCGCTCGCGATGGTCCTCCTCGCGGCGTACAAAAGCGGAACTCGCCTCGGGTTCGACGAACGCTGAAAATGGCCATGCGGGCTGGACGGTGCTACCTGGTTGCAGCGTGACTGCGATCAGTGGAGTGCGACCACCGGCATGAAGCTTGGCTGGGTCGACGCTGCTGGTGTTGGGCACATTCAGTGGATTGGCGGCGATCATCGCGCCCAACTGAAACAGTTGTTCTTGCTTGAACTCACCGGTCGGTGAATCGTGACAACGTGCGCATTTGAGATCGACCCCCAGAAACGCGGAGCTGACAATCGCCCCCTTGGCCGCGAATGGGACATCATTCTGTGACGCGATGCTGAAGCCTGCTGGCCCGCCTTCGCGCTCGCCGCCACGTTGCAGAATGAGTTGCGTGACCATTCGATCGACTGGCACGTCATCCAACATCGATTCGTAAAGCCACCAACGAAACGGCCCGGTATTGTTGAGTGTTGGATTCAGGATGTTCGGGTTCTCGGCCAGTATGTCTTGCCAGAAGGGCATCCAATGATCGGCCCAACGATCATCCTCCAGCAACCGATCGATCAATACGGCTCGCTTGCGGGGTGAAGGATCAGCGACAAAGCTCTTTAGCTCTTCCAACGTGGGCGGAACACCAACGGTATCGAGCATGGCTCGACGAAGGAACCCAGCATCATCGACTGGTGGAGCGAAGCTCTCGCGAACTAACGGCAATTGAGGCCATGGTGCGCCTTCCGCGATCCACTGCTTGAGCACTCCAATCTCAGACGGTGCTAACCGCTTACCGTTGGTTGGCATCATCTCGCCGTCATCGTGGCTGCTCACGCGTCGGAACAGTTCGCTGTTCTCCGCGTTACCAGGCTCGTAAGCCGCGCCGCTATCTCCCCCCTGACTTGCGAACTTGCCGCTATCCAATCGCAATCCCCCTTTGGCGTGCACGCCTCGATGACACTCTGCGCATCGACTTTCCAAGAGCGGTCTAACATCGCGAAAGAAGTCGATCTTGCTAGCCGTCGCCGGATGATTCTGACTGCAAACCTCCGCGAACTTGGCCGCTACGAAATGATCGATGGGATTACTGGCTGTAAATCTGTCGGGCAGCGGAGGTACCGCGATATGAGGCAGTGTCGCTAGATAACGATCGATGGTACGGCGTCGCTCTGTCCAGTACTCGGCATTCTTGTCGCGATGCGAAGCACGTTGTTCCTCGCTATGTCCGGCGACGATAGCAGTCACTTTTTGGCGATACCGATTCCAATCTTGGTCGGTATACGGAATCACTTGCTCGGCATCTGGAGTCATTAACTCCCACGATTCGCTACCAGCTTTTTGAATCGCTACCACTGACTCACCCACTTCGACTCGACGCGGTTTCGTACCCTCACGTCCACCGGCGAACAGTTCGAACTTGACTTCGACCACTCCACCTGGCGCATCGAACTCCGCGAACGCTTCGTACTCGCCGCGCGGAGCAAATCGAAAGCCTTGACCAAGATCCAGCGGCACTAATCGTTCTGGGTTCTGAGAACCATCGCCTCCATTTTTTGGGGCGAATTGCGTTTCGACGATCAGCTTGCCATCGATCCACAGTCGCGATGCACTGCGAGCGCGAATGAGCATACGATGTTTGCCGGCTGGAATATCAACCATGGCCCAAAGCCGTACTAGGGAAGGACTGGGCCGAGTCCCGCGAACACCATCGTCGACGTACTTAGCGGGAATACGATCCAAACCGAAAGCAGGAATGTCAAACGCTTCATTAGCTCTCGGAGCTTTCTCGGGCCAGACATCTTTGTCTGAAAGTCCATCCTCGCAGATTTCCACACGTACTGATCGCAACGAGTCGGCTCCCCTAGCACCGGTTGCAATCAGCACGCACACGTATACTGAAAGCAAAAACGGTGTCGCAAATCGATTTGCAAAACTATCTTCCATCGGTGCCGCATTCCACTTCTAAGTTATGCTCCTAGGGGCTAAAGGTTTTGTTGAGTTGATCGCTAGGTTTTGCAACCAACTCAAACTCGAACTTATTCTTTTCACCTGACTTAACCGAAGCAACTAAGCCGCCATCTCGCCCTGAGTATCGATCCGGTACGAGGTTCTTTGCACCAGGAGCCATCGTATCATCATAGATAGTAACAATGTGCTCACCAGCGACAACGCCCGAAGACTCTCCCGCGGTTTTCAAACTTTGGACCACACCATTGGATACCTTGCCTGTCGCCGAAGGCAGATTGGGTTCAACTGGACTAAACGTCACGAAACCATCCGATAACGGCTTACCATTAACATTCACCGTAACTTCTACTTCGTAAGTAGCAGGGATATCCCTGCCAGAACCGCACCCCGAAGCGAACAAACAAATGAGAAAAAAACCAAGCCTCTTCATACGAACACTTCCTAGGCCAAACCAAGAATCTCAAAAACATGGAACCAGTCCAAGACACGCAGCTCTAGAAATCAGAATTCACAACTTCGCCGCGAGCTCGAGTCCCTAAGGACTGAAAAACGATCCGATCTACCGACTGAGGAGCAAAAGTTACCGACCCATCGGCTCTAGCCATGTTCGCGCCACCTGTGTGCTGGCTTCGGGAAAAGATTACCATGTTCACATCGCTTCTTGCGCCGCAAGGTGTCCATCTAGTATCAATGCAAGCGGTCACTACGTCACCACGGAACGTATTAGGTGGTTCGAGCGTTGAAAAAAGCGATGCGCCCCGTCGTCCGAATTGATACGCACCCCGTAAATCCTGCGCTACTGCAGACAGCGCTGTATCACGAACTACCAACAACTCTCCGAGCATGATCGTATTGGAAGTTCCGTCTGATAAATCTCCTATCCTCGTCCTGGATTTGGCGAAGAACATGCCGTTCCTATTGATCATATTGAAGTCCGCAACATCCGTTTCATCTTCTAGGGTCGCAGGATTGTCAACGACGGCGGCATTCGGGGTGAAAACCCGCGAGCCCGCACAAGCAGCGTAATTGCCATGGAATCCATGATTGCCCCACCACTGGGTTGTAATGGTTGATACCTTCGGGCCCTGCGGATCGGACGGGCATACGAACGCCGGCAAGACGTTGAATCGTCCATTGTAAAGGTGGACTGGAACATTGGACGACATTTGTGGGCTCATCTGGTCGAACAGATTTCCCTGTTCAATGTAAGGCAATATCATGTGCATCCAACTCGGGCCGTTGTAGTCGTAATCAACAGCTCTCGTCGAATTTAGTATCCCAAATGTCCCCGATGGAAATCGTTTGTGGGCCGACTCGTAGTTATGAAGGCTAAGTGCTAACTGCTTCAAGTTATTCGAACACTGCATCCGTCTAGCTGCTTCTCGGGCAGCTTGAACTGCGGGAAGCAATAAGCCGACCAGAATTCCAATAATGGCAATGACGACTAGTAATTCGACCAATGTAAAGCCACGACGACGAACTCGATAAACAACCATGACAAACCCTGAGTGGAGAGGATAATGACGACGTAACCAGACTGCACGATGTATTCGTATGGCGGACTAGGCGACTTACCGAGCTTTCTGTTATTTTCGTGAAGATTCCAAAAGAGGGGCTAACTCTTAGGTTTTCGAAAAACTCACAGTAAGAAGTCTGAACCTTTGTACGACATCTTGTGGTTAGTGCAGCAACAACGACTCCAGGACTCAAAAACCCATCATTCGGATTGCAAAAATTGACCGATCACGATTTGTTCCTAAAGCTGTTTGTTCAAGATCGCGATCGGATTTTCGCGTACGTTCGGGGTTTGCTGCCAAATCATGCCGATGCCGAGGACGTGTTCCAAAGATGCTCCCTTTTGCTTTGGCATAAGTTCGCTGAATTTGATAAGGATCGTCCTTTTTTTCCCTGGGCTTGCGGTATCGCATACTATGAGGTGCGCAACTTCATTCGTGTCGCTAGTCGCGATCGGTTGTTTTTCGATGCTGAGTTACTGGATTCCCTTTCTGAGACGCGGGCGAAGTCGCTAGCTTCCGGCAATGGGCGTTTAGATTCGCTGCATTCTTGTTTCGAGAAGCTCAAATCCTCGGATCGGGAGATGCTCCAGGTTGTTTACGAAGGGCTTCAAACAGCCGCCGAGTTCGCAGTTACTCGGGGAAAATCGCTCCAAACGATCTACAATCGTTTGAGTCAAGTGCGGCGGCAGTTGATTGATTGTATTTCGCAATATGAGAACACGGCCAAGGCTAAAGACGCATAAAGAATAAACCATGAACCACACGAACAAGCAACTGCATCCTCTGATTGAATCGCTGCTCAACGACACGATCACAAGCCAAGAGCATCAAATGCTGCAAGAGATGCTCAAGCACGATGAGGCGATGCGTGTGCAGTATTTGAAGGCTATCGACTTGGACAGTGAACTGAGACGCAAGTTCGATGTTAGGTCTCAGGCAGAATCTCAGTGCGAGCATTCATTTTTAACTGGCTTAGCCGCGGTTGGACAGGATCGCAACGACAGACACTCAAGGTGGCCGCAAACATCTAATCCTGTCTCGTCTTTGAATCACTCGCGGAAGGTAATGCTTTTAACAGCTTTGTTATCCATTGCAGCCTCTGTGTTTCTGGCTCTTTGGGTCACTGAACGAGCCAAACGCCCCGCGATGCTCGAAGACAAGTCTATTGCTGCACAGTCAAGTAATCGTGTGCAGCAAGTACATCCAATCGATAGCACTCCTCCGAGTGTCGTGCTATCGAATGCCGTCCGTGCTACGTTTTTTGATGGGTTATCACCGATTGTAGGGCGGAGGCTAGAACTCAACTCAGAACATGTTCTTCAGAGCGGTATAGTCGAGTTGACCTTCGATTGTGGTGCCATCACGATCATCGAAAGTCCAGCCGTCTTTCGTCCGATTTCCGGCGACAAACTGGCGGTAACGATGGGGCGGTGTTCTGTCCATGCTCCACCAGGTGCTGAGGGGTTCTTGATCGAAACTCCATTTGCCAATGTTGTTGACCGAGGGACTCGGTTCGCGCTGCAAGTCAACGAGTTTTCAGATGCTGAGGTCCATGTAATTGAGGGCGTCGCTGAAGTTTCTCCCAAAGAAACGGCGAGCAATTCCGCTGATGCGTTGACTAGGCTTGCTGTTCACGAATCGAGCGCATTCACTGGCGAGAACGCTAAGGCAAGCAAGATTGAATTTCGTCAGGATTCTTATCGCAGCCAATTGCCTGACCGAATCATCTCCTATCAAGCAACCCGCACGAAAGACGACCGAGTGGAAGAACTCGAATCGATAATGGTTCAGCGGTTCGGCAAAATCTACGATTACAGTTTGGAGCAATTGATTCGAGCCGAATTGATTAGTTTCAATTCTGCCACCCGAGCCGCCTACACTTCGGATCTTAATATCGTTGGGCCTCTCAATCTATCCAGTCCTCGTCGGATCTGTTTTTCGGATGCGTCTCTGGCTACTGGGATTGTCAACCCTGGGGGATCTGTAACTCCAACCCGAGTAGGAAGTCTTAAAGATTGTGAGGAAGCTCCAGGTTTCACCGTTCGCTTTACTGAGCCTGTCGTGAACGAAGCTGGGCCTGATATCGTTTTCTTTGAATTCCAAACGGCCATTAATCCAGCGGTTGGTGATCCGTTTCATGTAATTCCGATTGGGATGAACGCATCGCTACGTCCTGTCACAATCATGAACTATGACCTCAACATGCGATCGCCCGAAGCGCTAAACCTTGCGCCGTTTTACGAGTACAAAATGGGAAAACCTATCGAGAGGCTTATCGATCTGGAAAAAGTGGAATGCAAGGGCCGCCTAAGCAACTTGACCTTCAAAGCTATCTGTGTAGGAATCGATTTGTCTGAAATGGGCTACGCGAACGGCGATTCGGTGCAGGAGCTTTTCTTTCAGGATGCAAATGAAGATTCCAACACAGTTGACCCAGTGATGATCTGTGGATTTCCAAACGATTAGAATCTCGCTAAGGCGAACGATACAATTAGACTTCACGACATTGGGTAATTTTCACCTGCTGCTCGCCCAAGACTTTGCTGTTCTGAAAACACGGGGCGACTCACCTGCGCAATACAAATTTTAAAAATCCTTAATCCTCTCTCTCATGCCAATCATTTCCTATCCGCAAGAAATTGTCCGAGCAGTTTTAGCAATGGTAGCCTTGCTTGGGGGAGCATCTCGTTTTTTGGTAAGTTTGTATCAATGAAATCATTGGGATTTTGATAGATTGTTTCTCGCATCCGATTTGCTCGGAGCCGATTCACGCACTGGTGGCATTGATAGCTTTCGATTCCGCTGCATTGCAAGCTTGGTCCGTTTTCGATCTTCGTCCCAGCGACCACTTAGTATGGATGAGCGAAGCACAAGGATACACTCCGCCTTCGACACTCGCCAAAACGTTCCGTTGTTCTTCATTCGAAGATTCACTACTCGGCGAATCGCACTTTCGATCGCTCCACTTACCATCGGAAGTCCCATCAGTGAAAACTTCGGATAGTCCAGATGGCCAGCCTCTCCGTGCTGCCGAATATAGTTGATGACGCGGACTACTTCGTCACGGTCAAGTCGAGGGTTGTCCTGAGAAAGGTCCAGTGCCTTCTGGAGTGTGTCGCTTACTTCCTTCCAGTTACCGTCTCGGAGCTTGGTTCGTAGTTCTTGGAACTGCTTGTTGTCGCCAGGCTCCTGACCGAGCGCATTGATCCCCTTGTTGATGTTCTCCGCTGCATGATACACGTCCAAAATTTTGAATATCAAAACGTCCTGGGTGACTTTGGCTCTTTGTGCATCCCGAGACGCCAAATATGCATCGCAATGAGTCGCTCCATGTAGTCGGCATCTCCAAACGAGCCGTCTATCAGTTCGAGATACTCCTCGTTCTTACGCCCATCGGTACCATGAACATAGATCTTGAGCACTTTGGGTTCTCGCCAACTTGCGGTAAAGGTTCCTTTGCGACGTTGCTCCTTCGATCGACCTTCACTTGGCAACCCATGGACCTCTGACTGCGTTTTGCCAAAGTTTTCTAAGGGATCGATCGCAGTGAGTTCTGATCGAGTTCGCGTACGACCGCCATCGATTTGTATTGAAACGGTTTGGCCCTCGAACTCATTTCCCGGGGCCATTGCCCCGCTTTCAAATTCATCAAGCATGCGTTCTCTTACCGTAAGCATTTCCGAACCGGATTGGGTCACGATGCGATCGACCATATTTCGATCGAGCTTGATTCCATCGCGATGAAGTTCCTTGCGGGCTTGATCCAGCGAAGTCGACAATGCGACCGTTCTGGTCACCTTCGACACCAACCAAGGTGAGATACTACCGGAGAATCCGAATAGACTTAGCTCGATATCGAGGCCCGGCGTAAAGTCCTCTTGGTTGCTCTTTTTGGGTTGACAATAACGTGTCTTTGCATGACAAGAAAATCCGGAGGCCATGTGGACTTCAATCTGTCTATCTTGACCTGACCGGAGAGGGATGATGTACTTCTCGCGGACCTCGTCAGAGCGTTGTTGATGCTTGACCGTCTTCATGGTTTTTGCGATCAGTCCGGTTAAGAACAAGCCAGCACCATAGTCGAAAAGCTCTTTGGTTTCTTGCTCTACTTGCTCGAAGAGCAACGGATCATCGTCGAGTATTTCTTGCAATCGTTTTGCCTTCTCGAAGACTTCGCCAAGAAACATGCCCATCATTTGGCGAGCATCATCGACCTTCGTTCCATCTCGACCGTTCACATTCCATTCTCCCATAGTAGCCTCCGTGATGTGATGAAAACTCAATCATCACAACCACCAAGCGATAGGGAACCAGTATAATGCCCAAACAGTCCAAACCGAGATCGCTAGCAATTAGCCGCAATTAGCAGCATTAGCCAAAAAACGAGATGCTCCCCTTGCTTGGTGCTTTCTATTCAGCACAAGGAGAGGAGCCGTTTTAGGCTTTTCTCGTGAAGTATTGTGTTAGTTGCCATCACCCCGGGGCACTGAGCCATCATCACAATTGTATTTCCGTTTGGCTGACTGGTGGCAAGCTTGGTCCTTCGGATCGGAACATGATTTCCGTGGACCAAAAGATGGCTGAAATCACTGCCAAGCATACTCGGTATCCTTCGATGGAGGTCGCCTTGACAGGCGAATCTCTGGGTTGGACAGCCGATGGAGTTCGACTGCCTGCCATGCGTCTTTGTAGCGAGATATTCGCTTCTTTGTTTGAGGGACCGAAAGGGGGCGTGGCTGCGCAGCGACGATCGTTGCGACGAAAGGGAAGCGTGCTGGATGCCAATCTTGCTGAAGTTCGCCGACTCGAGCAGGCGATAGGTGCGGCAGACAAAGGACGCATGGATCAATACCTCACCTCCGTCCGCGAAGCAGAGATTCGCACGCGAAGAGCGGATGCTTGGCTCGATTCGCCTTTACCTGTCGTTTCCGAAGCCGATCGAAAGCGAACCAATCGCGATATCGCTGCTGTTATGGCCGGTGACTACTTCCGGACCGTCTATGACCTAATCGTGCTCGCCTTCCAAACAGATGTTACTCGTGTGGCGACATTCAGCTTGGGGGGCGAGGGGGACGCCTTCTCTATTCCAGAGATCGGTATTACCGAATCGCGTCATCAGCTAAGTCACCACGGGGGCGATGCAGGTCACATGGAGAAGTTGACGAACTACGACACCATTGCCATTGAGCAATTCAGTTACTTCCTGACTCGTCTCGCGGAGACGAAAGATCTAAACGGACAGCCATTGATCGGTTCAACGATGGCCCTTTTCGGTAGCGGCATGTCCTATGGTCACAGTCATGGAAATGCCAATCTACCGTTGGTGCTCGCTGGTGGCTCAGACATCGGGCTCAAGCATGGTAGCCATGTCGACTTCAACAAGACGGCGAAAGGATTCCAATGCTACGCATTAGGTGCGGACGGTGCGCTATCGACGGCGCATTACCAGCTCTGCAGTCGACCCGCGAACGCTGATGCGCATATGAGTAACCAGTTGCTCATGATGGCTCAACGCATGGGCGTCGAGATCGACAAGTTTGGCGATAGCAATACGGTGGTTGAGTTATGAAAACGTTCGTAGTTCCTCGTACTTGGTTCGTGGTTCTTTGTACCTGTTTTCTCTGTAACGCGACCTCGTTCAGCAAAGAACCAACGACGGATGACGCACAAAGAACAAAGAACGAAGCACCAGGTACCGATGTATTCCGGCCCGAAGTGGGAAAGTTTCCACCGGTAGAGAAGGCGCATGCGTATCGTGGTGAACTGGTGTTTGTGGATCACGCCAATCGGCGTGGTAGTATCCGCGTACAAGGATCCGGGATGTTCTTTCGCCATGATCCGCATCCCATCGCGATGCTCCCGTATGACATGGTTCGTTATCATGGCGCACCGGCGGATCTACGCGACATTCCGCTGGGTACGGTATTGCACGTCCTGGCTTTCCTCCCTCCCGACCCGAAGACCTCCGCGGTTCCTGTTTTGCCTGTCGAGAACAAAACGAAGGATGCGAACCACAATCGTGGCGCTGGGATCTTTCCTGCGGAAAACCATGTCCTAATCCTGGAGGACGAGCCAAGCTACTGCCTGCGCGAGGGCAAAGTATGGATGCTCAAGGAGATTTCCGTCAAGAAGAACGAAGGCACGATCGTCGCCAGTCGTGAACCGAAGGAAGGGGCGAGAGGGAAAGGCAACAGAAGAATCGATAACTTTTGATGCTGCAATTCGAATATGGCGAGGCCACGAACGGCTGTCGATTGAAGATTTGATTGCCGAGGGAATTTGGCCAGCGGACGGGAAGAAATCTCTCGGCGGTCAAATGGCGATGCTTGGGATTACATGGAAGCCTACGCCTTGGCGGTGTATTCACTCGTTTTCACATCTCGGACATCTGGCTCGACGACACGGCGATGCAACGCGCCGCGCGAAGCCAAACCGAATTGCACAAGGCATTCATCCGTAGCCGTTGGATGGCCGCATGGATCGATGCTGTTGAGTACGGCAAGTTCGGCAAGGCGAAGGTGACCGCAACCTTGTTCGGCGGCATGGATCCATCTCTTTACGCGGATTTCAAAAAGGATTCTCCTGCCATGATGAATGCGGTCGAGAACACATTAAAGCATACTCATGGGGCCTACGGACCAGCACACATGGCTTCTAAAGGAACTATTCTAGAGGTTACCGCCGGCGATAGTGTCGTACCCCTAGGGAGCAGTGGCATTCAAATTCTGTTTGAAACAGACCTTATCATTGAGGGCATTCGCCCTGGACGTGTCGTCCGTGTTCGTCCCACGAGTTGGCCACAAGTGGACGTGCCGCGCGAGGAATATCTCAACGATGGTACCAACTTGGAAGAACGCTACCCAAGCCAAGTGATTTTTCCGAAATGCCAAGTGATTTTTCCGAAATACTGAGTAGTACGCAAACTTCGAATCCGATATGCGACATTCTTTTTGACTTGGCCCTGATGAGCTGTGAAGGTATAACCCACAGTCCCATTTGCAACGATGGCAATCAAGCGAGTTGCGGTTGTTGTAGAACGATCTGTAACATGATGAGCTTCGCATCGAGAATTCAAACCAGTGGATGTCAAACCCAATGGATATCGAAATCAAGCGCCAGATTAGTGTGGCCATTGAAAACCAACCTGGGCGATTAGGGCAGATCGGTCGACTTCTTGCACAACTTGGCATCGATATCAATGCCTTTAGTGTGATCGACAATGTGGAACAAGCGATGGTGCGACTCGTGACCGAGGAGCCTGCGGCAGCACGAACGGCACTGGAGCAGGCCGGGCTCCCTGTCGTCGAGGTCGACGTGTTGATCATTACGATGGAGCCTGGGCCAGGTGGATTGGCGTTGGTCGGTGAGACGCTGGCTTCGGCTGAGATCAATATTGAATACGCCTATTCGTCTGCTGCGAGGGATGGGAACCACGGCCGATTGGTGGTAAAGACGGCTAACCCTCGCCATGCTCAGGCAGTCTTGCAACAAACCCATGGAGAGAATGCATGACCCGACCGCCACTGAGTTCCGTCGGGATTTTGCCCATCGGAGCTTTGGGCGCAGCCTTCTACTACCACCTCTCTCAGGGCTGCACTCGGAATCAGGAACGAATTCAGTTTATCGAACGCCGTGGCTCGACACACCAATCCGCCATCGCGGCGCGAGGTATACTGACGATCGCATCCCAGGGTGTTTCGCATACCATTGAGACGGCCAAAGCATGCAGGCCGGATTTGGTCGCCTGCGGTCTTAACGGCTGGATCCCGGATGTTGTTCTTGTCGTGACACAGCCGGATCAATTGCTTCCCGTCATCAGTGACTACGTTCAATTGCTCGAGGTATTGTACGAGTCGCATGGCCTCGAACGAGGTCTTGAACTGTTACCGATTTTGGTGATGAGCAGCAATGGGATCTATCATGAACGTGTGCGCCGGTTTATGGTCGAGTTGCTTGAAGAATCGATGCTTTACGGCCGATTGCCCGACTTGTGGAATGACTCGATGGGGATTGTCGTCGGCAAACTGCTTCGCGGCGTAACGGTTCAAACGGGGTATCGCGAGGGGGATGGTCCTACTGCGATCTTTCATGCGGGTCTTTCTGCGCGAACGACGATTGCCGGCGGGAGCCCCAGCGTCAGGCGTGCATGCACCGACATGTTGGTCGAACTGGGAGGTTGGTTCGAAGCGTCGATGACCGATCCACCCGTGCGCGTGGAGTTCGACAAAGCGATGGTCAATCTATGGTGCAATCTTTTGGGGCAACTGAAAGCGATCGACGACAGCGGGCAGTTTCGACTTCTCAAAGTGCGAGAGATTCTCAACGACACAGAGAGCCCAGAACTTCGCGAACTGTCGGGACATCTCTTTTCTATCGGGCGAGCTGTTCGAGCCTATCGCCCAGACGAAGACTTCAACGCGTTGCATCTCAGCACGTTTCGTGTTGCGATCAGTTGTGGCGACCATTACCCATCCAGTTTGAAGTGGCTTGAGACGCAGATTCAATCGCGAACACTCCGACCGCAACTGACCCCCACCGAGAAATGGCTCGTGGATCCGCTCGTGCACTATGCGAAAACAGCAGGACTAGAAGCAGCTGCAGATTATTTTGTGTCTCTCCGCCAACGCATTGAAGCCAAGCTTGCGACCGTCATTGCCAAGGGGTTCGTGTAAATCTTGGACTGTAGATTGATTCGATGTTTCTGAAACGGACTACCTATGAACAAGAGCGATCTTGATCGCCTGCGACAGCGCAAGCCTGCAGGGCGAATCGCCGAGATTCCCAAAGAGGTTGTGGCGGTACTGGCGACGGGCCAACTTGAAACCAAGAACCTCGTGGAATGGTTGGCCGTCGATCGATGGAAATTGTTCGAGAACATCCGCAGGGAGATGAACATCGAGATTCCATCTGCAACTCTCAAGGAGCTGAAGACGGAGTTGCAAGGTGCTTCTGCATTCAAGGCCAGTATGGCAATCGGACAGCGATTGAGTGCTTTCGTTCAAGTGGCAGATCCAATCTGGCGATCGATGACGGCGCATACGAGTGATATTGTGCGCGAGTGGTCCGCGATCATCGTCGGCTTTTCGTCGTTGACGTTTCCCAAAAAACTGGCGTGGATCAAGCCACTTGCAGATGATGAGAATTCTGGGCTTCGAGAGATCGCGTGGCTGGCATTGCGTGCCGATGTTCATCGCGATCCGCTCGGTTCCATTCGATCGCTGGTTCCGTGGACAGGGAGCAGGCAGGAACGGTTACGTCGTTATGCGAGTGAGATCACACGGCCAAGAGGCGTATGGACGACTCATATCCCGCTTTTGAAGAAAGAGCCCGAGATAGGTTTGCCTATTCTCGAGCCCCTGAAGGAAGATGAATCCAAATATGTACAAGACTCCGTGGCCAACTGGCTCAACGACGCCAGCAAATCGAATGCTGATTGGGTTCGCGAAGTAACGGATCGGTGGCAGCGGGAATCAGATTCGATACACACGCAATACATCGTGCGTCGGTCGCTGCGAACGCTTAACAAGAAGTCTTGACACCATATTGACTCAAGCTGGTCGGCAGGCTAGTTTTAGGGGATGTTTTCAGAGATCGACCACCGAATGTTTAACTCCGCGGTATTGCTAACACTGTTACTTCCTCTCGTCACAGTACTCCTTCTTGTGACAGGCGAGTGAAGGGGCGCGGTCGTACCAAAACAGAATAAAGACCAATCCAACCCTGAAACTCGCTTCGCGGGCTTCAGGGTTTTTTTATAGACAATCAGGTTTTCGTATACAAGCCGGGGAATCCAATGGCCAAATACACACCATTTCCAACCATTCCGCTTGCAGACCGCACGTGGCCGAATCGGACCATTACTTCTGCTCCGATTTGGTGTTCTGTCGATTTGCGGGATGGCAATCAAGCGCTCATCAATCCGATGGGGCCTGCGAAAAAAATGGATTTGTATCGCGCGTTGCTCAAGATAGGCTTCAAAGAGATCGAAGTTGGGTTTCCTGCTGCTTCGGACACGGATTTTCAATTCGTGCGAGAACTGATTGAAAAGGATCTGATTCCCGAGGATGTGACGATCCAAGTACTCGTTCAGTCACGTCGTCATTTGATCGAACGAACGTTCGAAGCGATCCGCGGTGCCAAGAAAGCCATCGTCCATCTTTACAACTCCACGTCGACGCTCCAACGGCGAGTGGTGTTTCAAGCGACGAAAGAGGAGATTGTACAGCTCGCAGTCGAAGGGGCTCGACACATTCATGAGCTAGCGAAGCGAGAATCAGGCTCCAGTCAGATTCGGTATCAGTATTCGCCCGAAAGCTTTACGGGAACGGAGATCGATTATGCGGTCGAGATATGCGAGGCCGTTTGCAATGTTTGGCAACCAACGATGTCCAACAAGACGATTATCAATCTTCCATCGACAGTGGAATTGGCGACGCCAAATGTTTATGCAGATCAGATTGAATGGTTTTGTCGCAAGTTCAAGCCACGTGCAAGCACCATCATCTCCCTTCATACACACAACGATCGCGGAACTGGAATTGCGGCGTCGGAGTTGGGTTTGATGGCAGGTGCAGATCGAGTGGAGGGGACTCTCTTTGGCAATGGGGAGCGCACGGGCAATCTGGACATCGTAACGATGGCACTCAATATGTTCACGCAAGGGGTGGATCCGCAGTTGGACTTTTCTAATTTGAAGGACATTCGTCGCATTGCAGAGTTCTGCACCGAACTCAAGGTGCATGAGCGCATGCCTTATGCTGGCGATTTAGTTTTTACTGCTTTTTCAGGATCGCACCAAGATGCGATCAAGAAAGGATTCGCGGCCCTCAAAGATTCGTCGAGAGATCGATTCGAAGTGCCCTATCTGACGATCGACCCAGCGGACATTGGCAGACAATACGATCCAGTGATTCGGGTAAATTCTCAGTCTGGAAAAGGAGGTGTCTCGTTCTTGGTGGAGAGCGAGTTGGGCTTCCAATTGCCTCGAAGGTTACAGATTGCTTTTAGCCAAGTCGTTCAGAGAGTCACGGATACAACAGGTCGCGAGATGCCTGCACACGAAGTGGCGGCTAAGTTTGTAGAAACCTATCTTAAGCCCCCTGCAACGTTAATTTATCATTCACACACGCCCGTCCCGTGTGAGCATGAAGACGAAGAACGATACAAGTTCTCTGTCACTTATCGAGGAGAAACGCTGGAGATTGAAGGCCAAGGGGCTGGTCCCATTGATGCATTTGTGCATGCGATCCGCGACCGATTTAGTTTGGCATGCGATATTCTAGACTATCACGAGCATGCGATGGAGGCTGGCAGCGATTCGACGGCCGCCGCGTACATTCTTGTTCGGACACCGGATGGGCAGGATCTTTTTGGAGTGGGGCAGCACCGGTCGATTACAAAAGCATCGTTGCTGGGATTGGTAGCCGCTATCAATCGCAGTCTTCAGGCCATGTCCATGCCCTAAGCGGTCGATTCCAGTCCAATGCGTTCGTGTTAATGTGAGTGTGTGCATTGGCTTCGCCTAAAAATCAGGCACTGTCACGGCGTTATTGGGCTTGTGCCTTGAGGGTGTTCGCGAATTTTTTTCAAGAGTGCTTGCTAAATTGAAGGGTTCCTAGGCCTCTGTTGCCTGAATCGTCCCGCCGGTGGATGTTTGGCACGTCGCTTGCTCCCTGTGATGCATTGAGGGTGTAGCCTGTTATTTAGGCGATCCCTTCTCTACCCAAGAGTCCATCGAGTGTTGGGGCGTCAGCCCCGCACTCTGCATGGCTTCTCCATTGCAATTGCCACGGAATTTGCGTCGGTTCGCCGACCGCGAAGGTACCCCACGGCCTGTCCGCAGTGTCCGCCTCATTGCACAGGCCGGGGTATTTTTTGCCCCTCGATTTAGTCTTCTTGCATTTCGCTGAGCATCGAAGCGAGGAACTCGCGAGTCCATGTGTAGATGCACGGTTCTTTACTCGCTCGCGGTCCCGCGATGTTGAGGACTTCGATGCGATGATCGATGAGCCATCGAAGCACTTTGGAAGCGGACGATGAATCGTGAGGCAAATCGATGGCCAAGTGAGGCTTCCGAAAGGTTTGGCACGACCGCAAGGTAAGAAAAGTACCCCCTCTCAGGTCATCTTTGAACAATATCAATGTTCCGTCAGAATCGATTACGTTTCGGCGAGTCCGTTCCCCGTACTTGGACGTCGAGGTTTCTACGAGACAGTATTTATCTGGAATGGGCTCGTCCTCAGCCAATCGACCTTTCGGGCACCAACCGCCGTGGGCAATTCCGGCTTCGATCGCAGCATCGAGAGCCGCTCGATCGACTCCAGTTTGGCCGCCGGAAACGATCTTTCTTAATCGGCTGTATCGAGTCAAAGGAATGGCTGATGATTTCTTCACGATGGTCGCTGTTCCGATTGTGCAGGAAAAATCGGCAATGGATGTAGCTAGTACAGGAAGCTAGGTCAGAGTGCCGAAATTCTACTACTTGGTGGAAACTGTGCCATAAAGTTCTGCTGACTTGTATCACAATCCCGTTTAGTTCTCGCGTACCTGGCAAAGTGACTGCAATGATTATTCCTGCGAACAAGACCGTCCGCAATTGGCAATATACAGCGGTTGTTGTGGTGTTGCTTTCTATCGGTCTGGGGATGGCGAATACTACTCCGACCAAAGTCGACCCTCGCGATCAGAATTGGCAGGTTGCGATTGATCCGCATAAAGTGCTTGGGGCTCAAAGTTGCGAGAAATGCCACGCAGCCGAGATTCAAACATGGAAGCGAACGCCACATCATGAAACGTTTCTAACATTGCATCGCAAGCCAGAGGCGCAGCAGATTGCTTCCAAGCTAGGTATCGCGAATTTCAAAGCGGATTCGAACTGCATCCAGTGCCATTACACGATGGACCAAGTTGGCGGTCAGCTAGAAGCAATTGCAGGTGTATCCTGTGAGTCTTGTCACGGCCCCGCTCAAGATTGGATTGCCGTCCATAACGATTATGGAGGGGCGAACGTGACAAAAGCTCAGGAGACACCGGAGCATCGAGCTTTGCGATTTTCCAAGAGTATTGAGTTAGGTATGCGAAACCCAGTCAATGTTTATTTACTCGCTCAGAGTTGCTACCGCTGCCATACCGTTCCCGATGAAAGGCTCGTCAACGTCGGAGGGCACCATGCAGGTAGTCTCGACTTCGAGCTGGTGAGTTGGTCTCAAGGTACGGTGCGGCATAACTTTGTTCGAACGGATGGCAAAGTCAATGCGGAAGAAACACAAGGTAGACTTCGGCTAATGTTCGTCGCAGGAATGATTGCGGACCTCGAGTTCAGTATGCGAGCGACTTCGATGGCTACGGAGAAGGCGATGTATGGCATTACGTCCGCACAGCGAACGGCTCGATCCGTGGAGAGACTTCGGTCAGCTCAGTCCAAACTGAATCAACCGATCCTGGACGAGATTTTGAAAATTGCTTCGGGTGTAGCGTTAAAGCTTAACAACAGAGCGCAGCTGGAGACTGCAGCGGCTGCAATTCACGATCTAGGCGTTCGGTTTGGAGCCTCGGTGCGAGGCGATGAGTTAGCTGCCATTGAGTCGTTCATTCCACCGAAGAATAAATGGAAGTAAAGATCAATCTAGCATCGACAGAATCCCAATCGCTCGTTGCTAGCGCGCGCTCTTCGATCTTTGAATCCGATCAGGTATCGTTTTCTCGTTGGCTGAGCGGTAATCCTGCGGATAGCTTAAAGAATCGCTGGAGAGCAGATATGCCCCAGCCATTGCCAGCGGCGCATGGCACATTGCAAGAAAAAGCTTCGCAGGAACACTCGTCATCTTCAGGTCTGTTGGCGGACAGTATCGACGGTGTCTCATTCTCGCGTTTTGGGCATTGCGCACCACTTGCGACGACGCCAGTGGACTCCAGTGCAATCGACGAAAAACAATGGATTGTTGGGCGTGAGCGACTCGTTCGACTCCTGGCCGCGCAGCAAGCTTGGTATGATGCTCAGAAAGAAGCTTGCATGCAAGCTTCAGCGATTCTGGAACTACTAGAGCATCATCAGACCCAATGGCTTCAAACGACTTCAGCAGAGATGTAGATTCCGCAATCGGAGGGAGTGGGGAGATTCGCACGGTTCTTGTGATCGGGGCAGGTTGGGTCGGTAGGCAGATCGTAGGTCAGTTCGTAGCGCACGGATTAAGCATTACATGGTTGGACCAGTCGAGCGATGCGTTGAGTTCCGGTTTAAAGTGGATCGCGGAGCATCGAGCAGAGATTCACTCTGCCAATCACGATTCGATTCGTCGCGCAATGGGCGATTCCAATGCCAACGAAGTGCGTACATGCAACAGCATTGACGATGCTGGATCTGCTATCGACTTGGTGCTAGAAACCGTCAGCGAGCAGGTATCGGTGAAACGCAAGGTACTGGAGTTGGCGTCTGCGAGATATCCTGCGCCGACAATCATCGCCTCGAATAGTTCTTACTTCACGCCATCGATACTATCCAGGTTTGTGCAAGACCCCGCACGTTTTGCGAATTTTCATTTCCATGTACCCGTCTGGCAGACACGACTCGTAGATATTGCATCTTCATCCAATACATCTGAATCGACCTTGGATCGATTGTCGGAACTTGCGATTCGGGTCGGGCAGCATCCTCTGGTTCAACGGATTGAAAATCCTGGATATGTCTTTAATTGGATGTTGCGGGCGGTGTTACAGTCCGCTTTGCAATTGCGAGCCAAAGACGTTGCGAGCCCTGAAGATATAGATCTAGCTTGGAAGAAGGTTACGGGCATGCCACTCGGTCCATTTGGTATGATGGATCAGATAGGTTTGGATCTGGTCTACCAGACGATGTCGGCCGCCAGGTTCGTCGATGGTGACGCTGTTTGGCAGCCGCTTCTCGATCAGCTAAGCCCGTTGATTAGCGACGGCCGGTTGGGAGCCAAGGTTGGTTGCGGTTTCTACACATACGGAGAACCTGCCGAGCATAAGGCAGTTTGATAAAGAGGATGTTGCGGAACAGGGTGATTTCCTTTGGCGGAGGGGCCCTTAGATCTTGGTTTGGCGTCAAATTCCGATCCGCGATGCGGTATTTGTGTCGAGGCTCGTGAAAAATGCGTGCCAAAGGCGACAATTAAGCCTTGTCAGCACGAACTACTCCACGTTACACTCTGGGGCTCCCTTCGTTGGGAAGGATCGAGTCATCAAAGGTTGTCTCGAGCTTAGTTGAACGAAAACCCTTTACAGATCTAGGCTTAGGAGCGAGGCAAGCATGCCGCGTCTGCTCGGTGTTGACATACCAAACGATAAACAGATCGTTTATTCCCTTCAGTACCTCTACGGGGTCGGCAGTGCCGTAGCTCGAGAAGCGTGCGAGAAGACCAAAATCGACCCGACCAAACAGGCTCGTTTGTTGGACGAAGACGAACTGAGCCGACTATCGACTCTGTTGGAGCGGGATTATACGGTCGAGGGACCGCTGCGTCGGCAAACCGGACAGTCGATTTCCCGATTGCGTGAAATCAAATGTTACCGCGGGATCCGGCACAAGGTGGGGTTGCCCGTTCGCGGACAACGAACCAGAACAAACTCCCGGACTCGAAAGGGGCCTCGGAAGACGGTTGCTGGTAAGAAAGGCGTTAAGGACTTGCGATAGTCTTTATCGAGTTTCGGTTTTATTGTTGGCCGCCTGAATGGGCGGCCAAACTAGTTTGAAGAATTTCGTTTGAATATTGACTTCTAAGGATTTGTTGTGGCTAAAACGACAGGCAGCAAAGCGTCTAGCGAAAACAAGCGACGCAAGGTTCGTCGGAACGTGACATCTGGTATTGCGCACGTTAAGGCGACTTTTAACAATACAACGGTAACGATCACCGATACAAAAGGTGACACACTATGCTGGGCCAGTGCTGGCACTAGCGGTTTCAAAGGCTCTCGAAAGAGCACCCCGTTCGCTGGCCAACTGGCTGCACAGCAAGCGGCTGAAAAAGCGATGAAGTACGGAATGAAGGAAATCGAAGTCCGTGTGAAGGGTCCAGGATCGGGCCGTGAATCAGCGATCACTGCGCTACAGGCGGCAGGCATTTCAGTGAAGCTGATCGAAGACATTACCCCGATTCCACACAATGGATGTCGCCCTCGCAAGCGACGACGTGTTTAGTGGGTTCGGTTTCTGGAGTTATCGGTTTCATTTGGAGTACCTAAGGAATGCATGTTCGTTGGCGTGGCCTAGAGCTTCCTAGTCAGGTTAGCGTTGAGCGATCTACGCTCAGTCCTACCTACGGAAAATTTACCGCAGAGCCTTTTGAAAGAGGTTTCGGTGCGACGATTGGAAACAGTCTCCGCCGCGTTTTGCTTTCGAGCCTCGAAGGTAGTGCCGTTACACAGATCAAGATTCGCGGTGCACAGCACGAATTCTCGTCCATTCCAGGTGTCCTGGAAGACGTGACAGAAATCGTTCTGAACGTCAAGAGCTTGGTCGTTAAGAATCATAGTGAGAACACTCGCGTTCTGACTGTTAGTGCTGACAAAGCTGGTGTTATCACCGGTGCAGATGTGCAAACAGATTCAGATGTTGAGATCATCAACAGGGACCATGTCCTTGCAACACTGACCGCTGACACACCGTTCATGATGGAAATGGTTGTCGAAAACGGTCGTGGGTACGTGCCTGCTTCTGAGCATAGCTCGGGCGACCACGAGATCGGGATTATCCCAGTCGATGCCGTCTACAGCCCGGTCGTGCGTGTTCGATACTTGGTTGAAGAAACACGTGTTGGACAAAAGACCAACTACGACAGGCTTGTCGTCGAAATTTGGACTGACGGTTCGGTCCATCCAGAAATGGCGTTGGTTGAGGGTGCAAAGATCCTTCGAAAGCACCTGAATCCGTTCGTTCAATCCAGCGAGCTTGGCAAACAAGTGCACGCTGTCGCGCGAGGTGGTCCTGGAAGTGCTGAAGCTCAGCTCGAAGCAAAGCTCAACACGACCATCTCAGATCTTAAACTGTCGGTTCGAGCTAACAACTGCTTGGAAGCAGAGGGTATACGTCTAGTTCGGGATCTCGTGCAACGAACGGAAGATCAGTTGCTCGAAGTTCGCAATTTTGGTGAGACCACTCTCAACGAAGTCCGCGAACGACTCGGAGCGATGGGATTGCATCTTGGGATGCGAGTTCCCTCGATGAGATAGTCCGAACGCGTTCGGATTCCTTACTTCATTCAACATCAATTAAACACTTATCGGATAGTTAGCATGAGACACTTACGAAAGGGGCGAGTTCTAGGACGTGCCCCATCCCATCGCAAGGCGTTGTTCTCCAATCTTGTAGCGGCAATTCTCTTGACAGAGCGGGAAGTTACGGAACTCGATCCGAATGCTCCCAAGGTTCCTGGACGTATCATCACGACCTTGGAAAAAGCTAAGGAAATTCGACCGCTGGTCGAAAAGTGCGTGACGATTGCAAAGCATGGTATCCTTGCAGACGCAAAAGCTGCGGAATTCGCGACTACGGCCGAACGTGGTAGTGAGGAATGGAAAGCTTGGCGGAAAAGCGATAATTGGCAAAAATGGGCCGCTGCTCGAGCTCCTGGAGTCAACGCTCGCCGACGTGTTTTGTCGATCATCAAGGACAAGCAAGCAGTACGTATTCTTTTCGACAAAGTGGCACCTCGCTTTGCTGACCGAACGGGTGGATACACTCGGATCATGCGATTGGCCAAGCCGCGTCTTGGTGACAATGGGACAAGAGCGATTCTGGAATTTGTCGGCAAGAACGATCGCGAAACCAAGAAGGCTACGAAGCCAGCTTTTGAAACAGCGGCAGAATAAGCTAAGCTCGGAACGATGTTCCAGCAAGAATGCTAAAAATCTTTGAGGCTATGAGTTTAAACTCGTGGCCTCTTTTTATAGTTGGTTCTTCGATGCACACCCAGGATGCCTGACCAATGAGTAGTCCCAACTACAGTCGAGTATTCCTCACGTTTGCTCGCAACAGTCTGATTCGCGACATGACGTTTCGAAGCAACTTTGTACTGGACTGCATCTCCAGTTTGTCTTGGTTATTGATGAATCTGGGATTCTATCTGATCGTCTTCTATCATGTGAAGTCGATCGGCGTCGACACAGGCTGGGGACGCAATGAGTTCTTCGTGTTCTTAGCCACCACCTGGCTGATCAACTCCATCATTCAAGCGTTTTTGATGCCCAATGCTCAGGAGTTTAGCGAGCTCATACGGACGGGCGGATTGGATTTTGCTCTGCTCAAGCCGATCGATACGCAATTCCTCATTTCGTTTCGCAGAGTGGAATGGTCGTCGCTGAGTAACTTTGTACTCGGGTTGATCATTCTGACATATGCGTTATTCCATTTGGCATCCCGAACAGACCCCGTCTGGCAATGGAGCTGGCTAGGACTCGCACTTTATTTTCTGTACATCGCTTGCGGCGTCCTGTTGATGTACAGTCTGATGATATGCTTGGCAGCTACGAGCATTTGGTTGGGGCGCAATCAAAGCCTTTACGACTTTTGGTTTTACATCACCAATTTCTCAAGGTATCCGATGGAGATTTACCAGGGAGGTTGGGGGCTACCCTTGTGGTTTACCTTCACATTCATTGTGCCTGTCCTAGTTGTCGTGAATGTACCCGCTCGACTGCTGGCGCAGCCGCTGGTGCCACGCCAAAATTGGGAATGGGGCCTCGCCGGTTTTGCTATTCTGGCGACACTCGTTGCCTTGGTTGGAAGTCGATGGGTTTTCAATCGTGCATTGAGAAGTTACTCGAGCGCCAGCAGCTAATCAAACTACACCTACACGACTGATATCATCCATGACAAGAACGTTTGTTGCCAGTATTCAACCTCAGATGCAAATCGACGAGGTGTATCGCATTGTCGATCGACAATTGCGAGCCAATCGGCAGGGCAACCTGTATTTGCTGATGCAGCTTCAGGATAACACAGGCACCATCTCCGCCATGCGTTGGAATGCAGACGAGAAGATGGCCGAAAAATTTAACAAAGGCAACTACGTCCGTATCAACGCTGCGTCTCAAGTTCACAATGGCGTATTGCAACTCATCGTCAACCAGCTTCAATTGGTTGATGAATCGCAGATTTCGAAAGAGGATTTTGAATCAGCCAGTCGCGTCGATGTGGATGAGCTTTGGAAACAGGTCGGTGAGATGCTCCAGGAACTCAATGACGACGGTTTGCGAGCTATCGCGATGTTGTTCTACGAGGACCCGAACATTGCTGAATTGTTGCGAACGGCCCCCGCAGGAATCAAAGCGCATCATGCTTACCCTGGTGGGTTGCTCGAGCATATTGTCTCCTTGATGTCACTAGCTCGCGGAGTTGCCAATCATTATCTTGATTTGAACGAAGACATGCTGATTGTTGGGGCCTTTCTGCACGATATCGGAAAGCTCGAAGAGTTAGCATTTGATGGTGAATTGAGCTATACCGACAGTGGTCAATTGCTGGGGCATCTCATACAAGGTGTTCAGATGATTGATCGCCGCATTTTGGAACTGAAGACACGCGGAATCCAGGTCGACTCCGACACTGTGCTACAGTTACAGCACATAATCGTTAGTCATCATGGCTACCTCGAACATGGTAGCCCCAAGGTCCCGATGACATTGGAGGCGATCGTCTTTCACTATCTAGATGAAATGGATGCCAAATTGAGCTCCGCTCGTGCGATGGTGCTTGCAGATCGCACCAAGGATCGATGGACACCCTATAATCCGACACTCGGTCGGAAAATCCTCAAGCCGACTAGCTAGCGCAACTCAACATTAGCGAGGCGTTTCTTCGTGCCACGTTCCAAATCGGTTTCATCGACAACTTCGGCTCAGCTCATTGTTTTGGCGAAAGAGTTGAGTCATGCCGTTGATAAACTCCGTTTTCAACCCCCGGTCGCATACGTCTACAACCCCTTGGAGTATGCATGGAAACCTCACCATGCGTATTTGACAAAGTATGCAAAGGCGACATGCAAGGTTCTTTTTTTGGGGATGAATCCGGGTCCCTTTGGTATGGCACAAACCGGCGTTCCATTTGGCGAGATCGCAGCCGTTCGTGATTGGCTCGGCATTGATGAAGAAGTTGATAAACCGGCCAGCGAGCATCCCAAGCGACGCATCGACGGATTTGCATGCAAGAAGTCCGAAGTGTCAGGCAAGCGATTGTGGGGGCTATTTGGGGAACGGTATGGCACCCCCGAGAGTTTCTTTGAGGAGCATTTCGTAGTCAATTATTGTCCGCTCGTCTTTATGGATGAAGGTGCCAGGAATGTTACTCCTGACAAACTTCAGCGTGCGGACGTGCAGGCACTGCAAGACGTTTGCGACTCTTATCTTGGGAAGGTAATCGAGGTGTTGGGACCGATGCGTGCTGTGGGCGTAGGTGGATACGCTGAAGACTGCTTAAAGAGAATTCTCGGTTCAGAAACCGAGATACAAATTTCTCGAATCCTTCACCCCAGTCCAGCATCGCCCGCAGCCAACAAAGATTGGGCTGGGCAGGTGACAAAGCAATTGACGAGTGCCGGCATTTGGTGATAGTGCCTCGCCTCGATTGCCTTGCACAGCCTGCAGAAAAGTAAGTCTCTGATATGTCCAAGGAGTCTCACTGGAATGGATCGCCAAGAATATCATTTTTTAGAACAAAAAAGGACATGCACAGCGCCTTGCATTTGTTTTGCAGTTTGGTAAGCTCTGCAGGTTAAATCGATTGCTCCTTGGAGAGAATTTGCCATGACTAAAGCTCGCTTCCGACTCGTCGATACGTCCGTAAGTCGTTGGTATCACTGCATTTCCAGATGCTGCAGGAAAGCCCATCTGCTTTCCGATGAGAACGGATTCCAGCGGAAAGAATGGATCGACCAGCGTCTCAAAGAACTCAACGAAATCTTCGCGATCTCCGTCGGTGGCTTTAGCACCATGGACAATCACCTTCACTTGCTCTTGCGTATCGATTGCGAAGAAGCCGAAAATTGGTCCGATCAAGAAGTCGTCCAACGTTGGTTTCGCCTCTATCCTCCGCGCGGTGCAGATCGCAAACCCATGAAACCAACAGAGGAAATGATCGAAGCGAAATTGAACAACACAGATTGGGTCCGAGAGACTCGAAGTCGTTTGTCTTCGCTCGGTTGGTTCATGAAGTGCCTCAAGGAACCACTCGCTCGACTTGCCAATCGGCAAGATGGATGCACGGGGGCTTTCTTCGAAGGACGTTTCAAATCAATCGCTATCCTCGACCAAGAATCGTTGCTCTCCGTGGCAGCGTATATCGATTTGAATCCTGTGGCGGCTGGAATTGTTCCATTGCCCGAACAAAGTCCACATACCAGTATCAAGGAACGAGTGGATAACGCAGTCTCTCAAGGGCGATTGGAAGACGTCGAACAAATTCGCAATGGCAGTGTGGCAGCACAAGCGGTGAGTGGTGATATCGAAGATTCGTTGTGGTTGGTTCCGATCGAAGATCGACAACGTCAAGGTTCACTGCGAAAGGGGATCGTGGAGGGTTTTACGTTAGGCCAATATCTGTTGCTGGTCGACTATACGAGCCGCGTGGCTCGCAAGGGGAAGGCTGTCGTATCCAGTGAGTTGGCAGGCATCTTTGAGCGACTTCAAAGTAGCGCTGAGATTTGGAGTCAGCGTATCAAGCGGCTGCACGAAAAGACGTGGGTAGGTCGCTTTTTGTCGGCCAGTCGCGATCGGCTGCGAGAGTTGGCGGTCAAGCTAGGTGTTCGGCATCTCGCGAACATCGGCTGACGGTTCGATGGGTTAGTAACCAGCGACAATCGGCTCTCAGACGGAACGAAAGAATTCGATCGGGATAGCGGTACGTCCCAATCGATCGAAATCTGTTCGAATTCTTCCGCGTCATTCATGGGAAGCCCCATCTTTTGATGCTTTTACTGTTGTTGAGAAGACAAACTCACCATCGGCGGCAGTTCGAGAGCCGATAGTCTTTGTATTCGATGCTGAATTCCGTTGAGACCAAATCCGTTGCTGTGCATGTCCTTTTATTGGTAACAAAAAAGAGAGTCTCCTGCTAACTTTACTCAGCTCACTTCGTATCCGTGTTCGATCCCAGCCCATCCGTGGCTAAAGATAGGATCTCGAAAACGAGCCACGGATTTGCACGGATCTTCACGGATGCGAGCCAAGAAGTATATCAGCCCTGTGTAAGCGTACAGCGGCCGTAGGTTTTTGAGCCAGCATTGCGTGGAATCGTGGGGTAGGTTTCTATCGTTCGCCCAATGATTTCGCACTCTCGCAGGATCTCTACTCATGGCTCAATCCATTGAAAGCAACACTCAGCTCTGGACCAAGCGGCTACGACAATTTGAAAATTCTTCCCTCACCGTCGCCGAGTTCTGTCAGTCGATAGGCTGCTCCATTCCGACATTCTACCCATGGAGAAATAAGCTCCAAGCTTCGAAACCAGCGTTGGCCAAGCCCGCCTTTCTCCAAGTCCAGTCCGAGCCCCAGGCGGCTCAGATCCAGATCAAACTCCCATCAGGAGTTGTCATCACACTACCAGTCGAAGCCATCGACTCTTTGCCTCGCATCTTGGACCAAGTCGCGTAGATGCTCGCCCTCAATCCACAGATCAAGACCTACTTGCACACCGACCCAATCGATATGCGCAAGAGCTTCGATGGGCTATTTGGAATCATCAAGTCAGACCTTCATCTCGACGTGAGAGACGGAGGGGTTTTTATGTTCCTCAACTTGCGTCGCAATCGGATCAAGCTCATGTATTGGGATCGCGACGGTATCGCGATTTGGATGAAGCGATTGGAGACAAGTAGCGGTACGTCCCAATCGATCGAATTCTGCTCGAATTCTTCAGCGTCATTCATGGGAAGCCTCATCTTTTGATGCTTTTGCCGTTGTTGAGAAGACAAACTCTCCATCGGCTGCCATTCGATTGCCGATAGTCTTTGCATTCGATTCTCAAAAGGATGATCACGGCAAGAAGGCTGGTGGTCACGGCGATCACGACATGTATTCATCCGTGTTCGTCTGTTTGTTAGACGGTACATTGGATATGAATTGAACGCAAAAAGAGCCTTGATTTTTCAAGGCTCTTTTTTTGTTTCGAGTATCATAATCACTTACCTTTTCGTGAAATTGAGAAAGATATGCGTTCCATTTGGACCAATATTGTTGCATCGATCCTGCTAATCTTGATTGTTGGCTGCTTTTTGTGGCTCATCGTTTCTCGCAGGCAGGCAATGGATAGTGTTCCGCAGCAAGAGCAACCCGAAATGCCGGAAACGGTGAAGATCGCAACAGTTTTGTCAATCGAATTGAGTTCTTCCGCAACGGCTATTGGGACTGTCTTGGCACCGAAGTCCATTCAACTGAGGACTGAATTGGTGGGCATGGTTTCTCAGGTCTTCTTCAAGCCCGGGGAATTGGTCGAAGAGAACCAGGAACTAGTGCATTTTGATACTCGTGTAGAAGAATTGCAGCTGAAGAGTGCGGAAGCTATCCGTGAGATACATGAGTCAACCTACAGGCGCTCGGAGCAGGCCAGTAATGTGCGCGCCATAAGCGAATTGGAGCTAGAACAGGCCAAGTCTTTGCTTGCTCAAGCGAATGCGGAAGTTGAACGACTCAAAGTGGTGATTGAAAAAAAGAGATTGCGTGCACCGTTCCGAGCGAGGGCCGGTCTGTTTGACATTCATCCTGGCCAATACCTACCTGAGGGAACACCGATCACGATGCTTCAGGGAATCGAAGAGACCGAACCATATGTGCACATCGATTTCATGATGTCCCAGCTTGTAGCGGATTATCTCAAGCTAGGTGATTGTGTTTCTGTTCTTGCTTCTGAAAAAAAAGAGCCCATTCCAGCGACGATCATCGCGATCGATTCCCAGGCAGACAAAGTTACTCGCAACGTAATGGCGAGAGCCGAGCTAAAAAATCCACCCGAGACTCTGCAGCCGAATGATTCCGTCCGATTGGAAATGAAGTTTGGGCAGCCGGTTCCGATGGTCAAGATACCGTTCACAGCCTTACGAAATGCTCCAAGTGGTGCGTTTGTCTATGTCGCTCAGCATGATCCCAAGGACTCAGCCAAACTACGGGCTTACACGAGAAACGTAAAGCCAGGCGCCTCCTTCGGTGAATTCGTGACAATCAAAGAGGGGCTCAAGGAAGGGGAAACCGTCGTGACTGACGGATCATTCAAGCTGAGGGGCGGAGTTCTCATTGCACCTGTTGAAAAGGCGCCAAGTGATTCTCAGTCAGGCGTGAACTTTGGTGCGGGGCATTCAGGCGAATGAAGAACTTCACCGACCTTTTCATCAAACATCCTGTACTTGCGATTGTTGTTAACTTGATTTTGGTTCTGATCGGAGTTCGGACCGCTCAGTCGTTACCTATCCAGCAGTTTCCAAAACTTGAGAGCACTTCGATTCAGATCACAACGATCTACATCGGCGCCAGCGCCGAGACGATTCGAGGTTTCTTGACGACACCTATCGAAAGGGCCGTGTCATCCATCGCGGGTGTAGATTTCGTTGAGTCATCGAGCGTGGCAGGAGTCAGCACGATTACGATTCGATTGGTACTCAATCATAGCGCGACAGCCGCACTGGCAGAAGTGAACGCACGACTGCAGCAGGTACGTAGGGAATTACCAGCCGAGTCCGAGCCTTCGGTAATTGAAATCCAGCGTGCGGACCGCCCCTATGCTTCGTTTTATCTAAGCTTCACGTCCGATGAATATGACATTGCAGGTTTGACCGATTATCTTTCGCGAACGGTTCAGCCACAGTTGTCGACCATACCTGGAGTGCAGCGTGTTGGTATCGAAGGTGGACGCACGCCTGCCATGCGAATATGGATTTCACCGTCACGCCTTTCGGAGCTCAATCTAACTCCTGGGGATATCTTCTCCGCGCTGCGCCGCAACAACTATCTGGCTGCGATCGGTCGCGTCAAGAATGACTCCGTCCAAGTAGATTTACTCACCGATACGGACCTCAAGACCGTCGAGGAGTTTCAGCAACTGATTGTTTGGCAGAATGATGGAGCTGTGATCCGGTTAGGTGACGTTGCCAAGGTCGAGCTCGGTGCGGAAGAAGCATCGATGGTTGCCATGTATCGAGGCAAGGAGGCGGTTTATGTATCGGTATGGCCGCTGCCTGGCGTTAATGAAATCGATGTTGCGAATCGTTTGAATCGAGCCATGGAGGAATTGCGCCCCTCATTGCCGAGTCACATGGATATGGGGTTGGCGTTCGATGCGACCAAATTCATGCGAGATGCACTCTACGAGATCTCGCAGACCTTGCTCGAAACAATCTGTATCGTTGGCGTGGTAGTCTTTTTGTTTATGGGGTCGATCAGGACCGCGATCGTTCCATTGGTTGCGATGCCGGTATCTTTGATCGGTGCATCTATCCTGATGTATCTTATGGGTTTCTCGCTCAATCTTTTAACACTCCTCGCGATCGTATTGGCCGTGGGACTAGTGGTCGATGACGCGATCGTGGTGGTGGAAAATGTTCAACGCCATATTCTAGAGGGTAATTCCAAAGTCAATGCAGCATTGATCGGCGCCCGTGAGTTGGTCGGTCCCATCATTGCGATGACGATCACCCTTGCTGTCGTCTATGCTCCCATCGGATTCCAAGGCGGATTGACGGGGATGTTGTTCCGTGAGTTCGCGTTCACTTTGGCTTCCGCTGTCGTATTGTCTGGCGTCGTTGCCGTAACCTTATCACCGATCATGAGCGCGGTCATGCTCAGCCCTTCGGGCAAGGAGCCGATGCTGACGCGTGGTGTCAATTGGTTGTTTGCTAGGATTCAAACTCTGTATGGCAAAGTGCTTGAAGGGGCACTTTCGCTACGCTGGACTATTGCATTCTTGACCATCGTCGTCGGGGCGGCATCCGTTCCGTTCTACCAAAGATCTGGCAAAGAGCTTGCGCCTGTTGAAGATCAAGGCGCGATCGCCGTTATGTTGCAAGCGTCCCCAGACTCGACACTCCAAAGTACAACGCGTTGGGCTTCCGAGTTGGCAACCAAGTTCGTCAGCTTGCCTGAGACCGACTATATGTGGGCTGTGGTTGGTTCCAATAGTGGCTTTGGAGGAATCATTACGCACGATTGGCATGAAAGGAAAGCGCATGGGCAGCGTAGCACGCAAGATATGTTCGGTGAAGTCTATGGCTTAGCTTCGCAAGTTGCGGGTGTGCGTCCACTACCGATACTAGTCCCTCCTCTCCCTGGGGCTGGAAACTTTGATGTGGAAGTCATTTTGAAGAGCGATCTGAGCGTAGATCAAATGATTCCAATGTCTGCAGAGATCGTAACGCGTGCATTCCGTTCCAATGTCTTTCTGTTTGTGGATCCTGATTTGAAGGTCGACTTGCCCCAAGCCCAAGTCGTCATCGATCGAGAGAAGGTCGCAGATCTAAAATTGGATTTGGCTGCGATTGCGCAAGAGTTAGGCGTGCTGCTGGGTGGTGGGTACGTGAATCGATTCAATTATTTCAATCGATCCTATCAAGTCATTCCGCAACTCGCTGAAGTAGACCGGAAGTCGACTAGCGAGCTTCTGGATATCAAGATACGAACTCCTAGCGGTCAATTAATCCCTGTGTCTACGTTTGCCAGTATCGTTCCGAAGACAGCCCCGCGAGTGTTGAGCCGTTTTCAGCAGCAATCAGCCTTGAAGTTCAATGCGGTGATGTTGCCCTCGATTACCAAGGAGGAGGGCTTGCGAGTCTTGGAAGGAATTGTGCGTGACGTGGCGGGATCAAATGCGAACATTGACTATGCAGGTGAGTCTCGTCAAATTCGGCAAGAGGGATCGGCTCTCACGGTATCTTTGGGTATCGCGTTAGTATTGATCTACCTTGTCTTGGCAGCCCAGTTTCGATCCTTCCGCGATCCTCTCATCGTTTTAGTAGGTTCGGTTCCATTGGCCATCTCGGCTTCCTTGTGCATCACGTATTTGGGACTAACGACAATCAATATCTATTCGCAAGTGGGGTTGATCACGCTCGTCGGTTTAGTGGCAAAAAATGGAATTCTCATTGTCGAGTTCGCGAACCATCTTCAAGAGCAGGGAGCTAGCAAATGGAATGCTGCGCTCGAGGCAGCCAAGACCCGTTTGCGACCGGTTTTGATGACTTCGGCGGCTACGGTGCTTGGTCACTTGCCGTTGGTCTTTGTGTCAGGGCCTGGGGCTGAGGCAAGAAATAGTATTGGGATCGTTTTGGTGGTCGGCATGTCCATCGGTACTCTCTTCACACTCTTTGTCGTACCAGCTCTTTATGTCATCATCGCCGCTTCGCACCGATTGGTTCCAGATTCGGACGAGACAATGCCGAAAGTGGTCAATAATACTGGTGTGTGAGTAATAGGCTGATGCATGCCTAAAGAGCGGACGCCGCGCGAACAAGTGGCAAGACGGGCCGTAACGGCTTCGAGTGTGGATGCTCAAAGGTTGGCTTAAGGTCGCAGATGTTCTCGCAAGATTTGCGCGGCAACTTCGGGCTTGATTGTGTTGATAAAGCAATCGGATCCCCATTCGAAACCTGCGACTTTGCTAAGTCTAGGAATCACCCGCAATCGCCAATGATGTGCTTCGTCATCGAATTGATGAAACGGGCTGGATTGCAAGACGTAATTGTAGGCGGCCTCAGGCTGTGCTCGCTCGAGTGCCGAGAGACTCGATTTGAGAACTGTTGCAAGGTCCAAGAGTTCCGCAGCGGAAGTGTCTTCGAAGTGCGGTCGATGCCTTCTCGGGATAATGGAAAAGGCAAAGGGGAAACGGGAAGCAAAAGGACAGATTACCACGAAATGCTCGCTCTCCATGACGATTCTGTCGCGGTGTCGAACCTCTTCGTGCATTACCTGGCAAATATAACAGCACCCATACACTTCGTGATGCTTGACCAACCTTTGATGTATCCGCTGAACATCGCTTGGAACAAAATCGAGACAGATAATCTGACTATGGGTATGCGAGAGAGAGGCACCAGCGTCCGCTCCGAAGTTCTTAAAGACGACAGCAAATTGGATGTTGGTATGGGAACGCCAGTGAAGCAGTCGTTTCCTGTAGGCTTCCAATACAAGCTCTATGTGCTCCGTGGGCATGGAAGCAAGACTGGCGACATGATTCGGTGACTCAATAACAACCTCGTGGCAGCCCGACGGATGCTCGCTACGAAACAGATGGGAGACATCACCCGCGACTGCGACGGAGCTTTCGGTTTGCACCTCCGATTCGGATTCAAATTCTGCTCTGCCGTATGGAGTCGACCGCATAGATATTGGATCCATCGGTGTCGCGCGAGGAGCGAGTCCGCTATTTCCAGCCATTGCAGGAAACTTGTTGGGTACGACACGAACCAACCAGGATGGTAAAGTTTCTCGATCTTCTGCGTAGCCCTCGCGGTGTAACGGCCGTGAGGACTCCAAATCTATGTGAGGCAAAACGAGAGTTGGCGAAGGAGTCGAGTGCTCGAACCCTTTACAGAAAGGGCATGACGGATTGTGTATTTCTGAAGGGCTAGCTACACAACCTACAGACTTGAATTCATTTGGTCGCTCTTCGCGATTCGGAGCAAAAATTACCCATCGGTCCGCTAACCAGTCGTAGCGAGTTTCATGCATACCGGTGTGCTCCGTAGTCGATTGACTATAGCCGCCCCTCGATCGCCGCTTGTTCGCGAGCACGGCTGTAGACTGATTCATAGAGTGCTGCACTGCTTGACCACGACCAGTCTTGCTGCATGCCTCTTTCGACCAGTGTACTCCATCGTTCTGGTTCGTGCGAATAGGTATTCATCGCCTTCTTCACACATTCTCGAATTCCGTCCAGCGAATAATCCTGAAAGGAGAAGCCGGTCGCAACTTCAGCTGATTGTTCGGCGTCGGCTACAGTGTCAATCAATCCGCCCGTCGCGTGGACTAAGGGGATCGTACCGAATCTCAGACTATACAACTGATTCAATCCACACGGTTCATAGCGGCTAGGCATCAGAAACATGTCTGCTCCCGCTTCTATCTTGTGCGCCAACGGATCGGAAAATTCGAAACGAACAGCGAGACGATGAGGGTACCGACTTGCCAACGATCCGATCGAGTCCGAAAACCGTGGTTCCCCGTTTCCAAGGATCACCCATTGAGCAGGTATGCTTTCGATAGACGTTTCTAGCAACGGCTTTACGAGATCCCATCCCTTTTGCTCAGCCAATCTCCCGATGAGGCCAATGACGGGCACATTTGGGTCCACAGGTAAACCCATTTTGGTTTGAAGGTCTAACTTGCACAGCGCTTTTCCATCTTTCCAGTTTTCGACACCATAGTTCTGGGCGATGTTCTTGTCGTGCCGCGGATCCCAAAGATCGTAATCAACTCCATTGACGATTCCTGCAAGCTTTGCCTGCTTTGATCGTAGTAGACCATCAAGACCGCATCCGTGTTCTGGCGTTTGAATTTCTCGCGCATAGCTAGGACTGACTGTGGTGATAAAGTCGGAGAAAGCGATTCCCGTTTTAAGCAAATTGAGGTCGCCAAAAAACTCCATCTGCTGCCAGTTGAAAAACTTCCAATCCATCGCAGTTAGGTTCATATCATGGGACCAAAATCGACCTTGATAGGCAAGATTGTGGATGGTTAAAACCGTTGCCGCATGTTGGTACCATTGCTTTTGCCCAAAGCCTGTTTTTAAATAGGCCGGGATCAATCCTGTTTGCCAGTCATGGCAATGCACAATGTCTACATGGAGACGCAATCGCTCAATTGCCTCCACAACCGATCGACAGAAAAAACAAAAACGCTCAGCGTTGTCCTTGTAATCTCCGTGCTCGTCGCCATAAAGATTGTCACGATCGAAGTAATGAGGTTGGTCTACTAAGTAAACCGACACGGCTCCATCATGCATGCGCACTTTCAAAATTCTCGAAGCAACTTGTTTGCCCGCCATGTCAACCACAAAAGAGACGTGCGTATCCTCGATGGGAAGTCCCGAATGAATCGCTCGTCGATAACCAGGCAAAAACAAACTGCAATGATGACCTCTCGCCACAAACTGTTTTGGTAAAGCCCCACAAACGTCCGCTAGACCACCAGTCTTTGCAAATGGAACAGCCTCGGAGGCGGCCATGACGATGTGCATTCAATTTTCTTTCAGCAGTTGGAGTAGAGAGTTAGGATTCCAGTTCATTATGCTACCACAAATCAACCACAACGGTGACAACTCGCCTTTCGTGACGGCTTCAGCCTTTATGTCAAGAGGGGATTCGAAGTCGATACGCAGAAAATCGAGAGAAGTCTTTTGAACTTTACCTAGATTTTGTTGCATTGATTGTTGCGAAGTTGATATTGGTAGGCGTATCATCGTCAGGCTATAATCCGCCGCCTACTCGTTACTATTCTCGTTGAAAGGTTGCCAAGTGTTATCGATTCGACCGACCATCGCTGAGCATGCTCTTTACGTATTCGGACGATCGATTCACCCAGAACTTTTTCATGTCTACCGGACGCGGCTGATTCAGCGATCAAACTACTCTGCCAGAATCGACATTACCGGTGATGGTCACGTCATTACGTTTGTCAAAGGAAACTCGGTCATCTCCGAAGTGGTCTGCTCTTGCAAACAGATGCTTCCCCAACGGCGCCGCATCATCGCTTCGCCTCTTCGCGGAAAGTTCCATCAAAAAGTAGAACGGAATGCACGTATTCGATATTCAACCGAATGCGAACGAGAGTCGGTCTCCCCTGACATGTTTTGGATGGTGCAAACACAGCTCCAACGTAGCAATTGCGAAAGTGAATTGCTTCAGACGTTTGATTCTAGCGGTAGAATTGCCTACGGTGCTGTCAGCTATCTTCACATCGAGGAACGAGAATGCCAAATGAGCATTCAGGCATTCCACACCTTTCCGGACGACCATACTATTCTAAAATCAGTTTCGACGTTCCATACGCTATAAACTCGATTGCACCTGTTCGTGAAGGTTTCAATCGAGCTTTTTCAATCGAGCTAATGTGAGCTACTAGAGCAGTGAGACCGTTCCTAGGTGGCTACTTGACTCAGGCGGATCAATGAGACTAGCTCATCTGTTGACATTCTTCCTGCACGATCTGCACCGTCCAGTACACCACTGATGAGCTCTCGTTTATCTGCGTGTAAAGCCAAAATCTGTTGTTCAATCGTATCCTTGGCTACCAAACGATATACAGTAACAGCGCGTTGCTGTCCAATACGATGCGCCCGGTCGGTCGCTTGATCTTCGACGGCTGGATTCCACCATGGATCCATGTGGATAACGTAGTCTGCCGCAGTCAAATTCAACCCCGTCCCTCCCGCCTTGAGTGAGATCAAGAACAAGTCTCCTTCCCCGGCTTGGAATCGATCCACGGCCTCTTGGCGTTTTGCAGCTGGCGTCGAACCGTCGAGATATTGGTACGTTACACCTGATTTGTCGAGAGCTTCCCGAAGCAAAGAGAGATGCTGAACAAACTGACTGAAAACGAGGGCTCGATGCTCCCCTTCTCGCAACTCGTTTACAATCTCCATAAATAGATCGAGCTTAGCGGACGACTCTGTCCAGCGTTTATCCACCAATGCTGGGTGGCACGAAAGCTGACGCAATCGTGTTAACCATGCGAGTACACGAATACGCATTTGAGCTTCAGGCTCTTCTCCATCTGGCTTGGTGATTTCATTGATCGCAGCCAATCTTGCGGCGTCGTACTTTTTGCGCTCTTCATCAGAGAATTCGGCATAGCGGACGATTTCGGTTCGTTCTGGAAGCTCCGAAAGTACTTCCTTTTTCGTTCTTCTCAAAATGAAGGGCCTGACCACGCGACCGAGTGCTTGCAAACGTTCGCGGTTCCCTTGTCGTTCGATCGGCTCCGCAAAATTCTTACGGAATCGATCCCATGATCCCAATAAACCAGGGCTCACGGTGCGCATCAAGCTCCAGAGCTCGCCCAGGTGATTTTCTAGGGGAGTACCTGACAATGCAATCCGCCAATCCGCGTCGAGTTGCCGTACTGCTTGCGCTGTTTTTGTTTGAAAGTTCTTGATGAATTGCGCTTCGTCCAAGACGAGTGTGTACCAAGACTTGGCGGTAAATCGGTCGACGTCTCGTTGCAACAATTGATAGCTTGTGATGATCAAGTCACCAGGCCCAGCCGTATCGATAAGCGTTTGACGATCATGCTCCCGATAGAGTTTTGCATTCAAAGATGGTGCAAACTTTTCTGTTTCACGCTGCCAGTTGGAACCTACGCTGGTCGGGGCGATAACCAACGCCGCCCCTTTCTTCGCTCTATCGAGCAATACTCCAAGTGTCTGCACTGTCTTCCCGAGACCCATGTCATCCGCCAGGCATCCACCAATACCCCAATGCGCTAGTCGACAGAGCCAACCATAACCAGATTTTTGATAATCTCTCAAATCCGCCATCAGGTTTGCGGGCAATTCGGGCTTCAGGTTTTTGGCCGTAGCCAATCGGTCTAATGCATCGCGCCAAGAAGCATCTGATTCGTAAGAAATATCTGTTCCGAGCGCTTCTTCGACAACTGCAGTCGCCGCTCGCGACACTTTGATCTGGCCGCTATCACTTTGCGACACGTCTTGAATACTATTCAATCGTTGCCGCAGTTGTTCGGAAATCATGGCAAACTGGCCATCACCGAGTGGAATGAACCGGCGTCCACCTCGCAATGCGGCCAATAATTCGGCCAACGGAATCTCCAATCCCTCAAGCTTTGCAAAGCCTTCGACGCCAAACCAATCTCGTTGGCTCGTCAATCTAACCTGCAATCGCTGCGGAGTGATCTCACCAATGATGCGCATCGGCTGACTCTTCGGCCAGCAAACCGTTGGAGCGGCTTCACCCAATTGTTGTATTCGCTGAATAAGGTCAAGCGAGTCGTCGGGTGTTTCCGCGATCCACGTGTACGTACTTTCGTAGGAGAGTTTCCCAAGCTCGAGGATTCCGGCAATTTCATCGGCGTGAATCGATTCTTCATCCAAAACCCGCAGCAATTGAAATCGGCCAGCTGCCGTCGCGACTCGTAATCGATCAGGCTCGGCCCCTGGAACTGGCGGATCAGATACGACATCACATGCAACCCGAAGCGATACTCGCAAACTTTCCTTTCCAAACGGAGAAAGATGCACTTCGATCTTCGGCTCAAGCGGTTGTTCAGGACCAGCTAACCGTTCCGGAAGGTTGATTTGGACTTGAGCTGGGTTTGCGGAACGTGCGATCAGATCCGCAAATTGCTCCGCTGTTTCTTGATCGAAGACCGCTTCGCGCCGTTCGGCCAATTGCAAATCATCGATAAGGCGTTTCACGCGCTGATCCATCGTGCTGACAAGAATACAGCGTTGGTCTCGATCCAATCGAAACATAACCGATTCATTGTTGTTGATCGATCCTATCGAGTAATTCGTGCCATCTTTCGTCGATACGATCTGAAAGTCCCCTTGGTAGACGCTCGGACGATAGGTCTCGGATTCTTCCTCGACTCGAACCTCGAGGGGACATTCGCGAATTCGAATCGGGGTTTGTTGTTCATCATCGAGGGTGACGTTTGGATGATCCGTGAGAAGTTTCAAACACTCACGAATCAACCGTGGAGTTTGGCCTCGATACGATTCCTCGGCCGCTTGAAGCAAAAGCACAAGCATTCGATCGGAAGGATGGCTTAACGAAGTTTCATCCACCGAATCCAACGATTCGCGAACCAACCGCCCTTTGTTCCATCCTCCTCGTTTGCGCATCGACTGCAAATACGGATTGATTCTGATGGAATGTTGAGCGAAGCTGATCCGCCACTGAATGCGAATGAGTCGTTCCCGTTCCTGCGGCTCTTCCGGGTCTTCGACGATCTCAGGCGTCTTTAGATAGTCGAGCGATTCCACAAACTTCTTTCCAGCATGACGGCCATCTGTGATGCAGCTTTCCATCCATTGCATCGCGTCTTCGGTTGATCGCTGGCTCAATTGTCTGCGAAGATAATGCAAGCAAAAGATTTGATGCACGCATGGCTTCACTTCTTCAAAGCAAGAACATTGAGCGCTCAATTGCTTGACGACGCGGACCGAAAGATCATCGACGGACACATTCAGGTGGCGAGTGTCCAGATCAAAAAGAATACTCGTATTGAACTGGCCACGGACGGGTGCAACACCTTGGAGCTCGAAATCCCATTGAAGCGTTGATTCGGTCCGCTTCAGCCTCGGTAAATCGTTTGTCGAATAGTATCGAGCCATCAACAATTGTTGTGGACGGATTTTTTTTTCGAGTTGGGCGATTGCTTGGAGAATATGGACAATCAATCCGGTCGCCTTGGGAGGGTCCAGTTGTGCCAAGTTCGTCATTCGATGTCGTTCCATCCATTGGGGGTAAGCCGTGAGCAAGTCCACTAGTGTGCCTTATCAAGTGGCCCTTTGACAAGACGAAATCGAGCATTCTATGAACATAGAAAGATGATCGTAGAAATGGCAAAATTCACGTCGTCATCTCGGGGAAATTAACGTACAATGGAGAGGTTTCGCACCAAACTGTGACAACCATGTCATCGACTACAGACCTAGCCAGTATCCCAGAAAAGCTGCGAATGCTGCTCTCGGATCGCCCCCACAAGAAAACGTCTAGGAATTCAGCTACAGCCGCATACGCCATCGACGCCTATCGGCAACTGGCACCCAAATACGCGTATGGTCGCCATCGAGGCCCAGCACCGAGGTACTCACACCCAGCCGCTGTCAATGTTTCGTTGGTTCCAGATAGCCGAGGTGGTTGGTCCATACCATTGACACTGCGACCGCCTCAGATGTTGGATCATGCAGGGCAAATCTCACTGCCTGGGGGCCGCGCCGAAACCGGAGAAACGGTTTGGAAGACTGCTTGCCGAGAATTTGGTGAAGAATTAGGTTGTTCGACGGACGACCTAGAACTGATTGGACAGCTTCGGCCGCTCTATGTCTATGCGAGCCGTCACCAAGTTGTTCCAGTCGTTAGTGTTTGTTCGTCACTTCTAACTTTCCAGCCGAATCCAGACGAAGTTGCCGAGCTAATTTTTTTTCCGCTACAATCGCTGGTCATCGATGAGGCAGTCGTTGTGGGTACGATGCAACGAGGTTCGAGTCTATTTGATGTGCCTGGGTTCCGAGTTGGCGATCACTTTGTGTGGGGAGCGACAGCGATGATCTTAGGTGAACTTCGTCAATTGGTTCGATCGATTGTTGAGGCCGAACCTATGCTCCTTTGGTTTCGTTGAAAGCGGTGCTCTGATTGGAAACGTTTCCGATTCGTTTCAGCGAGCCTCCTTTTCCTTCGGAGGACTCCTTCGCTCGTTGGATCGGCCAAGGTACGCTCGTATCGAAGACGAAGCTAGCGTGGGATGTGCCGACCCTAGGGATTGTGTCTTCTCACTCGGAATTCAACGGATTCGCATCTTCAGAGTGGCAAACAAAGTTGATGGCAGCGATCCGATTCGCGAGCCAGCAAGGGTACCGCGTTCTATTTGCGAGAGATACGCCTTACTCGCGGGCCATTCGAACGGCTTGCACCAGTTTGCAAGTACCTGCAATAGAGCTGATAGTCTCACATCATCAAGGCACTTTGTCGCGTGCCACCCATGAGATCGAGGATGAAACGCTGCGACAAAATGGATCGCTCGTTTTCGTAATTCTGGCAATAGAGCGTTCGTCAGATCGAACTGAGTTTCTCCATTTGCCTATCCATGATCGAGCCGTTGTATCACTAAGCCACTGCTTGTTTGCTTTGGAGATTCGACCAAAAGGAAAAATAGCTGAGCTGATTGACTTGAGATTGCGAGACAAAGCTTTTTCGCCAGGGACCGTGATACTCGGTATTCGTTATGAGAAAGACCTTTCGAAAATAGGTGGTAAGACTTTCGCCAAGAGGTGGTTGGATCAAGGTGTAATCGGCTGGATATGTCATTTGGGCGGAGATGGAGAGCCAACGATCTCTACGCTCGGGATACCATGCAAATCTCTTGGTCCCGTGACGATGGCTCCTATCTTCTTCGCCAGTCAATGGAAACCAATCACCGGGAAGTTCTTGATTCACTGTACAAGAGCTCGACGTGGTCCATGGCCGGACCAGTCCATCGAGCAGTTTCATGATGAGATATTTGAGACTCCCTGGAAGTGCGCCCCTACTGCAATGGACTCGTTGGTTCGAATTTTGGAGAAACGACGACTTGTTGCCACCTCAGCATTGAAGCCAGGAGCCCGTGCGACGGTATCCTTTTCTGCTTGTTCACTTCCGGAGTTGATAGCATCACGTCGATTCGAATCCCATCTGTCTCGTTGGGATTGGGAGCCTTACGGATTGATGATCGCAACCCGATGGCTCGTTTCGCTCGGCTGTCAGCAAGTCCGTTATTGTACTAAAACCGAGATGCGAACATTGTCCAAGGAAGAGTCCAATTTCTCGCAGGTCTATTCTGACACGGGAAATGGAAGAGACTGGCGTAGCGAACGAGAATGGCGGGTGGCTGACGATGTGCGTCTCCATTGTTTGCCGTTTTCCCAAGGTGCTGTTTTTGTCTCTTCGATCGACGAAGCTCGTCGTATCTCGCACTTATCTCGTTGGCCCATTTGTGTCATCGATTGAAGCACCAAAGAAGTGTAGTAATTTCAGTAACCTTCGTGCATGGCTGTGGCTGTTTGGTCACGTCGAGCGTGCTTGAGGTGGGGCAGATTGACACAGTTGTTGAGCCGTGTAGAGGAAGGCGAACTCACTCGCACCTGGATTATTTCCGATCAAATGTCGTTGATTCAACAGAAAGAGCGTGTGCAACTAGGCGATCTCCCGCGAATTACCTATTTGGCACGTGCTTCGCTATTACTGAATGCAAACACCGCATTCTTGAAAATGCGACCTTTCAAAATTCCAGTTCTCGAGGCGTAAGCATGTTGTATGAAGTTTCTGGCGATATCTTGTTGAGCAATGCGCAGGCGATCGCTCATGGAATTGCACCTAACGATCATTTTGATTCCGGCTTGGCATTGGCATTGCGTGAGAAATGGCCATCCATGGCAAAGGACTTTCGGCATTACGCCCACCAGACTCATCCAAAGCCTGGAGAGATTTGGATGTGGGGTGGCGTTGGGAATATCCGAATCTTCAACTTGATGACCCAGGATGGGGACATCAAGCACGGCGATCGGCCAGGAAAAGCGACTTTGCCAAATGTCAACCATGCGCTCCGGAGGCTGAAACATGCCATTGAGAAAGAAGGGATTACGAGCCTCGCATTGCCTGCATTAGCAACTGGTGTAGGTGGCCTTAAATGGAGCGAAGTCAAACCGCTGATCGAAGAGAACTTGGGCGATCTCGACATACCCATTTACATATACACGGTTTACCATGCTGGCCAAGTAGGAAAAGAACTGACGCATGCCTAAATGCAGGTATGTCATGATTTCATTTTGAAAGAGCTCGGCACGAATTCTCCGCTGAGCTGTCCGAAGGCTCTGCCGACCGCAATTTCAATTGCAGGCATTCTCTCGACCGTGCGAAGAAATTGCCGATCCGGATATCTTGGCGCTTTGAGTTGTTTGCGGTATCTGCGTCTGCTATTCCGGTCAGGAAAAATTTACGGAATAGCTTAAGTTTGGCGTGTAAAGTTTCGATACGAAACTATCGGCCGGACTTTACCGGTCGGGTAGACAATTCTGTCTGCGTTGACTTTGTCGAATTGCGCAGAATGACCTCTTACTACGGAAGTGAACGTCGTGAATCGCTTACTCGCACTCTTGATCGTTGCGACGATTGCAGGTGAGACTGCACTGGGCCAGAGCCAAGGGACGGGTCGTACCGCAAGTCCAGCGGTTCGGGTTGCACAAGATAATACTGTCTCCCGGTCTAGCGCTGTACCTCGTCCATCGGTTGTAGGACGCAAAGTTCCTACTCGCATGGCTGCGGACCAAAGCATACTGCAGGCTGGCCCCACGCCAGAAGTAGTCCTCTACGAACCCGAACCTGAAGCAATGGTGCTGAGCGAGAATTACGAGGCGGGCGTTATGAGCTCGGGGCCCGAATGTGCCACTTGCCAAACGGACTCTTGCGGCCTTTCGTGCGGCAACCCGATGAGTTTCGACCTTTGCAATCCTGGTGGCTTCGACGGACGGCAGATATGCCTCTGTTTACCCTCGCATGGGTGGGTAAGTGTCGAATACTTGATGTGGTACGCTTCGGGGATGGAAACGCCAGCACTCGTGACGACTTCGCCGGCGGGAACGGCTCAAGCGGCGGCGGGAGTTCTTCCCTTAGCAACCACCCTCTTTGGTGGAAACAACGATATCTTGTCCGACCGACTCAATGGAATGCGATTTCGATTCGGTTGGTGGTTTGTCAATCATCCGAATTTGGGCATCGAAGGTGAGTACTTGGGAACGGCTCAAGAGAGTGAGAGCTTTGACCGAAATTCGACGGGGACTCCGATCTTGGCTCGTCCGTTTTACAACGTACTGACCGGCCGTGAGGACTCTGAGTTAGTAGCCTTCCCGAATATAGTATCCGGTCGCATCCGATCCGAAGCGACATCGCAATTCATCGGCGCTGCTGTTCGATTCAAGCGTTTGTTGTGTTGCAGCAGCGGATGTGGGATCTCGCCGATTTCTTGCGGGCCAGTTCCTTCGCAAAGTCGTACTGATGCAACGTTGGGATGGCGTTACTTTCAACTCGATGAACGCCTCAGTGTTCGCGAAGACTTGACTTCATTGGACACATTGAATCCGGGTAGCTTCATCATTAACGATAATTTTCAAACGAAGAATCAGTTCAACGGAGTTGAGCTAGGAGTTCAATGGCAGGGACGTCGCGGATATTGGTCGCTAGAGACATTAATGCGACTCGGTCTTGGCAATACGAGACAAACGGTAACCATCGCAGGAAACACTCAAACAACTCAAAATGGCCAGACTACGGCGAACAATGGCGGTTTGCTTGCTCAGCGAACGAACATAGGGACCTTCACTCGAGATCAACTCGGTGTTGTGCCGGAACTTGGAGCGACGCTTGGATATCAATTGACGGAGAGGCTTCGATTGACAACAGGCTACTCTTTTATCTACTGGAGCAATGTGGTTCGACCTGGGGATCAAATCGATACATCGGTCAATCCAAACTTGCTGCCACCTGAAAATCCAACACAAACAGCATTCTTGAATCCTCGATTCACTTTCCAAGATTCTGATTACTGGGCTCAAGGACTCAGTTTGGGTGGCGACTATCGCTGGTAATAGTATCGGTAAGCACGGTTCGTCCGCGAACGAGAAGAACAAAAGGCAGCCACTGAGCTGCCTTTGTCTATTGATAGCGTTGAAACCTAGATGATTTCCATGTGGCATTGACTTTGACAAGCTGGGAATTTTCGGCACCGTTCGGAATAGTTCGTCCAAGATTTTGGCCTCAGACAACCGATCAATTCGATAGAAACGATTGTCGAGTTTGATTTAGCTATACTAATTACGGAGTAGACGCGATGGCAGGCCTCTTGCAACGCATACTAACTAACTTGTCCAGTAACAAACGATCCAAAGAGTTAGTGCGGGCCAAGAAACGACGATCACTTCGTATCGAATCCCTCGAAGAACGATCTGTGATGGCGCTGGACTTAGCTGTCATTGCAGGTACATCATTTGTGGACACCAACGGAAACAATACCTTCCAGTCGGGAACGGATACGATTGTTCCTGGCGCGACCGTGCAGTTGTTCCGAGATACGAATACAAACAGTATTTTTGACGCGGGCACAGATACGCTTCTCGGGTCGACCGTGACTAATGCAACGACAGGCCTTTACTCTTTTGCAAGTGTAAATGCGGGTGGAACGCTCACATCGAATACATTGACGTCGGGTAATTATTTCATTCGTCAATTGCCAATCGCTAGTTTCAATCCACCGACCGCTCCAACGCTGGTCACTATTACAAATGCCAATCGCGCCGGCACCGCTGTGCAAGTGATCGATCCGTTTGACACGACGGCTCAATCGGTTACCGCGAATTCCGGAACAACGACTGCCAATAGCTCTGTATTGGCACCTGAAGTTGTCGGGGGAGAGCGAGACATTCGGGCTGTCTTCACCAGTGGATCTCAAAACTTGGAATTGGCAATTATTCCTGGAATAAGGACACTGGCTTTCACGTCTGGATTGAATGTCCTTGGGTCTGCTAGGCTCCAATACGATGGTGTTGACAATACCGTTAGCAGTGGTGCAAACCTCAACGCGACTGGACTCGGAGGTATAACTCTCAACAACGCAAATGCGAATGCGGGACTCCAGCTTGCAACACGGGGGGATAATTCTGGCGGAACGGTCGTAGTGCGCATTTATTCCTCCGCTGTGAACTTCTCGACGACGACTATCAATATTCCTGCCCAAGCTACTCCAGAAGATCTGTTCGTTCGTTTCGACTCTTTCACTGCGGATGGTGGAACCGGAGCAAACTTTAATTCCGTCGGTGCCATCGAAGTGACAATCAATGGTGTAACGGAATTGGACTCTACAGTTACCGTTGTTCAAAGTCTTGTGCCTAACATTGTTACCACCAATATCCAGAACTCGTCAGCCAGTATTCAGGTGGTGAAGTCGACGAATGGACAAGATGCAAATACCGCAACAGGACCGTTGTTAGCGGTTGGGGCGACAGCCACGTTTACCTATGTCGTGACGAACACAGGCGGAACTCCGTTGGATTCTGTTGTACTCAGGGATGACAATGGGACGTCGGGCAATACAGCTGACGACTTTACACTGACACTACAAGGTGGTGACACGAATTCGAACGCGATACTCGAAACCACGGAGACCTGGACTTACTCCGCGACGCGAGTTGTCACGGCAGGCCAGTATGTCAATATTGCCAGCATCACGGCATTGGATCCCGCAGACAACCAAGTCACCGATACAGACCCAAGCAATCATTTTGGGGTTCAAGCTGGAGTGAACGTGGTCAAATCGACCAATGGGCAAGATGCTAACACAGCTACCGGGCCCATTTTAGCGGTGGGATCTACTGCAACATTCACATTTGCAGTGACCAACACGGGTAACGTTGCTTTGGGAACCGTTGTTGTTCGTGATGACAACGGCACGCCAGGCAATGCGGCGGACGACTTTAATGCGATTCTCCAATCTGGTGATACCAATAGCAACAGCCGATTGGACACCACGGAAACGTGGACTTATCAAGCCACTCGCGTCGTGACCGCCGGGCAGTATTCGAACATAGGAACAGTCACAGGTAATCCAGTTGACGTGAACGGGATTGACATTGCTGGCATTGCAGATGCAACGGACACGGATCCTAGCAATCACTTTGGAGCAACCGCCAATATCAATGTGGTGAAGTCGGTGAATGGTCAAGATGCGAATACGACGACCGGTCCAACTCTGGGTGTTGGTACAACAGCAACATTTACTTATGTTGTAACAACAACCGGCAACGTTCCCTTAGGAACGCTCTTGGTACGTGACGACAATGGAACCGCCGGCAACACTGCTGACGATTTCAATGCTACCTTTCAGGGCGGAGATACGAACAGCAACAGTCGACTCGACCTCACAGAGACTTGGACCTATCAAGCAACTCGGACTGTTGTCGCTGGCCAGTATACCAATATCGCTACTGCCTCCGGTAACCCTGTCGACACGACAGGTGCTGACATCGCAGCGTTGACGGATGTCACCGACACGGACCCAGCCAATTACCTCGGCGTGGCTGCGGCTGTCAACGTCGTAAAATCGGTAAATGGTCAGGACGCGAACACAACGACAGGTCCAACATTGATCGTTGGTAGTACCGCGACATTTACATATGTAGTGACGAATACAGGTGGAACAGCCTTAGCCACCGTTGTCGTACGCGATGATAACGGAACTCCAGGCAATACGGCAGACGACTTCAATGCGACGCTACAAAGCGGTGATACGAATAATAATGGACGCATAGAAACAACGGAAACGTGGACCTACAACGCGACAAGAACTGTGGTCGCAGGACAGTATTCGAACATAGCGACGGTGACGGGAAATCCAGTGGATGGCACCGGCGCGGATATTGCCGGCCTAGCTGATGCGACAGACACGGATCCTGCAAACTACTTTGGCGTGACTGCCGGCATCAATGTTGTGAAGTCCACCAATGGACAGGATGCGAATACGACGACCGGACCATTGCTTGCTGTTGGTGCGACCGCAACCTTCACCTTCGTTGTGACGAATACAGGGTCAGCAGCGCTCGGGACGGTTGTTCTACGGGATGACAATGGTACGGCAAGCGTGACGACGGACGATTTGACCCCAACTCTGCAAAGTGGCGACACCAATAGCAACGGTCGACTCGATACCACAGAAACGTGGACATACCAAGCGACCCGTGTGGTGACCGCAGGACAGCATACTAACATTGCGAGCATCACAGCCAACCCAGTTGACTCGCAAGGAGCAGCAATCGCAGGAGCCGTTGCAGTGACTGATACCGATCCGAGCAATCACTTCGGTGTAACGACTGGTGTCAACGTTGTCAAATCCACCAATGGGCAGGACTCGAACACGGCTCCTGGTCAAAATCTCAATGTGGGCAGCACTGCCACGTTTACCTATGCTGTGACCAATACAGGCAATACGCCTTTGGCAACGGTGGTTGTCCGCGACGATAATGGAACCTCGGGTACAACGGCCGATGATTTCAATGCAATCTTTCAAAGCGGTGACACCAATGGCAACAATCGATTGGACACCAATGAAACTTGGACTTATTCTGCCACTCGAATTGTGACGTTTGGGCTCTATACGAACATCGCATCCGTCACTGGTAACCCCGTAGATACAAACGGGGCAGACATTGAAGGTCTAGCCGATCCGACCGATACCGATCCTAGCAGTCATACCGGTGTGGCCATCTTGTCGAAGCGTTTATTCCTGGCCTCAACAATACGTTAACGGGCTGTTTGAACACGGATAGAAGCGACTATGAACAATCGGATTGAGCTGCAGCACCCACTCGCCGCGCATCACCTTTCTATCCTGAGAGATATAGATACACCCCCGCATCTCTTTCGATCCCAAGTTCAGCTCCTAGCCATGCTCTTAGCTGTCGAGGCGACCGCTGATCTCGCATTGGTAGATGTCCATGTAAAGACGCCGATCTGCCCTATGGTAGGGAAACGCTTACTACAACGAGTCGCGATCGTCCCTATTCTAAGAGCTGGGCTCGGATTGGTAGACCCAATCTTTCAATTGTTACCAGGTGCAGAAGTTTGGCACTTGGGGATGTATCGAGACGAAGCGACAGCTCGACCGGTCGAGTACTATTGCAAACTCCCTGTAGACCAGCCCGCCGACGTCGGAATGGTTCTCGATCCCATGCTTGCGACAGGTGGTAGCATTCGAATGGCAATCACGGCGTTGAAACGATGGGGGGTGAAGGACATCCGTGTGCTAAGTGTGATCGCATCGGAACAAGGCATTCAAACATTGCATGCAGAATTCCCTGACGCCAAAGTTTTCGTCGCTGCCGTGGACCCCGAGCTCAACGAACACAAATTCATCGTTCCGGGATTAGGTGATGCCGGGGATCGAATGTTCAATACGCAACGATCGTAAAAAATGAATAACCGCACAGCAACTACGATTCAGTATGCTTCGAGAGATCTCAGCCATTGTTGAAGCTTGCCAAGAATCAAATCTTCTTGGAGTTTAGTTGAGTCGGCTTCCCTGAGACCTGCAAGCTCTTCTTGGTGGAATTGAAAACTGTATCCAGCCTCTCGCGTGCGTTTGGCAAACACTTCTAAGTTCTCATCCTTTCCATTGACAAAGAATCGAAATGACTTCTTTGGCTCAGCGGGAGGAAGTTTGAGTCGTTCGCCAATCTTGGAATCGCAAAGCCAGACAGAGCCGAAGCCTTCGCTTTGAACAGCGGTGATGATGGCCAATACACCACCCGTTGCAACACCTCCAACACATACTCGGCGAGGGTCGATCGTGTAGTTGGTGGTTAGATAGGATCTCAAACGTTTCCCTATCTCGACTTCTTCAAAACTCCACGCTTTCTCATCGGCGGACTGTACGACAACGATGATCCAGCGATGTTCTTCCCCAAAGCGTTCCCATAACTTTGCCCATTGTTTGGGATCTTGTTGTCCAGCTTCGGCGTAGACGATGAGCAAACCGTGTGAAGTCTTCTTTTCATAAGTGCTAGGTACGACAGCAAACGCTTTGTTCTTGACGTCTCCAAGCGGCAACTGAACCATTCCCGTGGAGACATCCGCCTGAGCTTCGCTGGATCCTTTAGGAAGTTCAATACGATCCAAAAGGATCTCAGAATCAGGGCGTGGGGTTGGCTGCATCGTAACGATCATGTCCATACCGTTCTGTTTCTTGACACCCACTTTCAATTCGTCTCGGTAATCCAAGAACAGGATTTTCTCTTCGAGCCCTGTTTCCTTTGTCAGCGGTACTCCTTCAACGCTATGAATGACGTCACCTGCGTTGATCCCAGCACGAGAAGCAGGAGAGTCTTTCGCGACCTGTACCACGCGTTCCGAATAGTCAGCGTCGCGAATCGTTACGACACCCAGATAAGGCTCTCGATAGGCAGGAAGATCCTTAAGCAATACGATCTCAAATTGTTTGGTCGTTCCCTGCCGTTCTACCTCCACGAAGAGTTTGCTGTTCGCATCGATGGGCCCCAATACATGTTTCAGATTGGAATGAGTCGCTACCGGTTTCAATGCTGTTGCTGAGGAGCCAGCTCGAACGATTTTATCGCCGGCCATCAAACCGCTCTTGGCTGCAGGAGAGCCTGGCGATACACCACTCAGGACCAAACCCTCGAGAAACTCATCCCGGCCTTGAACACGCACCCCCGCTTTTCCCGGATGGATATCTTGACCTGACTGCAACGTGGGAAGTCGCTGCAAAATATCTGTCAGGGGTACCGCAAAGCCAATTCCCGAATCATACCACTGCTCGACTTCCCCTTCGGTAGCGATACCAGGGTTCATGATGGTCAAGATTCCCATCACCTTCCCTTGCAAATCAACCAGAGGGCCACCATAGTTTTGAGGAGAGATTTTGCAATCCGTTTGGATAGCTTTGTCCCAGATTCGCCCGGTAGCGCTCAGAATACCGATACTGCGACTGGCGACGCGACCATCAAACGTTTTGCCCAAAGCAATCGTCCATTGACCGATATTCCATTCTGCTGGTTTGCTAGGAATGGCAGCCTGAAGCGGAGCATCGGGCTCAATTTTGAGAATTGCTAACTCGCGACTATAGTCTCGAGCCACCAGTTTGGCAGCCTTTCGAACTTCATTCGGTAAAATCACCGTGATCGATGCGGGCTGGCTTCGAAACAAAAACATGCTTGTCACTATCCAACCATCGCTCGTTAAGATCGTGCCGGTGGAAGGCCCGGGTGCAACTGCTTGTTTGTTGACGAACTCCATTCCGCCAAACGTTTCGACTTGAACCACCGATCCTTGCGCAAAGTCTCCGGCTGCTTGGAAAGCCTCCTCTTCGAGCGTATCCAGCGTCTGTTGCCCTAATAGCAACTTCTCTCCTTGAAAGACTTCCGCGAACGAGAGGATGGCGAACATTGCCAGAAAAAGTGCACGCATGAAAGTGGATCGAAATAGCTTCGATGGACAACTCGAACTTTGTTGCATGTGGTTCAACGGGCCGAAGGCACAAAATAGTATCATGGGCGAACCTGAATTCGAATGAGTTCCTGACCGCGTTGTACGAGCAACTCAAAGGAGTCCGCACGATTTAATGTACTAAGGACTCGCTCAAACGACTTTCTTGAATCAATGCGTTGGTCGTTGGCCAAAAGGATCAAATCGTTGGTTTGAATTCCTGAACGATCCGCGATCGATCCTTTTCGGATTTGATCGACGAATGCAGGCGTTTTCGCTAAAACGTCCGGTATCAACGTTAGCCCCAGATCGGCCAAACGATGAGGTTTATCAACGGCCTTAATCGACTCTAAGTCGGCGGATGTGTTTCCCTTGAGAATCCTATCCATCGATGCTTGGACAACATCGAGCGGAAGGGCATAATTCAACCAAATTCCTGCCTGTTCGTCCCGAATTTCTTTCCCTAAAATTCCGATCAACCGTCCTTGGATGTCGATCAATGCCCCGCCAGCAGCTCCTGGATTATTGGTCATGACATCCAGCACATAGACTTTTCCCTGATAAAGCGATTTGGTTTTTCCTCGCCTTTGAGTCAACGGTGCAATGGCCATGACAACACCCTTCTGGACGCTGCAATACTCGTTTCCCGTCGCGATACCAAAAAGATTGCTCACACCAAATACGCGCTGGCCTGGACGAGTCGCGATGCTGGTATCTAACTCGAATCCACTCAATCCCGCATCATCAACTTTTAGGAGTGCCATCTCGTTAGGCGGGTCCACCCCCACAACGGTCGCATTCAGCCGACGGCCATCGTAAGCCACAACCCTAACGCTCGTCACGTCGAGCACCGTGCTCCAACTGGTCAGGATGTACCCATCGGATCCGACGAGTACGCCACTTTGGTAACTCTCAAGTCCTTTCGCACCCCCGGCTCCAAACAGTTTGACTACCTTTTCCTGAACGCGGTCCACCAGTGTGTCGTGGCTCATCAGCGCGGTCGTACTCGACTGATCGATAGGCTCGCCGGACACCAAGTTATTCTCGATGTTCAATGCAATTCCGACCAAAAGGTATAGAAGCACGAACTGACAGTTTGCTGGACTTGCCATGTGCTAAAGCCCTTCTGTTGCGGGACGATCGAGAAATGAATGGCTGTCGATTTTGGCGATGAGCTTTGTCTCTAGTCCAAATTGAAGCCTGATCAATGATGGTAGTGATCTGCCGTTATCGGACTTGTACTTCTCGAAATAAATCTCGGCGGGCTCCGACTGGCCATCGGGAAAGATCTCGACAACGCGAATTTGGCCATTCTCTGGCGAAGTGTAAACGAGACACGTTACTTCCCCAGCCGTTAGCTTGGTACAATCTTGCAATTCGGCAACTCCGAGCACTGGATTGCGACCCAAGTAAACGGCTTCACCGATACCATAGGGGCCAACCGAGTGCCACAATTGCCAGATTCGCAGGGCCATGCCAATGGTTAGAGGCGACTGCTTCTTCGTCGTTTGCAACCAACCTTGTGTCGGATGAAGGGTATCTGTCTGGTCTCCAAATCGAATGGTCAATCCGGCACTCGACCATTCTCCAGAAAAACCTTGGTTCTCGGCAGGCAAATCTCCTTGCCAACGCCAAGTTTGCGGCGAGTTCTCCGTTGTCGGCAACTTATTGGATGCTTGCATCGTCGTGATTCTTTCAAGCTCCAATCGATTGAAGAAGTAGTTGGAATAGCCTAGTTTCTCCTCGAATTTGTCTGCCAATACATCCTTGGGACCCTCTTTCGGATTGGTCTTTGTCTTTTCTTCTTCCACTTCCCCTTCGTCTTTTGGCACTTTCTTCTTTGGCGCATCTTTTTGCTTTTGATTTTCGCCAGCAACGATTTCCTCTAGCTCGCTCGCCAGATGCAAGCTTTGAAGTCGGATATGTGTCTCAACGATGCCGTCTTCGTTACGGAAACGGATTGGAATTCGCCATTGGTCTGGATAGATCCCGACGATGTTTTTAAGTTGGTTGGTCGTAGCAATGTCTCGATCTCCGATACGTAAAATTTCGTCTCCGAATCGGATCCCTCGGCGAAACGCATCGCTATTATCTAGAATATTGCTGACACTCACTCGACCTTTGGTGTCTGTCGCGACGGTGAATCCCAGCGTCGCGTGATCCACAACTCGGCCGGAGCGGAGCTGCCAGTAAAAATTCATCGCTTGCTTGATCGAGATGGCGTACCCTACGCCAACATTGACTCTACCTCTTTTCTCGAACGAGCATCGACCGTTGATCCCGATCAGTTGGCCTCGCATGTTGAAGAGAGGGCCGCCCGAGTTGCCAGGATTGATGGCAGCATCTGTTTGAATGCAATCGCTATACTCCAGAAAGGTCCCGCTCGGATATTGGTATCTTCGAACACCGCTAACCAGTCCATACGTGATGGTGGGTTGAAGATTCGTGGCCAAGACGAACGGATTGCCTGCCGCAAAGCACCATTGGCCAGCACGTACGGTATCGCTATCCCCCAATTCAGCAGCAGGAAAATCGTCCCTCCCAAACATCTTGACGACCGCCAAGTCACCCGTGGGGTCAATTCCAGCAACGACACTTTCGTACATCTTGCCGTCATTCATGCCGCAACGCATGCGATGCCCAAAAGGGCTCGACACGTGAAAATTGGTTAGTACATAACCGTCGCTGGAGATACACACCCCAGAGCCGCCCCCCTGGCCGTCACTTCCATGCACAGAAACCGTGGAGCGCGAGGCTTTCTTCATCGCTTCGATACGTTCGTTCTGAGCCTCGATAACTTTCGCATTCGGTTGAGGGAATGCATTAGGCTCTTGCCCGAACGAAGAAAGACTCGCAAGGATTGAAAGAGCCAACGCAGCAAAGACTTTCTCGAACTTCAACTCTCCGAAGCGTACTGCGGATCGAACGATTATCGAAGCAATCGTGGTTGTTTCCATTGGATTTCCGTTCCCAAATACATTGGATCTGATGAGGTTACGACCAACCGAATCTTTTTCTCTGGTTTTAGACTGGCTTTGATATCGATGTGGTCTTGATTTGCTTCTAGGATTGACTCAGAGACTTTTTCAGAATCCTGCCACACTTGGATAACGAGTTTGGACTGAACGTTCCCGCTTTCACTTCTTTGAACTCGAGACTCTAGTCGTCTGAACCCGTCGGGCATTCGAAAGGAATAAGTTCCGGGGCTCGAGAAAAGAAGATCTAGATCGGAAGCTGACTGCCCTCCGCTTGATCGCGACTCGGAAACGAATCGTGGTGCAAACGCTTGCTTCGCCAAGTCGATTGAGAACTTCCAATTCGAAGGTTTCTCTTCGAACGATTCGATTTTTTCTGCCTCTGCAAGCCATCGAAGATTGGATGCAGAAAAGCGGATATCGACAACTCCCTTTAAGGAAACCTTTGAAACCAGTCCCGATGCAGACAAACATTCGAGATTACCATCGTTCACTTTTAACGAAACCGCTTGAAACAGAGATTGGTCAACCGTCCTAACTTCAATCGCAGGTGATTTACGATCGGCGTTAGGCTGAAACCAAACCAATCCAAGAAGCTTTTCTGAAGGCATCTCCAGTTTTTGATCGTCAAACTCGAACGAGACTTGCCCGTTTTTGATTTCCAGAATGGTCCCACCGACGCGCGTAATTTCACCGCTCGGTCTTGTCACAATCAGTCCATCGTTTTGGCTCGGATCGGAGAGAGCATCATTCCAGCCTGCAAGCTGTTTCTCAGCCAACGGTTTGAAGGTCAAGGAACGAATGATTTTCGGTGGAATGGATGAGGTTTGAAGGAATTGGGATTCCAGTTGCCATTCATTCCCTTTGCCGCGAAAACCGTTTCCTCGTAAACGCGACCCGTCCAATAAAGTCAGTTCCAGTGAAGGAGCTGCCTCTTTGGGCTCCGAACCGGTGAACGTCAAAACGTTTGTATCTGAAATCGGAAGCTGCTTGGCTCCAGTTGCCGATTGCAAAAAGATGTTTTGCTCATCGATGCTTGTTAGACTTCCCGAATGCACAGTGCCCCCGATCATTTGCACTTGGACGTTTTCGATTGCAAAGGATACCGATGTGCCCCCGTTGAGCGATGTGCCCCCGATGAGCGATGTGCCCCCAATGGCTAGTCCGCCAACGACTAGGCATCCAATGAATAGATACCTGGTGAGTAGAACGGCCCTGGCCAATGTCACAATTGCCGAGGGTCGGCTGCACGGAAGGGATTGGACGAAAACAAGTTTGGAGTTCAACAATCGATCCACTATTAGTAAATGTCTAAGTTGGCGGTTGCCTAGGTTGATGCCTACGTTGGTAGTTGCCTGCGTCGCGGTAGTGGCTAAAGAGAATTATTGAGTCATCCACCACAATCGCTGTGTCATATCTGTTAGTATACCGAAAACCGAACTTGTCAGGAACGAACAGTCTATATTCGCTACCCAAAGTGACCATGAAGGCAGTATTCTTTCTCAATCCAGGCCCTCCCGATGTCATCACATATGGTGATATTCCAGATCCTGTTTGCCGTCCAAACGAAGTTAGGGTTCGTGTGGGAGCCGTGTCGGTCAATCCGATAGACACTTACATTCGCAACGGAGCAAATTACTGGCCGCTTCCGAAGCCATACGTGATCGGTTGCGACGTAGCGGGCACCATTGTCGAGTTGGGAAGCGAGGTTCGATCGATGCATGTCGGGCAACGCGTTTGGGGAACAAACCAAGGGCTGATGGGGCGGCAAGGTACTTTTTCCGATTACGCTTGCATCGACCCAACCTGGCTTTATCCATCCCCGGACAGCGCCTCCGACCGCGAGTTAGCCGCAATATCCTTGGTGGGGATCACGGCCCATATCGGTTTGTTTTCGAGAGCACAGCTAAAGCCAAATGAAAGCGTTTTCGTTCGAGGCGGGACGGGTGGTGTCGGGGCGATGGTTTTGCAAATGGCAAAGGCTATAGGCGCGTCCGTCATCACGACAGCCGGCAGCCCTGAAAAGGCTAGTCGATGTCGGGAGTTGGGAGCGGACCATGTGATCGAATACAACATCGATTCGGTGGGGGACCGCCTCAAGGTTTTGGCGCCAAACGGCGTTGACGTATTCTGGGAAACGCTTCGCGTGCCTGACTTTGATCTTGCGATTGCCTCGATGGCCGAGAGGGGACGTATGGTGGTTATGGCGGGGCGGGATGCGAGACCTAGCTTCCCGGTCGGGCCATTTTATGTCAAAGGCTGTTCGCTTCATGGTTTTGCGATGTTCAAGGAACCGCCAGAGCAGCAAAATACAGCCGCTTCGGATATCAATCATTGGCTGAGAACAGGAAAGCTTCGCGCACAAATCGATCGAGTGATGCCATTGTCCCAATCCGCAGAGGCTCACCGATTGCAAGAAGCGAACACGGTTCATCAACAAAATACTCTGTCTGGAAAGATCGTACTCGAACCATAGGAAATGGACGCAATATGACACGCAATACACTCGGCGAAGCGCGCACAAAGATTGTCGCGACCGTTGGACCGGCATGTGAGGATGAGTTGATCCTTGCAGAATTGGTCAATCATGGTGTCGACATCTTTAGAATCAACGCGGCTCACGGCACGCAAACCGACTATGCACGCGTTCTCGACAAGATCAAGCGAGTGCGTGAGACAACCGGTTTTCCAGTCGCTGTCCTGTTGGACTTGGCGGGCCCCAAGATTCGATTGGGCAAATTGTTCGGGGACCAACCGCTCGAAGTCGACGTAGGATCAGAGGTAACTTTTGTTCGAGGTGACACTCCTGCGAATGCACTGGAGCTGACCAGCAACTATACCAAACTCATCGACGAACTCAGCCTAGGCGATCGAGTGATGTTGGCTGATGGGATGATCTCGATGCAAGTCGTCGAGAAGAAAAAGGATAGTGTTCGATGTTCGGTGTCGGTGCGAGGCACCATTCGTTCCAAACAAGGGATCAATCTTCCTGGCACATCCCTTTCGGTTTCCTCCATGCGTCCTGAGGATGTAGACAATGCCCTTTGGGCGGCACGCAATCATGTGGACTTCATCAGTCTTTCTTTCGTACGTTCCGCGCAAGACGTACTATCGCTCAAGAATTTATTGGCATCGATGGACGCTGGCGCTTTGGTAATTGCCAAGATCGAGAAACGCGAAGCTCTCGAACAACTCGAAGCGATCGTCGACGCAGCCGATGGCGTGATGGTGGCGCGTGGCGATTTGGGAGTGGAGATCGATGTGGCGGATACACCAGTTGCCCAAAAGCGAATCATTCAGGTTTGCCGAGAAAAACTCAAACCCGTCATCGTCGCGACTCAGATGCTGGAAAGCATGCACCACAATCGTCGACCGACGCGTGCCGAAGCAAGCGATGTGGCGAATGCCATTTTGGATGGTGCCGATGCGTGTATGCTGAGCGGTGAAACGGCGATTGGTGATTTTCCTGTGATTGCCGTCGATACCATGAATCGCATCATGTTGAGCACCGAGCAACTTCTAAAAACCCAACCATCCGACGGCAAGACACGGTTTTTCAGTCGGGTGCACCCTGTCACCTCCGCCGTCACGCACAACGCAGCCAACATTGCAGAAGCCATCAACGCAAAAATGGTTGTGGTGGCGAGCTACTCCGGCGGAACGGCATGGGTCAAATCCAAGCAGCGGAATTACATTCCCACGCTGGGAGTCAGCAGCTCGGACCATACGTTGAGGCGGATGTGCCTGTTCTGGGGAATCATGCCCCATAAAGTTCTGCATTTGGATACGCCTGAAAAGCTAATGGAAGAAGTAACCGCTTGGGGGATATCTCAGGGTATACTTGGTCCTGGTGATCGTGTTGTTTATGTTACCGGCACGGGGCTTATGAACAACACGCACAATCTTCTTATTGTTCATGAAGTTCCCGCCATCAAACACTAGGAGTCCAATTCGTATCCATGAATTGCATCAATCGAGCCTTCGGATTCGTGTCACGACTTAACTCATTTGCGTTGAACTTTGTTGGCTTCCGATTTCAACACACAACGCCACGCTTATCGACGCCACGCTTATCGACGCAACCACGTTTATCCATGGTAACGAGGTTGTTGATTGCGTCCCTGTTGGTTTGTATGCATGGGCTGATTGTTTTTGCCGCCGGTTCCGATTGGCCGTTGGTCCGAGGTGATGCTAGTGGAACGGGTGTAGCCGTCGGTAAACTCCCAGCAGAACCCAAGGTCCTATGGGAGTACAAAACGGGAGACGACAAAGCCGGCTTTGAAGGGACACCGATTATCGCTGACGGAAAAGTCCTGATCGGTGATTTCGAAGGAAATGTACACGCCATCGATCTTCAGACGGGAAAGATCGTCTGGAAAGCTAAGGGGAAAGAGGGATTCACTACCGCCGGGGCTGTCTCGAACGGCATGTTTGTGATCGGTGACTTCAGTAGCAATATCTATTGCTTCCGTGTCTCCGATGGAGAGCAAGTGTGGTCCGTTGAATCGGAGCAGCAAGTGATCAACGGCGGTAACTTTATCGGGAATGACGTTTTGTTGTCGAGCGATTCGGGCACATTATTCGCGCTAGATCTCAAGACAGGAAAACAGAAATGGAACTTCGAAACAGGAGATCAGTTGCGATCAAGTGCGAGTCTTTGGAAAAGCGTTGCATTGCTCGGAGGTTGCGATAGCCGGCTTCACAAGATTGACGTGGAGAAAGGAGTCGCTTTGGGGGAAGGCTATTCGTTGATGTCACCAACATTAAGCACTCCAAACATCATCGGAGACATCGCAATTTTACCTACGCAACCAGGAGTTGTTTTTGCGATTCGTCTCGATACGAATGAGACTCTTTGGAGTTACAACCCGGACCCGTCTATGAATACCGACATCCGATCGTCCTCCGCCACGTTGGCAACGATCACCGATGGAAAAATCGAGGGAATTGTTGTAGTTCCCAGCAGAAATAAGCGATTATTGGGGATCGATGCGGCAACTGGCAAATTGAAGTGGGAAGTGGTTTTGAAAAAACGATCCGATGCCTCCCCTGTCATCTGCGATGGGAGAGCTTGGTTGGGTGCAAGTGACGGAATGGTTTATGGAATCAGTCTCGATGGAAAAGAAACATGGTCTTACCAACTCAGTGGTCAGATTCTGGCGTCTCCCGCAATCGCTGAGGATCGACTTATCATTGCTACCGAAAAAGGGTCGGTGGTTTGCTTTGGCAAGTAGGGCATTCCTTACTTTACCGGCTGAGTCGATTGAATCTACAATAGTCAGTTGCCTTCCACAATTGCTCCCCTCCGAACTGAATCAAGACGATGCGTTACCGAATTGCTTCTTCAAAGTTCATCCTAGTCTCCACATTCTTTGTTGCACCTAGACTTTTGATTGCAGTCGAAGACTCATTTCAAACCAACATTCGTCCAATCCTGGAGTCCAAGTGCTTCGATTGTCATTCAGGTAACGAGAAAGAAGGAAACGTTCAATTTGACGGACAGGAAAGGCAACTTCAGGGCGACAAAGAGCTATGGCTCCGAGTATTGAAGAACGTTCGTAGTGGTTTGATGCCACCACACGGAAGTGAGCCATTGAGCAAAGGTGACAAGACAACACTTCATCAGTGGATTCAAAAAGACGTTTTTCAAAACGATCCGACAAACCCCAACCCTGGTAAACCTCCGCTTCGTCGACTAAATCGCCGTGAGTATCGAAACACCATCCTCGATCTGACGGGTGTTGATTTCAATGCGGAAGTGGTGTTTCCACCCGACGATACCGGATTCGGGTTTGATACCGTTGGAGATGCGATGTCGGTCTCGCCTATGCTTCTCGAAAAATATATTCAAGCCGCAAAGACTGTCGCGGAAGAAGCTGTTCCGACGCAATCGTACGTGATGTCAAAACAGGAATGGAAAGGAAAAGAGTTTCGTTCTGAAGATGGCAAAGAGAATGGTGCGGGAATTCGGCACGATCACGAGACTGTCATCAAGAATTCGTTCACCGTGGAGCACGATGGTGAATACGTCGTATCAACCTTGGAAAAATTAGATGGTTCCTTTGAGTTTCATCCAGGGAGATATCGTGTCGTTTGCCGATTGGATGGTACAGAGCTTTACGCATCAGACAACAAGTGGGAAGAAGACAAACTCGTCCGACGAGAGTTCACCGTTCGGCTTGCTCCAGGTAAACATCAACTTGAATTGGAACTTCGCCAGCTTGAATCAGACGATCATGGAATCAAGGCAAAGGATTTGGCAGAGCGATTTGTGACTTATCAATTGGTGTCGGCTGCAGTGGGTGGCCCCAAAGATCCAACACTTTGGAAGCATCCGAAAGGGTTTGAGCTTTTTTTCACAAGAGATACGGCGCCTGACGATCCATCGTCTCGAAAAACCTATGCCGCCGAAGTTCTTCGAAAATTCGCAACCAAGGCCTATAGGCGTCCTGCGAGCGATGCCTCCATCGATAAATTAGTAGCCATTGCCGAGTCTGTTTATTCCCAGTCCGGCAAGACTTTTGAAGATGGCATTCAAAAAGCGATATCCGCCGTACTGGCCTCTTCACAGTTTCTCTATCGTATCGAACCCTTAGAAGAATCGGATTCTTCGGAAATCAGCGGTCGGATCGATGAGTTTTCTTTGGCGACTCGGCTTTCTTATTTGCTTTGGTCCACGATGCCGGATGAAGAACTCTTGGATTTGGCTTCAAAGCGACAATTAAGAGCCCAGCTCCCCTCGCAATTGCAGCGGATGGTAAAGGATGAACGCGCCAATGCGTTCGTGGAAAGCTTTGCTGGCCAATGGCTCAGAGCGAGCGACGTAGAAAAGGTTTCCATTGATCCAATCGCGGCTTATGGATTTCAGACCGAGTACAAAACACTCCGTGCAAAGTATTCGGGGAAAGGGAAGCGATTTCAGCCCGAAGGGACTCCAGAGGATCCCGAAGTAGAACGAGGAATCGCTCGATTGCAAGAGTTAGGAAAACTTCGAGACCGGTTTGACGCATCGGTTCGAAGTTCGATGCGAAAGGAAACGGAAAAATCCTTTGAGTACATTATGCGAAACAACCGCAGTTTGATCGAACTGATTGACGCAGACTATGTTTTCGTCGATGCCAATCTCGCGAAGCTGTACGAGCTAGAAGGTGTGGAAGGGAAAGGGCTGCGCAAAGTACAACTTCCCGCTGGTAGTCCGCGCGGTGGAGTCCTTACCCAAGGGACAATGCTCTCGGTAACATCGAATCCTACGCGTACCTCACCCGTGAAGCGCGGACTCTTTTTGTTGGATAACATCCTGGGTACGCCCGCTCCACCTGCCCCGCCCAATGTTCCAGCATTAGAAGACGCCGCCGACAAATTCGGTGGACGCGAACCCTCGCTGAGAGAGCTTTTGGCTGCTCACCGAGAATCCGCTTTATGCTCTTCGTGTCATTCTCGAATGGATCCACTCGGCTTGGCTCTCGAGAGCTTCAATGCCGTTGGGGCGTGGCGCGATCTCGAGAACGGTGCGCCCATCGAAACTGCAGGAGAATTAACCACGGGAGAGAAATTCGCAAACATCCAAGAGTTGAAACGCATTCTGGCAACCGATCGCCGCAAGGACTTTTATCGTTGCGTAACGGAAAAGTTATTCATCTATGCATTGGGGCGGGGGCTGGAATACTACGATGATCCAACCATCGAACACTTGGTTGATGAGCTCGATCAGAACGGTGGACGTTTCGACGTACTCCTGGAGGGGCTAGTCCATTCAGCCGCATTCCAACGCAGACTCAAGAAATAGCAAAGGTGCCTGAAGCGGAGCAACATGCACCGCTACAAAACAGGCCGTCTGCAAAATGGATATGTCGTCTACAAAAGAATAGACGCGTTGAATCGTTCCTTGCAGGTTGACAGTACGTTTTGAATAGCGTCGTCCGCTTGTTTGCTGGTCAAGGTTTCCGTTTCGCTCTGAAGCTGTAAACTGAGCAAGACTCGCTTTTTCCCCTCGCCATCTTTCTTGGTGTCGCGGTAAATCTCTTTGAAAGCTACTCCAATGCAGAGTGGTCCTGCCGATTGTTTGATCGCAGTCGACAAGATCTGCCAAGAGAGTTGCTCGTCGACGATCAAATTCAAATCACGGTCAACAACTGGAAAAGGGATAATCGATTTCAATTGTGGCACAGTACGCGCGAATCGAAGTGATAGATCGAGGTTCAGTTCTCCAACAGCTACCAACGCGTCTAGCTTCATACTATCGGCAATAGGTCTTCCGATCTGTCCGACCCAAGCAATTCGTTCACCATCGATAAGCCATTCGATTCCTGTGCTGGCTTCTAAGTACGGCCAAGCGACGGTTTGCATCGTCACTTTCTGGATTGCGAACTCTCGTCCGCAAACACGGTCCAATACATCTTCAAACGTACCGGTGACCTCTCGGATATCGCAGGTACCAAGGAGACCAAGGTTCAGTTGCTCCACAGGCTTTCCCGATACACTGGCCAAATAGACATTGGATGTCTCAAACAGCCGCACGTCGCGATTCGACTGTTGTTGATTGTGCAGCCGAGAAGCAAGTAGACTAGGGATCAACGAACGCCTCAACAGGCTGGCTCCTTCGAGCAACGGAACGAGAGTACTCATCGGCTCAAGCTCAGACCATGGACTAACTGCGAGCGACGGCGACTTTCCGACCAGACTCGGCGTCATCGTTTCATGGTACCCGCATCCACAACAGACATTTCGAACGGTCTGCATCATGATATCTTTGGGGCGACGTGCGCTCGCAACCATCGGTACGACTGCATCTTCAGGAATCTTGTCATATCCGTAAATTCGGGCTATCTCTTCGATAAGGTCGATCTCTCGAACTAAATCCATACGATAGTTTGGCGGACAAACAACGGCCTCGGACTCCGAGGAGCCCGCACGGACCTGGCATCCCAAGCGCTGAAGAATATCTTTAGAGATGCTCCACGGGACGTCGATTCCGAGAACTTTGGAAATGCGCGCTGCTCGCAAAGTGATCGATAGCGGGGCTGTTTCTACTATCCCTGTATCGACGGCGCCTTTCAGCAATTCACCACCTGCTAGCTTCAGTATAAGCTCGGCACATCGCCTGGAGGCCCAATCCAGTTGCGCTGAATCTACGCGACGCTCATAACGATACGAAGAAGGAGAATGCAGTTTAAGTTTTCGGGCAGTTCGTCGAATGCAAAGTGGTGCGAACTCGGCAGCCTCCAGCAAAACATCCACTGTGTTGTTTCCTACTTCGCTATCGACACCTCCCATGACGCCCGCCAAGGCGACAGCATGTGATTCATCAGCGATAACGACCATCGTTGGATCCAGTTGATAAGTCTTGTGGTCGATCGCAACAAAGTTCTCCTTTGCTGTTGCTGGGCGGATAACAATTTTGTTCCCTCGAATCTTCGACATGTCAAAAGCGTGTAACGGCTGACCGCATTCGAACATAACGTAGTTTGTTGCATCGACCACGTTGTTGATCGATTTGACTCCGATGGCTTCGAGTCGTTTGCGAAGCCACTCTGGGCTTGGGCCAATCTTGACTCCTCGAATAACTCTCCCAATGTAACGAGGGCAGCCTTCGCGAAACTGATTCTCGATGGTTAACGCCGAAGAGACACTGGTCGTTGACTCTTGAAGCACAGGAGATGGAATCGTCAGCGTCTGAGACAAAAGTACGGACGCTTCACGAGCTATGCCAATATGCCCCAGGCAGTCCCCTCGGTTGCTGGTTATCTCAAGGTCAATGACAGGCACGCCTTCGACCATCTCGGTACTCTCATGATTCAGCCCAGTAAGAGCCCATCGGGTCGCCATCTCTTCGTGGTCTACCGTGAGTTGAACGTAATCTGACAACCATTCCCAAGAAACTAGCATGGCAAATTGAAACCCAACAAACTGAAATCAGATGGAACAATAAAACGAATGTGATGCTACTAGTGCGATGCGACTAGGATGCGAACTGCCGGAGGAATCGTACATCGCTTCGATACAAATCGCGGATGTCCGTTATGCCAAAGCGCCTCATGCATAGACGCTCCACACCAAGCCCAAATGCGAATCCGGACCATTGCTCAGGATCGATGTTCAGATGGCCGAACACATTGGGGTCGACCATGCCAGCGCCTCCGAATTCAATCCATTGCCCATTCCACCAGTAATCCACTTCCACGCTCGGTTCCGTGAATGGGAAAAAGGAAGGTCGAAAACGCACTCGCACATCGCTCCCCAAATAGCTGGTTGCAAACAAGCGAAGAACACTCTTCAGTTGAGCCATGGTTACATGTTTATCGACCCAAAGTCCTTCCATCTGATGGAACATAGGAAAGTGGGTTGCGTCGGGTGCATCTGGTCGGTAAACCCGACCCAGTGAAATGATACGCAATGGAAGCGATTGCTTTTCCATAACACGTATCTGCACCGTACTTGTTTGGCTTCGGAGCAACATCGCGTCGCGGTCTGCCGGATTGCCGACCCCTTGTTTCTTTGCGGTAGCCAAATAGAAATTGTCGAGTGGATCGCGAGCTGGATGGTCTTCCGGAATGTTCAGGGCCACGAAGTTATGCCATGTATCCTCAATCTCCGGGCCCTCTGTGACAGAAAAGCCCAACCGACTCATGATCTCTTTCAGATGTTCAATGGTCTGAGTGATCGGATGAAGCTGTCCCAGAGAAGGCCGGATGCCCGGAAGCGTTGGATCTGTCATCGGTCCACTCTTCGAAGAGCTGGCTCCGCCGCCAAGCTTCTCAGCGGCTTGATCGATCGCTAACTGAATTGCATCCCTAACTTCATTAAATCGTTTCCCTGCCGATGGTTTATCCGAAACATCGATGGCTCCCATCATCTTTTGGACAGTCTTGAGAACGCCACTTTTCGCGCCGACAAACTTGACTCGTAGTGCTTCCAGTGCATCGCCGGAATCAACTGATTCGAGGGATTTTCGAGCCTCATCCATCAAATCGTCTAGCGACTTCAAAAAATCTGGTAGTGACATGTTGAAAACGAAGAAGTGGTTAAGTTGCGTTGGAAGAGTCTCTCGACTAGAGCGACTTCGACAACGGGATGTTCACACAGCGAATTACGTCGATAGCGAATTATGTACACAGCGAAAATATACACCCGCAAGAAAATACACCTAGCGATGTATACAAAAAAACAGACGGCCTGCAAAAGGGCCGTCTGAAGTTTCTCGTATTCTATTCAGTTGAAACGATGCAAAACGATCGTTTAGCTGACGCCAAGAGCCTTCTTTGCGGCCTCAACGACAACAGCAAAGCCTGCCGCATCATTGACCGCCATTTCGGCTAATGTCTTTCGGTCTAGCTCAATCTTTGCCTTGAGCAACCCGTTAATGAATTGGCTATACCGAAGGCCATGCATTCGTGCAGCAGCATTGACCCGGATGATCCAAAGACGGCGGAAATTTCGTCTTTTGGCCTTACGGTCGCGAAACGCAAATACACCGGCTCTGACCAGTGTTTCTTTCGCCGTTCTGTACAATCGTCGGCGTCCGCCAACGTAACCTTCAGCCCGCTGGAACAAGCGACGTTTCGCCTGCCTTCGTGCTGAACCCTTTCTCGTTCTCATCTAAGTGGCAACCTTTGTTGCTGTAGCGTTCTCAGGTCGATGCGAAGTGTGAGCAATTTTGCTCAAGCAGGCCCAAAACAGTCTTTCGCATCCGTTGATACCCACACGCTTGGTCTAATAAAAGCGGGCCTACGGTGTTTCTATAGTACTTCGTTTCCGTTGTACGTCAGCTTTCCGGTTCCAAAATCGCCGGATCGCCATTTGTCTTGATTGTTAGCCGTCATCAGCCGGTAGAATTCGAAGGTCAGCAGAACTCGAATCCCATCAGCATTCGACGACCAGTAGCTGTAGCCACGCAGTCAGTAGCTGTAGCCACGCAGTGCATCAGTTACTGCTTGAACGAACTGAGGCTCCAGGACTCTGGTACCCCGAAGTTGTCGGATTTTCTTTGCAGATTTGCTGATCGCCAAATGGCTGGTGCCTGCTTTTCGATGCTTCGCCTTTCCGTTGGCAGTCAATCGAACTCGTTTTTTGGTGGATTTGTGAGTCTTTTGTTTTGTCATAATTGAAGATCCTTCGGTTTTTCGCGGGTCAAGAGTTTAACGAGACCGGCAAATTCGTCCAAGGGTGAAGGAGCTAGAATTCGGCGATATTCGACAACTTTTCCCGACTAATCCGCATACTTTCTTCGATATTCTTCGTATCTATCCATGTTGATTTGAGGGGATGCATCTCCTACCATGCACTAATGGAGAAGTTGGCGTCATAAACAGCCTGCTTTTTCCAAATTCATTTTCATTCGTACGTTGGGGCAAAAAATGCTTATGCAATCGGATAAGAAGGCGAGAGTTCTGGCACGAGGTGCCTTCGCGAGCCTGATGGTTACTGGAACTCTGCTCTTCCCCCAATTCTCGGTAGCGCAAGAACTGGCGCGAGTGGCCGCCGTGACCGAAGCACCTGCCAACACGTCGATTATCGTTCGGGCAGTCCGCAGTATTATTGAGAAAGAGCATATTTCGCACCCGCAATTCAACGACGAAATGTCGTTTCGCGGATTCGACATATTCCTGAAAAACGTCGATCCGCTCAAATCGTACCTGCTCCTTTCAGACGTGGATGAGTTTCGTGTTTACCAGAATCAACTGGACGACATGATCAAGAAAAGCAACGTCGACTTTGCTTATATGGTCTTCAAACGGTACTTGAAGCGACTAGACCAATTCATGCCCTACATCCATGAGCAAATCGACGCAGCCCACGACTTTAATGTCGACGAGTCGATTATTTCCGATGCGAAAGAACTTCCATGGGCTGCGGATGAAGCAGAACTGAAGGACCGAATTCGCAAGTCGATCAAACTTAACATCCTCTCTCTCAAGGCGGATGGAAAGTCCGAAACAGAGATCAAGGACACGCTACACAAACGCTACCGCACGCTCTACAACATCAAGTCGAAAACTGACGTCGATGAGTTGCTAGAACTCTATCTGACATCGCTGACGAACTCCTTGGATCCGCACACGACGTACATGTCACCGCGCGAACAGGAAGATTTCGATGTCCATCTGAAACTGGAATTCACTGGTATCGGTGCAACGCTTCGACCTGATGACGGCCAAACCGTCGTGGAAAACATTGTCACCGGCGGTGCCGCCGATCGAGATGGGCGTCTGAAGGTGGGTGATCACATCGTGGCTGTCAGCCAAGACAATGATGCACCGCCAGTGGAAACGGTCGATATGAAACTGCCTGATGTAGTTTCCATGATTCGCGGTGCGAAGGGTACCAAGGTGAAGCTTCATGTGAAGCCAAAAGGAACAGGTACGACGCAAATCTACGAGATCACGCGAGACCTTATCAAGCTTGAAGACGAAGCCGCTCGCGGGGAAGTCGTCGAGCATGGTATGAAGCCAGATGGGACAAAGTACAAGACAGGATACATCAACCTACCGAGCTTCTATTTGGATATGGATGCAGCTCGAAAAGGGGTTAAGAACTACCGAAGCACTCGACGCGATCTTGCAGATATTATCACCAAGTTCAAGACACAGAACATCGATGCCATCGTTCTGGATCTGAGTAAGAATGGCGGCGGATCCCTTCAAGAAGCGATCGCGGTTACCGGTTTGTTCATCGAGAGTGGTCCCGTCGTTCAGGTGAAGACACCTGGTGGAAACGTGGATGTTCTCGAAGACGAAGAACGTTCCATCCTTTGGACTGGACCGCTCGTGGTCAAAATCAGCCAAATGAGTGCGAGCGCTAGTGAGATTTTCGCGGGGGCCATCCAGGATTACGGTCGAGGCATCATCGTGGGGGACCCTAAGACTCACGGTAAGGGTACAGTGCAAACGTTGCTCGACATTTCGCAGCTGCTCGGAGCATCCAAGCAATACGGTGGGCTGAAGCTGACGATCCAACAGTTCTACTTGCCCAATGGAAAGTCTACACAATTGGAGGGCGTTGCTTCCGACGTGATTTTGCCATCGATTACAGCCAAGCTCGATATCTCGGAATCGGATTTGGATTATGCCCTTCCGATGGATAAAGTACAGGCACGCATGCACAAACAATACAAAATGGTCGACTCGACCATTAAGGTTGGATTGCAGCAAGCGGCCAATGATCGGATCGCGAAGAATCCAGAGTTTGAAAAACTTCTAGCCAGAATCGACACCTACGTGAAACAAAAAGAGATCAAGACGATTCCGTTAAAGGAATCCGAGTACATGGCGCGAAACAAGGAACTCAACTCGGAGAAGATCGAAGAAGAGGTCACTGGAATGACCGCCGCCGAGAACAAAGACGCGAAAGCGAGAGAAGACAAGAAGAAGATCATCTTCCAACGAAACTTCTATAACGAAGAAGTACTCAATGTCACCAGCGATTATATCGAGGCATTGACACGATCCAACAAAGTCGTCGCACGCTAGTCGACATCTACGTTAGGCCGATAAAATAGTGCAGTCCGATAGACAGCCACATCGACGAAAGGCTTCAATCCTTCTTTGGGTAGGGATTGGAGCCTTGCTCTCTATTCCAGTTGCTCGATGGGCTATTTTTGAAATTGACCATCAGTACGCAAACATAGCTGCGGGAGGTCTCATTCTGTCGGCCGTTGGAAGCCTCGGACTCGTTTGGATTCGGGTTGCATCAAACGTACAACGCGTTGCGTCTTTGTTTGTTGTTGCTGTTGCGGCTGCTGCCTTCTATGGTTGTTTCGAACTCAAGGGATTTACAGGCGAAACTCTTCCCCAGTTCGGATGGAGATCTTGGCTCGCAGCGCCGAAGCAGACAATTGACAATGTTGGTGTCGATGCGGATAGTCCGCAGATAGAATATGCGAAGAACGCACAGTTTTTGCAGTTTCTCGGCAGTCAACGCAGCGGGATCATTGAAGAACCTAGCTTTGGTACTCATTGGAGAGATCATCCACCCCAGCTACTTTGGAAGAAACCGATTGGGGCAGGTTGGTCGGGGTTTGTTGTCCATCGCTCGTTAGCATACACCATGTATCAAGACGAGAATGATGAAGTCCTGGCAGCATTCGATTTAGTATCGGGCAATCTCCGTTGGAGCCAACGATTTCCAGGGCGTCATTACGAACCACTCGGAGGACTCGGGCCACGGGCTACACCGACACTCTTCGAGGATCTACTACTGTCCCAAACGGCAACTGGTACCGTCGTATGCTGTAATGCCGTAAGTGGTGAAGTTCTATGGACTCAAGATGTGTTGAAGATGGGCTTCGCAACACAGGGAGAATCCGAAGAACTCATCAAATGGGGAAGAAGCGCTTCTCCCCTAGTCGTTAAGAAATCGGACCGAGAGCAGGTGATCGTGCCGATGGGTGGCAAAGCAAATTCAGAAACTCCGATCACTCTGGTTTCGATGGAATTGCGAACAGGAAATGTTCTTTGGAAACAAGGGACTGCTCAAATCGGCTATGCGTCTCCTGCCTTGATTCGGATCGGAATAGACCTGCAGATCGTCAGCGTAAACGAGAACAACGTAACGGGCCACGATTTATTGGATGGAAAAGTGCTTTGGACAACGGACTGGGTTAGCCACTCCAATTCGGATGCATGCGCTTCACAGCCCGTTTCGCTAGAGGATGGCAGAATACTATTAGGAAAAGGGTACGCTCAAGGTTCGAAGATGATCCGACTCGAACGCGCTTCGGGTGATTCTTCCAGCAATTCACAAAGTTGGTCGGTAGCCACTCTTTGGCAAAGCTCGCGAGTACTGAAGACAAAATTCACGAACGCTATCTACTATGACAAAAGACTTTATGCATTGAGTGATGGCGTATTGGAATGTGTTGACCCCGAGGATGGGAAGCGAATTTGGAGAGGAGGGCGATTCGGGCAAGGCCAGCTTCTGGTCGTCAACGGGATACTTCTCGTCTCCGCAGAGGACGGAAGAATTGTTCTTGCCAAATGCGAAGATGGGGCTGTTGTGTATGAACAACCGATTTTGGATGGCGTGACATGGAATTACCCTGCGGTCGCTGGCCCATTCTTGCTAGTGCGCAATGGGACCGAAATGGTATGTTTGTACTCGCCAGCCCAAAAAGCTTCCCAGGTGGTATTGAACAACGACACAGTCCAATGAGTTCCGATTCGAACCAAGCCCTCGCAAGTCGGTCTATGGCCGAAACTCTGGTTCTTGGACTCGACCCTGGCCTCGCTATCACCGGTTACGGTGTGATCCGTAGTTGTGGAGGCAAAGTATCACTGGTGGAAGCAGGTGTGATCCGAGTTTCACGTAGTCAATCTCTCTCGGCTCGTCTTCGAGAATTGCATGAAGGTATCGGCGAAGTTGTTTCTTCGTATCCTTTGTCAGCGGTCGCAATTGAACAACTCTATTCCCACTATGAACGACCTCGAACCGCGATTCTCATGGGGCATGCGCGCGGCGTATTATGCTTGGCCGCGGCATTGGCCAACATAGAGATGTTCTCGTACGAGTCTACCAAGGTAAAGAAGCTACTTACAGGCAATGGGCGAGCTCCCAAAGATCAAATGCAACGGGCCATTCAAATGCAATTGCAACTTAAAGAACCGCCTGATCCGCCTGACGTGGCCGACGCGCTAGCCATAGCGTTGTGTCACCATTTCTCGAAGGGTCCGCTAGGGCAACTACTAACCAAAACCAGGAAAACAAAGTGATTACGAAGATCTCGGGCCAGCTACTGACGCTCACCAACGATACAGCCACCCTTTGCATTCCACCGTTCGAGTACGAAGTTTCGATTCCTGAATATACGCGACGACATCTCCAAGCAGAACTTTCAAAGACGATTTCTCTGCATACAATTCACTACATCGAAGGGAACGCAGCTCAAGGCTCTCGATTGACACCAAAGCTTGTCGGGTTTCTCTCGACGATTGAACGGGAGTTTTTCGATCTTTTCTGTTCGGTGGATGGAGTGGGCGCTAAGAAGGCTTTGCGTGCCATGGTTCGCCCGGTTCAGGATATCGCGATCATGATTGAACAACAGGACGCCAAGGGGCTTTCGACACTGCCCGGCATTGGTGCCGCGACGGCTGAAAAAGTCATTGCTACGTTGCGTCGCAAGATGGCAAGGTTCGCGTTGCTGGTTCGTCGCGAGCTACCTGGAGCCGAAGTCCAAAAATCAGGAGTTGTCGAAGAGACGTATCAGGCACTACTAGTACTCGGACACAATGAAGCAGACGCGCGTCGACTCATCGAGCAATCTTTGGCATCCGGTCAGAAATTCAAAGACACCGAAGCCATGATTCAAGCGATCTACCAACGGCAAGCAGGAAAGAGCTAGCTCGCTCGAAGTCGCTGGCTCCTCGAAATCGTCTTGCTCGTACGGCGTATCCAATAGGTATCGGCTGCCGAGATCGCGGCTGCTCCAATGATAATACTAGCGAGCAGTATCCATCCGGTCATCAACCATAGCAGAATGGCAACACAGATTAGTAACCACCATGGTCGATTTCGCCATCGACCATAAACTGCTAACGCTGAAAACAAGAACACGCCCGTTTCCATTCCATAAAGCCAGTCCATCTTGGCGATGCTATCTCGTTCAAATTCCTTGCTATCCAACAATGACTGGCCCTGTTCATGGTTTCGCACAAAATTCGGATTGCGCTTCGCAAGTAGCCCCGCGATTTCCTCGTAACGATGCTCGAGATCTTCAGTCGACAGATTCTCGGATGGACGAAGGTCGTAGAGTTTTGCTCCCCAAAAGGCGAGCCATCGCGCTACGAATGAACCGTCATGCAAGTCGACTGGCAACTGCTCTAACTTTTCTTCCAAACTCTGCACAAGAATGGACAACGCCAAGTCCCTGTGCTCCCCTATCTCTTTGGGGGCTGGAAAGTTGATGTCCGAACGGGTGGATCGCAATTCAGGAACCATCGCTGATGAACTAGTTGTATGAAGTTCTATCGTAACTTCATACATCCAGCCACTGGCTTGACGGGGAATCGAAGCCGAAAGAACACCGTTGCTCCAACTCCACGGCACGCTAACATCTTGAACTCGAACCATTGCTATACTTTCTTTGGATTCGATATCCCATTGAAGACTCGGGCTCCATTCGTCGAACCAATAGCGGACCAAGCGACTTCTGTTGTCGCGCTTCGATGTCTCGGTCCATACATGCGCTGACAGCTTTTCACCAGTTGAGAGAGATGCATCCGTCACTTGAGGGAAATCACGTTCAGCAAACTCAATTGAAAACGGGAGCGACTGCAGGCGAGAATCCAGAAGGCGAATCGATGATGGATCCGATTTGAGTAACGGCAACTCGTCGCGGATCAAAGAGAATTGGATCGACCACTCACGGCGTTCCATCTCCTGGTTTGGTTGACCTAAATCAACTTGAAGCCATGCCTTGTCTGCGATGGGACACGGAATAAGTGAAGCTGAACGGTCGCTGTTCCAATACTCCTCCAACCAGATGGGAATTTCTACGATGAATCGCGTTGAGCTGTTATTGCGGATTTCGAAACTACCGCGCATCGTCAATTGAACCTTGTCCGATTCCGGTTGTGAGAAGAATTGATGTTCAATAGAGCCCGCGACGGGAAACTGTCGGCGGTCGAAAGAGATTCGTTGATCGGGTGTGATGGTCAGCACGGTTGCATTCATCCCTAAACCGTAGATCGGTGCTTCTTGATCTTGAACATGGATTCGCCAACGATCGGATGCTGCTAGCTCAATGGTTTGCTCCACCGTGTTCATGTGGTGAAGAACCACAGTTGGGGGCTGAGTTTCTTTCTGAGTAGCGACGCCCTCGCGTTCCGCGCGGATGGAGAAATCGAAATCCCTCCATTGAAGCCTGTCTGTCTGTAACCTGTCCAATAACAATTTGACTCGATTGGTAGAACTTCCATCCTTCTTATGCTCGCACTGAAGAACGACAAAGCTTCCTTGTCGGCGACGCGCTTCCGTTACAACAAACCCGTCCGGAAGGTCCATTTCTACATAGTCACCGCTCAGTGCTCCATTCACTTCCGCTCGCACGAGAATGGTCTGCGATTCAGAGTGTACGGTCCATCGAGTGGTAACTCGCGCCTGGGCATTCGTTTGCCGCGCAGCCTTTTTCAATACGCCACGACCCGCATTCGTGGGAATACGGAGCGATGTCGCTCTGGGGTTCACATTGATCGCCGTTAGCTCGGGCCAATCTAACCTCTCTCTTTCACCGATCACCGTGGACCATGTGTTGACCTCCTCAATACTCCAAGCAGCCTCTGGCATCCTTGCGTAACGCAGAATCGAAGGACGAATTCTTTGATCTGTACAATCCGCAAACAACGCATTCAATGTCGCATCGGACGGATCTCGAACGCCCCATAAAATCGATAGTTGCGATGCTCTTTCCTTCGGTACGAGTCCACGAGACTTGTCGATAAACACATAGCGATTTCGAGAATACGAATTGGAAGCTGGAGTATCGACAAGCTGAATACTGCCCCATGATTTCCCAATCGGCTGCCAGTTTCCATCGACTTCCATTTCGAATTGGCTTTCCATTGATGCGCCAGGTGGCACATGTATCACCGTACGCGCTTGGATCGTTTCGGACAACAAGAACTCCGTACAAAGAGTAGGGAGATCGGTAACGCTAGTGTTCCGTACAGGACTGACAAATCCGCTATTGGGGAATTTCAATCGTCCTTTGATTTTGTCAACATTGCCGAGTGAAGCCACCAACTTTCCTGGTGATGGATTTGACATCCCGCCAATCGTATCCAACTCCACTTGAAGTTGCGTATCGGGTAATTCGATTTCCAATAAGGCATTGCCTGCTGGCAAAATGCTCACATCAAATAACTGAGTTATAAGAGGCTCGTCAGTTGATGATGCATCGCTCTCGTCAACATCCGCTTGCAGATTTGCCACCACCTGCACCTTATATTTGCCTGGTTTTTCAGGAGACCAAACGATCGTATTATTACTGAGATTACGCTGCAAGCGTGCGCCGTAGGCAACCTCCGAATCGTTAACGTAAAAACGAATCTGATTGGACCGCACCGGAATCTCGACTGGGGTCCCGATGACACCAACCCAAAGGTCATAAGTGGATGATAGTTGATCCACAGCCGCAAACGATCGCATCCTGGATACGACTCGCCACTGATGCTTTGCGGAAAACAATATGTAAGGCGAAGCGGAATTCCCTTTGATGGAAGAATACAGGGAGTCTGGAACATAAACGATTGATGTCGATGGTTCCGATTCCTCTGTTGGGAACACTAAATCGAAGTGGATGTCCTGTCGGGGTGTCTGTACCGATGGTGCGATGTTGCCCGACTGTGCGATGCTAATGGAATCGTATCCACAGGCAGCGACAAGAAACAATACTGCCTTTGCAACGGTCTGATTGCTTGGTGCTATGGGCCGAATCGTTGCACCCGATCGAAGTAGATCCCAAGCGACAACAGATTCTTCGCGGATTGTATCGCTCCGGTCCTTTCGTGGAGAGATAACTACGCGAGCAATCGACGCTAGAATTATACCAAGCGCACAACCAGTGATTGACATCGAAAGAGGTAAGAGAACGATCTGATCCAGAGAAGACATCGCTATCGCGAGCGATGAAAGGACCAGTATCAAAAAACCGATCGCCCAAGCACGTTTAGGAATCGTCCAAATCGTGCCCAAAAACATTATCGAGAACAACAGTCCACTAAACCAATGGACACGTGAAGCGATGGTAACCCAAACTCGTTCCTCATTCTCTTGGTCTTTCCATACGAACAACGTTTTCCAATAACCTCGCTCATCCTTTTCCCTTCCCATCCCAGTGGTGCTGTCGCTGTTTTGAACACTGCCGAACAACAGTAATCCTTTGACATGTGTCCACCACGGAGCGCCAGTTACCAAGCTCCAGGAAGTCTTTGGCTCATCTTCGAGATGAGAAATGACTTGCCACGATAGACTCTCAGGTACTAAGAGACGGCCAGAGGAATGCACTGGTTTGGAGTTCAGGTACAAAGAGGGGATTTCCAAAGGAACAGCGAAATTCAAAAGGTTGTTGCTCGAACTCCAGAGCGAATCGTCTTTGATTGCCTCGAATTCCAAGACAATCGATTCGTCTTCCAAAACTACGTTACTCCATGACAAAAAATGCAAGTGGAATTCATTGTGTTCTTGGCTTGGCTCCGTCCATGCAAGATCCAATCCTTTCGTGATACGCAATGTATCAGAGTCCACTCTCCATCCGGTTTTCAACTGCACTAAACCATCACCCGGAGTCCAACTGGGAAACCATATCTTCCATTTGCTAAGGCATTTCCCATTGGAATCGACAATTACCTCCACCGTCGAATTTGGTTGCCTCAAAGGACCCTCCATTGCAGTTGAAACCGTTCGAAACTTGACGTAAGGAGTCTCCGTCCCATGTGCTAGCTCCAACAGGAGTTCCCCATCCGCATCACATATCCATCGACCCGCAGACTTGGACATGTCGACTTCGATAGAAGTGTCGACTCTTACTCGATGTGTCACTTGCACATTCGCGGGAAACATGGGAACAGGAATAACCACTCCTTCGGCGCCGCACGGCAATTTGCTTTCGACGGACCATCTACCTTTGTTTTCCTTTGCATCTTCCAAATACGGTAGTTTCAACCGAATCACCGTCGCTGGCTGACTCGTGTCGGTGCCTGATGATGGGCTACCTCCGTCCGTTAGCGAACCCCCGCTCTTGGAATACCATCCCACGGAAGGTAACTCAAACGTGGGTCGCACTGACGCTAGAGGAGACTCTTCGTAAAAGAAGTGTTCAAACTTTAGCGTGTCAGGACCCACTCTCGTAATCTTCGTTTCGACATCGACCATCAAAAGGGTTGCTAGTGTTCTTTTCGCAAAGGTATAGGTTGCGTCCTGAGAAACCAACCAAGCAAAGCTTTTTTCGGGATAAGAGATGAATGTTTTTTCATTGGTTGCGAGGCTATCGATACCAACCCACGAGTCACTTGCAACCGTCGGTAAATTCCATCCTCTGCCGAAGTTCTCAGCGATGAGAAGCGTCTCTCGGGGACCGTCGCTGAATCTCATCCATCCACCGATTGGAAACGTCAACTCTTGTTTCAATGGTCCGCCAGGAGGGACGATCCGAAAATCGAGTTCTAATCCGACGGATGGCAGGTCATCTTTTTGAATCACAATCTTCTCTGCACTGGAACCTGACCCAGCTAGAACTTCAAAAGGAATGTTGCGTTTCGTCGTTGGTTGCACGACCTCAAGCAAAGTCCAACCCGGCTCCAGTTCAATCAAAACATCAGACTCGGGTACTCGCGAATAAATCGCTCTGGCTTTGATCTCTATACTATCCCCTGTTAGGGAACTACTGACCCTGGAAACGTTCGTTGAGGAAACACCACTCCCCGAAGAACCTCCCCCTGAGACACGGTAAAGTAGTTTCGAAAGTGAATCACTCTGCTTTGTACTAAACCCTACAACAATATCGATCGGTTTGGTCCACCATTCGAATGACATGCCTTTCGAGTTGGTAGTGTCTAGCAAACGACCTTGGCTCGAAGTGCCGACTCGCCGCAATTCGACATCTTTTTCAATCTCAATGGATGTCGTTCCTTTCAGAACGTATCCCAGATCGATCAAGAAGTTTGGCAAAGCTACATCGGCAACCTCTATTTCTTCCGAGTCAGAAATTTTCGAAAGGCATTCGATCTCAACAAGAGTATTGGACTCTCTTGGTGCACTTGATGCACGGAGAGAAGATTTTCGCAAAAGAACAAATCCTCCCTCAACCCGCCAATCAAGCTCTCGATTCATCGAGGATACACGCACCAACCGACTCGTTGCATCAAACTGAATACGAATGTCAGAATCCGAGTTCTTTAACGTGTCCGCGGGAAGATCCAAAATGCATCTTGATTTGACCCATCGGGAACTAATTTGATGATCGATCTTCTGACTTAAAATCAACTCGTCGAATCGATTGACTCGATTGCCACCTTGAAAAATAGAATCTGCAATACGCGAGGAAACCGAAAAACTCAGACTTTGTACACCTCCCAATTCAAGAAGCCAAATGGAAAGATCGGGTGTATCGGCTGCGATTCGATCCATCGCCAGCTTTGCATCGGAGGCCCAGTCACCCAGCCTAGGTTGCAAGTCTAACCACTGGGCTACTTCGAAAACAGGTACGTTCGCATCATGCACACGTGAGTTCTGCGGCAGGGCAAGTAGAAGCAGGCTATTGGGGCATGCTGGTAGGGAAGCGCGGAAAACATGGTTCTGGGCAAAGCTCAATTCACTCTTGAGTGTCCAACCAAAAGGGATGCTGAGCTTCTCTCGCGCTAGCGTCGTGTCGGTCCGATGTAAACTAATACTTGCTCGGCCTTGCCTATCGAACCCAATTCTGCTGAATTGTGAACTCGACTCGTTTGGTTCTATGTTCGTTTTCGTCTCTGCGGAAGGACTAAGATGCAGCGATAAGGGGAAGAGACTGAACCTTTCTCCGATGTAAGAACTACGGTTCATTCGAATTCGAGATGCGTCCGAAACTAGGTTTGTTCCTACAAGTCTTGCTGTGTAAAACATCGATTCGAGCTCTGGATCCATACGATAGATGGCCGCGGTCTCTGCGTCTGTCTCGTAGGATTTCAATAGCGTTGCTGATTGGTCAAGATCGCTAGGTGTATAATCGCGATCACCGATAGCCTTCTGCAATAGATCCGGGTAAAGGTAGATGCGGCGATATGGAATCAACGAGTTCGAGTTCGCTATCTCAACGGCATCATGTGGCTCGGCCTTATTGGCAATAGCGTTATCGTTCTGTGCACGCACCGAAATCTCTTGCGCGTGCAGCGAGGCGAGGATACCAATCGTTAGAAGTAGTGCCCCAAAAATACCCTTCAGTTTCGAGTTCATTGGCCCAACGCCCCATCCGTTCGATACGAATCCACTGCAGGCGGGAGAACACTGGCTGCTGGTGATATTGTCGTCGCGATCTTGCTATCGGCGTTTGCAGATGGCAATTCCACTTTCGAATCAGGGCGACTGGCGGCTGCACTTCCAATCTGGCTGGGGCGACCGCTAAACACGCTCTTTCGCCTAGAGTTTCTGTCGAATGTCCATCGGACGAGGAAAAACGTTAGTGACATGCCAGAGGCAGCAACCAATGCTTGCGAGAAAAGCAACGTGCTGTCGAATGCCCATTGAGATGAAGTCACTAGCAACAGTAGCCCAGCCACCCAAAGGTACTTGTTTCGAAGCCAATGGAACTCGCTGACTAAGAAGAAAGCGACCAACGCGACCAATGCAGCGGGAACCCAAATCATGACTCGAGGTACCATCATGATCCATGGAGAATTCTGCTCATCCAACGCCACCAGCGTGTATCGATTGACCTGTGACTCAACGATGGGTTGCGAAGTAGCATCAAACTGCTTTTCGAGAGTTTCTTGATTCCATTGGTCGTCTCGAACTAACCACAATGACGACCATTTCCATCGATAGCTTGGGGATAATGATTCGGAGGTAGCAATCAAATGATCTGACCGAGAGGATACTACCTGCCAGACGATCGGCGAACGTCGAAGGTCGCTTCCCTCTATCGACATGGTCGGCATGGCGACTCTCTTTGTCCACCAAGCGGACTGAACTGTCGGCCACGAGAAAATCTCTAACGAGTAAGATCTGTCGCCCTCGACTACCACGGGGCGTATTGTCGTTCCGAAGTCCTCTGGTTTTGCGGACTCTGTCAGCGTAGGAGCTGTGCTCAGATCGATAATATAACGTCCCGTTTCTAACGGGGACAATTCCATAGACTTTCCGTTGAGAATACACTTTGGAGTTGCATTCAGAGATGGTGGCAAACTGATCGTGATGGACGCTTGGTTCGATTGAAAGTTGGTGACCAACCGGTGTTGCATCTCCGTTGACTTCATGATCGTCTGAAGCCAAGCTCCCTTGATCATGGGGGCTGTTGTGGACATGGAGGAGTTCGCAACGATCAACTGCAACTCAGGAGAATCCGTCGGTACAACAATCTTTGTCTGGTACCATCGTTTATCTCCGATTTGAATGATGGACGACGATTTTTCTAAAGAAAATGACTCCACGATGAGCTTTGTGCCAGGAACTGTATGCACTAAACAGGTTGTCGCATTCTGACGGAGTGTCGAAGTCGAAGAATCGCAATCGAGCGTTGCAAAGACTGGACGGATTCTCTCGGTTGATTTCGACCGCAAGTTTTTTTTCTTCTTTGGACGTAACGTCAACAACCATGTTCGTTCATTTGCCGCTGCAACAAGCAGCGTCTCTGGAACTGCGAATTGAAACCAACTGCAATCCTGCGATGCTTTCGGATGACGCTGCACCCATTTCTCCAATTCAAGCTTGTCGACTTCTTCCCATTCTTTCACCCCTTCCCCATTGATGGTTAACTCAAGTTGTTGAAGCAACTCTTCTTTTGTTAGTCGATCTTCGGGCTTGGAACGAAAGGATAACCATTCCTTCGGAACCGCAAGAAACAACTTCGTTGGTGCGATCCCTTGGAATTGCAAAAGCCAGTCTTGATCTTGTGCATCGCCACGTTCGTCGATAAACAAACGGCTTGTTCCATTACATTCCATGTCCGTTAAAAGTGGGTGCAATTCAAAGGCAAGCTTCAATTCAGATTCTTGACCCCTCATACTCCACAGCGATTGATAACGAGCGACACTCGGTAGCTCACTGTTCAAACGGTCTAGATCGCGATCGATCGAGAACGGAGTTCTGACAGATGGAACCGAAACAACCTCGACGCCAATCCAGTCTTTCTCACTAGCCTGAAGCCTTGCGAAGGATGACCGAATGAGAAGGTCACCCGATGGAACCCATGATTTTCGAGCTTGCGATTCATCATCGAGCCAAGATAGCGTCGGCATGAACAAATCGATCGGACGATTGGGTCTGGTCGATGACTGCACTCCCTTCGCATCGAACCTCCGAGTCATTTGAATTCCGATCTTTTTGCCAGCCGTCGGTTCTGGAGGAGTTGTTGGAGACAATCCACTGTCCGCTGTCTCCATCAAGTCGCTAATGCTCAATGGAATGATCGACTTCGACTCTTCTTTCGAACGAATTGGCGATAGGCTCAGATCTTTCCCTGTCGGAATCAGAAACATTCGCTCAACTTTCCAATCCCGAGTCTCCCACTGCAGAAAAGGAAACAACCGAAGATCTTCTTGAAAGTCCAAGACCCCAGTCGCTTGAATTCTATCCACCAGGATATCCACTCGATAATCCGCGCGAATGCTAAGATTACTTCTCTGTCGCAGCAACCGACATTTCAATGACTTTTCCTGACTGATCACTCGAAAGACCGTGGTTATCATTTCAGGAGAATCTGTTACCGCTCCTCGACGAAGAAATTCAATTTCCGGTTGTGCATCCCAAATCAGATTCTGGTTCCGTGGGGTTACGATTTCAACAGTCCCCGAGTGTTTCTGAACGCCATCAATAAGGGGCATAGGAAACAAGAAGGAATCGTTGTCTGATTTCGCTTCCCAGTTCCAATCAAAACTTACATCTAGTTCGTTCCGTGACATCGACTCTTCGATATCCAATGCCAAACGCAATGGACTGTCGCTAGTACTCCCTTGGGACAAACTCAAACGGTAACCGGAGTATAATCGAGAATCGTTTACCGTCTGTTTCCAATTGCTACCCTTAGGAAGTTCCAAAAGGAACCGACGACCTCCAAGTCTTTTCGGGCCTCGAAACGTCAATCGAGAATTGATGGCGAAAAGCCCCAACTTTGACGAATCAAACCTATTCTGGCTTAGAACCTCTGTTCCCAAGACTCCATCGGAGTTTGCGTTTCGAACCCATTGGATTTCAACGTTGCCACCGCTTGTCAAGATTCGATATTGCTGCTTGCCATCCCGAAGCATCGGCTCGACAACCTCGGTGCCGTTACCCGATGCTGATACATCCCATTCACCCATTGGCAACACCAGCGTTATTATTGTACTGGTATTTGGCAATTCCAGACGAAGCGACTCCACCTGATTGCTGTTACCAATTTTGGCTGCGGCTGCCATCGCCAATTTTTGAACGCCAGATTGCGATGGTGGTAAACGCCATACATAGCCATTTCTGTTGGATGCCATTCCAACGCGACTGGCCTGTTCTGATTCCTCTGGAACAACTTGAATGCTTCCTAGATTGATGGGTAGAAGCGTCCACTTGGTTGTTGGAGCGATAACCATGCAAGACAGGGTAGCACGTATCTTTGCCAGCTTCCCTTCGACTTGGATATCGAGCTGTGAACCAGATAGTGCTACATTTCCGTTTTCTGCCAGCAACTCGGAAGAAGATTGCAAGTACTTCTCAAACTCTTCATAACGAACACGCGGTACGAGTATTTGCTCCCCTCGCTCGTTCTTGAGAAACACGACGTCGGGTTGCATCCCCGGCGGGATCGCACTCTCGTCCGGCATGGCTGTTGGAGGAAACGTCCCCTGACCGAACAGCATCGACACCTGAATGAGAAAAGCAACACAGGATAGGCACAGGTCTTTGCACCGTCGGAAAACGGACGAGCCATCTTGCGGATTCAAGCCAGGTTTGGAATCCAATGCATTGACCTTAAGCGCGGGAAAAGAAAGGCACGAATGAACAGTTGCTAACTCCTCCATTCTACGCAAACCGCACAGTCTATTGAACAACCCGTTGGATGTGGCTGCTGAAAAGGACAGGATTCGGTGTTCTGATCGTCAATACCGCTACAAACAGCCTCCTCCAATGGTGCAACAAAAAAAGACCGCATTGGAATTCCAACGCGGTCTTTGAATATTCGTCTACCATCGAACGCTGCAGTTAGCGACGATCGGCACCACCACCGCCGCCGCCACCACCGGATCTGCTTCGGCCACGACCGCGGCCACCACCGCCGCCGCCGCCTCCTCCTCCTCCGCCACCACCGCGTCGGAATCCGCCACCGCTGCTACCACCGCCGCCGCCGCCACCCGAACGGCCTCGACCGCCGCGGTCTCCGCCACGATCACCGCTTCGAGGTGGACGACCTTCGCTTCGTTCGCCGGCTGGACGCTCTGGTCGCTCTTCGAAACCGATATCGTCCCCCAAGTCTTCGCCGCCGAAATCGTCGTCAGACTCTTGGTTGTCATCTGCAGGAGCAAGGTCATCTTCGATTCCCAACTCTTCCAACGCCCGACGGCGCGATAGCTTCACTCGATCGTGATCGTCGATATCGATGACGATGACTTTCATGGTATCGCCAACTTTGCAAACCGAATCGACGCTTGCAACATATCCGCTCGATAGCTCGCTGATGTGGCACAAGCCATCTTTGCCAGGCAAAATCTCCACGAACGCACCGAAGTCGCGAACGCTCGAGACTACACCGTCGTAAATCTTGCCGATTTGAACCGTTGCTGTGCATGCTTCGACCCGACCGATTGCAATCTTTGCAGACTCAGCATCTGCCGAAGCAACCGTTACGTTTCCTTCATCATCTACGTCGATCGTAACTCCAGTTTCTTCTTGAATAGCCCGAATGTTCTTTCCACCAGGACCAATCAAGGCGCCGATCTTGTCTGGCTCAATCTTGGTTCGCAAGAGTCGTGGAGCAAATCGACTGGTATCGCTGCGAGGACGTGGGATGCAAGTTAGCATCTTGCGAAGAATCTCAATGCGTGCTTCACGAGCTTGCTTCAAGGTGCCGCGAATGATTTCTTCGCTCACACCTGGAATCTTCAAATCTAGCTGAATGCCTGTGATGCCGTTTTGTGTTCCGGCGATCTTAAAGTCCATGTCACCAAAGTGATCTTCATCCCCGATGATGTCGGTCAACAAAGTGTACTGGTCGTTGTCTCGCACCAATCCAATGCTGATCCCAGCGACTGGATTAGAAATGGGAACACCTGCAGCCATGAGGCCCAAACAACCACCGCAAACACTAGCCATCGACGAGGAGCCATTGCTTTCGAGGATGTCGCTGATGACTCGGATCGTGTAAGGAAAATCTTCTGGATCAGGCAAAACTGCTTCCAGCGATCGTTCAGCGAGCATGCCGTGACCGATCTCGCGCCGACCTGGTGCGCGTATCGGACGGCATTCTCCCACCGAGAACGATGGGAAATTGTAGTCCAACATAAACTTCTTGCTGTATTCTTCTACCAATCCATCCACACGTTGTTCGTCCCGAGGTGTCCCCAGCGTTACCGTAACGAAAGCTTGGGTTTCACCGCGTTGGAACAATGCCGTTCCGTGTGTTCGAGGCAAAAGATCTGCTTCGCAATGAATGGCTCGCAAGCTTTTCGAGTCTCGACCATCGCTTCGGCGACCTGAAAGAATCAAATCACGAACGACTTTGTTTTCGAGTATATGCCATACGCGATAGAAGAAATCTTTGCTCGATGCACCTTCGGCTGACGCGTCAGGAATGAAGGCTGCAACAGCCTCGTCTCGCAATACATTGCATGCATCATTGCGAGCTTTCTTCCCTTCGATTTGCTTCGCTTCTCGGAATCGATCGTAGTAGGACGCACTGAGCTTACCAAGCAGCTCGGTCGTATCTGCTGAAACGTATGGCGTTTTGGTAGGCTGGACTTTGGCAAAAAAATCACGCTGTAATTCGATTACTTGCTTGCAGATATCGTGCGCAAATTTGATCGCCTCAAGCATCTCAGCCTCAGGCATTTCCTGCGCGAAGCCTTCGATCATCATGACTTCTTTTTCGTTGGCCGAGACGATCATGTCGAGCTCGCTTTCCTCCAACTGTGCATGCGTCGGAAATGCTACCAACTTGCCATCCACTTTTCCAACTCGGCACGATGCAATCGGACCTTGGAAAGGAAGTGCGCTAATAAACAACGCTGCGGCTGCACCATTCATCGCAAGAACGTCTGCGTCATTCTGAATGTCACTGCTCAATACAATCGCTTGCACTTGGACTTCGTCGAAGAATCCATCCGGGAACAAAGGTCGAATCGGACGATCGATCAGTCGGCTTGTAAGAGTCTCTTTCGTCGTTGGTCTCGTCTCTCTCTTGAGGAATCCGCCTGGAAACTTTCCAGCAGCAGCGAATCGTTCACGATAATCACACGTCAACGGAAAAAAGTCTGTTCCCGGTCGCGATGGACCAGTCGCGGTCGCTATCAATACTACGGTGTCTCCGTACTGACACAGTACGCTAGAGGTAGCCTGCTTTGCGAGCTCTCCCGTTTCAAAAGATAGAACGGAATCTCCAATTTGCTTTTCTACACGAATCTTTACCACTTAATCTTTTCCTTCCGATAACAAACGCATCTGGCATTCAAGAGGGCCACGACGCAAATCCAAAAAAGCTCGTCCGCTAGTTGGACAAAATCAGTTGTCCTAAGCGAAAACCAGCGTCTACACATCCACTAGTGGAATGGCACTAGAAACCAAACTAGAAGCAACGCCTAACCCCTGGGCGAGACAAACTAACCCCTGGATGAGATAAACAAACCCTGGGCAAGACAAACATTGCGACTGAAAGCAATCGCTCTCAGACTCAAACTCTACCATACGAAAAAAAGACCCATTCTCGTATCCGACAAACAAACTGTCGCATCCTACAAACAAAATTTTTGATTCCGACAAACAAAAAAGGGCTGGTAAAACCAGCCCCTCACTTCCGCACTACTTGCGAATATTCAATCTGCCAATGATCTCAAGATATCGCTGTGGATTATGTTTTCGTACATAATCTAGAAGCGATCTGCGTTTGCTAACCATACGGAGCAAACCGCGTCTGCTCGAGTAATCCCGAGGAGCAAGACGCATGTGTGCTGTCATTCCGTTGATACGCTCTGTCAGCAAAGCAATCTGCACATCGGCAGATCCATTGTCGCTCTCAGAGCATTGAAACGTCTTAATCAGTTCTTCTTTTCGTTCTTTGCTAACGGTCATTCGCCAACCAATTTTTCCGGGTTCTTTCAGCATCCACGTCGTCTGCTGATTCAACTTCTAGTACTCATTCCTTAAGAAAAAGAATCCTAGAGAAATTTTCGATCTTTGCAACGGCAATTTGGTAGCCCCTGCGTCTAGAATAAGGCCCGACCCGTTAAAAATCTCCCGAAAACCATCAAACCTTGCATTTTCCCTGATAAATGAACATTTCCAGCACGTTCCGAATCGCCACCCGAGCGCTTGCGAAAAACAAACTCCGAGCCGGTTTGACAATTTTAGGAGTCGTTATCGGAATTGCTGCTGTCACGGCCATGGTTTCCATTGGAACTTCTGCGAGCGAACTTGTTCAGGGAGAATTTCGAAATCTGGGCACAAATGTTATTGTCGTCGCTCCCGCCAACCGACGCGGGGCCAGGCAAGGCCAAATACCAACCTTAACGGCTTCCGACATCGCTGCCATCGGAAAAGAATGTCCCAGTGTTCTGGCTGCCACACCCATCGTCGGCGCAGCAGGACAAGTCATTTACGGAAACAACAATTGTAGGCCTCGAGAGTTGCAAGGCGTCGGAGCGGATTACCTTCAAGTTCGCAACTGGGACATGCGATTAGGGGACTTTTTCACTGAAAGTGATATCAACAACTCGAACAAAGTTTGCGTTGTCGGGCAAACCATCGTCAAAAAGCTCTTTCAAACAACGAATCCCATCGGCAAGTCGATCCGGATAAAGAATATACCTTTTGAAATCGTGGGGGTTCTTAGCACCAAAGGGGCAAACATCGTCGGAGATGATCAAGACGATGTTGTGCTGATGCCATACGCTACTGTTCGAAAACGGCTCCAAGGTAGCAACTTCAACAACGTCGATGTCGCCCTCGTTTCGGCACGTGCGACGGAGCTGATGGGATCGGCAGAACAAGAAATCGATTCGCTATTAATGGACCGGCATCGTATCGGAATGGGGGAACAACCAGATTTCGAAGTTGCCAATACCACCGAAATTGCTGGAGCCTTTAGCTTGGTCACCGCGACTCTCACCCTGATGCTCGCTTCCATTGCTGGCATCTCGCTGGTTGTCGGCGGAGTCGGGATCATGAACATCATGCTCGTATCGGTCACCGAACGCACCCGAGAAATTGGGATCCGTATGGCTGTCGGTGCGCGACCAAATGACATCTTGCTCCAATTTCTCGTCGAGTCGATGGTGCTGTCCGTCGTCGGCGGCGCGATCGGAGTTATCCTCGGTATTGGCGGTTCAGTCTCTTTAACCGTTGCAATCAATACGGTTTCGTCCGGAAGAGATTGGCCAATCGTTATCAGCCACTGGGCAGCCATCGCTAGCTTGTTATTCTCAGCAGCAGTGGGTGTCGGGTTTGGATTTTATCCAGCCTGGCGTGCCAGTCGCTTAGACCCGATCGATGCTCTGCGTTACGAATGAACCCGGTGGCCCCTCTGTGAACGACGAAGAAGAACTGATCCAGTCAGCGCTCGCCGGAAACAACGGCTCGTTTGAGGTATTGGTCGTTCGTTACCAAGATCGACTATACACCGCGATGATCAGTGTCGTTGGCAATGCAGATGAAGCCGAAGATGTTGTCCAAGAAGCGTTCATCCAAGCGTATCTGAAGCTCGATACATTCCAGCAAAATAGCCGATTCTTTACATGGCTCTACCGAATCGCTTTTAACTTTGCACTTGCGAAACGACGTAGAAAAAAGGGGAACGTTTCTCTCGACGAAAGCAGAGAGACGGTTGGACTGGAACCCGAGTTCCACGGTGATGCTCCTGAAATCCGTATGTCCCGAAGCGAAGATATCGCACTCGTGCACCGCGCCCTAGCCTTGCTCACCGAAGACCATCGATCCATCTTGGTCCTTCGCGAAATGGAGGATATGGCTTACGAAGAAATTGCGGAGGTCCTTTCCATTTCCATCGGTACCGTACGCTCTCGACTGAATCGCGCTCGACTCGCTCTCAAAACGCAATTGGAAAAATTCCCTGAATGGAATCCCAACAACTGACCGTTGGGATCTTTATTCATCCTTCGAACTTCACTATTCCCATACGTTGTCATTCCCTGTGGATTCCATCCTCCTCGCATACAATCCACCCTTTCGGATCCCAAACGATCGCTGGCTCGAAGTGCGTCTCGATCTCCAAAATCGCTTGGAATCGCCAGTGCTGCTCGTAGACATGTCCCTCCCCATCGAGGAACTAGAACAAGTCGTGCGTTCGCATTGGACTTTTTGTTGCAAAAGAAATTCCCAACGTGTTGTTCTAATCACTGTGGATTGCGCCGAACAAGCATCGGCACTTATCGATGTTGCGAGACTGTGGAATCAACTCGACGCTGATGCACCTAGCAACCCACCCTTGTTTCTTGCACAACGATGGGATAGTTCCGACTGGGCGGAGTTTCTTGTTTCAAGCGACCTCGAAAAGTCCATGGGGCCATGGCTCATCGTCACAAGGCACCCCGTCGACGTAGTGGATCGAATGAACCCAGGGATCTTCACTTTGCAAAGAAAACAGATTACAGAACTTGTCTGGGAACTGCGAAGACTTGGTGTTCACGCAGATTTTGCTGTTCAGGAATCGAATCCCGTAAACCGCCAGACTGATTTCTTTGCGGAAATCCCATGGGGAGAATTACTGGATCTCCATTCGCGATCCGATGAGGCGGATACGGATCGTATTGTTCTCGTATGTAACGGTATTTGTGGCTCCAAGGGCTTCGACCAGGTCTTCCCTCTCAAGAGGATCGTGCCGTTGTTGGTGAATAAGTATCTGGGGGCGTTCGAGTACACATCCCCTTTGCCGACTGAATTGGCTTCAATCGATCGCGGGCACGAAGAATTCATGAGACGCATCAACGCTTTGCTGCCCGTCGCGTATCGAGGGCGTGCCGACGAGATTCAAACCGATTCGATGGGGTCGGCTAGTGTTCAACTCGCTCCGGACGGTAAAGTCCCTTGGGACAAGATATGGACTAGCTTTTGCGATTTAGGAATCGCCGGCGGGCCGCCTCACCGAGGACGTCTCCTAGAACCTGTTGATCGAATCGATATCGACAGTGATAGAGACGCATATCACATGGTTGTCGCAGAGATTTGCCGAGGTATATCCCTCGTGTCAGGTTTAGAAACCGTTGAATGCGAGTCGTTAGGTTGGGTCGGTGTTGTTTGTGAAAACGAATCTATGGCTGCATGGATGTTGCGTGCCATCATCGCCGAAAATGTAATCGCGCGACGCGAGAGAAACGTAGTATATGTCCCTGCCGGTCCACAATTCACTATCTACAAAGAAATCAAAAACGTCATCGTCACCATCGCAAAGACGACTCATTTCTATCGCCTTTGATTCCCTCACGAGTCAATACACAGTGGATGAGTCACTACACCGTTGCAGGCACGTCGTACGGTGGCCTCGCTGGTCGCGATACAAGAGCCGATGCTTTTTCATTCCCCTTGAACTGCTCCTCCATTGCATCAAAGTGCAACGTTTCATCGACTCGATAAGCAATGTTCGAAAGGTGGCACAGCGCAGAGGACATATGCCCCTCCAGAATGTCAGCCGTTAGAATTGCTCGATTCCTAGAACGAACTGCGGATATCCAGTTTCGAAAGTGCGGTGTATCGGAGATCGGACTACCAGGCTGATACGCAGAAGGTCCAGGCTCTCTCTTGTCTCCCAAGAAGGAGTAGTAGCTTGAATAGTCTGGAAAGACCATGGTTCCTTTCGTCCCAAGGAAGATCGCCCCTACCGGGAAATCCTTTTGCACGAAAGGATACTGATCACGAAATCCAGCCTCCGCATTCGTGTACCAATCTCGAACTTCAAAAGTAATCATCTTTCCATCGGGCCACTTCAACATCGAAGAGAGCAAACCTGGGGTTTCCGCATCACTTCTGAATAAATTTTCTTGGATATAGTTCGTCCCCATCGCGGAAACGGTCGTAGGGTGTTGATCGATTTTCATCCCCCAACGCAACAGATCCATTTGATGGACTCCTTGATTGCCAATTTCCCCGTTGCCGAAATCCCAAATCCAATGCCACTTTGTTTGGTGAAATGTACTGTATGGATGAAAAGGAGCGGGGCCACAAAAAGCATCCCACTGTAGATTGTCAGGCGCAGGCCGAGTCTCATTTTTTCCATGATTGCGCCGTATCTTGTATGCTATCCCACGGCCAAAATAGACTTCTCCGATCAGACCATCGTGCAGATGTTTCATCCCGTCGACGATGTTTTGCGAAGATCGACATTGCGTTCCGTGTTGAACGATCCGATCGTATTTGCGAGCCGCTTCTACCATCTTCCTGCCTTCGAAGATGTTGTGAGATCCAGGCTTTTCCACGTAGACATCTTTCCCTGCTTGGCATCCCCAAATAACCCCCAACGCATGCCAATGATTGGGCGTAGCATAGGTTACCGCGTCGATCGATTTATCGTCTAACAATCGCCGTAAATCGTCGTAACCTGTAACCTCATGGCCTGTTTTTTCCCGGCACGCGCGAATGGCGTTTGCTGTTTTTTTCTGGTCACAATCGCAAACGCCACCAAGCTCAATATTCAAAGAAGTATCCTTCTCTAATTCCGCTAGACTGCTCGTATGCGAATTGGCTCTGCCGCCCATGCCAACAACGGCAATTCGCAATTTACTATTCAAATTGCGAGCGCGAACAATTGCAGGAAATGCAAAGGCTGTTGCGGCAACCGTACCTGCGGTAAGTGCATTTCTGCGAGAAAATCGTTGATTGTTTTTCATGATTCCATGTGCCTGCTACTTTTGTCGGCTGTGTCAAATCACTCTGCGTAATTGCGAGCCACCACTTCAGCTATTCTATGTAAAGTAGTTCGTTCGCGTTGAGCAACGCGCGACAAAATACTTCGATGCCATGCTTTTCTATCAACGGACTCGCAGCCACTATTTCCTCAGGAGAAGGATCGCGCTGAAAAACAATTCGGTAGGCCTTGGTGATCGCCACACCAAGCTCCAATGCTTTGTCTTTGTCGCCGGCAATACGATCGCCAATCGCCTTTGCCATATCCAAGGTAAAGCTATGGTTCAGCATTGTTAACGCTTGCAACGGTGTCGTCGTATTGGCTCGTTTCGGTGCCGCAAACGCATTGTCCGGCAAATCAAAATCACTGAGTACGTCGACGATGCTCGCTCTCGCATTTTGATGATAAACGGATCGTCGGTATGTCTCTGGTCCGTGAACGTCGAGCGGAAAATAGGTGCAAACGTTATTCTGCGTAAACTTGTATAAACGGAATCCTGGCCCACCCATCGGTTCCAACCGCATCTTGCCCGCGACGGTCAATATCGTGTCGCGTAACTCCTCCGCCGAAAGCCGACGCGGCGGAAAACGCCACAATAACCTCGAATCTTTGTCCTGTTTTGCAAAGTCTTCATGGTAGGCAGCACTTTGCTGATAGACCTTGGATAAAAGGATCTCGCGATGAAGCGATTTGATCTTCCATCCGTTCTTGATCAAACGGCTAGCAAGATAATCTAGCAACTCCGGGTGCGTTGGTTTGCTTCCCAAATAGCCAAAGTCGCTCGGGCTATCCACGATGCCTGTTCCAAAATGGTATTGCCAAACGCGATTCGCTAACACTCGCGGTGTAAGTGGATTGCTATCGTGGGTAATCCATTTTGCCAATGCGAGACGTCTTTCACCCTCGTCTGCATTCTGTTTCAATTCAAAGGAGATCGGTATTCTGCTAAGAACCTGCAAACTAGACGGTGCGATTGGCTCCCCCAATTTCATCGGATCGCCTCCCTTACGAACAAAGGTCGGCTCCTTCGGTGTCGCAAAAGTACCTGCCCACACTTGAGGTAGCTTTGGAACTTTAGCAATCGCGGCACGAATCTTTTGGATCTGTTTATCGAAATCCGCGAGCTGCTTGTCTTCCTCGACTGTCTCCATAGCTCGGCGAGCCTTTGCGATTCCATGCGCGGGAGTCCATGGCTCGCGACCTTCATCGGATGCAACAGTCGTCCATTGCTTTCCGTCGACAGAGACCTGCACTTCGTATTCGCAAGGTGTCGAGCCTCTCACTTTGCTATCATCGATACTGCGATCCCCTCTCGCGTTAAGGAACGTAATTCTTTGAATCTTTTCTACTTTTGGAAAAGTGAGTAACAACTCGGAAGGAGAACCGATGAACCACGCTTCACCAAGCGCGTCATCGATACAATATTGAGGACCATACGCTTCAGGGAAATCTTCAGCCGTCGCCGACTTGGCTCCTGTAGCGATTGTCCCATGCGTCGCTAATGCAACATTGCGTTCAGGCTGGTCTGCACTCCATACTCGAAACTCAGTAAGCTTTCCTCCTTGGCCACCTCGCCTTTTGCCCTTCACACCATCTTGATAGTCGCTCGTCAGTCCGTGAATGATAAATTTCAGATACTTCGCTTCGACAGCGTCAAAGGACTCGTCTGTTCCATGTAGATCGATCTTGGGACGTGTCGCTTTGGTCTGTTCGGAAACAGCTTTGGCACGCACCTCGATCGCGGCTTCAAGCTTTCCTTTTTCTGACTCCAACTGCTTCAGTTCTTCATTGTGAGGCTTCATGGCTTCTTCAAGAGCCCTTCTCTCCGCTTGGGTCGCAATGCTCCGGCGTGCATGCGTCACACCTTCGAACGCGGCCAACATACGATAGTAGTCTTCAGCGGGTATCGGATCGAATTTATGATGATGACAACGAGCACAGTTGATGGTTAATCCCAAAAAGGCACCACTCGTAGCCGTGATCACATCGTCCAAAGTGGCAGCGCGTATATTCGCCTTGGCTACGGCGTCTTGATTGCCGACATCGTCATAAGGGCCCGCGACAAGAAATGCCGTGCCGACCTCGACCGACGGATCGTCCTTTCCAATCACATCCCCAGCCAGATGCTCGATCATCAACTGTTGAAACGACTTGTCGTCGTTGATCGATTGGATTACGTAGTCGCGAAACGGCCACAAATCATCCACGATAACATTTCGCTCAAAGCCATGGCTCTCCCCAAACCGAATCACATCGAGCCAATGCCTTCCCCATCGTTCCCCATAACGAGGCGAGGCGAGTAATCGATCTACCAAATCAGCAACCGCTGCTTGCGGGCTCTTTTGATATTCGCTCTCAAACGCCACAATTTCTTCATAGGACGGTGGTAGTCCGATCACATCGTACGTCATGCGCCGAATGAGCGATCGCGCATCGGCGGGTGGATTGCCAGCCAAATTCTTCTCGGACCACTTGGCGGAGATAAAGTCATCGATTTTTTCATGAGCGAATTCTGTCCCCACCGGTTGCAAAGACCACCACGATTTGTCTGCTCTCTTCGCTTCTAGTACAACACCGGTTCGCGGGTCGGGGGCACCCATGTTGATCCACGACGTAAAATCCGCAATGACTGCGTCCGGCAGTTTCGGCTTGTTCGGCGGCATCTCCATGCCATCCTCAAGATGCTTCATAACACGAAGGAGATAGCTGCCATCGGGATCCCCGGGACGGATCAGCGTTTCGCCACTATCGCCTCCTTTCTCTATCCCAGCCTTCGAGTCAAGAAGTAGATTTCCCTTCAGCTTTTCGGTGGCAAGGCTGTGGCACTCATAGCAATGTTCAATGAGAGCCGGACGGATCTTCTGTTCAAAAAACGCAATTCCATCGGCAGCCAACATGCTGGGCATCGGTGCAAAGAGTAGAACGAAGAGTGTCAAGGGGTAAAAGCACCTCACGGGCCAGCAACGCTTGGACGAATTCGATTTTTTCGGAAGTTGCATGTTGGATGTCGTTCAATTCAAAATGGATTTCAGAATGTGGCCATGAACATCGGTCAAACGACGATTGGCTCCGTTGTGGTAATATGTCAGCTTCGTGTGATCGAGACCAAGCAAATGGAGCATCGTCGCATAAAAGTCATAGACACTCGTGATGTCGACTGCCGCGCGGCGTCCGAAGTCGTCTGTTTCACCGTAGCTGACTCCGCCTCGAATCCCAGCCCCCATCATCCAAGTGGTGAATGCATCTGGGTTATGATCGCGTCCACTCGTCCCTTCTTGGTGAGTCGGCATACGACCGAATTCCGTACACCAAACCACAAGCACGTCTTCCAACATACCACGTTGTTTCATGTCGCTTAGCAACGCTCCGGTAGGCTGGTCAAAGATCGGGCAATGTCGCTCGTAATCCGACTTAAGTGTTTTGTGGGCATCCCAATTGAGCAATCCGTCGACAGCGCTAGCGCGAGAAGCACAATATAGACTGACGAATCGCACACCATTCTCCAGCAATCGTCTCGACAAAAGGCAGTTGCGAGCATACGCAGCCTTCAGTTTATTGCTATCGTTCGCACCGTACATGTCGAGGATATGGTTTGGCTCTTTGGACAGATCGCTAACCTCGGGTGCAGCCGTTTGCATCTTGGCAGCCAATTCATACGACGACAGTCTCGCTTGCAATTCATCGTTACCTGGGTGCAGCGCAGCGTGTTCCGTGTTGATGAACTTTAAGAAGTCGCGAGTTGCCATCTCTGCATCGGGGCCAATCGATGTTGGGCGAGTCAGATTGCGAAGCGGTTGCTGTGCAGCCATCGAGACTCCTTGGAATTGCGCTGGTAGGAAGCCATTGCCCCAATTGGCTTTTCCGTTGGGTGGTTCACCGCGTATATCTTGGATCGACACGTAGGTGGGCAAGTTCTCGTTGATCGACCCCATCGCGTAACTGATCCAGGACCCCGCGCTTGGAAATCCATCTCGCGTGAAACAGGAGTTCATGAAGATGCATCCTGGTCCATGCGTATTCGTACGAGAACTCATGCTGTGAATAAAGGCCATGTCATCGACATGTTTTGCCATGTTGGGCAAAAGCGAGGAGATCTTCTTCCCGCTTTCTCCTGCGGTGATGAATGGCCAGGGGGATTTCATCAAGTTACCGTTCTTCCCTTGGAACGTGACTTCAGCTTCCCCCGGCATCGGCGTACCATCGAATTTGTCGAGCAATGGTTTGTGGTCCCACAAATCGACATGTGATGCTGCTCCCGGGCAAAAGATCTGAAGAACTTGTTTCGCCTTCGGTGGAGGATTCGTTTGTCCTAAAGGGATGGCCTGTAGTTCTCGGCTGAGCAGACTGGAAAGTGCCACCCCTGTCAATCCAGTGGACATATGCTCAAGAAAACGGCGGCGCGATTGATCCAGATTTTCATTCATAGGTAGGCAGCTTATTGCGGCAGGTCAATGCAACCGAGTGGTAGTCGATAGCAGGAAAGAGACATCTAATGATAACTCACAGAAGGCCTCCAGCCCAGCAGGCGAAGACGAAGAGGCTACGCTGAACTTTTGAAGCCCGAGCCGTTTTATAGCAGGTCGCCGCGCCAGCCCCGCAGAAGTAAAGGCTCCAGTATGCCTTGCATCTGATTTCGCTATGAGCAAAATGAACTTAGGAACGTTATACTCAGCGAAACAGATAAACTAAGTCGCCCGCGTGAAAGACTACAAAATGAAAGCCGTGATTGTCGCCTTTGATCGATTCACTGATGTCGACGTGTTTTTGCCCTGGGACCTATTGAATCGAGTTCGTTTTCGAGATAAAGAATTTAGCGTCAGAATTGTCGGACCATCGCCAAAACACAGATCGGTTTGCGGTCTTGAGTTGCCGATGCACGGCGGTGTCGAAGAGTGCAATCATGCTGATATCGTCTATTTCTCTAGCGGGCCGGGTACTCGCGATCTGATCAAAGATGAGCATTTCTTGAAGCAATTACGACTTGATCCAAACAATCAAATCATTTGTTCCATGTGCTCAGGTGCCTTGATTCTCGCTGCGTTGGGCATTTTGGAGGGGATGTCTGCGACCACATATCCCACGGCCATTGAGGAACTGAGAGGCTTTGGCGTTGAGGTTGAGACTACGAAGCATCTGGTCACACATGGAAACATTGGTACGGCCGCTGGATGTCTCGCGGCAATTGACCTTATGGGATGGGCTATTGAGAAGCTATATGGTCAAGTTGTACGGCAGGACGTTATTGCATCGGTTTTGCCTGTGGGGCAAGGTCAGGCTTGCATATACTGAAATGCGAACCGATAAGAGCTTTCGTCGGATAATCAAATCATGAAATGCCCCGTTTGCGATGAACCGCAAACATCGATATCATTCCCGCTCCGGTCCGGTTATCTTGTATCATCCAGTTAAAGGAGCCGGCGACCCGGTTCGTTCGATTCCGTTTACAAGTGAGAGCATTTGAAATCGAAGTGCGGAGAGAATGAAGCTTAGGAAGAACACACTTTTTCCCATTCGGTTTGAGTATTTGGAAATATTGTTGAATAGTGGTATCCGGCAGTCGCAGATCGACACGGCTTTTGCGGATTTGGAAGGGGTTCGACATTCCGTACTCTCGTCAATGACGAAGAGTGACGATACGCTTGAGTTCGCATTTATTGGATTCCCGGAACGCTCCCTGCACGAATATGCGCAGTCTCGAACGAACAGTCAGCTTGGCCGAGTCTTCAAACGGGCGAATCGATGGCACTCCCTGGTCGATCGGGTTGTGATCCTTGGGTGCGGAAGTGCTTGCACTGGCGCCAAGGCGATGGCTGATTCATGTTGTCAACCCTATTGGAACGAGCTGAGTCGCGCGGATCGAGGTTGCAAGCCACGGGTCTATTTCGAAGGGGACAGTTTCGATAACGACTCTTTGCAGGGCTTATTGCACCTGCTTGAAGTCCATAAGGAACAAGTGGTCGCGGACGAATTCGATCGATGGGCGTTGTTGATGACTGACCCAAACGATAAGAATCAACGGATCGCGCAAACAAATGCCGCTTTTTTCCATTTGTCCAAGGCGCTCGCGAAGTCCGTTGCGGACGACCAGCAAAAACTCGCAGAGCTCACCGCAATTGTCTCCTGGAAGAAACAATCTCACTACGACGAGAACTTATCAAGCTTAGGGGGCGATTTGTTTACCGTCCCTGCCAATCTTCAAGGGCCATTCTCCCTTTTTTCTCCGATAGGATTGTTGCCGGCTGCAATCGTGGGTATCAACGTGATGGAGTTGCTAGCTGGTGCGACATACATGACACAACATTTCAAAACGGTCGCAGCGAAAGAGAATTTGGTACTACAATTGGTAGCGTTTAGTCAATTGCTTCGTCAAAAAAAGGGAGCACGTGGGAGAGTCGTCCGTCTTTGGAGTAAATCCCTTTTGTCATTTGGAAAATGGTATGAACAATTTTCAGCGGAAAATGCGAACACATCCAAGACTAGGCAAGAAAAACCGTCTTTCCATAGTTCTGAGTTACACTATGTCGCTCATTCCCTCATGACGGAAGATCCGTGTGATTCGATTGTCAACATCTTCACCGAGCAATGGCGTTTCGACACATTGACGTTCCAATCCAGCTCGACGACCCCGCGCTCCTACACACAGGCGTTGCAGGAAGAATTGGCGTCCGAAAATCGAAAAGGCGCAGCAGCTAATTTGGTACTGCCAAGAATCGATGAGCTCCACATGGGCCAATTGTTTCAATTGTGGATGCTCGCAACCATGGTAGAGTCGCAATTGTCAACATAGCTTTGGCATGTGTGACAGAGATAGATGGTTTTCCGCCGTTCTGAAATTGAGTAAGCTACTTGCTATGGAAGCAGGCGATTTATCGCTCTGGTCATCTACCCAATCATTCGAACACAACATACGACGAGGACTCAAGCATGGCACGAGATATTCTCTTTTTACTCAAGGAAGACTTCATGGATGGAGCAGGTGCTCCCTATTTCTGCCCCGACTGCGCACAGATCTCTGGCGTCTTGTCCTACTTCCCGAAGTTAAGACACAAGTTGGATGTTCGGTATGTTGATTTTCCCCGCCCACGCAATGACATCGTAGAACTTTTGGGAGAAAAGCATCAAGGATGTCCTGTACTTATCTTGGACAAGCCTCCCGCGATGGATGCATTAGCCTACGTGACGGGTCATGCCAATGGTAAGAGTTTCATTTCTGGTGCCAAGGCAATAGCGAACTACTGGTCCTACACGGAACGTGTCTCGCGACCTCACTAGTCAACGATGTTTCTAAAGGAACGAGTCAGTAGCATTGCCTCGACAGAGAGACCTGGGCCGAAGCCGAGAACGACACACGTCTCAATTTCAGAATCAACCCGAACGCATTCGTTCAGTACGAATGCAACCGTCGGGGACGACATGTTTCCGTAGTTTCGAAGCACGGAACGCGAAGCAGATAAACTGGCAGGCTGGAGGCTCAGGGCAGATTCAACAGCATCAATAATCCTCGGTCCACCAGGATGTACGGCCCATACGTTGACATGCGAAAGATCTCGGTCGTTCTCCGCTAGCCAACCAACAAGTGCTTCTCGCAGTACGCTTTCAACGATGCCAGGAACTTCGGGAGATAGCGACATCCGAAAACCATAGTCGCCGATTTCCCAACCCATCATCTGATTGGTGTTTGGAATCTTGTACGAGAAACTAGACCGCAGTTTCCATGCATACTTTGAAGGCTCGAGTAGATCGGAATCATCAGTGGCTGCCACCAGAAAACTTGCTGCGCCATCCGCGAAAAGCGCATTTGCCACCAGTTGTTGTGGATCCTCAGAAAACTGCTGATGAATACTGCACAATTCCACGGCGCCCACTAGGACGATCGCATTTCTGTCACCGTTGGCAATCGCACCCGCGACGCGCAGCCCATTCAGCAATCCGTGACACCCCATAAAACCAACATGCGTCCTTTGTACCGATGGAGACAAGCCCAGTCTCTCGATCAACTCATGATCAATTCCTGGAGCGGAGAAACCAGTACAAGAGACTGTCACAAGATGGGTGACTCGTCGGGCTGCCATTCCGGAAACCGCGAGCGTTTGCTCACAGGCCTTCGTCAGCAATGGTGCAGCAAATTCGCGATAGGCTTGCATGCGCTGGGCAGTGCTCGGTCCGGAGGGGTGACTGTCGCTGGCTTTCGCATAAAACGATTGCCGCAGTTCGGGCTCGCCTGACTCCTGTTGGAGAAGCACGCTGCCTCGTCGCTCGACACCTGACTTCTTGTACAAAGCAGGCAATGCATCGCGCCAGCGTCGCGTGATTCCAATCGATTGTGCTAAGATCGCAGAATCCGATTGCAGGATCGAATGCTCCGGAACTGCTGTTGCTCCTGCAAATAGAACTGGTGTGACTACGTCATGATCGAATGCAAAAGCCGGTTTCTGATGGGTGGCACCCAATCGCACATCCTCAAGACCCACTTTGCTCGCTCGGCTTGGCGAGACTGTCGGGCAACCCAGCGACTGATCCGCTGCCGATGATTGCGATGTTTGGTTATCCATAAGTTCCATTCTTTCTCTGCGGTTTCTGTATCAGAGCTAAGGTTTGCTTGGTAAAGCAAAGGCACCAAAGCTTCTGCCCCCTTCAAGGCCCAGGACATTCCCTCGCCAGTAAAAGGCTCGACGTACCCTGTGGCATCCCCTAACAAGAAAATATTCTGCTTTGCGACACATTCGGACTGTCTCGTCAAATGGGGAGTCGATTGCCAATTCAAATCTCGGACAAAGTCACTGTCCACTCCACATTCTCGAAGCAGTTGCTGAACCGTCGCGCCAACATCCTTTGCAACGCGAACAGCAGATGGATCCATCGCGGCCGCCAAATCTACGTAGCCTCCATCTGTATCGCATATCCCTAGATAACCAGCAGAGCCTACCAACATATGGAGTAGAGGCTTATCCCCAAGTACGCTCGACGCCAACGACTCCGGAACCTCGTCGCGAGGAATCAACGTATGCAATCCGATGCGTGAATTTTCCATCACAGAGGCGGGCCACTCTTCGGAAATGGGAAGCGAAGATCGCGATAATCCTGACGCAACCACGATCCTCTTGCCCAGTACAGAAACAGGCTCTGTTGTGTTGCTTGTACCCTTGAGTAGTACAACACGGTGTTGGCTGTTCGACTCTGAGTCGATCGACTGAATCTTTGCTCGTGTTCCATCGACAAACGTCGCGCCGCAATGCTCCGCATGATCGACAAGCATCTGGTCAAGCGTTGAACGCCGGACGCTTAGCATGGATGGCACATCCCATTGCGAAGAGTATTTGTTAATCTGAACGTGCAGTCGATCGATAACCAACGCACCAGCAGATTTGATATTGTCGTAAAGTCCGATGCTTTGCAAAAAGCATTGTGCGCGTTGATTCAGGCATCCACCGCAAACTTTATCGCGAGGGAAAAATTGCGATTCCACCAATAGAGCAGATAGTCCGCGCTGCGAAGCGAGAATGGCAGCGGATGCACCAGCGACGCCGGCACCCACGATGACCAGATCGAAGACTTTCCCCTCGATGTTGCGTAGACGACCTTCTTGGACGGTTCGGCCTCCGGGCGTGATCATACGGCGTTCCAGGTACAGAGAAATCTCTCAGGCCAATGATGCTTGATTTCTGCATCCTTCAGTCCTGCTTCGTCGGCGACTCGAAGCAATTCATTGACAGTGTAAGCGGCCCGAACAGACTGCGGTCCATCGAAGTGAACTACCGGCGATCGAGAAAGCAAATGACAACCCATTTTCGCGAGCCACCAACCAAGGTGTGTTCGTTTCAAATCGTCCACGATAACAATCCCCTTCGAGAGTCGCTTCATCGCCCTCAATAGCTCGACCGATTGCTCGTTGGCGAAGTGATGCATAAATAAAGTGCAATAGACGACGTCAAATCGTTTTGAAGGGGTTTCAGTCTGAGGATTCTCACTCTCTTGCAAAGCGTTGGTCTCTACTAAAGCGTTTCGTTGCTCAAAAGTCACTGTTTGAACCAACTGAGAATGCAAATGGTGTGCCAACAAACTGCGATTGGCCGCTTCGATGGCGATCGGGCTCATATCCCAACCCGTCGTGCAGACTCTATGCTTCTGCTGCAGGCGAACCGTGACGTCTAAAGCGACATCACCGCTTCCGCACCCCAGGTCCAGAATTCTTATCTCTCCCCAGCGATTTTTGTCAAACGCCGAGCGGATGCAATTCGCAATTTGTCGGCCGGTACCACACAAACGATTGATGCGCCGCAAACCAGCTAGTGCCCTTTGGTGTTCGTGATGGTCTAGCTGCGGATCGTCCATCAGTTCCGGTACGATATGGCGATTCTTCATGCCGCACCATTGAGTGGTTGAGCGGATTTGTTTCGTGACGCGATTACTTTGCCAAGCGGAGACAGCAATAGTGCTGGGAGCATCACGAGATCCCCTACGATAGCACCAACCAACATTACCACCATCAACTTCGCAAATTGACCGGTTGGAATGAATTCGGAAAATATAAATGGAATCATCGCTGAGCAAGAGATAATCGTGGTGTGTAGCATCGCATTTCCACATGCAACGTAGGTTTGTTTCACAGCTTCGAGACGCGAAAGCCCTGCGTCCAGTTCGCGTTTGTACCACGAAACGAAGTGGAGCGTGTCATCTACTGCAATCCCAAGCGCTACGCTGGCTGTAAGAATGCCAGCGATATCGAGAGATAATCCGAGCCACCCCATCATGCCAAAGGCAAAGGTCACCGGGAAGATGTTGGGAAGCATGATCAGCAAACCACCACGAATACTACTAACCATCCACATCATGACGGGAGTGATCAACAAGAATGCAGAAAGGAAGCTCAGTCCCAAATCTTGAAGAAGTGCAATTTGCGTATCGTTCATGACGGGTGATAGTCCAGTAAACTCCGCATTGTCGGGCTTTTGGATTGTGCCGTTTGGCTCAGAATGCATCGTATCCATTACGGTCTTGCGGATAGACTCGGTCATCTCGCCATAACTACTTTTGGAGACCGCGGATACTTTGGCCATCAATCGCCAAGTTCTTCCATCAGAGTCCGTATGCACCAGCCCTTTTGAAGCAAATTCCTCCAAACCGGAATCTATCCTGTTTTTCAGAACGGAACGAACGACCGCCGCTCGTACGTTGGAGCCTTTTGGCCAATTCGGAACAAAAGTCGCGACCGAGAAAACGCCACCTACGGTTTGGTTTTCTTCCAACGACTCGTTAATCGCTTGTATCCAGCGAACTTGATTCAAGAGACTTTCACGAGAACCATCGCGAAAATGGATTAGCACTTCAACCGTGGCAATGGGGCCAACGTGAGCTTCGAACCATCGCATATCGGAGTTGGTCCGGCTCGATTCCGGAAACATATCGCAGAACTTCGTCGACGATCGCAAGTAGTAGAGTCCGCAAGAAGTCCCGCCAATCAGCAGCAAGCTAACAACGACGATCCCTGAAGACCATCGTCCGACCCAATTCGTGTAAGCGATTTGCAATGAGACTGGAAAAAATATCCATGACTTATTGCGTTCTCTCGATGCCGTAGATACGGATCGATCCCCGTGGGAAGGCACGAGTCGCGAACCGCTCGATCCAAAAATCCAACTAGCCACGGATGGGAAGACCAACAACAAAAACGCTGTCGCAACTCCTAGGCTTATTGCTGAGAAAATCCCGAACTGACGGACCGGTGCTAACTGGCTAGTCACGAGGGATCCCATCCCGAGCATCGTTGTTGCGCTGGAAAGCAAGCATGGTTGCCATCCGATCACAATCGATCGGGTGCCGCGATCGCTGATGCTAGGAAAACGTTCGGTATGATCTTCGAAAAAATAGTTCACGAGATGGATGGCACCTGACAACGTCAGCATGAAAACCAGCGTTGGCAACACGATGAGAACCGCGCTGAATTGGTTGCCGGTGTAGAAAACTAATCCTATCGCAATCAATTGTCCAAACGACGCGATCATCAAGACTAGCAACGCGCCTCGAATACTTCCAAGACATAGCGCGGACAATACGAACCCCAAGATTGACGACGGAAGGACAAGCTTTTGTAAGCTCGCCTCGGCTGCCTCATCCACCGCGTAGGCTTCGAAAACGGTCCCGACCATTCGAAGTTGTTCTCGCCCTAAATCACTGACTTCATCCGAGACCGTTCGGATAGCATCGACTACTTTCTTATGTGACCGAACCCCTTCCTCGGTAACACCTAGTACAACGCATGCAGTATCATCGTTTCCACAGAGGACACCGCGCAGTCTAGATTTGGCCTCTTCCTCGGTCAGTCTCAAGGGTGGCTGCATGAGCGAAGCAACAACGGAATCAGTAGCTTCCAGCTTTGTGAACCACGAAGCGTATTCTGGAAGACGAACGATACGCTCTTGAAATGCGGCCAGTCTCGGGTCATCGATGGCGCACTTCTCCCAAGAAATCAGCACCACTTGGTCTGTGCCAAAGTTCTTCGCGAATGCTTCGTACCTTAGACGTTCTAATCTTCCTTCTGGAAGCCATTGGTGAACACCAGCAGAGCCCATCGGTAGATTCACCACGGCGAAAATACCGAAGGGAAGTGCCAGCAATGCGATAGCAAGCGAAAGTCGTGACAAACGGAGAAGAATCGAATCAGCGATGATTTGGCCTATCGTTTGCTATGAACTAAGTTGTAATGGAAGATATGCAACCAATCATGGCTGCATTGTATCGAACGAAAGGAATCGCTGTGAGCCGAAACTTCATGAATTGTTTTCAATGCGCATCTATCGCATGCATCGTGTGCCTGGTTCTCGCGAATCGAGGCATTTCGCAGGAACCTGCCTCTCAAAGCCCGAATGTTGCCGCAAAACCTGGCGAAGTAAATACTCAGTTTAGTCGTGTTTTTATCTTCGTGGATAAGTCTGGTCTGGCTGGACACCAACATGCGGTCGAGGGCAAATTGAAAACTGGACAATTGTTTACCACGAATGGACAGAAATCTTCACTGGTCTTCGATATGAAGTCATTTGACGCCGATACGCTTACGGCCCGGAAGTATCTTGGCCTATCAGGCGAAACGGACGAAGCGACTCGAAAAAAGGTGAACGATAATATGCTAGGTAAAGAGATTCTCAGCGTGAACCGTTTTCCTGAAGCGCGACTTGAGAATGCGACTCTGGTTTCTAGTGACAAAAAGAGCAAACGAGACCTCCCTGAATACGTGATTGAAGGGGATTTTGTCCTCCATGAGACAAAAAAGCACATTCAGATTCGATGTGACCTAGAGGAAAAAGATGGTTGGCACCACATACGAGGGGCCTTCAAGATTTTGCAGTCGGATTACGGTATCAAACCATTTAGCAAGATGATGGGAGCGGTTGGCGTGAAAGATGAACTTATTATTCTGGGAGATTTGTGGGTGGTTCCAAGTCGATGATTGAGCATACTTCCGTGAAGAAAGAGGTCATACGAAATCACTATGACATTAGCACGTTATTCTATCGGTTGCTCTGGGGCCCCCATATTCATCATGGATATTGGGAAGAGAACGAATCCTCCCAAGTAGCTCAAGTACAACTGACCAATAAGCTTGCGAACCTTGCTGAAATTCGAGCCGGAAGCGTCGTCTACGACATTGGTTGCGGTATGGGTGGCTCCAGCCAATGGCTCGCCAAGCATCGATCGTGCCACGTAACGGGTGTGACATTGAGCCCCGTTCAGCGACTCTGGGCTGCATCCAGCGCGAAATGGAATCGAGTATCTCCGGCACCGAAATTTCTTTGCAAAGATGCCGAGCAAGTGGAGCTGGGATCCAACTCGGCCGACTATGTTTGGAGCATAGAATGTACAGAGCATTTGTTTGACAAGCCTGCCTTTTTTAAGAAGGCAGCCAGTTGGTTAAAACCTGGAGGCCGTTTTGCGCTTTGTGCGTGGCTCGCAAAGGAGGCTCCTATCAACGCGGATGAACGAAAGCAAGTAGAGCAAGTCTGCGATGGCATGTTTTGCCCGTCGCTCGGGAGCCAGTCTGACTACGTTCAATGGTTTGAGGACGCAGGCCTTCGCATGGTCAGCACGGGTATATGGACCAGGCAAGTGGAGCGAACCTGGGAGATTTGCAAAGCGAGAGTGGAACGCACGGGTGTTCGGTATCTTGCTCGACTGTTGGGAAAGAACCACACATTGTTCTTGAACCATTTCGATGCAATCTTGAATGCATATAAATCAGGAGCCATGGAATACGGCTTCTTCGTCGCAGAAAAGGGATTTAAGGGAAATGTCGAATAGTTTAGCTTCTGCTGGCGTAGCACCTGCTAGGTCAGCATCGTCACGGGTTGGTCACGACTCTCGATCGATAGCACTCGGGCGATGGGCAGGTGTTGCCTTTGGTGTTGGAACGCAAGCTTTGTTTCTCGTAACGGTAGTCTATTTGTTTCTATTTCTGCGTTATGGAGGTTCTGCTCCCCACGCGCATTGGATTCTTGTCGATTGCGTACTTGCGATCGGATTCTGTATCCCTCATAGCATCCTATTGGCTCCGCCTACCCAGCGAATCATCAAGCGATGGATGCCTGGCGGATTGCTTGGGTGTTTGCATTGCTGCGTAACGTGCATCACTCTTTTGTTGACCTTCCACTTTTGGGGAAGAAGCGAGATTGCGATTTGGCGATTCACAGGTTGGATGAACCTGGTCATGCTAACTGGTTTCTACGGTTCATGGTTAGCATTGTTCTACAGCTTGTATTTGACTGGGATGGGTTACCAAACAGGGGTGACTCAATGGTGGTATTGGTTGATCCAACAAAAACCTCCGGTGCGTGAATTTTTGAAGCTTGGAGCTTTCAAATACATGCGACATCCTGTCTATATGAGTTTTCTCGGATTGATTTGGTTTACCCCCGAAATGACGATGGACCATGCAATCCTGACGGGAATCTGGACTGTCTACATTTACGCAGGCAGTTACTTCAAAGACCGACGCTTGCTAAAATTCATTGGCGATCCGTACTTGGAGTACGGCAGGGAGGTTTCCGGGCTGCCTTTCATCGGCGTCGGATCGCTTCGCAAGTTCCGTTGAACGATCTATTTGCATTGACGAAGCATTGTTTTGGCCGAGTGGGAATAGAGTGTGCCGCTTCTGTTTATGGCCGGAGCGATATTTTCGCAGTGCACTCGAGTTGGCTTTCCTTTGCTTGCCTCCTTCCAGGCTGTTTATTCAGCCTAAGCCGCAGAATCCGAACGGACTTTTTGAGAAACTTCAACGATTGGGACTGCTGCGCACGTTTCGGATGACATTGTTGCTTATCTCGTTTGTCGCGGCACAACTAGGCTCCCCATTTTTTGATCCTGGATTGTTGTGCTGGATGAGGGAAAGGTGAACAGGCTCCAATATGAATCTCCGTACAATACTACTGACACTAACGTTTGCATCCTTAGAGAGCGGCCACGTTTTGTATGGTCAGTCCGTCATTCAACGAACTTCCGCATCGATTGATATGCTCGGAAGCTTAGCGCCGTTTCGTGCGACGGAAGTCGCTACAGCCGAGTTTGGAATCGTTAAAGAAGTCTTGGTGAAACGTGGCGAGTTCGTTCAATCGGGAGTGCCGTTGGGCAGACTGGATTCGGAACAACCGCGTGCAGCCTTGAAAGAAGCGGAGGCAGATGCGTTCTCCATTGGTACATTAGAAACAGCGCGACGAGAAGTCGAATTTAGCAGGCGTCGTGTGCAGCAGACACGACCGCTGGTGGAACAATCGAAAGCAAGTCCGCGAGAGCTAGAGAAGTTTGAACTAGATCTGAAAATTGCCGAAGCCAAGTTTCAGACCCAAACGGAGGCTAAGCAATTATCTCAGGCTAGGTTAGAGAAAGCGGAAATCGCTCTCAGCGAACGGACCATTCGTGCTCCGCATGATGGGATCGCTGTTGAAATCTATAAAAAGGAAGGGGAGTACATCGCTGGAAACGCTCCCGCTTTCGTAAAGCTACTCGATATCTCAAAGCTTCGGGCAACGTTCATGCTATCGGAGCAGGTGGCGGATAAATTCCGAGATCGTACTTCAGCCGAGATTCGCCTATCGAACTTAGTAGTTGTATCTGGGCAGATCGAATACATAGCACCCTTTGCCGATGCGTCAGGCCGAACGATCGAGTTGACGGTTATCATCGAAAACTCAGACCACTCCATTCGCGCTGCCAATTGCGAACTCATAAATCCTTAAAGGACATACCGGTGAACAACGCCACTTCCCACAACCCAAAGCGAAACGAGTGCGTCGTACCCGCGCGAGCGACGGCGGGTGGCGTACTGACTGGAGATGATCTGCGGGCGATGACCGCAGAGTTTGATAGCTTAGTTACCAAACTGTATGATTCTGGTACAGATTTAGAACGAACCCTTGATGCAACCCATGACCGGATAAGTTCACTAGCCTCCTCGGTCGCGTGGCCTCGACGCGAACAACCGCTAAGTGACTCTATGAAGGTCGATCCATCGAGGGCACTTCCCGCCTTCATGTCGCGAGATCTCCATTCGAAGCAGTTTCTGCAATCATGGCTATCCGAAGCGGCTCTCGTCCTTGGCGAACGTATCGCTGTTTTGGTAACCAACAAACGGGGCAAGATATTTGACCTTGATTGTATAGGTTGGGATGCATCACTGCTCCGAGTTCATCGAGATTTGATTGCGAGCATCGCGAAGAAAGCCATTCTCAGGGGCGGCGCATTATGCTCGGTGCAGCCTGTCAATCAAGAACAATCCATCGAGACCGATATATCAGGTTTACCTGTTGAACCGATTGTCGATAAAGGACCAATCGTTGCAGGAGAGTCTGCATCGTTATGTGCGAGCATGAATCGATTGAGCAGAGCTTTTGACAAACCATTGACATGCATTGCACTAGAACTGCCCCAGTCGTCCGGCTTTGCCGTATTGGTGATGGATACCAGTTCTGGATTGGGTAGTCGATTATCGGTTTTCAAAAAGAAGTGTGAGTCGCGAGAGTGTAGGGATGTTCAGTACCTCAAGCGAGAGATCGATGATTGGTTTTTGATCAAGCGATGTCGCTGGAGCTTGCGTTGGACTGGGAGAATGGAATGGGCACGGGCGAATCCGAAGAAACTGCTAATACCTGTTGCTGTATTGCTGTTGGGACTACTTCTACCTGTACCCTACTATCCTAGACGTGAATGTGTGTTCGAGCCTGAAGTTCGACAGTACATTGCCAGCCCCGTCGCAGGGCACATTGCATTGTGCAACGTACGTCCAGGCGATCGTGTTGAGAAGGGGCAGCTTTTGGCACAGTTGGACGGAGAACAAATGCTCCGCGACCTTTCGACGGCACAGGCTGAATTGGAGGGTGCAACGAAAAAGCTGGATACGGCCATCGCGATGCGTACGGCTGGCGAGATGGGAATTGCGAAAGTCGAAGTTCGTCGAGCGCAAACACGCATTGAAAGCCTCCAAGACCAGCTCAGTCGGCTAGAAGTGCGAGCACTTGCCGATGGCACTGTAGTTCAGGGAGACTGGAAGCGAAGCATCGGAATGCCCGTGACACTGGGGCAAAATCTCTTTGAGATCGCAGAGATGGAGTCGATGACGGTCGAAGTGCATTTGAACGCTCAAGACCTGGGACAGATTAAAGTAGGAGATAAGGTCGCTGTTCGTTCTGATGCTACTGGCGGAAAGTCGTTTCATGGAAGTATTGGACGAATCGAACCTCGAGCGTCGATTATTGATCAAGAGACGATATTTATCGCGGATGTTGTTATCGCAGATTCAAACATGCAGTTGCGACCGGGAATGAAAGCAACCGCTCAAATTGAAGCAGGCTGGCGAAGTGTTGGATGGCTGTTGTTCTTCAAACCTTATCGCTGGTTAGCGAACCAGTGGATTTGGTAACAACATAGAAAGATACCGTAGTGACCACCGATAACACCAAATTTAGGCTTCGGCCAGATGTACAATTCTCGGTAACGTCTTCAAAGCGTGGCATTCAGTACGTCGCGCAAGACGGTACCCGAGACAAGTTTTGGCGATTCGGAAGCCTTGAGTACGAACTCTGCGCAGCATTCGACGAGTCACGCACGTTTTCAGATGCGTTCCTCAATGCAAAACAACATAGCAATCGCTTGGCGGCAGCCGATCCAGAGAAAGTGCGAAAAGTTCTGGCCGGGTTGATCAACTCTGGACTCGTTGAGAAAATCGCGGATAACCCCATCGAAGGCTTCGCACCTGTAAGTGAGGAAGGTCGCCCTGTCGCACCGGTCGCGCCGAAATTATTCGATCCAAGTTTCTTTCGTATTAAGTTAACCAACGGCGAGACCCTGGACAAATGGGTTCGCCCTCTGAAGGGATTGATCTCGATCCCAGCAGCGGTTGTTGCAATCGTTCTTTGGGTGGTCGCGATTTCGCACGCAATTGCCAACGCATCATCCCTCACCAAACTAAGTGTTGGGCTGTTTGTGCCGGGAAGCCAATGGTGGCTTCTGCTCGCATGGCTACTGTTAAAGTGTGTTCATGAATTGGGACATGCCGTTGCATGTGCCAGGTTTGGGGCCAAAGCCGAAAGTGCTGGACTCGGTTTCATGTTCTTCACTCCCTCACCCTTTGTGAATGCGCCTAGTGTTTGGCAGATTGAAAATCGTTGGTCTCGCATATTGATCAGCGCCAGTGGAATCCTTTTCGAAGTTACGTTCGCGTCTTTGGCGGTCGTTGGGGCCTGCTGGTTCGAATCGGCAGTCTTGCGATTTTTGTGCATTTCTATCGTGACCCTAGGAACAATTTCGACGGTTGCATTCAATGGAAATCCATTGATGCGTTTCGATGGCTACTACATCATGACCGATTTGATTGGCCGTCCCAATCTTTGGCAAGATGCGCAAGCAGCCGTGAAGAAATTGTTATTCAGAACATTCTATGAATGCCCGCCAAGTCACTCGTCAGCGCTTGTCGTGCTGTCGTATGGTATCGCAAGTTGGTGTTCGCGAATGCTCATGCTCACAACACTAGCCTGGGGACTATGGGTCGCTTGGGATGGTATTGGCATCGTCGTTGTACTCGCATTTGCCGCATTGTGGTTTGTCATGCCGCATGTTTTGCGTCGAATGTCTGGTACAACGGTTGGGCCCAAACCGTCTGTTGCTTGGATTGTCACTCAATTGTCTTGGCGGAAGTGCCTGCGTGCTTCCTTGATTATGATCGGGATCGGTTTGCTCGGATTGCTTCCGTCCCCCTTCCAGATTTACTGGCCTGGCACGGTAGATTTTGTAGAACCGATTGAATTGCGAGTGGAATCTCCAGGTCTAGTTGTCGAAGTTCTTCGACATGATGGGCAAGGGGTTCGCACAGGAGATGAGATTCTACGAATGAAGAATCCCGACCTAACCTTTGAATGCGATAATGCGAAATTGCTTGTCGAATCGAGCGAGGAAAAATGCCATGCACTCAGGGCTCAGCGAAAAGAGTCCGAGTTGCAAGCAGAAGAAGCCAACCTCGCATCCCTGCGTTTTAAATACGAAAGCCTCAATGCGAAGCTGGCTACTCTGACTGTCCATTCCCCACGCGACGGCGTATTGATGATCCGTTCGTCTCACAACTTGGTTGGCAATTTCCTCAAGGAAGGTGGGTCCATAGGTTATGTGGTCGAACCCGATCAACTCGAGATCCACGCTTCGTTGCCACAGGACAAGTGGGATGTGATTTCTCGATCGCACGGCACTGCAGCCAATGTAACACTCTCCAATGGGGAAGCTTGGCTTGGCGAAGTTGTCCAAGTATTACCTCGGTCATCGGACACAGTCGAATTCCCGAGTATGGGTGGCATTTTTGGAGGCCCGCTGCCGGTGGTTCAAAGCAAATCGGCAGATGGAAAAGAAGAGTACAAAACAGAAAAACCTCGACTGCATGCTCGTATCGCTCTCAAGCCGCATTCGTTCCAACGTTCTCTATGGACGCGCGAGTATCGCCCCAGCCTTCCGTCACCTGGCATTCTCTGTTCGGTCAAGCTCTCGGATCATTCGGAGAACATTTGGCAAACGGTGATTCGATGGGCTTATGCAGCCATCCACGTTCAGTTCAAGGCTGCCTAGAAGGTGCCTCTTTTAACGAAGCTGTCAGATCACTACCAAACTCGCCAGGCTAGCGTTCAGAGCGAGTCGATGTCATGTTATCCACGAACACTTCAACTTGGATAAATGCTATCGTCCCATGGAATGGGGCTTCATTTGTCCATCAGCTTTAGGCAGATGACTTTGTTCGCGCCGCGGACATAGAGTAAGCCATGTGACAAAACCGGCGGTGCCCAGCTTGGAGTTTGGATATACGGCGCATTGTCTCGTGGATCGATCGTGTTTGCCAAATCCATCTCGCTAATAACTCGGAAGGATCGGTTGTCGACTGCCAGTAATTGGAGCGTTCCAGATTCTCCGAGCATGACCAAATGACCATCGACCATCAACCCAGTCATTCGATCTCGATTGCGAACCGTCCATCGAACCGAGGGGTTCCATACAGATGGGTTATCAGAGGGACCGAGGGTTACGCATCGCAGGTCAGTATCCGGTTCGTTCCTACCGCTGCTCACGTAGACGTCATTCCCGTCAACGAGCGGCGTGGTCCAGTGTGGTCTCATCGCTTGATCTTTACGCGTTAGGCCATCGGCCCAAAGACGTTTGTGTTTCCCGGCCGCGAGCTCAATCAAGCAGCCTCCCTTTTCGTAAGTTTCGCCTATCAGTATTTTGTTGTCGATCAGTACTGGCGAAGCTGCATTGACGCTCTCAAGAATAGAAGCTCGCCAAGGAGAAAACTGCTGATTGGATCCATCCTTGGGATGGAAGGTAAGGAGTCCCTCGCGAACAAATGCTAAACAGACATCCTTCCCATCGATTTGACGAACGACAGGAGCAGAGTAACTCGCCAGATAATTTCCCACTTGATGAACGACTCTGCCGGTGCGTTTTGCGAAAGCAACCATCGCACTGTTATTTGGCTTGGCGTAAGGCAAGTCATTGATGGTTGCGAATCGGCTACTTTTCGACTCAGGGCTTCCCCCCACCATCACCCAAAGAAGATCGCCATAGACTAACGGAGATGCACCGACTCCAAAAAAGCTAGGTATGACATGAAATTGCTCGGATGTGTTTGTTTCCCAGATAGTTTTTCCATCTGCCACGGAAATGCATGCAAGAGTTCCATTGACTCCATAGACATAGACACGGTCATCATCGACGACAGGACTACAGCGAGGGCCACTGTTGTAGCCATAGGCATCCGAATAGACGACAGGCTTTTCCCATTTCCAAAGGACTTCGCCCGTTTCCGCATGGTGGCACGACAGTCGCTCAGCGGAACCGAATCGATCAAACTGAAACCAGCGTCCTTGGCTGGCGACTCCGTTTCCATACCCTTCGCCAGTGTTCGCAGCCCAAACGACTTCGAGACCTTTACTGCCCCACTCTTTTCGAATTCCTTTTTCTCGCGACGTGGAGTCGTATTGAGCTCCCAGCATTCTAGGCCAATCTTCACCCACCGTTCGTGTCCACAGGCTTGGAGTCTTCGCCGAACTCGTCGTATCGATGGCCCTAGATTGAGCAAAAAGATCCGAGTTGCACGTTGTGGGTAATGCAAAAATAGCCAAAATCAAAAAACGAATAAACATGAGATGTGTATCGGCAAAGAATTGTGTGGGGATGCTGAAGAAAGGCTGTTTCGGATTCAATGGAAGATCTCGTTATCAACGAACAAGTATTCATACCCAGCAGCGAATTGGACATACAGTTCGCAAGGAGCGGGGGGCCGGGCGGCCAAAATGTGAATAAAGTCAACTCGAAGGCGACGCTGTGTTGGAACGTTGCTGCCTCGACGGCATTATACCCAACAACGATGGTTCGCTTGAAGGCTTTGGCGGCATCACGCATCACGGAGGACGGAATTCTCCAGATAACTAGCCAAGTTCATCGCGAACAGTCCCGCAACATCCAAGCGTGTCGCGAAAGACTGCGTAACCTGATTTTGGAGGCGATGAGACCGCCGACGATCCGAAAACCGACTCGCCCTACCGCGGGTTCAAAACGCCGCCGGGTGGAAAACAAAAAGATCCAAAGCCAAAAGAAACAAGGGCGCACAGGTTCCTGGGAGTAATCTCCTTCAAAAATCGACGCGAACTTTGTATTGGCCATCGTACCCAGCTGAAAACTTTGCCAGTTCCGTTTATCATGAGCCTATCCCAGCCTCTTCACTTAGGAGTAAAACCATGTTTTCATCTCGATCCAACAACGCCTCGCGACGTGAATTTCTTGAACGTTCCATGCTTACGACTGCAGCCATCTTGGCTTCGCAAAGTCGTTTTTCCGCTTCTGCATACGCACAGGATAATTTCACCCCGTCGGTCAGTCCGAATGAACAGATTCATGTGGCGGTCATCGGAGCTGGTGGTCGCGGACAATCGCATGTCGGTGGGTTTGCAGGTAAATCCGGAACCACAGTGACCCACATTTGCGACTGCGATGAAAAGGCCGGGCAAAAGACTTGCGAATCCGTTGCCGAAAAACAGGGTGGGAAAAAACCGGTCTGGGTCAAGGATGTCCGAAAACTGCTTGAAGATAAATCGATCAACGCTGTGAGTATCGCGACGCCAAATCATTGGCACTCTTTAGGCGCGATTTGGGCAGTACAGGCAGGCAAAGATGTTTATGTCGAAAAGCCAGTTTCACACAATGTTCTCGAAGGTCGACGTCTCGTACAGACCGCTCGCAAGTATAACCGAATAGTACAAACCGGAACTCAGAGTCGATCCAATCCGGGCATGCGAGAAGCGATGGAGTTTATTCACGCCGGAGGCATTGGTGAAGTGACTGTCGCGCGAGGATTGTGCTACAAGCCTCGTCCATCAATCGGCGCCAAAGGCGTCTACGAGGTTCCTAAGGAAGTGGACTTCGATCTTTGGTCGGGCCCTGCACCTATTTTGCCACTGACGCGTCCTCGGTTTCATTACGACTGGCATTGGCAGTATCCGTACGGAAACGGAGATCTTGGAAACCAAGGTATCCATCAGATGGATTTGTGTCGCTGGGCACTGAACGAAAGCAGGCTATGTGATCGCACGTTCTCTCTCGGGGGACGATTGGGTTACCAAGATGCGGGTGAAACAGCCAACACACAATTGGTAATTCACGATTACGGCAAGAAGCAACTCTCTTTCGAGGTTCGGGGGTTGCCAACTCCTGACTACAAAGGTGCAAAGGTCGGCATCATTGTCGAGGGGAGCAAAGGTTACTTGGTAATGACGTCTTACCAATCAGGAACGGTCTTTGATTTGGATGGTAAAACCGTCAAGACATTCGATGGAGGTAGCGACGCGTTTCACTACAAGAATTTTGAATTGGCGGTTCGCAATCGCAATCATAAATTGCTCCATGCGGATGTCGAAGAAGGTCATTATTCGAGCGCCCTTTGCCACCTCGGTAATATCTCTCTACAGTTGGGAGAAATCGTCGATGGCGGTGAGGTCGCAGCCAAATTGGCCAACATCAAAGGTCCATCGAACGTTTCGGAAGCATGGCAACGAACCGCTGAACACCTCAAAGAGAATAAGGTGGAATCCTACAAGATTGCGGTTGGGCCATCCCTAGAACTCGATTCCGTTGCGGAAACGTTCAAGGGAAATGAAAAGGCGAATACCATGCTTACCCGAGAGTATCGTAAAGGTTACGAGATCCCCTCCGCGAGCGGGATTTAAATTTTTCGTGCCATCCATCTCAATGCAACGCCCTCTTGAGGGTCCCACCAGTCCGAGGGAAAATGCGAATTCGAATTAAAAAGAGTGCTCCGAGCGGAACGATCGTTCTCGACGTTCCCAAGACGCACAACGCAATATCCCGAGAAATGGTTGCGGACCTTCGCGAAGCTTTGGACGATTTTCATCGAGAGAAATCGGTTCGATGTGTCATCTTGGTTTCCTCTGGCGCAACTTTTTGTTCCGGAGTCGACCTCAAGCAATGGAATGAGGTGACACAGAGCGAGAGCCCATTGGATGCATGGCAAGAAGTTTCGAATGAGTTGCAGGAACTGATCGAAGCGATGCTTCGATTTCCCAAGCCGATCATCGCCGCCATAGATGGGCCTGTCTTTGGCGGTGGGCTGGGGCTGGTGTTGGGTGCGGATCTTGTTGTGGCGACACCCAAGGCTACATTCTCCTCGCGCGCGTCTCGCATCGGATTGGTTTCGGGGTTGGTCGCGCCTCTTTTGTCGTTTCGCCTAGGAGCTTCGGTTGCATCCAGAATTTTGCTCGGTTTGGATCCAGTGACTGCGGATCAAGCCTATCAGTGGGGGCTGGTGCAATATCTGGTAGAGTCGGAGCAGGTATGGGCGAAATCGCATCAGCTAGCGACTCAAATTGCCGAATCCTCGACCGAGTCTATTCAAATGACAAAGCGACTGCTCAACGAAATGATTGGTGAGCCGATCTGGAGTCACCTGATTAGTGGAGCGGCGGTCATGGCGACCGTTTGTAGCACCGAATCGGCGAGCGAAGGAATGCGGTCGTTTGTCGAGAAGAGACCGACCAAATTCCCCTAGCGTTCCCCACCCCCGAAAGCATGCACCTTGACAACCTCGATACCAGCCGAGACAACCTCGATACCAGCCGACGAACTTCTAAACATTGAAACGTTACTAGAGCAGATCTCGCAATTGCGAAGTTTGCTGAAGAACTCGATCGTCGGCCAAGCCGATGTGCTGGACAATCTCCTGATTTGCGCCCTTTCAGGTTCGCATGCGTTGTTGGTAGGAGCGCCTGGCCTAGCGAAAACGCTGATGGTCAAGAGTTTGGCAAACGCATTTCATTGGAGATTCAATCGAGTACAGTTTACCCCGGACCTAATGCCTAGCGACATTACGGGTTACGAGTTGCTGCAGCGCGACTCACAGTCCGGAAGCAACGTGATGCAATTCCGCGCCGGACCGATTTTTACCAATCTGTTGCTCGCGGATGAGATCAATCGAGCAGCTCCCAAGACCCAGAGCGCACTCCTGGAAGCAATGGCGGAAAGGCACGTTACGGTAGGAGGTGCCACGCACCATTTGGAATCACCATTCTTGGTGGTCGCGACTCAGAATCCCATCGAACAAGAAGGTACTTATCCTCTTCCTGAAGCGCAACTTGATCGGTTCATGATGGAAATTCATGTCGACTACCCAAACAAGGAGGAGGAGAAAGATATCGTTCGCATGACCACCGGCATGGAGTTGGCTCCAGCATCTTCGCCGTTAAGCAAAGAGTCCTTCTTGGCCTTGCAAAACGCTGTTCGAAACATCCCATTGCCCGAGCATCTTTTAGAGATGGCCGTAGAGCTTTGCCGGGCAACGCGGCCCGGGGCCTCTCGTCCTCAAATCGGTGACTATGTGGCGTTTGGAGCTGGACCGAGAGGAAGTCAAAATTTAGTTCTCGCAGCAAAAGCCAGGTCGCTGTTGATGGGCCGCACCGCACCTATCCAAGAAGATTTGTTCCGCGTTGCCGTTCCTGTGTTGCGACATCGTATCGTCGTCAACCATCGAGCTATCGGTGATGGTATAACCTCCGAATCCCTAATTCAACAATTACTCGCGGCACCGAATCGTTCGATTGCTCGATAGACAGCCCTTACCCAACGATCGCTATGAATCAGCCGTCCAACGAGATCAAATATCTGTTATTTGACGTCGAGAGTGTTCCGGATGGTGAATCCATAGCGGCGACGCGGTATCCAGGTGCGAACCTATCATCGAAAGAAGCCATTCGCAAATTCCGATTCGAACTCTTGGCTGAGAGTGGTCGCGACTTTGTGCCATATACGTACCATGTGCCAGTTGCCGTAGTGATTGCAAAGATACGCGAAGATTATAGTCTGGTCGAGATCGTTTCCTTGGATGAACCGAATCATCGACCTGCCATCATTACCAAACATTTTTGGGTTGGATGGGAACGCTACAATCGACCGACATTGGTCACGTTCAATGGTCGCTCGTTTGACATCCCATTGATGGAGTTATCCGCATTTCGTTTCGGAGTTAGTATTCCATCTTGGTTCAATCTGTTCGACAAATCGTACGAGCAATTTCGCAATCGTTACAACATCCATTCTCATCTTGATTTGCATGAAATACTTACGAATTTCGGAAGCAGTTGGTTCCGAGGCGGCCTGAATCTTGCGGCCCAGCTAATCAACAAACCAGGAAAAATCGATGTTCAAGGCGCGATGGTTCATGAACTATACGAAGCAGGGAAACTCAGCGAGATCAGCGAATACTGCCGATGCGATGTGCTGGATACCTATTTTGTTTTTCTGCGTTCCCTGCTGGTTATGGGAAGAATCAATGCGGAACAGGAAGCCACACTAACCGAAGGAGCGAAAAATCTGCTTCGCGAACAAATAGACAAACATCCTGCGTACAAGATCTATCTGGAACGTTGGGGGCAGCTCGATCCTCCCGCTTCGCGATGATTTTTTAACAGCGCTCGCGATTTCGCAAGTTATACTTATGTCTACTCAGCCCACAGAATTCCTTAGCGCTACCGAAGGTGAATTCTGTGCAGGCATTGGCATTTTCAATTCTATCCCTAGCTGTGGAAAGTTGCTGATACGCGACTACGTTCCGTATCATCTGTTTGAGTCGAGAATTCAGTATTCGAAACGACTAACATGTCTCCCTTTACGATTCCAATACCACCGGTGGATTTGATTGCTGTAACAATCGACCGATCTCCAAAAGCTGAGCTTCGGAGAACATTCTTCCCGTCATGGCAACGGTCATTGGTCTGTTGCGTTCCTTTTCTTTTCCGAATGCTACGACCAAGCTTGGATGTCCGGTAAGGTTCATTCGAGCCAAATCACCATCCCCAATGAGAAAATCCACTTGCCGCAATCTGTCTTCGGTTTCACGAATCATTTTGACACGAGAGCGAACGCCATGTAGGTAATCAATCGCCCGGATCCACTGGGCTTCACGGAAAGTAGGCCCCCATTTGCCTAGCTCTTGATCGTCCTTTGCGGAGCGGAAAAGCGATTCATGGACCGAGGCTGCTTCGGCGCTGAGTGCTTCAAGCATCAGCGACATAGGTGCAGCCGGAAACTCGATAGGTACCATCTCTGCACCATTTTCCAAAAGCCATTCTTTGAACTGTTCCTCAGAGGGACGCAACCTTGCTGGAGTCCCAATCTTCATCCCTCGTAGCTCGATGGACGCAGGCCATTCGTAGGGACGTTCCACTACGGTTGGATCCGAACCATCAGCCCCCAGCAGTTCTCGGAAGATGATGGCGCAGTCTTCGACAAGGTTGGCGATAGGCCCGACTTTATCCATCGTCCATGCGAGAGTCATGCATCCTGCGCGACTCACTCTTCCGAAGGTAGGACGCAATCCGCTGGTAGCGCATACCCGAGTGGGTGACACAATGCTCCCAAGAGTTTCTGTGCCCAATGCGAACGGAACAGCGCGCGCGGCAACGGCCGAAGAACTTCCCGCAGAGGATCCCGAACTCCCTTGCTCTGGATTCCAAGGATTTTTAGTCTTGCCGCGGTGCCACTCATCGCCCCAAGCGAGAGTGCCTACACTTAACTTGGCCAATAGCACTGCACCCGCATCCTCCAATCGCTTCGCCACGGTTGCTGTTGCAGCCCACTGTCTATCCGCATACCTTCCAACGCCCCAGCTCGTTGGTAAACCTTGGATCGAAATGATGTCCTTAGCTCCCCAAGGAATCCCGTGAAGAATGCCACGATCTTTACCCTGCTTGAGTTCCGAGTCACGCATTTTCGCGGACTCAATGGCATTCGGATTCATCGTTACGACGCAGAGCAGTTTTTCGTTAACACTCTTCAGTCGCTCCCCGTAGAACTCCGTCAATTCGACGCTGGTGAAACGCCCTTTTCGTATCCCCACTGCCAATTGAGGAATACTCCAATTCAAAACATCCTTTATCGACGACCACTCAGGAAGTTCAATGTTTTCGGACCAATGAACAGAAGGTTGATTCGGGAGTATGGTCTCTGGGTGCGTAGTATTCGCCACAAAGAAAGAGGGAAGAAATGCTAGGGGCATAGGCGTATCTTCAACGGGTGGATTCTCTCGAGCGATACGAAGCATCTTTAGCTTCTTGTTGATAGCGGTGGCCACTTCCTCGCATTGCTCATCAGTCCATGTCACTCCGGCAATCCAGCAAGAGTCGGCAATTTGTTTTGCAGTGATCGCGTCTGCGTTTGGTTCTTTTTCTATCTGCATAGCCACGGCACGTGCTACCGTCGAGCCTCCTAACAAGCCAGCAAACACTCCTGTACTCATTGCGGCTGCTATCGCTTGTCTGCGATCAAATAGATGGGGTTGCATGGTTGTGCTCTTCGGTTGGTCAAATAAAGTTCAATTAAATCATCCTATCGGAAAAGCAAACTTGCCGACTGCGTCAATTTGGCACATGAGCGGTCGATTGTCACCCCAATAGCACAGGGTGGCACACTATGGTTCGTCTTGAACAGCAAGGGAATTGAGAAGTCTGATTGAAACTCGCGGTGATTCCATGGAGTGCATGTCGAGATCCAACTGCGGCACAGGGATTGCATTCAAAGGGTGAACTAAGACCTTTTCAACTATCCTCTCGTTTCAAAGGAGCTTTCTCCATGAAGAACTATACCGCCTTGAAGGCTAAACTCGAGTCCAAGCTTCAGTCTTTGATGGAGCGAGAGAAAGACATTGAAGATGTGCTGGGCGATCCTGGCAATAGCGACTGGGAAGAGAACGCTTTGGAGATGGAGAACGATGAGACATGGCTCGGAATTGGGGACCTGACGAAAGACGAAGTCCACCAAATCCGACAAGCTTTGAATCGAATCGAACATGGCAAGTACGGCGTGTGCGGAAAATGTGGCAAAGAGATCCCCAGCGAAAGACTCGAACTTCTTCCCTGGACCACCAGTTGCGTGGATTGTAGTTAACTCAACAGAAAGAAATGGAGGTGATTCATATGAAAGTAGTCATTGCAGTCGACGGTTCGAAGCACGCGGAAGATGCTGCTAGGTTTTTAGCCAAGCTCCCGCACGGCGAACGTCTTGAATTGAATATTGTCGCGGTGAACTATGCACCGGGCATTCATAGTACTGTCGAGATTATCGGTTCGACGGAGAACTATCTAAACGCGAGTAGGGCTCAACTTGACGCCACATGCAGGAAAATCAAGGCGATGTTTGACGGAGCCGATGCGACCGTGAAGACGACCATACTTGATGGGCACCCTGGTGAAACGTTGGCTAATCTGGCATCGGAGAAGGAAGTGGACCTGCTCGTTATCGGGGCCGTCGGTCACTCGACGTTTGATCGAATTCTTATTGGGAGTGTAAGTGATTTTGTAGCAACGCATGCTGCCTGTTCCGTTCTCGTCGTGAGACCTGGTCTTACGGATACATTCGCACATCAGAAACGATTTAATGTCTGCTATGCCTACGATGATTCACGTCCGAGCAAAAATGCTATCGATACGTTAGGCCGATTTATCTGGCAGCCCAATACAGATATCGATGTCGTCAGTGTCATTAGATCGGCACAAATCTATTCGGATATTCCCATCACGCTGGATACATCCGCATTGAGAGCACGTGCGATGGAAGAACTCGAGCGGGGGGCTAAGCTCGCATCGATTGTTTCCGCCAGTCCGGCTACACACATTGTCGAGTCCGATCATGTCGGAGATGGAATTGTTCAGTTTGCTGCCAAACAAAAGAGCGACCTTATCCTCCTGGGGGACACAGGACGAGGAATCGTTAGTCGCTTCTTTTTGGGAAGCGTTTCGCGATACGTTTTGCGACACGCCCCATGTTCGGTTTGGATCGGTCGAAATCGAAGTTAGGGAGCAAAAAAGAATTTCTTCAATCGCCCTAGTTTCTCTATCTTTCCTAACAGGAAAATTCTCTCAATTGCGAGGACTTGCGACGCCGATCTAACTACGACGAACGCTTTTTTCCATGCTTCACGTCATGGTTGTCGTGAAGAAAGTGAGCTCGCACAAGGAAACTGCCGGTGTTGGGTAGAGTTGGCTACGTTTTTATTGCCTTCATGCTAGTTGCACAAACTGGCTGTCTTGTCGTGAGAGAACCCGGCAGCAACTCCTGTGAGCCTGTCTTGATTGGCAACGGGTTGATTCGCACGGCTTTGGTAGGAAACGCAGGGGATGGCTGTGCTGGTGACAATTCAAGTAGTGAGTCCGTTGGTGAAATGCCTTGCGAACTTTACGATCGCAAGGAAGTTCTGAAGCGTTGGCTCCACGCAGCCCGACCGTCCAACATCATTCCTCAGCGGGTTCAAAATTTGGGTGCGAAAGTTCGCGACCAAAGCATCCAGATATGCGCCAATCAAAAACAGAGATGCGATGCATTGGCGGCAAAATGCGAGGAATGGAAAGCTTGGTGGGAGATGAAGAAAATGGAAGCCAACCCTCCACCCTGGCCAAAATTTCATCCAGTTCCGGCACGTCCGGCTTTTTCTCGATCTGAAATGAGTCCATCGCCGCATACACCCGATGCTTATGGAACGATTGCGACCGAGTGATCAGAAAACCAAATGCCCCCAAGAGAATTTACTTCATCAAGTACGGTACCAGGCACTTGCCTTTTTAGGCGGAGCTGGTAGTATCTTGGAAAAGGAGAAATTTGACATGCCTAGACCATTACGTTCGGAGGTCTTTCGACCCCAGGAAATCGCCATTTTGCATTGTGTTCAGAGATGTGTTCGCCGTGCTTACCTCAGTGGCGTGGATTCCGTCACTGGGGCGGACTATTCCTACAGAAAGGAATGGATTCGACAACGGATCGAAAAGCTAGCATCGGTTTTTGGTGCAGATGTGCTCGCGTATGCGATTCTATCCAATCACCTGCACGTTATCTTGAGAAGCAGGCCGGATGTCGTTGCTA
>CAIOHR010000113.1 GCA_903858115.1 uncultured Pirellula sp. | reverse complement strand
TCGCTGTTCTTCCATTCTTCACTGACGACGACCGCGAGCACCCTCGCGGCGATGTCTTCGAGCAGAGCATCACCATACAGCACATCGCGATCGACTATCGGCTTGTTGATTGGCGATTGACGTGGCTGGTTAACGGCGTCGGGTGTTGCACTTACATGAAGTTCCCACCAAGGGGGTAAATGAATGCTCAACGGGCAGTGATGGTCGCCTAAATCATCGACTTCCATCGCAAATACGACATCGCGCTCAATGGGTAGGAACAAACTACCGCTGAAGACGCGTTTGTTTGGAAAATCGATCGCAACCCAAGCTTCCGATTCTTCGAGCGCTCTCATCGCTCGGTCACGATCGGTCGCCTCGAACGGCAAGCTATCGATGGACTCGCAGACCGCCCGTGTTTGGTATCGGGGCCAAATGCTCGTCGCCTCAGCCCAATTCGCAGGATCCTCAGAAACCAAAGCGATCAGCGTTTGGGCTGTATCGACGCTCAGATCATTCGCGATCAGCATGCATGAGAAATCGATGAGGACTACCGTCACTGAATTTTTGTTCTCTTCCATCGTCGCACTTCTCACTTTCTTTGAGACAAACAGGAATTGGATCCGACACATTCTCCATGGTAGCGGATCGATCGGCGTTGTCGTGCAACCTTGCCATACGAAGGAAGCAGCCCTATTCCCGGGGGGTGGAGCCCAACGGCAAAATCATGGGGAGTGGCGCTGGACGATCCCCCAATGCGCCCGAGATGATCTCGAAGGCTTCAAAGCCATCGCGCTGATTGAAATCAACCGCCGCAGGTTTCGCGTCGACCACCAGCGCAACGCATCCAGTGCGATCGGCCACTTCATGTGCGATTCTAAATACAGCCTTCAAGAGTTGCTTTCCGATTCCTTGGCCTTGAGCTGATACAGCGACGGCTAATCGTGCGAGTCGCAGCGCCGGTAATGGATAATTTGGCAACCGCTTCCTAATGGTCTTTGGCAGGTCTTTCATTGTGATCGAAGTTGCCGACAGAGTTGCAAACCCGAGTATTTCTGATTGTCGAATCGTGACATAAGTTGTCCCGATAATGCAATCCAAATTGGTTCCGACCAGCGAATTTTTGAAAGAAACCATCAAGATCAACGATTGCTAGAACTCGATGAGGTTTGCGCCGTACTCGAACGATGCGACGCGCCATCCGTCAGGTTCGAGTTTGAGAGTGATTTCAACGAACTCTTGGCCAGCACTCATGCCTGGGCCGCCTAGGATGAGACCACCTTGTAGAACGTTAACCTCGTTACTCTGTTTGGTGGAGTGAACGTCTAGCTTGAGATCGACGATCGAGTCCGGCAGTGCTTGCCGCAAACGATCGATCTTTTCTTTCTGATCTCGGCCGCTTTCGATGACCCACGTCAAGGGTTCCCGTTCTGTGGGGTTCTGCAATGCAAACAAGAACGCTTTCGCAACGTCATTGGGGGACTCCATGTCGCCAAATCGCAACTGGGATAGCCAACGACGGAATCCTCTCGCAATTTCGGTTTCAGTGAGGTTTCGGTACCCAGTGATTTCGCGATTCCCCACGCCTCTTTCGTTGTCAAAAAGTTTGCGGTCCCCAAGGATTACGGCTTCCCCTAAGAACTCACTATTAAACGTGTAGACTTGGTGCCAAGAAATTTCCCGCAACGACCCAGACTCCATCTCGTTCTCGGCGACAGATCGCATCATCGTCGCTAGTTGATCGATTGCCTCGAGTGGTCTTTGTTCCCGAGGTATACGAGAGCACAAGGCCAGCAGTTGCAGTCCGCGTTCAGTGCGGAGAACGGCTTGCGAGATGTTAGCATTTCCACCAAAGCCTCCCATGCCGCGGAGGCCGCCAACTTTGTTGAGATCGTTTCCGCCAAAGCTGATTCCATCGTTGCTCGGGTAGATGATGTTTACCCCCATGCCGAATCCCCCAAGCACTTCGCCCGACTCAGCCCATCGACGCAGTTCGGTGTCGAGTCGATTGCGGACATGAAGGCGAAAGATTTCCAGTTTATCCTCTGCCAAGTTGGAAAGCTGGCCTATCGACCCTGCCAAGAATAAGAATTTGTCGAGGTCCAACTTGGGATTACTAAGAAAAGTTTCGATGCTTTTGATCGATTCTGCGGACACTCTTCCAAGAAAGACTGGCTGAGGGACTCCTTCATACAACAATTGCAGCCAAGGGTATGGCGCGAGAATAGTGTGGTCTTTCAGAGGGGTCAAGTGTTGTCGGAGGTCGCCTAAGTATTGCCGCAGTTCCGTCAGGTCAGACTGCGAGATTTGTTCTTCGACAAATCTCAAGGTGTTCGTCAGCTGACTTGCTTTAAAGTCTTTTCCATCTCGCATTTTCCTGTCGGATAAACCCAGGACCCTATCGAGGTACCCTAAGCAATCCTTCGGGGGCATGCCTTGCATTGCTTCCGTCATGAATTGATCGAATTCTTCATGCGTAAAGACCGCAATGAACCAGTTACCTCGAAAGAAATTGTTCTTTAGTCCTATGGATCGAATGGGTTCCGCCAGGCATTGAATGAGTTGCGGCTCGGCGCTGTTAAGGGCATCAAAGGCTTCACGCCAAGCGGTAGCGTCTCGCTCTCGTTCCAAAACTCGCAGCCATTCGATGAGGGGTTTGCCCTTAAAGAGGGTCGTCTCTACCGACTCGGGGAGGCTCACCCCGGAAAAGCTAAGTCGTTCAAGCGCCTTGGGGATCACCGAAGAACCAGTTCCCATAGTTCCCGATAGTGTGGATTGGGATTCATTCTTTGTAGATTGAACAATACGAGCGATAACCGTTTCGCCGCGCCGTAGTTGCACTCGTTTCGGTTCGATCGAGACTTGGTCGGAGCCTTCGTGAATCGTGATGTCGTAGTCGCCGGTTTTTAAACGAGTGAGCTGTGTTCCTGGCTCGACGAGCATTTCTTGGGTTGCACCCCCTGCCCGTCGCTTGATCTCGATCTTCGTCGTGTCGGATGCGGACTCGATGACGAGATTGCCTTGATCGCTTTCCAGCAGTATCCGCCAACCGAAGAATCCGAAGAGAGGCAACGCTGCGAGTGCGATCCAGGCCCATACAGGCGGTGGGCGACGTGCAGTTGATTGAGGTGTGGAAGCGCTAGGACCGGATTTCGGCAGTGGATTGGGAAGGCGTATGGCGGTGGCTTCCCTGACTGCATCAATAATGCAAGCGTTATCGCTCTGCAGTCCGCGGGTTGCGAGCCCCGTGAGATCGGACGATTCGCAGAACGGTTGCAGGGCCTCTGCAACATGCAGCGCGCTTGGCAATCGTGCGTCGGGTTGCGTGGCCAGCAATCGATTGACGACGTCGCACAATTTCGATGGCAGATCGGGCCGGAGCGTTTGAAGCTGGATCGGTTGATGCTGGCTGAGTCGCTTGAGTTTTTCGATCGGCGATTGATGGGGTGTCATCGCTAGCGGTGTTTGGCCCGTGAGCAGTTTGAACAAGGTTGCACCCAGCGAGTACAGATCGCTGCGTGCATCGACCACTTCGCTTCGTTCGGCTTGTTCGGGCGCCATATAATCGAGGGTGCCGAGAAACTGTCCGACGGTGGTGAGTTCACCGACAGGGCCATCCCATCGATGGAAGTGGACGAGTCCAAAGTCCAACAGCTTGACCTGTCCCGCGCGATCGAGCATGACGTTGGAGGGCTTGATGTCGCGATGAATGATGCCTAACTGATGCGCATGGGCGAGAGCCAAAGACAACTGGCGAGCGATCTCGCAGGCATCCGCCGTGGGGATCGGAGAGATGCTGCGAGTGAGCTTGCCCAGATCGAGTCCATCCACAAACTCCATGGCCAAGTACTGCATACCGGACTGCGTGCCCGCATCGGTGGCAGTGACGATGCCGGGATGTTGCAGTCGCCCAGCGGCACGAATCTCGCGTTCGAAGCGTTGCAGAGTTTGGGGAGGCGACCACTCGATCGGGATCAGTTTGAGGGCGACAACCTTCTTCAATTGGCTATGCTCGGCGCGATAGACAATCCCCATGCCGCCGCATCCGATACGCTCGAGGATACGATATTGGCCAACGGATACTGGCGATGCACCTGTGGAAAGATCCTCGCGAAGACGCCGCTGGAGCGCCCGCCACGCCGCATCGATAGCTTGTTGGGCTTCCGCGGGAGCTGGGTCGGACGCGTCGTGGAGGCTGGGGTCTTGCAGCGTCTCGCGGAGCAAAGAGCCGTGCATGGATTCGAGTTCCGTCATTCGCTGATTGCACGGATCGCATGTCGCGATATGCGTATCGATGCTGACGCTGACGAAATCGTCGGCCATGCCCAAGAGATACTCGAGCAAGATGTCTTGCGAAGGACATTCGGAACGAGGAGTTGAACTGCGGTTTACGGTGTCTGTCATCATGTTCATTTTAAGGGGCCTCGAGTGTATTTTCGCACAGTAAGCTTCTTTCTGCCGGTCTTTTTCGATACCATGCATGGGCACACCTGAGAGTCGTTGGGAGTGTGACACGACGAGCCGTTAGGGGGTTTGCTTATGAATTCGCTGCCCAAATCGACCGATTCCTTACCAACCCGCGGGTCCCTTTTGGCAGCGGCGATCGGTTCGGAACCGGAGGCGTGGCAACAGTTAGTAACGTTGTATGAACCGAGGATGTTGCGTTGGTGCCGCGGCCAAGGGCTCGATCATTTCGCTACCTCGGATGTGATCCAAGATGCATGGATCTCGGTCGCGCGGGGCTTGGCGAGTTTTCGCTCGCAGCCTGGGGCAGGTGCCTTTCGTGCGTGGCTGCACCAAATCGTGCGTCGTAGGATTGCTGACTATCGCCGGCGACAAGGGGACGTACAACCTGCGGTGGGAGGCTCAAGCTTTGCGATGCGACTGGCGGAACTACCGCTTGAAGGAGAACCCAGAAGCCATGCTTCTGAGTCCGAAGCGTCATCATCGCTGACCATGCGTGAGCCAGGCGGCGCCGCGTTGGACCCTACCGTACCAAGTCAGGATCCTTCGTTGCGAGGTTCATTGACGTCGGAAAGTGCCATTGGGCAAGCGACAGCGATCGTGCAGCGCGAGGTTGATCCCAAGACTTGGCAAGCCTTTTGGCTGTGTGTTGTCGATCAACTTTCGACCGAAGAGGTCGCCAAGGTTCTGGGGATGACGCCAGCCAACGTTCGGCAGTGCCGCAGTCGAGTCCTTCGACGTTTGCGCCAATCGATAGCTGCCTAAGCAGGGTTTCAAGTCCCATTTTTTTCACCCCTGTTGCATTAGTTCGACATTTTTACATGTTCACGCAAACCAACACAGCACGCACGTCTGTTTGTGCATCGCGTGTTATTCGAATGGTCGGTTCGCGTTCTCAAATGCAGGCCAATCGATTGGGATAGAACCAACGATCTCCACCTATGCAAAACGAATTCGATGATCCATACGCCCCAACGAATCCAACCGAACAATTCAGTTTTTCGGAGACGGAGCTTGGGATTCCGAAAGCGGATCTTAAAAGAGCAAAAGCGGTGGTCAAAGATGCAGATCAGTTTTGGCTGGCTATCCTTCTCTGTTTTTTGTGCGTGGCGCTCGCCCCATTCCTCATCTGACCATTGCACTTAAGCCATAGACTTGCGTGGCAATCCCTAGGCACTAAATACCCTGTCCTTATGGATTCAAGTGCACCGCCCAATACGTTTCCAGGTCGTTTCCAACGCGCCAATACCAAACTTTTCATCGCTTTCGCTTTTGGGGGTGTGATGCTCGGAATTATGGTACTTGCTTTTGGTATTTGTTTTCGTCGCCGGTAGTACTACGATTCGTTGAAACCCAAGAGAATCGAACTTATGTACATGACCCTATGGTGGGACGCTTATGAATGAGGCTTGGTTAAGTGCATCGCTTGCCTCACCATGGGTGACTCGTAAGTTCCTATCAAAATTTAGCCGTCTCGGAATTAGCGGTATTCCTGCTGAGATACTGAGTCGGTGCAGTTGTCAAAGGCGTCGTCCCCGTAGAATGTTAGCCATATCGGGTGACACTTTCTTTACGAATATCGTTCTTTGGTTTTTTCAGTTCTACAGTTATGCCTAAGCAATTTTTGGTTCTTGCGATTATCACCTTTTTGACTTGCTCCCTGGGAACTGTCGTGTCTCTTTTTGCGATCGATCCGTCGGCGGATGATCTTTGGATCGTTAAAGGTGGGGCTTCCGAAGCGCATGTGCTCATCTCCCCTACTTCTTCTCCCATTGAAAAGGAGGCTGCGGAGGATCTCAAGGACGCGATCCAAAAGATAACTGGGGTTTCAATCCCTGTGGTAACGGAGCCAGGGGAGGTTGAGGCATTGTTAGGTTCGACCAAACCCGCATTGATCGTTGGCGAGTTAGCGATCTCGCTCGGACCTAGTCTGCGCACGGCGCTTCAGGATGTGCAAAAAAAATCACCTGTCCTTCGTGCAGATGCGATTGTCGTGCGCCGCGTTGGCAATCGAGTCTATATGGCCGGAAGCAATCCCGATTGTCACGCCTATGCCGTCTCGGAACTCTTGCATCGATGGGGATGCCGTTGGTATTTTCCAACCACGATTGGCGAGTGCATTCCTGAGTCACCCGATTTGCGAGTGGCAAGCATCGACTACGCCTATGCACCACCGTTCGAGGTCCGCCGGTATTGGTTGTCTTGGCTCGGCGATAACACAGGCAAGCCGGAGTTCATGCGGCATAACTTTTTCAACGACATCAGCGTGCCGAGTGGCCATATTCTCGGTCAGTACACCAAAGACCTCGTTCCCCCTGGCAAGTCGATGTTCAATGTCCCGATTGCCGACGATAGGACAGCGCTGCATGTCGCGGAGCGGGTTCTTCCCATGTATGCCGCTGGCAAGGATGTCCAATTGGGGATGGAAGACGGACTCTATGAGTCGGATTCACCGACCGATAAGGAACTGATCTCTCTCCAATTCGATAAGTACTTTCAAACCCAGTCTTACACCGACGCATTCATGACCTTTTACAACAAGGTTGCGAAAACTCTGCAAAGTAAAGCGCCTGAAAGCAAAGCTTATATCGGTTTCCTTGCCTATTCCAACATCACCCTTCCCCCGTTGCGCATTGAAAAAGCCGAGAAGTCGCTTGTGGCCTATCTCGCGCCCATCGATTTTGATCCGATCCATTCGATGGATGATCCCCGGTCAGCTTCCCGTCGAGAGCTTAAGGAGATCATGCACCGCTGGTCTGAGATCATGGACGGGCGGCTGGTCATCTATGACTACGACCAAAGCATGCTCGTTTGGCGAGATATTCCAAATCCATCGCACCAAGCGTTTGCAAAGGATGTTCAGCACTATAACAAGGCGGGAATTCTTGGCGTCGACACCGAAAGCCGTGGGGCCACCGCTACGACCTTCTTAAATCTCTACGTCCGTGGCCAACTTTTGTGGAATCCGGATCAAAACGTCCAAGAGATGCTCGACGAGTTCTATCCCAAGTTCTATGGCCCTGCTGCGGGCCCAATGAAGAGGTTTTGGACTGATATTTACAACGCTTGGGAAAACACCTTGGTGTCGGAACATGAGTACTTCGTTGCACCTGCTATCTACACTCCCGACTTGATCAAGACGCTCCATGAGCACTTGAAACAGGCCGAAACACTCATTCAGCCTCGCTTGGAAGAATCCGACCGCAATTCGAAGCTGTATGTCGAACGAATTCGGTTCGCACGGAAGCAGTTTGATCTTTTGGAAGCCTACATGGGAATGGTTCAGGCGGCGAACTCCGAGGTCGATTATCCAAAAGCCGTTAGCCTCGGGGAGCGTGGACTTGGGATCCGGGAAGAACTGACAACGTGGAATCCTACGTTCACGACCTACAAGCAGATCGGGGAATCGGGTTATGCTTGGTGGCCTGGTGAAGTCCAGCAGTACCGTGAATTGATTCCTTGGATCGATGGTGCGAAAGGTACAAGAATCACCAATCTTCCCTTGACCTGGGCGTTCCGAAGGGATCCCAACGACGTGGGTTTGAAGGAAGGCTGGAACTCGCAACCGACGGGCTCCGAATGGTCGACGCTGAGCAGCGATCTTTATGCACAAGCCCAAGGCGTCGTCACTGACGATTACCAAAGCTTTACTGGATACCTTTGGTACGATGCGGAAATAGAGCTCAACGACAGCGACGTTGCGGGGGCCGTTCATCTCCGTTTCCCAGGTATCTTCAATGAGTGTTGGCTCTATCTCGATGGCCAAGAAGTCGCGCACCGACCCATGAAGGGCCTTTGGTGGCTGAACGATTACCGCTTTGAGTGGGACGTTGATCTCGTTGGTAAGCTGAAACCGGGAAGAAACCGAATCACCTTGCGAATGTATAATCCACACCACTTTGGTGGTATGTTTCGGCGACCGTTTCTATACCGAGCCACTCCGTAGATAACCATCGATGGTTCGAGCAACTCACTGTGGTTTTGTTACCCCTGGATTTTTGATTGAGAAAACTAAAGTCGCAAACTATGAAACGAACTAGATCCGTTTGTGTGCTTGTGATGGCGTTCCTTGGATGCTGTGCCTACGCTCAGGAAAATGGAGACGTGAGCCGTTCTGCGATGAAAGCGCCTTTCGAGTATGTTCCGTCCAAAGCCTTTCATATTCCACCGGAGACCACGACGGAGGAGTCTGGGTATTTCTCGCTTTGCGAGGGCAAGAACGGCAAGATTTACATCGGAACAGCTGCGTACGGCAGGAATGCCTATCTCGTTGAGTTCGATCCAGAGACCGAGAGAATGCGGACCGTTTTGGATACGCACAAGCTGGTCGGCCTACCTTTGAATGCTACGGGATATGCAGCGCAGTCCAAGCTCCACACCAGAAATTTTGTTGGGCCTTCGGGCAAGATCTACGTAGGCTCGAAGCAAGGGTATGCGTCTCCTGTGGAAAAGAAGGAGCTCGAGGCGGGCCGTTCCATTCCAGAGTACTTGGGTGGTTACGTTATGACCTACGATCCACAGACCGATCGAGCCGAGAGCTTGGGAATGCCGATGCCGCTGACTGCTGAGCGACGCGCAATGGGTAAGATTGAAGGGGAGGGAGTGATCGACGTGACCGCCGACGAAAAACGAGGTTTGGTGTATGTGATCACTTGCGAAGAGCAACACTGGATGCTCCGCGATGCGGCGACAAAGAAATACCGCGACTTGGGCGTGGTGCTGAAAGATCAGCCCAATACGTTGATCGATGCGCTTGGGCGTGGGACTGCAATTACCGATAAGTACGAGATCGCTCGTTACGATCCGGCGACCGACACCGTTGCCGTGTCGCCGCTTATGGTCGGAACAAAGCCATTCGCGGAATACATCGGCCAGGGGCGTGTTCATCCGGATTGGCGGCTCGCTTCAGATGGCAAGACCGCTTACCTGCAACTCCTCAACGACCTGCGAATGTTTCGAATGGATCTATCCGGTGACTCCAAAGATCCCGCAATTGCCGCCGATCTAGGAAATCGCATCGATGGGGAGAATCCCGATTCAAGAGGTTCGATATCGATCGGTCCGGATGGAAACGTTTATTCGGTGGTCCGTGTCGATAACAAAACAGGGTTTGGAACGGGGTATCTACATCACTTGATCCGCTACGACCCGTCGGTTCATTCCATGAAGGACCTGGGAGTTATCACAGTCGGAAATCCGGATTATTTTGACTTCTCAAAGGGGCCGGGAAAGAACGAGGATGGGAGCCCGCGTCCGACTCATGGGTTCCATTATCTGCCCGACGGCACATTGACGCCCCTTCATGTTGTGCTGGCAATGATTGTTGCTCGCGATGGTACTGTCTATGCGACTACCTTGTATCCATTCTCATTGATGAAACTGGGTAAGCTTGCCGCACCAAGGTAGCATCGAATACTATCTTAGGATGAGCAAGAAAATGACAATCTGTATCTATATGGATAGAGGAAATTAGGTGCCACCACGAATGGCACTTATTTTCATCGCATCGACGGGCTGGTGACAAGTTGTTTTCGGACCTCTGGCTAATACCGTTCGGTTTTGCGTTACAGTGGGTCGTCGCTGGGCTTGGAGTTCGGGGTGTGCCAAATCGCGATACCACTTAACACGAATGCTGAGAATACTGCGAAACCGAGTCTCAAGAATTGGAAGATGACCATTCGATCGACATCAGTGAATTGACTTGGTGGGGCGAAGAGCATAGTCGTCAGGAAGCCGCCCCAGTCGTAGCTGAAGAGTAAAAACGCGACCATGACAGCAAAGCCAATCAAGTAAGTGCGGCAATCCCGTAGGATCAGACCGGCAAGGGTCGCTATGAATGCCAATTCCAAGGGCCACATGTGGTGCTGAAGCCAGAAGATACGATTTACACTGTTGAGGTAGAGTAGGAACGGTAACACGATGGCTAGGAGAAAAGACAGTAGGAAAGCAAGGATGTTCCATTTCACTAAAGAGTACGTGCTAGTTACGTGCCACCCACGTAACAGAAAATAGCATGCAAATCATGGGGCGTCGACGATTCCGGTATTGGGCTAGCAATCGCTCGGGAACACATCCTTCCAAAGGTCACTGGATCCGATTTACCAACAGTAAAAGACGCTGAGGCCAGAACTGCGCAGGCAAAAGCATCCCGATGCGCAGCGCATCACAGGCCTGATTCGATACCCGTACCTCTCGTCCGCCATCAGGGAACCCGGCACACGGAACGTAACGCTCGCTCCGCCAAATGGCATCAGCCTACAGACACAGCCTTCTCACCCGCTGCAAAGATTCCACGCACGGCCCGTTGGCCACGTCGCCAACGGTGCTGATGCTCCTGGGCATGCTGCGCTAATGTCTCTGGCAAACCCGCTGCACTTCCTTGGTAGTACTTCTTAAACTTCCATACCAAGTCGATCCACATCGATCCCTCGACCCCCACTCG
>CAIOHR010000112.1 GCA_903858115.1 uncultured Pirellula sp. | reverse complement strand
TCGCATCTTGCGTCTTGATACGTCTGGTCAATTGACATTCTGGGGTGGTACGGGCCGAGCGAGTTACTCAGGTGATGGACACCAGACTATTTTGACATCCAAGCATGCGGCAACGGCTTGATGATCCCCGTCGGTGTATTCCAAAATCTCCCGAAGGTTTTAGACAAATTGAGCGTCGTGCGGTCGATGGCCGCTTGGGATATCATGAACGATCCTCGTGTCACAGATATTTTTTCACTCAGCGATGGGGATAGACTGGACGAGAAAGGTCGAAGCAACCCCATCAGGTCGGGCCTTTCACTTCGTCGAATCCGCTTCCGGTACGGACTATGTCGATTTTAAACCGATCGATGAACTTTTCGCTTGATTCTGTCTCTGTGGGATAGCCCCCCCATCCGATAGATGCGCGAGGGAGAGCCAAGTGACAATCGCATGCCATCATGGAGCAGGAATCGCGGTCGCATTCAGCCGCTCGAGGGTAGCAAAAGCGATTTCCCGAACAGCTGCTCCAACCTCTGAAACAGTGGCCGTTCTGAAAACTCGCGGCTATTGGTTACCGATGTGGGAATCGACGTGGCTGCCGCGGCGAGAACCTCCGGGATATCGCAGACTCGAAGGATCCCCATGACCACAAATCCATGGCGGTAGGCTTCGGGGTCGATATGTTGCAAGTCCAAGGCTTCAAACCGCTCCGGATCCATGAGTGCGGCATGCAACGCGTGTGTCGACATCTCATCACCAGCCGTCAAACGGCATTGCGACCGTTGATGCTCGTCGAGGATCGCGCGAACAGATTGACTGATCCCAGCAATCTGTCGACCTTCGAGGGACCAACCCACGAGAAGGTAGGAACGGCGCCAATGAAGACCAAGTTGGTCGGTGACATCCCAAGTCCATGGGCCTCGGCCTTCTGGAAACACAAGGTAGGTCGTCACCTTCGGATCGATTCCGTCGACAAGTGTCCTCCAATGATGGTCAAGTGCCTGTTCATCTTTGGATTCGCTCCCGTGCGCCGCATCACGGCTAAGATGCGACCATGAGTTCCACCTCGATTGATCGGCAACGACCACAGTGACCTTCTTTGGTCCGACCGAGGCGGCATCGGATTCAAGTCGGACGAGCGACGCGCAGACCGTTTGCCCCGATTCGCACTGGTATTGGTTGGCTCGCCACCTCTCCGAACGAATCTGCATATGGGCGTCTATAAGCTTGGCCACGGCAGGATCAAGAATCAACTCCGAGCGATCCGCAGGTACAGGAAACTTCGGTAATCGCCCATGGACGGAGCCCCGAATCTCTTGCTGGATCTCGTCACGTCGCGCCGTCCACGTTGCCTGGTCGAGTCGATGGAATGGTTCTATGGGCTGAGACGTTGTGGCAGTTGGAACAAACCACTCCTGCACTGTTGTGACCCGTTCGTCTGCTGGAATCGATTCGAACACCTTCAATTCGGATTTCGCGAAAAGCGGTTTCGCCGGGGATTCTAGCTTCCTTTTTACGCCCAGCAAATTTCGATCGAACCAGACAAAGCAGCCCAGCTGAAGCTCTTGTGTGTCGTCGTGTCCACCTGTGGTCCAGTGGATTCCCAGGTTCGATTTCGTCCCCAGCGAATAGATCGAATGCAATTGCTGCTGAATGCGAAAGACACCTCGCAGTGGAAAAATAGGGTCTTCATCGGTATTGCCAATCATCAGGGCCCGCGGATGAACCATGGCGGCGAGGGTCGAATAGTCCCATCCATAACGATTATTGAAGAACATGCAGTCACAATGACCGCGGATGACTTGATGAATGACGTGGTCTCGTAAGTCGGTGATCCCGGCCACCGGAACAACGACAGAAATCCGTGGATCGATAGCTGCAGCAAACCAGCTATAGGCGCCACCGCCGCTGCGTCCAGTGATCCCGATTTTCGAGGAATCGACGTCCGTGCGACTGCAAAGATAATCGACAGCACGGATCGCATTCCAAGCTTCAACGCCCGCGGGTGTGTAACCACGCGAGGGCCAATCCCATCGCTTGTAACGGTACAAACCGTGATGGATGCCCTCAATTTCCCCTAGTTGGATTGTATCGATCGCCATGGAGATGTAGCCATGGCGAGCGAACCAAGCGGGATGGTGCTGATAGTGTGTCTTGTTCCCGAGGCTGATCCCATTCTCTTTGACTTGTCCATGCCCGCACACGTACAACACAGCGGGCAATGGTCCTTCGGTAACTTTCGGGCGATAAAGATTTCCGGTGACATACAACCCGGGGCTCGATTGAAAATGAATTTTTTCAACGACGATGTCATCAACTTCCAACGAACCGCCAGTAACTGCATGAAGATCCATCGAGCGGGACTCCAACGGTGGCAGTCCCAGCATCTCCTTGAGCTGCTCCCGTAGTAATTCCCGCTGTGGCTCCCAATCTTCGATCGAAGTAAACTGCTGGAGAGTATTCGCCCGTTCGATTTGCTCCACGCGAGCCGTCAGATTCGCCTTGGCCAATTCAATTCCTGAATTTCGTTGCGGATTGTGCGGATCCTCTTCCGCGACGGAGTGGGTTTCCGACCAAAGAACGATCAGAACTACAACCACTCGGCTTAGAATCGGGAGATGATTGTAAGGCATTGGACCCAGCACTCCGAAAAAGTGATCGTCGTAGGAAACAAGGGCTGATAAAGATCAGGTTTGCGTAGTCCAAGATACCTGAAATTGGGTTTCAGAGGTCGCTTAACCATCCCGTAACCATCCCGTTTCGAAGCAACCTTATCCATTTTTTCCAGCTGATCATCCGTCGATCGAGGGATTTGAAGGTTTTCATCGGTCGTCCAACAAACCTTACGCGTGGAAACAAGGCCGCAGATGTACCTTAGATGGATCCCTGCGCGATAAGCGTCCCAGTGGTTTACGGACTCAATACCACTGGTCGAAAAACTGCTGACAGATCGAATCGATATTTCGACCGGGGGGCGTTGTGCCCATCGCCACCAAAACGAGAGATATTCAACCTTGGCGGAGTACGTGGATAATATGGTAGGTGGAGATTGGTACACGAAGCGGAACGAGCATGAATCTGGCCCCCTTACAGAGCCTCAAGTCAAGGCCTTTCTGTATTCCACACTAGATTTGCGTGCGGTGTATATTCGCCAGGGAAATTCTGCCTGGGTGGATGCTCATTTTGTACTGGAGAGATTCGTTGCACTCGAACGAAATGGGGTGTATCTCCTCTACAAAGCCAATGTGTTGGGCCCATTTACTACAGCGAGAGCAAATGAACTATTGGCCAATAGTTTCCAGGCATCGAGTTATCGCTTCGGCGCTACCGGGGAATGGAAGACCTTTGGCGACCGCAGAACGGTGAATATCGAGGCGACAACATCCGGGGGAAGTAGCAACTACTCTCCCGCCGCAACAACTGAAGTTGGCGACGGAAAAAAGCCCTTTTCCAACAATATCGGCGTATACATCCGCTTTAAGGGGCGTGTGATGGGTCCATTGACCAAGGAAAAAGCTGGAAAGATGATAACAAGGGGACAGATAACTCGACAACATGAAGTGTCGACGGATCGCATTTCATGGCGATCCGTGAGTGAACTTGAGGATTTTTTTCCAAACCAACGGGCCAATGTGAGAAACCAGTCAGATCCGGGCAATGGATCTCTGCGTGAATCAACTTCATCATTGAACGCTAGCTTGGGTATCGATCATACCCCCACGGATTCCACGTTCAATGATCAAAAAAGGTTTTCCAAGAAGCGGAGGGTATTTAGATTCTTTGAGCACACAATTTCGCGCATCTCATCGGGGAGAGAGATTGTCACACGAAAATGCGCTTCGGGCCTGAACTCCCTAAAGAACTTTATGATCACCTGTTTTGCGATTAGCTTTGGCTTATTCGTCCTCCTTCCGACCGTGATTGTTGTCGTCGGATTGGCGATTGGCGGTATTGGACTTGTCGACAATGTAAAGGACTTCGTCAATCAGATAAATCTCAATCAATGGTCTGCAAGAACGGAGTTGCTTTTCATGAGATCGGATGAGACAACAGCTGTAGATGGGTGGCTGCATACTTTTCAAAGGCATCCGCAGCCAATACTTAAACACTTATCCGCAGGAGATGAAGTGTGGCACCTCAAGGATTTCAAATTTCCCGTCGATGGGGATGTGATTAAAAGAGAATTGTACGTCGTGCTCGCTACAGAAGGTGTTAAAACCGTCGTCCTAAAATCGGAGGAACGCGTCGATAACGCGTTCAGCGAGACCAACTACGAAGCGGGTTGGATTCGGTTTCTGGATCTCGGTGAGAATGATTCTTTTGTTGCGACTGCACAACGCACAGAGGATGGCTTTCAGGTAATACTAACCCATGATTTCCACGAGGTGATCGCGGGAAATGAGTCACTGGTCATAACTTACAGCGCGCAGACAACCATCGATGTGACAACCGAGAAAGCGAATACGACCTGTAGTTGGCGTGCCAATGAAAGTCGTAAAGGGCAAGCAGGCAGATATCCGATGCCCAACTCGAATTTGACGGTCAATGGAGAGGGTGTTCGGTTAATGCCATAAGTAAATACAGCGTCCGTCCGAATCTCCCATGTGCTGCCCGTTCACATCGCGGAGTTTCAGCAGATACGGACAGGCGGCTGCTAATTCACATTCTCTCAGCCCCAAGGTAGTGGACGCTAGGGCTTGCTTTCCAACACGATCGTTCTATACTTGCTGTATGCCACTTGAGTTTCACGGGTTGCAGTCGACATGATTTCATCTGCAACTTGCCATAATCCGTAATTGTCGAGGACATCTAGCGCTGTAGATGCTTGCCTCTCCTCCCCCATCTTCCGTGCCCGGCTTAAAAACTCGACGCGTGCACTTGCTTCCAGTTTCCTTGCGCGGATATCTGCGAGTGTTTTCTCAATTCCGGGTAATGCCTCCTGTCGGGTTTTTGCAAAGAAAAATGCTTCTCTGGGCCGAATATTCGGATAGGCGCGTATTGGATCGATCGAACGTTGAACAGACAAGTAGATGTACCAGCACAACGACCCAATTATTCCGAGAACCAGAATTCTCCGAATCGAATTTTTAGTCGTCTTTTTCACCATCACCTACTCTCGCGTTGTCGTAGCTTGTTTGATTCCCGCGGAAGGAATCGTTTCGTAATCTAAAGTCCCGTTTGAAGCTTGCTGACAACTTTTCCGTTCGAAAACGTAATCGTGATTAGTTTCACGCCATCCCGCCAAGAAACAACCTTCGAGGAGGTCGAGACCCCTCCGACCGTTGCCGACCCGATACCTGGTACGGAGAAACTTTGACTTGGTATATCGATTTGAGAACTTGCTTCCTCGTTCCCTTTCCCCATAAACGCTTCGACTTCTTGTAGAGTCATGCCGTTTTGGATTCGGTCATAATTTGCCCGCGTCAATCTCCCGCCACAACCAGCGACAAGTAGGAAACATAGGAGCAACGACGTAAGGACAACAATCTTGTTTTTCACGGGCTTTCCGATCACTGGACACCTCGATCATGCGAATCTGACATAGTTAACGCTTCTCAGTGCTTATCGAATCGATCTGTCAGCATTTTTCCCGAGTGCTACTCCTAGGTCCAGGGCACCGCAAATAACAGAAAAATCGGGGGTAAGCTTCTCGTGATTGGTCGTATTTGTTATTCCGGTCGATCAAGCAGCCAAAGACAGATATTACCGTCTGTACCACATGTTACCGCATTTTCTAGTCCATTCAGGAACTTAGCGGATAGGACCGGCCCCTTGTGTCCTTCAAGTATCGCACACTGACTTGATTTCTCACAGTTCCATACGCGTACTGTGTTATCCGCCGATGCGGTAATAATCCGACTCGAATCAGCCGAAAATGCTACATCATTGATCCATTGTGAATGGCCTCTCATGACATGGACTTGTTCACCGTTTTTCGCGTTAAGAATGCGTAGGGAATTATCTCGGCCGCCAAAGGCAATTTTTTCTCCATCCGAAGAGATAGACATCGCGTGTATGAAATGGGGATGACCGAAGAAAGTCCATTGTTCTTCACCGGTTTTGCTATCGAGCCGAGATACGAACCCCCGCCCTGATACCATGATTGATGACTCATCTGGGAGATAACCAACCGCAAACACCTTGCCATCATTGAGCTGAAAAGAACGAAGCAATTCTTGCGACGTCAAGTCCCAAACCTTAACCGACCCATCCCAACTACCCGTTACGGCTTGCGATCCATCTCTCGTGATCGCAACTGACCAAACTCGGTCAGAGTGTCCAGTCAGATTGGAGGCGATTACCGGAAGGTCAAAAGCCCATAGCTTTACAGAAGTGGGGGCTCCCACTCCAATTAACGACCCAGTTTTTGAATGAAAAGCGATTGAATGTATCGTCTGACCGAATCCTTTCTGGTCTGAGAAATCAGCGATCGGTTTCTTGGTCTCGATGTTCCAAGCCCTTATGATCCCATTACGATGGCCCGAGAAAAGATATTTGCCATCCTCGGAAACGGTGAGACATTGAACTGCGAAACTCGGCGATTCGGCACGAAACAAATGATCTGCCACAGTTATACTTGGTGGGGATTTGGTGACGATCGCCTCTTCCAAGTCAACAGGAAACAATTTCTTAGCGGCATGGCGATTTCCATGGGTAGACTTGCTTGAACGGTTTCCTAACGAGGATAGATCCCAAGTGGTCAGATACATATTAGAAGTGTCCAAGGTTGCAAGCTCACCGCTATTGATCATTTTGGGAGACAAGATACCCGGTTCGTTTTCCACAATCTCAACGAGACGGAACTTCCGAATATTCCAAAAACATATGCGTCCTCCCCAATCTGCAGAGAGGATTACGTCTGGGTCTGAGGTAAAGCTAACCGCGGTTACGGGCTTTTCGTGCCCATGAAACACGGCAACTTCCTTCCCGTTTGAAAGATTCCAAAGCCTTACAGATTGATCCTCGCTGCCTGACAAACCAAGTTCGCTATCTACGGATACCGCGACCGAATGCACTACCGACGAGTGGCCATTGAACAATCGAATAAACTCTCCGTTTTTCGTATCGTATAAACGGCACTCTCCTTCACGACAACCTGTGAAAACCCTCCGATTATCGGGAAGAAGCGAAAGAGATTCGATGGGAGCAACTCGTTCGAACGATGGATAATCATTCCGTCTCCCCGACTGAAGATCCCAAGTGTGCAGTAGGCCATTACTATCCGCTGCAACGATACTATCACCTGAATGGCTAAAATCGGCGACGGTGATCGTTCCCATGGGAATTTGGAAAGCGAATGCTTCAAAAAAACCAGCAGTATTCCACACGGTAAGCCTACGATCTCGCCCGCACGCAAGCAAGTATCGACTATCAGAAGAAAAAGATACTTTGCTGATCGAAGTCGTTGCAACATTCACTTCGAATGCTGTTTCATTTGTCTCTCGCGATACTACCCGCAAAGTACCGTCGACTCCAACTAAAGCAACAAGTCTTCCGTCTGGCGAAAGTTCCAATGACTGAGGCTGAATTCCCTCAACGAAATACCGATCCAGGCTCTTGAAAACATTACCTATTCGACGGAATGGCGCATCAGTCTCTATGGGTCGCTTTCTTGATGCTCCAACGCTTGCGGCGAAAACGCAAAGTAAGGTACCAATTATCAAGCAGCAACTGAACACGAGTGGGCGTAACAGCCAATTTGAATCCCTAGTCGATCTTCCTGTTGGCCCCTCTCTATCTCCCGAATTCTCCACGCTTCGGCTCTGATAGGATGCATCTGCAGCCTGATTTTCTTTGTCGGCGTCCTCCAGTCGGTCCAACAGATTCAACAACGTGTTTTCAACGCAAAAAGCTTCCACTGCGATCGAAACATCCTTTGGCGAAGAAAATCGATCATTTGGGTTCTTGGCACACATGCGTTGAAGTATGTCTACCAACTCCTCCGGCACATCCGGGCGTAATTCTTGTATGGGAGGGATTTGATGTGATGCGTGCGCAAGAGCCTTTCTTAGCAAGTGCTGATATTCGCTACCTGAAAACGGTGCTTCGCCAGTCAGTAGCTTGAAGAACGTACAACCTAGACTGTAAATGTCACTGCGGATATCTACACAATGCGTATCGAAGGCTTGTTCCGGTGCCATGTAATCAATGGTTCCAAGCAACTGCCCACTCAATGTCTCCGTGGACTCTTCGGAGAGGTCTCGGATAAGTCCTAGATCAAGTAGTTTTACTACCCCTTGCGTTGTCAAGAATATATTTGATGGTTTGACGTCTCGATGAACAAATGAGTTTTCGGATGCATACTGAAGAGCATTGGCGGTTTGCCAAAGGATCGAACATGCGTCGGGAATTGAAAGTGGTCCTGTCCTCAATAGGATCTTTCCAACGTCGAATCCTTCGAGTCGTTCCATGACGACAAAGTCAATCCCATTGTATTCTCCGGAATCAATGATCCTCACGAGATTCGGATGATTAAATTTCCCAACAAGATGCAACTCCTTAGAACTATTCGGAACCCTTTTCGCATCCTGCGAAAAGCATGGACGTAGCAACTTGATCGCTACAACTCGACCACTCCTTGTTTCGATCGCTTCGAATACCGTGTTGGCTCCCTTATTGCTGATCAAAGCTGCTATTCGATAATTGCCGAAATCCGCGTTGATAAGATCTGAAGAAAAAGCAGGCCTAGTGCCGCTGATTGGTTTTGCCAATGAACTCTGATTTCTACGGTCAGAAAACCAGTTTCTTAGGCTTCTAACCAAGGAGTCTCCATTTTCAAGGTTGATGTCGTCCAGTTCGTCGAGCAGACGAGGGTTCGTCTTGATACAATTCTCGATTTGGTTCTGTTCCTGGGCAGTTGATTTTCCCAGAACATACCGAACCAATTGATCTCGACTGGGCGTAGGTCGCATTTTTTACTCTAAAATTGAGGACGTACTTGGTGGTTCTTGCGATACATCCTGTAACTCCAAAGCCACCTGTCGAAATCGCTTCAAAATTCTTGACTTAGCTAGGTAGACAGCATTACGCGTAATTCCTAATGCCTTGGCAACATTTTCGGAGTCTTCTTCCTCCACCGTGGTTCTCCAAAAAGCATCCCAGGACTTTGGCTCAAATTCGCTGCGCACGATATCGACCAACTTACTTGAATACTTTGGTGTTGGGGAAGCAGAGTCGACATCCTGAGAAATTTCTAGTGCTTTGATACTATTGAGGAGGCCCTGGTTTCCCTCCCCTCCCATCGAATAGGGAAGCGATTTTCGACTCGATCGGAAGTCGCTGATACGACGTTGAGTGATTCTTCGTAACCACCCCCTAAAGGTATCTTGAGGCGTCGCGCGGCGAAATCGGTGTATGCTGGTACTTGCGCTCCTCAAGACATCTTGGCATACATCCTCGGCATCATGCGCCTTCAACCCAGATCTACGGCACCAACAAAACAGCATTTGGTTATATCGACGTATCGTGCGATCCCAAGCCGCTGGGTCCAATACTTTTATCAACTCGAGAGTATTAGTAGAAATGGTACTCGGTAAATCTTCCTGTACGTGCATGTCCGCATCATGCTTTCTAGACATCGCTCGCTCCGCATTGGATGGTTTGCAATTTAGAACAACAAATCGGCGGCCAAGTGTGGGTGGGCTGACACCTGTACTGGCTGCGGTAAAGTTTAACCATCATAACAACCGCCGAGGAGACTTTGTAACTGGTAAATCGATCTTTCGGCTTTCTCATAATCGAGGCAGGGATGCGTCCGCTTGATCCGATTAAGTTGTTGTCGCTAGCGATTGCATTTCGGCCAAATGACGGAAAAAAATGGGTTTGGCGATAACAGATATCGCGACGACCCTCTGGATACCATCGCGTGGGTACTACTGGGGTGATATTCCGAAAGATTTTGGATCCGAATTCGTGCAATGTACGCGAAACTGACAGGCGTTGCAAAGTGCTCTGATTCTAAATCGAAGTTTTTTGGAAGACTCCATAGGGGATGACGGGCTTGTTTTCGTACAAGTAAAAGCTCGTGGATTTCTCGCGATGGAATTCGAAGTGGTTGGTGTTTTTCCAACGAGCAAGGGGAACCGGGGGTATCTCCCATACTTGATGGCGGATTGGCTGGCTTTCATCAGGACGTACTAGGCCGCTTCGATGCCTTCCAGCTTGCGTAGATGCGTTGCTGCGGCGTGTCGGGGTTGGTTCGGGCTCCAAGGTTCAATCTTCGCTCGCTTGCAGGCGTAGCGTATTGCGTTACCGTAGGTTCCAGTCTTGTAGCAATCGGAATCCTTCCTCGGCCTAGCTCGCTTGTTCGTCCCTGGCTTGTTGCCGCAAGACATGGGTGTCTTCCTTGCCATATGCCGCGCTTCGTCGCGTTGCTGCATCGCCTCCCTGGGCGAGAAGCAATACTCGGACAATCCGCGTTCTAGGTACGGCTTCAAGATGGCTTTTGCTTTGGGACCGACTGCGATGATACGATCCTTTCCCCGCCATGCGTTCTTGTGATCGGTGATTGTGATCGTCCAAACGTCTCCCGACGTATCCACCATCGCTGGCTTGATCTGGCATAGCTCCCCTGGCCTGCACCCGATAAGTCGCTGCAATCGAACCATGTCCACCACAACCTTCGGCATGAACTTGACCGCTGCGTCAACGTCAGCATCGGAGACAGGGGTGATCGGGTCCGGTTCGTAGACCTTGCACCGCCCTTTTTTGAGTGGTTCAACGCATTTCAACGCATGATAGGTTGATGGATCGGCCAATTGCTTGCCAGCCCACCACTTTGCCATCCTGACTACCCGCCTCACCATTTTGTTGATGTGATTGCGGGAGCACTTCCGCTCGATCCACCAATTGCGAACCACTTCCAATTCAGGGATGCCAAAATCGGCTAGCCTGAGGGACGGATACAGGTTTATGAGCGGACGGGAAGCGTAGATATTTTGTGTGTACTCGTTCCCATCGGCGTAGTATTCTCGGGCATACTCCAAGAACTTAACCACCGCTTCCGCAACGGCTATGCTGTCTTTTTTGACGCCAAAATTGGCGCAAACCATGCTTTCCGCGACGAGTCGATGGTATTTTTCCTTCGACTCTTGGGAACCGTATTTACCAAGGTAGTAGGTCTGGCCTTTAAGAGTGACCACCGCTTGACCGCTTCCGCGATGAAGTCGGTATGACGAATTGACGGCCTTTGTTGCCATGTGCGTTGCCTCGTAATAAGGCAAAGTAGGTAGACTACCTACTTTGCACCCTCACAATTGAGCGCACTAGCCACATGGCTAGGGGTCGTTATCCTAACGAATCGCTTGAGAATCCTGAGTGGTCAGGGCCGGGATCGAACCGGCGACACATGGATTTTCAATCCATTGCTCTACCTACTGAGCTACCTGACCAACACGACTAGCCATTCTACAC
>CAIOHR010000111.1 GCA_903858115.1 uncultured Pirellula sp. | reverse complement strand
GGTAAGCGATACGTTGTCCGTCAACGATGCAGTGGTTTCTTTCTCGAAGAACGATCGAGTCAGCGGTCAGATTTTGCCCAACGACTCTGACTTTGGCAACATGACCAGCTTGCACAACGTCGGTCAATTCGGCGCAACCAATGATGCCGACATTGACGCACCGGAAGCCTGGGATGTAACACGCGGTTCCACTAATGTGCTTGTAGGGGTGATCGATTCTGGAGTTGATCCAACACATCCAGATCTCTATCTCAATATTTGGCTCAATCAAGGTGAGATTCCTGATGCGCTGCGTCCATCGTTGGTGGACACTGATAGCGACGGATTGATCACGTTCTATGACCTCAATGCATCGGCTAACAGTTCACGAGTTCGTGATCGGAACGCTAATAGCTACATCGACGCAGCCGATCTGTTAGATGATCCGTTGTGGGCCGACGGCCGAGACACCGATGGAAACGGATTCACCGACGACTTCTTCGGTTGGAACTTCCGTAACGATGCAAACGAAGTCTTTGCTCCCAACAATCCGTCTGACAATCTCGGGCACGGAACCCACGTCGCGGGTACGATTGGAGCGATTGGCAATAACAGTCGAGGAGTCACGGGGATCAATTGGCGATCCTCGATTATGTCGTTGAAGTTTCTCGATGAGACGAACCAAGGGGATTTAGCATCGGCGATTGCGGCTGTGAATTATGCGACCATGATGCGATCGCAGTTTCAAACGAACGTTCGAGTGCTCAATAACAGTTGGGGTCAACCTGGTGGATTTAATCCGTTGCTCAAGAATACGATCGAAGCGGCAGGTAACGCTGGGATATTGTTTGTAGCGGCGGCGGGTAATGGCAATATCTTGGGCAGTGGCGTCGACAACGATCGCAATCCGTTTTATCCAGCGAGCTATGAATCGGAGAACGTTATCTCCGTAGGGGCCAGCGATGCAACGGATCGCTTGGCACCGTTCAGCAACTTTGGGTTGCGTTCGGTGGATATTGCCGCCCCAGGAGTTGGTGTGCGTAGTACCTTACCAGGCGGCCGCTACGGCGAAGCCAACGGCACCAGCATGGCAACACCACACGTCGCAGGCGCAGCAGCGATAGTCTGGTCTCAACAACTTTCTGCATCGATAAGAGAGATTCGCGAATCACTGATCAGCCAAGGCGATCAAATTCCGTCATTTAGAGAGTTCATCCAATCTGGTAGACGTTTGAACGTAAGCAGATCGCTACGAGCTGACGTGTTTGCCCCTACCGTAGTACTTGTTTCCGCGCCAGACATTATATCTTCAGGCGCCACCTATAATACAGTAGAAGTGATATACAATTCGGCCAACGCTGAGGCTATAGATCTGGAGTCAATTGGTGATGCGGATATCGAAGTTCAGCCGCAATCGTTTGACTCGGCTCCCTTAGCGGGGATTTTCGAGTTGGGATCTATGATTGTTGGAAGCAATGGAAGGTCCGTTCGTGCGCGGTACCGCGTCCCTGCAGTAGGTGGACAGTGGGACATTTTAGATGTTGGCATCTACGAAGTGAGGAGTAACGCAAATGCTGTTCGATCTACGAATGGGTTGGGAGTAAATCCCAAAATACTGGGCTACTTTTCCGTTCGTTTAGGTCAAAACGAGAATTTATTTTATGTCGACACTAAAACTGACTCGCGAGATTTAGTTCCGGGAGACGGCAAGTGCGAAGATCCAAATCGAATGTGTTCACTTCGAGCTGCGATCCAAGAGTCCAATGCCCGCCCACAACAGGAGATAACAATACTTTTGTCGGCAGGTCAGTACGATGTAAACATCTGGCCAGAATGGAAAGGATCTCCGGATTACCATATCAGCCCTTCCGAATCTCTACCCTATGCAGGGATTCAACTAAATTCCATGAAGTGGAACGACAGCAATTCCGGAGATTTAGATGTCCGTGGAAAAGCGAAAATCATCGGAGCTGGCTGGAATCGAACCACCATAAGTGGTGACCGTACCGACCGGATTTTCAAAGTATACCCTAGCGCGTCACTAGAGCTGCGTCGGATGAAACTTCAGAACGGAAATGCTTCTATTGGTATCACAGGCGGAGCGATTTTGAACTCGGGCAATCTTCGCGTATACGATACGACATTTGCGAACAACAACGCTTTAGCAGGGGGCGCGATTACGACGATTGCAGGCGTAACTCGTTTGGAAAGAGTTAACATGGAGGG
>CAIOHR010000110.1 GCA_903858115.1 uncultured Pirellula sp. | reverse complement strand
GAATGGAAAAATCACGGCAGACCATGCACCGATTTTGGCGAAGCTGGGGATTGCTGAGGGGATGTGGTGCGATTTGGTATGGAACTTTAAGCGATACTTTGGCAGGAGTCGCGGGCCGGGATCACCGGATCGGATGCGAGAGGAATCGATCTTGGGGGTGCGCAAATTCCGGCTGGGGCAGAAGAAAGTATGTTCTAAAGTGTAAGTTACGCTGAGGACGCGAACACACCCACCATTCATCCGCGACGACTATACTAGCTTGGCTTTGAAGTTGCAGTAATCGGATTTGTGAGATTCCGGGCGATCTTCGATTCTGCAAGTTCGGCACATCGTTCTGCGATTGCCTCGTGCGATGTTGGCGTCGTTAGGATTCCGCTCACGAGTGTTCTAAGTTTGTTGGATTTCGCCGAGCAAGTACTTGGAGACAACAGCTGCAAGACTGGAATATTTTCCAGATTGATGTTGTTTGCTATGGCATTAAGAACCCCATTACTTCCGCCCCACAAGAGATCAGGGGCCAGAATGATCGCAGATTCGTACGCTTGTTTGATGTAGCTTTCGCCTCGTTGAGCCTCGATTATGACTGCTGATACGTTCACAGCTTCACTAAGCTCGTCTTTTAGCTCCATCCATCGTACGGTGCAAAGATGCAGTCAGCGTTCCTTGGTCCACGGATTCCTGGTGATTCATTTCAGGTAGTTCCATGATCGTTTCCAGAAACTCATTTCGTTGATTTGAGTATTGCTGGAATTGATCCGAAAGCCTCGAATACTTGTCCGATATGCGCTTCGCTACGTAAGCGAACCCATCGCGACTATCGATATGCATTTGAAGCAGATCTTTCAGTATTGACTTGATTCCATTTGTATTTCCAGTTCTTGGCTCGGTTTAGTTACGACCGATCCTCTGGCTGTAGCGTCTAGTACAACTAAGCGATCCGTCGACCCTGAATGACTCGAAGCAGTACAACTACAATTGCGATCACCAAGAGTATGTGGATGAAGCCGTTAAGGGTTGCGCCTGTGGCGAGCCCTAGAGCCCATAGTACAAGCAAAATGATGAAGATTGTCCATAACATGATCGTATACCTTTTGGTTAGCGGGAAGCCGGTAAGTTTGAACGGGATGGCTCTGGTTGCATCTTTAGAAGCTTGGTGTAGACACCAAGAAGCAAGAACGGGGCAACCCAGTCTCCGATGAATCGACTGTCGTCGCGGCGGTCGTTCATCTTCAAGAGAAGGGATAGACTGATCGATCCAAGAGCGGCAACGATCCAGAAGTTGGCAGGAATTCCCGCCATCGTGTTTTCGATTGCGCAGGATTTCCCGCAACACATTTCAGGCGTTTGCATTGGTTGGTTCATAATCGGTTGTTTCGATTTGAGAGAGTTTTAGGTGCTCGTGAATAAATAGTATCTATTGGATATGTTCGACAACGAACCAAACTTGCGCTTCGTTGAGTCGAATCAGATCGGAAACGATGATATCGTTGGTTCCGAGGTCTCCGAGTTCGGCTGCTTCGCGGGCCATCGCTCGGGCTTCGAGCAAAATAACTTCATGTGCTTGCAAAAGTCGGTTAATCTGATTTGCTGGATCCTCTCGTCCCTTCGGGCTGCGAGGTATCGAAGCCAATTCCGCGACGTCATGAGCCATTGCGACTGAAACGCCGCCAAGGGTTTGGACTCGTTCCGCAAGCAGATCTGCTAGTGATTCTTGTTCTTCGTAGTGTTTGTCGAACAAAAGGTGCAGGGAATAAAAGTTTGGACCTGAGACTTGCCAATGGTGCTTTTTATAGAGCGAACCGAGAGTCAATGTGTCTGCCAGCAATTGATTGAGGTTATCAACGCTGGCTGCGGCGATATCGCAGTCCAAAGCCAATGGGGTTCGCTGGAGGGTGCCGTAAGGTTGAGTTTCCGATCGGTCGGAAGGAATGACAGGCTCTCGCAAATGCGAAGGGGAAACCTTTGTGATGGATCTATTCAACATACTGTTCTCCGATGATGTTGTTGGTGGTTGGTATCAGCTAATTTCGAGTAGATTTTCGACATGGGTGACTCCGGGTGCATGCCATGCTGCGGTCGCAACTTCTCGGTGGTTATCCCACGTTCGAACGTTGCCAGAGAGAGTTACGCGTCCTGCATCGGTAGTGACCGTGATTCCTTTTGCGTCCAACTGAGCGTTGCGTTTTAGTGCAACCTCGATTACCTCTTTGATTTCGCTTGGTAGAAGCTCAGGTTTGACATCGATTTTGTTCGATACACCCCTTACACCCGCCAGGTACTTGATTGCATTCTCTGCGGCGTTTCGTTGATATTCCCATGTAGCTAATCCCGTGAGAGTTACCCAGCCGTTTTCGACGATGGCGACAACATGGCTTGGCACCCAGACATGCCAGCCGAGGGTTTTTGTAACCGATTCGGCAATTTGAGAGTCGGACTTTTCTTGACCGCCAGTCAAGTGGACCTCAAGTTGTTCTGCGATCGCCTTGACACCTGAGACGCGTTGAACTGCGAGTTCTGCTGCCGACTTCTCCGCGTAGTTGGAGACGGTGCCGCTCAAGGTTACCACTCCGTTGTAAGTCCGCACTGTGATATCGCGAGATTTTACGGTGGTGTCCCAGATTAGTTCTTCTATCACATCATTTTTCATCTGTGCATCTGATTTCATCTCGACACTTTTTTTTCTGTAGGGACATAAAAAAAGCCGACGCAAACGAACAGCTTGAAATGTTCGATTGCATCGGCCTACTTGATAACAAACCCTCCGGCATGCGGATTGCGTTTTATTCAGTCGTCCAATGGTTTATGCTGCGAGTGGTCGTTTTTCTCCATACCCGCTCGGCTAAACTGTATTCATTCTGGCTCGACAAGACAACTGTCAAAACCAAAAAAATCGATTTGGTCCTTCGTTCAATATTTTGAATTCCACGAAGCGACTTCATGATTCCGCTATTACGCTGATATCAAATAAGCAAACAACTTTCGCTTCAGAGCGTGTGGCGGTTTACTTAAACAAATAATTGCACCTTGCACAATTGCATTGAACATCTATGCTAGGGTGACCGCAACACTAAATCGGATGACTATATCGAAGAGCGATTCGGCACTAACGGATAGCTAGTCAACAGGTAAGCCGACGACGCAGCGTACCCTCGGGTTCGCGTAGCATCGTCGGCTTTTTTCGTTGAATGATCGACTCATCTACCAAAGAGAGCCCCGATATTCGCAATGGCCGCCACCGCAAGTCCGAAGACAAAAAACCTCTCCTGCGTGCTTCCTGGGTCAAAGACCGAGTCTGTTTCGTTAGAACCGCCGTTTCGAGACGAGTTACTCAGCGCCGAACAACTTGAACGTCATGCAAAGCACTTGGCATCGACGGACAAGCTGTCGGTGGAGAAGGTCGCTGACAAGCTGATCAATAGGCTGGCAGAGAATGAAAAGATACTCCAGTCGACGTATGACGAAGTTGCAGCAGCCGTTGTCAAGAATCGTCGGATTGCTCCGGCTGCCGAGTGGTTGCTCGACAATTTCTATCTGTTGGAAGAGCAGATTCACTCGACTCGTCGACTTTTGCCTCGTTCTTACAGCCAAGAGTTACCACGCCTGACCGGCGGGCCAGCGGCGAACTATCCGCGAGTGTATGGGCTGTCGCTCGAGTTGATCTCGCACACGGATGGCCGCGTGGATGCGCAAGCATTGGATGGGTTTATTGCCGCTTATCAATCGGTGGTACCGCTGCGATTGGGTGAGCTATGGGCTTTGCCTTTGATGCTTCGGTTGGCACTCATCGAGAATTTAAGGAGGGTTGCAGCGCGCATCGCAGTCGCCCGTCGGGATCGTAACTTGGCTGCCGATTGGGCCGACCAGATGATTGAGACTGTCGAGCAGTGTCCGTCCGACTTAATTCTCGTCCTCGCCGATATGGCTCGTTCAAACCCGCCTCTTTCGGGGGCTTTTCTAGCGGATTTGACTCGCCATCTCCACGGACAGAATCCCAATTTCGCGATCGTGCACAGTTGGCTTGAACATCGACTTGCGGATTCCGGATACACAACCGAACAACTTGTGCTCGACGAAGGGCAACTGCAAGCGGCCGAGCAAATCTCGGTTGGTAACAGCATTACGAGTTTACGATTTTTGAGTGTTCATGATTGGCCGCAGTTTGTTGCGAAGCAAAGTCTCGTTGAGCAAACGCTCATTCGCGATCCGTCGAAGGTCTACGAGTTTATGGACTTTCAAACTCGCAACCGTTATCGACATGCGGTAGAAGCGATCGCAAAGCGCTCAAAAGTCTCTGAGTTTGATGTTGCGTTTCGGGCAATCCAACTCGCAGAAAACGAACCAGCAAATAACCCCAGCTCAAGGATGCGCCATGTAGGCTACTATCTAATCGATCACGGGCGTCCTGCTCTCGAGCGACTCGTGCAGATGCGACTCAACACGTCCGTAGTTGTCGATAAACTTCGTCGGGCGTTCCCCTTATCGATCTATATGATCACCATATTTCTTTTTGCTTTCTTCGGTATTTTGGGTTTGCTTCGCTTTAGCGATTGGTTTTCTAACTCCCTACTACTACGTAGCGTCATTGCCATTCCTATTGTGATGTGTGCCATTCAGCTTGGGTTGGGGATCGTTAACTGGCTGGTCACGATTCTTGTGCGGCCGAACGCTTTGCCTCGGATGGATTTTCGTATAGGCGTTCCGGCCGAGCATCGTACCCTCGTGGTTATTCCAACGATGTTGACCGATATCGGTTCCGTGGAACGATTGTTAGAAGGGTTGGAGATTCGGTATTTGGCCAACCGTGATTCGTCTATTCATTTCGCATTGCTGGCAGACTTTCAGGACTCGGATCAGGAAACCAATGCGAACGACCGAGCGCTCGTGACGTATGCACAGCGTGGAATCGATCGACTCAATCAAACCTACGTTGAAGAAGATAGGTCGTCATTTTTTCTTTTGCATCGAAGCAGGAAATGGAATGAATCCGAAGGGGTCTGGATGGGGTTCGAGCGCAAGCGAGGCAAGCTAGCAGATCTCAATGCGATGCTACGCGGTGCGACCGATCGATTTTCGGACACCGCAGGCAATCTAAAAGACTTAGAGCGTATCCGATATGTGATCACGCTGGATACGGATACGCAACTTCCTCGCGATTCAGCTCGCAAAATGGTCGAGGTGATGGCTCACCCACTGAATCGCCCCAAATTTGATGAGAAGAGTGGGCTGGTCACCTCTGGGTATTCGATCCTACAACCACGCGTGGCCATTAGCATGGCGAGTTCGCAGCGGTCGTGGTTTGTTCGGCTTGTGGGTTCCGACCCAAGTATTGACCCTTACACACGTGTGGTCTCCGATGTTTATCAAGATCTTTTTAACGAAGGATCCTTTATTGGCAAAGGGATTTACGATGTTGATGCATTTGAGAAGTGTTGTGGGAACTTTCCTACCAATGCAATCCTCAGTCATGATCTACTGGAAAGTTGTTTCGGGCGTTCGGCATTGATCAGCGATGTCACCTTGTACGAGGACCATCCGTCCAGTTACGCAGCCGATGTAAGTCGGCGTCACAGATGGATTCGAGGGGATTGGCAAATCGCTGCTTGGCTTTTGCCTCGGGTGCGAGGCACGTACTCTTCACCAATTCGCAATCCTATTTCAGCGTTGTCCAGTTGGAAGATCTTTGACAATCTTCGACGAAGCCTGATGCCGATTGCGATGGTAGTTCTGTTGCTCAGTAGCTGGCTGATAACAAGTTCGACCACGGCGCTTGCTACAACACTATTTGTTGTGTTGGTGGTTATCGCACCCAGGATTCTAGCGGCCTTGATCGATTTCGTGTTCAAGCCGACTGATCTTTCGATTGCAACCCATTTGAAGTCTGCATTGTGCGCGATTGTACGTCCTGTCGCTCAATCCATGTTCACCTTGGTGTTTTTGCCATACGAAGCTTGGATAAGTATGGATGCGATCGTGCGCACGTTGGTCCGAGTGCATTGGACGAAACGGAGATTGCTAGAATGGCGCACCTCCTGCGATTCCGAACGGACTGCCCGCTCTGATCTCTTCGGTTTCTGCCGAACCATGTGGATTGCACCTCTAGTGGCTTTCTCTTCGTTTGCGATCATCGCATGGTGCAATCGATCAGCACTGGCAACTGCTAGTCCCTTTTTGATTCTTTGGTTACTTTCACCTGCGATCGCTTGGTGGTTGAGTCGATTGATTCCAGTGAAGATTGCTCGACTCAAAGATCCTCAACGCCAGTTCTTGAGAGTCATGGCGCGAAGAACATGGCGGTACTTTGAGGAATTCACGACGGCGCAAGACAACTGGTTACCACCGGACAACGTGCACGTAAACCCAAATGCAGTGATCGCTTCCCGAACCAGTCCGACCAACATAGGGATGGGACTTTTGGCGGATCTGGCAGCCTACGATTTCGGATACTGTTCTGTCGAGCAGCTGGTGACGCGGACGAAAAGCACGCTTGCAACACTCGAGAGGATGGAGCGATACCGTGGCCATTTCTTCAATTGGTACAACACGAGGACTTTAGCACCACTGCTACCTCGCTATGTATCCACGGTCGACAGTGGCAATCTCATCGGTCATCTAAGGGTACTGGCGGCTGGCTTTGAACAAATCATTGTAGCCCCGATTACTCCCGCAAGTCTGTTCCGCGGAATTTACGACACGCTGGCTGTTTTGCTACAGGAGATGGCGTCGAATACTCCGCAACTCGTCGATGTTGCGACGCGGCTGGTTGGCAGTGCCACCCACCGGCGCATTGAGTTGCAGATGGAGATGATGGGAAGACAAGAGGCAAAGATTGATGTTGGGCTAGAGATTCTTCCAAAGCTCAGAAGCGAATTAGCAGAGTTGAAAACGACACTGACGAATCTATCAGAACCCATTTGGTGGTGCGATGCCGTGCTGCGGACTTGCGATGGACAGCTTGCTGATTTGCGTGCCTTGTGCCAATGGTCAACTCTTGAGATACCCGACGAATCGTCTTGGGAAGAAATGAAACCACTGATCCGAGAACTCTTGAAGAAGCTTCAGGTGGAATTGGATAGTGCCGAGAGGAACGCAACACTGCGAAGTATCGCTTCCTTTCCTGAAACGGTCTGTCTACGAATTGACTCGATTCGGTCTCTTCTCCTTGACGCCAATCGCGAACTTGGAGCGCCGTCTACCGAACTTTTGGATTGGTTGAACGCGCTGCATTGTTCGATGACAGAGTCTGCCGAGTTCGCCTCGAATCGAATAGAAGAGTTAGAGTCGTTATGCATCGAGTGTAGAGAAATTTCCAAGATGGATTTCCGATTCTTGGAAAGCAAACTGCGAGATCTGTTTGCCATCGGATTCAATGTAACCGAGAACCAACTGGATTCTGGTTGCTATGACTTGTTGGCCTCGGAAGCGCGGCTCGCCACCTATGTTCTGATTGCCCAAGGACAGTTAGGGCAGGAGCACTGGTTCTCTTTGGGACGGTTGCTCACGAATGCCGATGGCGCGCCAGCCCTGTTGAGTTGGAGTGGCTCGATGTTTGAGTACCTGATGCCATTGTTGGTCATGCCGACCTACGACCACACGTTACTCGACCAAACCTATCGTGCAGTGGTTTCTCGTCAAATAGAATATGGCCGACAACGAGGAGTGCCGTGGGGTGTGTCCGAGTCGGGTTACCACGCATTCGATCTCAATCTCAATTATCAGTATCGAGCCTTTGGTGTTCCAGGTTTGGGCCTCAAGAGAGGGCTAGCAGAAGACTTAGTCATTGCGCCGTATGCTTCCGCGTTAGCCTTGATGGTGGCTCCTGATATGGCATGTCGGAATCTCGAACGACTTGCGCGCGATGGCCGTTCCAGTGGATACGGATTTTATGAAGCCGTCGATTACACGGCTTCGCGTCTACCGCCCGGAAGTAGCAGTGTTACGATACGACAGTACATGGCACACCATGCCAGCATGAGCTTGCTTTCTTTCGCTTATGTCCTCTTGGACAAACCGATGCAGAAGCGTTTCAACCTGGATCTAACGTTGCGTTCAACAGAACTGTTGCTCCAAGAACGCGTTCCGAGAAATACGGTCCCGCTCTTTCCGCATGCCATCGAAGCGAATGCTACGCGCCCATCGACAGCAGAAGAGTCGGGTACCATGCGTGTGTTCTCGGATCCAACGACGGCGGTACCTGAAGTGCATCTACTTTCCAACGGTCAGTATCATGTCGCGATCACCAGTGCAGGTGGTGGTTACAGTCGATGGCGTGGGGTTTCAGTCACTCGTTGGCGTGAAGACCCGACACGCGATTGCTGGGGAAATTTCTGTTACGTGCGCGATCTCGACAGCGGCGTAGTTTGGTCGACAGCATGGCAGCCGACAACCACGGCCGCCAAAAAGTATGAAGCCATATTCACGCAGGCCCGAGCGGAGTTTCGCCGCATCGATGAGCAGATCGAGATGCATTCGATGATCAGCGTTGCATCGGAGGATGACTTGGAATTGCGTCGAACGAAGCTTACGAATCGATCGGACCGAGTTCGACGTATTGAGATCACAAGCTATGCCGAAGTGGTCTTGGCAGTGCAAACGCAGGACGAATCCCATGCCTCCTTCAGCAATCTATTCGTCCAGACGGAGCTGTTGACCAAGCAAGGAGCGATTCTGTGCACGCGGCGACCGAGATCTGCCGAAGAGCAGCCCCCCTGGATGATTCATATGATGACCGCAACCGGTGCGCAGTTGGACGAAACATCTTACGAAACGGACAGAATGCAGTTTATCGGTCGAGGTAGGTCAACCGATTCTCCAAAAGCACTTCAGAGTCGAGGCCCACTTACCAATAGTCAAGGTGCTACGCTCGACCCGATCGTGAGCATTCGCAAGGTGCTCGTCATTCAACCGAATGAGACCGTGACGGTAGACTTGATTACTGGGGTGGGCGAATCCTGTGAAGTCGCGACCGCTATGGTGGAGAAGTATCTCGATTCGAGCCTAGCGGATCGAGTCTTTGAACTCGCATGGACACGAGGATTGATCATGTTGCAGCAACTCAATGCATCGGAATCGGAGGCTCTGACTTTCAGTCGCCTGGCAGGATCCGTGATCTTTGCATCGAGGATGCGACGTGCGAAATCAAGTGTGCTCGTTCAGAATCGACGAGGGCAGTCTGGGTTGTGGAGTTATGGAATATCCGGGGATCTGCCAATTGTGTTGGTTCGGATTTGCAATGCTGAAAAGCTGGATTTGGTTCGTGACGCTGTTCGAGCACACGCATACTGGCGAAAGAAGGGGCTAGCCGTCGACTTGGTCATATGGAACGAAGACGACTCGGTCTATCGTCAATCGCTTCAAGAGGCCATCTTGGACATTGTGACGTCGAGTCCCGAAGCAGCTATGGTCGATCGGCCGGGAGGCGTGTTTGTCCGACGTGGCGAGCACATGTCGGAGGAAGATCGCGCGTTGCTACAAACCGTCGCACGCATTGTGCTTCAAGATGACGCAGGCACGTTGGTGGATCAAGTCAACCGCCGGGTGCGCCCAGAGATGGCAATGCCACGATTCCGGCCAACCAGGACGATGATCGAAACGATCGCCACAAAGGAACCCGCCAAACGGGATCTTGAGTTCGATAATGGTATCGGTGGCTTCAGCCGTGATGGACGCGAGTATGTTGTGACGCTGAAACCAGGACAGGCGACTCCCGCACCTTGGGTGAATGTGATTGCGAATGAGCAAATAGGAACCGTCATCTCCGAGACCGGAAGTGCTTATACTTGGACCGAGAACAGTCACGAGTTCCGATTGACAACTTGGAACAACGATCCTGTTTCGGATACCGCTAGCGAGGCGATTTATCTACGAGACGAGGACACAGGCAGGTTTTGGTCTCCATCGCCTTCGCCTTGCCGTGGGAACGGAACCTACGTTTCGCGACATGGTTTTGGATATAGCATGTTCGACTATACCGAAGATGGTATCACGACGGAGCTATGTATCTATGTCTCGATCGACGAACCGATCAAGTATGCCCGTTTGAAGGTCACAAACCATTCCGGCAGGCAACGGAATCTGTCCGCGACTGGCTATTGGGAATGGGTGCTCGGTGAGGTTCGAAGCAAATCGCTAATGCATGTGACAACCGACATTGATCCGGCGACCAATGCTGTGTTTGCTCGCAACTCGTATAGTCCAGAGTTTGCGGACCGCGTTGCCTTCGTAGACTGCAGTGAACCCCAACGAACGATCACTTGCGATCGAACGGAGTTTCTTGGTCGAAATGGACGCCCTGCCAATCCCTCGGCGATGAAGAGTACGAAGTTATCGGGACGTATCGGCGCAGGGCTGGACCCTTGTGCGGCGATTCAAACGTATATGACGATCGAGGATGGACATGAAAGAACAGTCATGTTTACCATTGGGGCTGCAAAGAATGAGGATGCCGCTCGACAGTTGATTCTCAAGACGCGTGGCACAGATAATAGCTATAAAGCCCTCGAAAACGTCTGGCATTACTGGAGCCAAACACTGGGCGCAGTCTATATTGAAACCCCAGATCCCTCGGTCAACTTTTTGGCCAATGGATGGCTTATTTACCAGACGCTTTCCTGCCGTCTGTGGGCTCGATCCGGATTTTATCAATCTGGTGGGGCGTATGGTTTCCGTGATCAACTTCAAGATACGATGGCTCTCATTCACGCGGAGCCCTGTTTGTTTCGAAAGCAAATTCAACGAGCAGCTTCGCGACAATTCCGCGAGGGTGATGTGCAACATTGGTGGCATCCGCCTGTAGGCCGAGGTGTTAGGACACACTTCTCGGATGATCTTCTTTGGTTGCCGTTGGCACTGTGTCGCTATGTGGAGGTGACAGGTGACAGTGGATTGCTCGATGAGAAGATTCCTTTTCTGACATCAAGGCTATTGCATGATGACGAAGAAGCGAATTACGATTTGCCACAAATCTCCGAGGATATCGGTTCGGTTTACGATCATGCGTTGCGAGCCATCGATCGGTCGTTGCAATTCGGGTTGCATGGATTGCCGCTCATGGGTTGTGGCGACTGGAACGATGGAATGAATCTCGTCGGGCAACATGGCAAAGGCGAGAGTGTTTGGCTGGCATTCTTCCTTTATGACGTCATGAATCAGTTTGCGATCCTCGCGAGACAGCGTAACGATATCGGTACGGCTGATCGCCTCGAGTTAGAAGCGGGGCGGTTGCGAGGGAACATTGAACAGTCTGCGTGGGATGGTCTGTGGTATCGGCGAGCGTACTTTGATGATGGTACACCGCTTGGATCGTCCGAGAATATGGAATGCCAAATCGACTCGATATCGCAGAGTTGGTCGGTACTATCTGGGGCGGGTACACAGGATAGGACCACAATGGCGATGGAAAGTCTTTATCGGCGTTTGGTGAAGAGCGACGACCAATTGGTTTTGCTTCTGGACCCGCCATTCGACGATTCGCATCTTAACCCGGGTTATATCAAGGGGTATGTACCCGGTGTTCGCGAGAACGGCGGTCAATATACACATGGTGCGATTTGGGCTGCCATGGCGTTTGCGGAGATGGGAGACACCGATCGAGCTTGGGAGCTATTCTCGCTTATCAACCCCATCCATCACGGTTCGCACGCTACTGGAATAGCCAAGTATCGAGTCGAGCCCTATGTTGTCGCAGCAGATGTGTACGGAGTATCTCCACATGTTGGGCGGGGTGGTTGGACTTGGTATACAGGTTCGGCTGGTTGGATGTATCGACTTATTTTGGAATCGCTACTGGGCCTTCATTTGGATGTTGATAAACTGCGATTCAATCCACGTCCACCTCGCGATTGGCCATCCTTCAAGATTCATTACAGGTATCGCGAAACGTTTTACCATATCACGGTTCGTTGCGATGGTCATGGCAATAACATCCAATCCATGTCGGTCGATGGAATTGAGCAAGCCGAGCATTTCGTTCGTCTCGTCGATGATCGAGGTAATCACGAGGTTACGATTGACTTGGGCAATTGAGTGGCGTAATTGCGTTAAGACCGCTGGATGCGGAAAGGCTATTTTCGCTTGGGTTCGCGGCAATGGGGAGGTTCAACCAAGGTGAAGATAATGATTTCCTCGCCGGTCAATGTGCTAATGTCGTGGTGGAGGCTGACTGGATGTACGCCCGTGATGTCCCGAATGATTTCTTCAAGTTTAGGTCTAGCAATTTCGATTAATTGAGATCGAACTTGTTTCAAAAGATCGCGTCCCTTGTCGACGGGAAGTGTCTTCACCAGATGTTGTTCCGCGGAGGTTAGCACTCCTTGCAGGCGCACGAGTAGAAGATCATTGATGAGATGAGCGTGGATGTCTTTCGGACCGCGTCCCATGAACTCTTGTTCAAACCGGGAAATACACTGACAGATCGCCGCTTCCATCTCACCTTGTGTTTTGGATGGCTCGCTAATTTTGAAAACTCCGCTTCTTTGGTTCATGCTTCGGGATTGGAGATGCTACCGTGAACCCTTTGATAAAGCAAACAAGCCACTTCCAAGGACTCGCGAGCACATGACATGCAAATTTATGCAGATGTAAAGGAGACTTAGCAGTTACCGGCGACTTCGCTTTCAGACAGCGACCTGTTATACTGAGAAGTTGCTATTAGCGTTTACCAGCAGTTTTAACCTGCCGCTTGTGAATCGGGAGTTTTGTGTAACGCAATTCGGCTCGTATTGCTCGAAGGGAATTCCTCGTTGTCCAAGTTTGATGAAGCCAGAAAAAACAGTGCTGCCGCTAACCCCAATCGACCTCCAGAACGCAGTTGGGAACCTTCGTTACAAACAGTCGAGGGAGTTGTCACTGGCATAGAGGGAACGACTCTCTCCATGAAAAACCGAAACGGACATTTGGTTGCACATAAGCTAGCTGAGGATGCAACTTATATTTGCGATGGCAAGAGCTGCAGTGTTTCTAATCTTGCCGTTGGGCAAAGAGTGCGCGTGACGGTCGCCAAAGGAGATAGGACGCTAGCGGTGGGGATCGAATCGCTGGATAAAGATCAAAGCTTCAAATCTACCGACTGATCATTCTTCTATTCCAGAACGTATGTCCATCGGATTGCATACGAGTTTTTTTAGCGTGATAGGCCGGATACTGGCAGCCCTCAGTACTGTAACGCGACAGGGTACTGGAATGCGACAAGGAGTTAGGACGTTGGATTCGCTGGCGAATCGAGAAACCACAGCAGTCGACCGTGTTTGGGTTCGATCAATTGAGCTGGGTATTCATTGGGGTGACGTGGGCCATGAAGAACGACTTCCATCGCGGGTCGTTTTGAGGCCCCGCAAACGAGGAATGCAACATTACGAGCGGAGTTGATAGCTGGTGCAGTCATCGTAAGCCGATAGGCGGCAAACTTGGGAACGTAATTGGCAACGAACATCCGTTTGGTTTCATCCAGTGCTTCCGTTTCTGGAAACAACGAAGCGGTATGCGCATCATCCCCGAGGCCCAGAAGGATGACGTCGATGGTCGGGAAGTCACCAGCTAAGCTGTCTTGTGGATCGAGCGCCCTACGAACCTGCAATTCGTATTCTGCGGCTGCACGTTCGGGTGCAGTTGTGGATATCTGCACTGGAACTACACGAGGCACATGCTTCGGATTCGACGGATCGATGCGATCCAACCAAGCTTCGCGAACCATTCGATAGTTACTATCGACATGTTCATGCGGAACATTCCGTTCATCGCCCCAAATCAACACAACCTTGGACCAATCTAGTTCGTCGAGCGAGCTCTCCAGGATCAGTTGGTAGAGTCGTTTTGGTGTGGAGCCCCCCGAGAGCGATATGCTGCAAACGCCGCGAGAAGCGATCGACTCCTGGATGGTTTCGATTAGCCATTCTTTGGCCGCCAAAGCAACATCTTCAGCATTGGTTTTTACAATCGTCTGATGGTACATTCGAATTCAATCATGGATGGTAGGATTCGACGCATTGGATAATTGTCGAAGCGCCAATTGTAGCGGACAACTCGATTCGTTTATAGCAAGGCCTTTGCGATAAGCGTTCAACAGTTCTCGCGATCTCTGAGCAAGCATACGCCGAACTTCTCGTCGTTCACCTTTGACCCTGGCGATCTTCATGTTGTCATAAGCAGTTGTTTGGTGCCGCATCCAAGCAATCACCGCCGATTCTGCACGTTGTTCGATGGGTATGCGCTCGGTGCGAGCGACAGTTCCGCTGCCGACCGGTGTAGCGTGTTCGGTAACGAGCTTAGCCAATTGCTTGACAACCGCTTCATAGCGTGTATCAAAGTCTAGAAACTGTAGTACCGATTCTTCGAAGGCACCGACATATTGCGTTTGCTTTTTCTCTCGTCGAACCGAATCGGAAGCACGCTTCTTCGCGTACGACTCCGTGGCGCGTTCCGCGTCTAGTTCCGATCGCTTGGTTGCGATAGTCAACGCGGACGCCCAAATGCCTTGCGAAAAGGTCTTTCGGCCTTTCTTGACTTGAACGGTCCAAGCAGGCCCTGCTGCCTTGACCCGTCTGGTAAGCCCCGCATCGCCGGGAGGTAGTAACTCCCAACCATCCGGGACGATTAGCACTTTTCCAGAGGCATCGATCACAGATCGATCTGATCTCCCCGGAGCAACGATCAAAGAAATATGACTAGCCGAAGTGTTCATGCTGCGACAGCGTTTCCTCTTCAATCGCCGAGTTTAGCCTTGTGCAAACGATGAGTACTTTTTGGAAAGCATGTTTCTTGGCCAAGCAAACCCAAGCCCAACGCCTCCAAGTAACTCTGTAGGCACAACTCCACCCAACACTTTAAACATCGGACGATAGAGCGATTCCCAGTCTTTGTTGCCCGCTGGGCAATATTGTCGTCCATTCCCTTCTACAGCCGTCATGCCAACAATTCGCGACGCGAGAGAAGCCGAAGTCAAGAACGAGGCGCCAATGCATGTGAGATCTTGAACGTAGCACTTCAGTCCATAATGCTTGGCGGCAGCAGCGAACAGCAAAGAGTCACTGATGCCTTTGCATGCCTTGATCGCAATTCCAGAGTAACCTTGTTGTTTTGCAAACATAAACGCATCCAAGTCGGTCAGCGACTCATCGATCACGACAGGCTTTAGACGGCTGACACGATGCATCGTCACCTCTTTTCGCGCTCGAAGATCGCGTCCCATCGGTTGTTCAATGTAATGGAGCTTTGCGATTGCTTCTCTCGCCAATCGATCGATTCGTTCTAAGAAATCGATAACATAGTCTTCGTTATCGCATGCTTCGTTGAAGTCCATGGAATAAGACCATGTCCGCGTGGGAGCAACACGCATCGCGATGCGTTCGATCTCAACAAGTCGGCCGACGTCCGCATCCAAGTCTTGGCCAGTGAGTTTAACCTTCAGGTGGGATAGGTGCTGTGTTCGGATCCATTCTTCTAGTGTTTCTGGCAAACCATCGCCGACAGGTTTGTTTAGATCCGCAGCAGATAATGGGTCGAGCGAGCCGACCAAATGGTAAAGGGCTAGCGTGGAGGCTGGCTTCGGCAAGACCGAGTCGCTAAAGTGCTTGCCCACGAAATCTGGTCCGAGCCAATGTGACAAATCACTACCGATGTGATCTGGGGTTAAGCAATCGAAACAGTTTGCATTGTGCAATCGTCCATAAGCATCATGCAATGCAATATCGACACTCGAAAACGCAAGAGCGATCGCCAAATCTGGGATCGGCTCTGGAAGCTTCATGGCGATCGCTAGCTCTTCCGCTTTCGATTTGGCTATCGCTTTGAGTTGTTGTGACAAAAAGAGTGGGTGAGCTGCTGGCTCCAACTCGGTAACCGACTGAACGATCCGCTCCGCGAGCGCAATGACGGTTCGGAGCACTTGGTCGGGGGTAAGCAATTTACTCGGCCAAGCCCATGCCGTGCCGAGGGTCATTTCTCCCATTCCGAAGGCGGTTTTCTTTTTCCCTTTGTCTTGCAGCGTAACCGTCGTCCGGAATACCGTGACGTCTTTCACGACACGCCCTCCGAATTTGAGGGGGGAACGATAAACGAAAGGGAATTTTTCGCATTCCGCTTCGATGACAGCAATTTTGTTAGACTTCGACATGGTAAGTTAGTAAACGCCTAAGAGACCGACGTGGCTCTATTCTTTTGGATAGCATACGGCCCGGGAAGTCGATTTCGATACCCCTAAAGCGGATTTTGTCCCCAGAGAAATGAGCGTTTCTAGCCCAATCGCTATTGACCTGATTCAACAAAAATCCTGACAATCTGCAACCCGTCGAAGTTTTCGTCGGCTAAAGAAGGGATTTTCATGGTAACCGTAGTTTGTACCCGTTGGCTCGATGCTTTTCCAGTTTCCTATGTCCGGCTTATGCGCAATGCGGTACGAGCAAACCTAACGCGCGAGCATCGATTCATTTGTGTTACCGACAATCCTGGAGCTATGGATCGCGATATTGAAACGGTAAAGATGCCAGACATGCAAATTCCGTCCCACTTTCAAAGGTTCGGGTGTTGGCCAAAGCTTTCCATCTTCGCTCCGGGAGTACTGCCCCCCAACGAACCAACACTCTATCTCGACTTGGATATGATGATTCGCGGGAACATCGATCCATTTTTTGATCGAATCCAGAAGCACGGCGGCTTTCATGCGTTGCGAGAGTGGAACCCGTCCTTATGGAGTTTTGTTCCGTTAGCACTGAGGCCTGATCGCGGTATTCAAGGGTCGATACTGGGCTTTATCCCCGGCGAGCAAACGGAAATCTATCATCGGTTTATGCGCGATCAAAACGCTTGTTTTGAGCAATACTCGCTCGACCAACAATACCTGTCGGACGTTGCTGAAGAACGGATGTACTGGCCCTTTTCATGGACAGCAAGCTTCAAGTGGCATTGTTTGAAGTACTATCCATTCAACAAACTGTTCCCGAAAGCCAAAGAGCCGAAGAGAGCGAAGATTGTTGTCTTTCATGGCAAACCCCGCCCTATCGACGTTGTCCCGCTTGGTAACTATCGCTGGGGTACAAAGCGAAAGTTTGGTTTTGGCCCAGTGAGTTGGGTCCGCGAATACTGGCTCCGCCACGACGATTCTTGGGTCGACGCGGTCATAACGAAAGAAGCCCGCTCCGCTGCGTAGCTCGGCCTTCGGCCTCGCTTGGACATAAAGAGAGATCTTATGCGAGGCGCGATTCGTCAATTCGACACGGCCGACAAAGTCAAAGCCGACAAAGTCAAAGTAGTAGGCGCATTCCATGTGCCGTCCACCTAGAATCGTCCACCTAGAATCCCGGCAAATGTCCAGGAGCGCACCCACGACGGAGCGTGCCTGCTGCTTTTGTCGGCTGTATCCGATTCCTGACTAGATTCCCATATCTGCAAGGCGTTCTGCAATGGTCGAAAGGGTCTTTGTCAGCTGTGGATGTTGAATCTCAAACTCATCCACGAACGATTGAACTCGGGAAGATAAGGTTTCGCCGTTTGTGTCATCCGCATCCTCCCTAACCCCATCTCCTTCCAACGCTTGGGATATTTCTCCTGCCACTTGTCGCAACGATTCTTTCGTGCCAGCATCCAGTGTGGGATGACATGCGAGTTCAGCGTGTAACTCAGCTAGTATTTCTTTCAAATGGCTAGGCATCTTCATTTCCTTACGAAACGATCGAGTGAATAACGTGTCCATGGACATCGGTAAGACGCATATCGCGCCCGCCGAATCGAAATGTGGATTGCGTGTGCTCTATTCCGAGCAAATACAACATGGTCGCATGCAAATCGTGCATCTCACATTTGTCGCGCACGGCGTGATATCCCCATTCATCGGTTTCGCCGTAAATCGTTCCGCCACGAATCCCTCCGCCAGCCAACCATATCGTGAAGCCGAATGGATTGTGATCGCGACCGTTCGCACCTTGAGCAAAGGGAGTTCGTCCAAACTCGCCTGCCCACACCACCAATGTCGAGTCTAGCAAGCCTCGTTGCTTCAAGTCTTGCAACAGCGCGCCGATAGGTTGGTCGACTGCTTTCGCATTGGCAATATGCCCTTCGCGAAGATTGTTATGCTGATCCCAACGATCGTGTCCGACGTTGGGGCATGTCAATTCGATGAACCGAACTCCTTGTTCGACAAGCCTTCGCGCAAGCAAACACTCACGACCAAACGTCCGAGTTCCTTCGTTATCAGAATCAATCCCATAGAGCGTTTGCGTCGCTTGTGTTTCCATGGTGATATCACAAAGCTTTGGCACTTCGGCTTGCATACGAAACGCTAGTTCGTAGTTTGCGATCGCCGCGTCGACTGCATCGCTACTGCCATAGTGCCGAATGGTTCCTTGATCTAGTTGATGCAAATAGTCGAGTTTTCGCCTTTGAGCCTCAGGCGATTCCAAAGGTGTCACATTAGCAATGCTTTGCCCAGTGGGTCTCAGCACCGAGCCTTGGTAAGTGGCGGCCAGAAATCCATTTCCAAAGCAATCCAAACCGCCGGGCGGCGTGAGTCCTCCATTGAGAACAACGAATCCAGGCAGATTTTCATTTTCGCTCCCAAGCCCATAGGTGATCCAAGCACCCATGCTCGGCCGTCCTTGCAACCCGCTCCCTGTATGCAAAAAATAATTAGCAAAAGTATGTTCGGGAAACTGGGAAGTCATCGATCGTACAATCGCCATTTCGTCGACATGCTTTGCCATGTGAGGAAACAAATCACTCACAGGAATGCCCGACTCACCGTATTGCTGAAACTTCCAGGGACTAGAGAGAACTTTCCCGTTGTTATTGAACTGTGTAGGTGACACCTTGAATAAATCACCGGGGTCTTTGCCATCGTGCTTGGTCAGCATCGGTTTAGGATCAAAGGTATCGACCTGAGATGGACCACCATCCATGTATAGGAAAATGATACTTTTGGCTCGCTGCGGATATTGCAAAGCCTTGTTGGATTCCGCAGGCTGACATTGATGATGCAGCAATCCAGCCAACGCTACCGATCCGAATCCATTGGCGGCTTGGAGTAGCCATTGGCGTCTCGATGGAGTCACCATTGCAAATATTCCTCTAACGATTCGCGAACCAAGTCAGGAGGCGGCGTCGCTCCCGTTAAGAATGCGAAATCAGCTACGGCCTCATATGCCATCCATTCTACTTGCTCCACTCGTTGGAAGCCACGCATCGCCAGTTCCTCTCGCTGATTCTTTCGAGTTTGTGGCACCGCTGCCTCTAGCTGGATGACCATGGGGCTCGCAATCCAATTCCATTGCAACAACGCCTTCAGTTGCGAATTTTCAAGGTCGTTCTCTACGATCAAGGCACCGAATCGCGGCGCGGAGCTAGACTGTTCCGCATTCTCCGAGTCGAATCGATGCAATTGCCACGCATCCGGTTGGTTGATGCGCAAACACTTCTCGAGAGAATCAGATTGCATTGAAGCCCGCTTGCTCACCAGCAAGGCACCGAGAGGTTCCGATGAATCTTCGCTCAACTCACTTGCCATCGCTGCGTGCGGTCCCCGCTCGCGTGGTATTCGCGATTGGATGGTTTGCCAAATCGCCGATCCGAAAAAGTTGTCACCTAACCAGGAGTGTCCATCCAGTCGAGCGATGGTTACTCGCTGCAAGCTATGTGCGCTCTCGGTGACCGTGTCGAGATATGGAATGACAGCCTGCTGGAAGGGGGAAAGGATGACCGCACCTTGAAGACCGAGCGCTTGCACTCCACGGATGGCAGCTTCGAAATTCGTTTCGGTGACTTGAGACGTGAAGAAACGCCAATCCAGACCGCACATTTTCGCAGCTCGTGACATTACGAACTGCGTGGGGTTTCCGGCAACGGGATTGCCTAAACAACAAACATGGGGCTGTAAGACTCGCGATGGATCCATGTACTATCGGACTCAGAATTTCAGCTTCAACGAACCGATTCGTCGCAAGGTTTCATTCATCATCGCATCTTCCGCCGATTCATTGTCTGCCTCATAGGTTACCGAAAATCGCAAATGAGCTCCGGCATCATCCCACGGAACGGTAACCATCGAATGCTTGGTGATAAAGTACTGCGAGGCTTCTTCTGCGTTTGCAAATTGCTCACCACCTTCGATACCCTTGGGCGATTTGGTGTAAAGAAAGTAGCTCCCACCTGGGACATCGCAAGTGAAGCCGCATGCACGCAGGCAAGTGACTAGCTTCTCCAAGCGACGACGATATTTCTTGTTGATCCGAGCGGGAATCTCTGGACTATCCAAACCTGTGATGGCTGCTCGCTGAATGGCTCCGAACTGCCCACTGTCGCAATTGTCTTTCACATCGGAAAACGCTTGGACAATTTTTGAGTTACCACCTACCCAGCCAATTCGCCAGCCGATCATGTCGAATCCCTTGCTCATCGAGTGGACCTCGACACCGACATCCATAGCTCCAGGCACTTGCAAGAAACTCAACGGCTCTCCTCGGAACGTCAGCAATATGTGTGCGGCATCCTGAACAATAATAAACTTCTTGGTTTTCGCGAGTTCAATAATTTCTTCGTAAAACTCTCGCGTCGCAACTTGTCCGGTCGGACTGTTGGGATAGTTGACCACTAGTATTTTCGTCCGTTCCCACACGTCATCGGTGACTTGTGAAAAATCCGGATAGAAATGATTCTCAGGAATCAAAGGCAACCGGTAGACCGATCCGCCATAATATTTCGTGTGGGTACCAGCGACTGGATAACCTGGAACCGTCATCATGGTGATGTCTCCAGGATTGATAAAGCAAGCGGGGAGCATGGATAGAGCTGTCTTGCTACCGACGCAGTGGTTGACTTCGGTGGCCGGATCCAAGGCAACATTGAATTGTCGCTTCATGAATCGCGATACGGCGTGCTTGTACTCGGCTGGACCATTGTCCATATATCCGCGATTCTCAGGGCGATTCGCTTCGACGGTCAACTGCTCTCGCACTTTCACATCCGCCATCGAGTCATTTTCTCCGATTCCAAAGTCGAGCAAGCTTCGGTCCGGGTAATCGGCTAAGGCTTTTCTTTTGGCTCGTTTGATTTTCTCAAACTTGTAGATCTCATTTCCTTTGCCATACGAAAGTCCGCCGATGCGTTCAGCAAAAAGTTCTTGGAAGTAAGGATCGACAGAGACTGGCTCGATTACCGTGGACATAAGCAATTATCGGGAAAGCATTTGGGGATTCAAAACCTGCGTTTCATGATAGGCCTTTGCTCAGATTTGTCGATTCCTCAGCAAAGAGATTCAACGTCAGCGCAGCAAAAAAGGACCCAAGCATTTAGGTCCTTTTGCTTTGCCATTCATCTGTTGATTAGCTGTACCTGTGCTGATAGAGTGGATCTCGCGCCTGATATCAGGAGTTATGCGACATACTCTAGCAAAAGTAAGGCTGTTGTTTCTTACAGGTGCTACTTCTTACGGTGTCGGATACGGGCTCGCATTCTTCTTTTCTTGCGGCCAATCTTCCTACGTCCACGACCAGTCTTCTTAACGCCCACGAGCCCTAGCTCCCAATCTTTCGGAAAGTTCTAATTCGCTTGAAACGGTCCAATACGGTCTCAGGCGTCGCTCTCGTGAAAAACGAGAGCCGTTTATTCTCTGAATGTGAGGGGGAACAGCGTACACACCCGCACATCGTTAGGCAACCCCAAAGCTACCGGCGCTCTTGTTGTTTCTTCGTCGGAGCATTTGCCGGTGGTTGTGGCTTTGCAATTCCAGGCGCTTGGGCCGGCTTTCCGGCAGGCGCTTGAGCCGTCTTTCCGGCAGGTGCTTTTGCTGGATTGGCTGCGGCTTTCGCCGGGATCGGCTTCTTGTTGACGAGGATTCCCTCCAGCTTTTTCTCCATCTCCATAGAATAGTGAGATCCGCTGTGAACTACTCGACCGTCTTGATCGATCAAAATCGTAACCGGAACACTCAAAACACCCAGGCCGACCGCCAAATCACTGTCGAAGCCGTTGCCTTCATGAATTTGCGGCCAAGGAGCAGCGCCGGGCTTCAGAGAATTCATGGCTGTTTGTGGGTCGCCGTCCAAGTTAACTCCGACCACCTGTAGCTCCCTCGGATAGCGGGCCAATTCCGCCCGCAGCTTGTCCATGTCCGCTTTACAAGGCTCGCACCACGAAGCCCAGTACTGAACGATGACTGCCGATCCCGCGAATTTCTTCGTATCTACCGACTTCCCGTCGAGTGTCTTGCCGGCTAACGCGAAAGAACGTCCATCGAGGCTAAGCCTTGCAATCGCACCCGCGGACTTCTTGCCTTCGACAGTGTCCGGAAACTTCGAAGCTACCTTTCCGTACCATTCTCGGGCTTCCTTCAGACTTGCGGAAAGCTCATAGTTCAAAGCTACCTGAATCATCGCATCAGCCGCATCGGGACTGTCTTCATATTGGGAAACATATGTCTCCAGGTTTTCCATATGGTCCGCCTGAAGTTTCGCAAAGTTTGCGTTTTCACTCATGCTCTTGACTTGGTACTCGGTCGTTAGCACGCGATAGGCGACATAGGCCATCATCGCCTTGCCACCAGGCATATTCGACAACTCTGATTCAAATTCACGAAGCCGACTGAGGCCACCATCGTCCTGCCCTTGCATTGCAGCTGAACTAACGGAATCGACGAATTGCCTGACCCAAAGCTCCATCTCGTTCGTACCTTTGGTCGCATTGATCAGTTTGACCAAGATTTGAGCTCGATCTTCATGCAATTGCGGCATCTTGCTCGCGCTTGAAGATTTCAACTGATTATCGTTTTTCTCCAGATCGCTTAGCAACGATTGCATCTCGGCGGACAAGCCGTTGTTCCCGCCCGTTGTCATCGCCGTTCGATTGCTAATCGCAGATGGAAAGAAGAAACCGTTTTCCACCGTTGCTCCTTCCGTAACCACGCGCGGCAGATCCGCAAGTTTCCATGCCTCTCCTTGTTGAACAAGCGTGCCAACCATCAACTGTTGACTGGTGCCATCGTTATCTAGAATAGAGATTACGTTTTCGTAAGCGATAATATCTTTGGTCGCCCCGTCTGTTCCCGAAGGCACCACCCCAGGTTTGTCCGCTGCAAAATGGGCCCACTTTGTCTTTGCTGTGACTAAATTCTGCTTCGTGACAAAGTCAGAAAAACCACTTCGCGCATTGTTCACTCGCTCTTGAAGCTCGCGCGATTTCTCTTCACCAAGACCGAGCATTTTGATTTCTTGATCGCTCAGTAACAGTCGGCGATACTTCTCTTCATCCTTCGTTTTGATTGCATCCACAAGCTCAATCGTGACTTCTTCAGGAGAGATAAACTTCCAAGCATCGATCTTGCCATCTTCGTTCTTGTCGATACCCCATCGCATCCCGCCCGTTCCCAACCAACGATACTGGTCTGCCGACTTATTGAAGTCACTATCGATATCTCGATAGACTTCGATACCATCCTTGTAATAGCACCACTGGTCGACTTGACGGTCCCCATTGACATCCGTGAACCGCCGAAGGATCTGCCCTTCGGATCCGTAAATTGTAAGACCTTCGACTCCATGCTTGGCTTCAGTCTTGCTTGAACACTTTTCAAAATCTTTCTCAACAACCTGGTCGTAAGCGACATTCGCTTGGCGAGGTTTGTAGCTTAGCGCTACCGCTACCTGTGGGTCTTTTTCAACGGCCTGTACTGTCGTGCCGGACATAGAAATCGCGCCCGCAATAGAAACGCCCAAGACATTTTTAGAAAACGCTTGCGCGGTGCTCCATGCGAGATTGCTGCGAATCGATAGGGAAAACCACGCTCTTGGCTGCTGACTCATTCCATTGACTCCAGGACGATCCATCGAACACCACCAATCCGTATGGTTGGATGTTGCGCGCAGAACGAGTCCAGGACGCCTGCGCTCGATCGGAGTCTAGCAAATCCTGGTTGCGGATTCCTAGGCCATTCATGTGGCTAATTTCTTAGGAGCCTGGAAATGTGTGAGTTGAAATTTTGAAGAGGATGCACCATCCTCGAGAATTCCGTCTGCAAATTCCTTATCACACTGAAAGATAGCAATCGATGCCGTTGGCATGGATATTGGCTGACCTGATAACTCGCTTACCAAATCTTCCATCCCAGGGTTGTGACCCAATATCAACAGGACTCGTTCGTCAGGAAACTGTCGCCAAACCTCGTTTGCCACTCGGAGAATTCGCTCGGAAGGTGCGAGATACAACTCGTCCAAGTAAGTGTTTTCCGTTCGTTTGACTTTTTCTGCTTCGCGAAAAACTCCCAGCATCCATTCCAGTGTTTCTCGGGTCCGAACTGCGGAACTGCAACACACACGATCGGGCAATATGCCTTGATCCAGCAACCATCTCGCCATTCGTGGTGCCGCGTCGTTCCCCCTCGCATTGAGTGGGCGATCTTTGTCGCTGAGACCGCTTTGGTTCCAATCGCTTTTGGCATGCCGCATCAATATCAATGTTCTGTTCATCCTCCGATTGTAGCACCCTTGGCGCCAGCGTTGTAGCTAAAGTACGATCGGCGATCTCTATATTGCTTCTGTACAACGCATCGTCCTCCTTCGCCAATCATCGCAAATGCCATCCACCGAAGAAACACTTGCCCAAGCTTGGAACGTTCATCAACGAGGAAACCCCGGCCAAGCCGAACAGATCTATCGCAGTGTGCTTCAGAAGGAGCCGAACAACGCGAACGCATGGTGCTATTGGGGAATCGCCATGCATGACCTCCGGCAATACGATCGCGCAGTCCAAGCCTATGAGAATGCGATTCGCATCCAGCCGCAGTTTCCGATCGCTTTGAACAATATGGGTAACTCACTTCGTTATTTGGGACGAGTCGCCGATGCAGACGCTGCTTTCCAAAAAGCACTGGATCAATCCCCTAAGTACTTTAACGCCCTGCGCAATCGCGGTACCCTCCACGCTTGGACAGGGAGAATTGACTTAGCATTCGACTACTACTATCAAGCGATGAAACTAAACCCGAACGACGCAGAATTGCATCGCAATCTGGGTGTCATACATCTGCTTCAAGGGAATTTTAAGGAGGGATGGAAAGAATACCGCTATCGTTGGCAATGCAATGAAGCTATTCAGCATCCTTACTCGCAACCGAAATGGAACGGCCAACCACTGGAAGGCAAGCGAGTATTGCTTTACGCGGAACAAGGACTCGGAGATACGCTTCACTTTATTCGATTCGCTAACGAATTGAAGAAACTGGGGGCTCGTACCATTGCGCATATACAGCCGCAGCTTCTAGCAATTCTTCAGAGTTGCCGAGGCATCGATGAGCTTGTGCCAAATACGTTCCGGGTCGAATCTCCGTTCGACTATCATTGTTCGCTGATCGATGTCGCTGATGTGTTGAATATCGACGCTACGAATATTCCTGCCTCGGTCCCTTACCTTCAAGCGTCCCCCAATCTCGTTCAATACTGGCGCGGAGTCCTAGCGAATTCACTTCCGAAAGCGAGACTTCGTATCGGCATCAATTGGCAGGGAAATCCGGACCATCAAGCGGATATGTTTCGCTCGTTCCCTCTCCAATCGATGGTTCCGTTAGCCGAGATCGAAGGAGTGCAATTGATTAGTATGCAAAAGGGAAAAGGCTCCGAACAATTGAGTCGATGGAGCCATGCGCAACGGATCTATTGTTTGCCAGAAGAAGTCGATCAAACCAGCGGCGCTTTTATGGATACGGCAGCGATCCTGCAGGAACTCGACGTGGTGGTGACCAGCGACACAGCGCTCGCACACTTGGCAGGTGCACTAGGGATCAAGACATGTGTTGTTTTGGGTTTCACCCCCGATTGGCGTTGGCTTCAGTATCGATCCGACACTCCATGGTATCCAACCGTCCGTTTATTCCGACAAACAGAAATCGGAGATTGGAGTTCCACCTTGGAAGAAGTCGCCGAGTCTCTAAGGAATGAACTCCACGATATTGATCGCAAGACGGTGAGCTCATCGTGACGGATGATGTGGAGGTCAGTTCTTGCTTCGAGCCTCTGGACGATTCCCATCCCATGATCGTCAAACATCGGTGTTGGCGCATTCTGGGGACCGTTGCAGTAACTTGGACTTTTCGCTGCTTTGCTTCCTGGTGCATTGCACTGGAGAATGCTCGTAACCGTTGAATTGGCGCTCGCACTTTGCGCAGAAATTTTTTAATTCTACGGGCGAGTCGTCGTTGCTTTATGTTTGCTCATGCAGCGGGTTGAATCGAGCTATCGAATGTCAAAGGGTATGAAACTCGAAACCGCGATACAGACTTCAACGAAGTTAGCGGCAAAAGTATGGTTTCTAGCGATCCAGTGGATGGCTATTGTTGGCGAAAATCAATTTCGCAATGAGGCAATACTGCTTTTAGTCTCTCAGCAGCTTCTTCACTATATTGGATACATGAAATGCTCTTCAATCGCGAAAGCGTTGCTAGATGGTGAGCTCCGGCATCTGTTAACATTAATTGACCAGCAATCAATGTTTCCAATTCGCGAAACTCAGCGATAGCTTCAGCAGCGTTGTCATCCAGAATTTTTCGGTAGTCGAGCACCTGAATGCTTGGATACTCTTCGATAATGGTCTCGATAGTAATCCCAGCTTTAGTGTTCTGAATTCTCGGTACTTCATACACGGCGACCTGTGGCATTCCATCTAAATCAAAGACAATCTCCGAACAGGTGCTGCCTTTGCTGGGGCGGCTTTCTTCATTTGGAAAAAACAAATGCTTCCGAGACCTAGCTTTGGACCTCGCAACGCACTGAAAGTCGCGATTGGGTACTTCTATCAAAGCAGCTACTGGCATAGGAATCGAATATGCAAATTGTTCAATAATGGATTTGTCGATACTGGATGAAACAAAACGTATCGAGCCATCTCCCAAACAAAACTGAGCTCCGTCAGACCATCCACCATATCCACCTTGGCCGTTGTTGATCGGCCAGGAAAGCGAACGCCAGTTGAATGGGTAACCAAACGGTCTGTACTTACCTGATACCTCACCCGCAAGCCACGTGTTTGATAGGCCCCCTTCCAAATGCGAAAATCGCAGTTTGCTACTGCGATGCAATATCGCGGGATTGGCCATGTAATGGGCTAATCCGTACCCCTCCACTGTATGTAACTCAGTAACGTTGGGACGTTCCCAGTGCCTCATGCGTGTGAAGAACTTGTAATCGTTGCTGGGGTGATCCCATGGCTGGTTCAAATAAATGCGGTTGTACCAAGAGGTAGCCTCCATGAAGGGTTGAATTCGAGTCATCCAGCCATGCTTCGCATCGAAATCACAGCCTTCCGGGAGTCGCTTGAACGCAGATTCAAAATTGTGAAGTCCCAGCCCAATTTGCTTTAGCGAATTACTGGAACCCATCTTCATTGCGGCGATGTTCGCCCGCTGAACTGCCATAGCGACAAAACTAAGAAACAACGCGAAGCATAAGAAAACGATGACACAGCTAATTCGATTTTGAAACGGCATAGTTTCCGGCAAAGTGCATTGAAAGTTCGGTCTCGGATTTTCATTGAATGTAATCGTATCGAAGGAACGTTCAAAATGCGAATCATCTCACAAATCCGACGACGAGGAGGTGTTGCCATTGTCATCGCTGGATTATCTGCAATTGTTGGATTTGATTGGCAGCGACTGAAAAAGACTTTGGCCTGCTGTTGGTTGGGTGGGTGGAATGTCTCCTGAATAGGCAAACCAACATTGCCTTTTCGCTAGCGGGCTATGGATTGTGTCCGTTGGCGGGCGGGCTGACTGAATAAAAGTGGAGTCTCCCTGCGGGGTTACTTCTGCGATTCGGCCCACCGTTCCTTGGTCGATCGGTTTCCCGTCCACCTTGACGACGCCACCCGCCTTTTGCCTTCAGCTATAGCGTGAACTCTGGAATGTTCTGAAAGAAGATATACAGTTCAACGTTTTCATGGCTAAAATACAGTCAGTCGACTCGGATCGGTCGATTCCTATCTGCGCCCCGCGATCGATACTGGGACAGTCCAGGTTCCCGTGGAAAAACAGCCCCTCCTTGCCCAATGGATCCCACGGTTTCGAAATCCACTCAGCGATTCATCCCTCCATCCCTTCATCCAGTTCGGAGATGATCCCATCTCTCAATCAACCTCCACTTCGCATCGAATCGTAATGCCCCCCACGAACCAATCGCTTTTTCGCATAGATTCCTCGTTGGTTCCAACCAAATTGATCCTGGATTGCACGCGATGGATCTTTGCGTTGGCGGCTGGTTGTTGGTTGGTGTCCATTCCCAATTCGTTAGGTTTGTGCCAAGCCACGAACGATAGCGATGCGAATGGGTCTGCTGAGAAGTTAGTTTTTTTCGAGAACAAGATCCGGCCGGTGTTGGTGGAGCACTGCTACGCATGCCACTCTCAAGAAGCCGTGACAAAAGGAAAGCTCAAAGCCAATCTCTTTCTCGATAGTCGAGAGGGTATGGTGCGCGGTGGTGATACGGGCCCTTCGATAGTTCCGGGAAAGCCCAACGACAGTTTGCTCCTCAAGGCATTGCATTATGAAGACTACGAGATGCCTCCGTCGGGTAAACTCCCAGCGAGCATCCTCGAGAACTTTGAACGATGGATTGCCGATGGGGCTGCAGACCCTCGACGCGGTAACGAACCATTAAAGCAGCAGCGGATGGATCTGGAAGCAGGTCGACAATTCTGGTCGTTGCAACCTCTCCGTTCCGTACATCCACCCGGAGCGTCGCATCCCATCGATGCATTCATCCATGCGGAACTAGCAAAGAAGCAAATTTCTCCTTCGCCTACAGCCGATGCGCGTGTTTTGGTGCGACGTGCATGGTTCGATCTGCTCGGTCTGCCTCCAACGCCCCAAGAACTGCAGCACGCTCTGGAAACGCTTCAACCTCGCTCCGGTGAAACGGGACCTCTTTCCCTCAAAGGGTGGAATGAAGTCATCGATGGACTTCTCGAAAGACCGGAGTATGGAGAACGATGGGCGCGGCACTGGATGGATGTCGTTCGCTTTGCCGAGTCTTTTGGGTATGAGCAGGATTACGATCGCCCTACCGCGTATCACTACCGAGATTTCCTCATTCGAGCCTTCAATGAAGACATGCCGTTTGATCAATTCACACGATGGCAAATCGCCGGTGATGAACTGGCTCCCGAGAAGCCATTGGCATGGATGGCAACAGGGTTTCTCGGGGCCGGTGCCTTTCCAACGCAATTGACGGAACGTGAATTCGAATCCGCTCGCTACGACGAACTCGATGACATGACCGCGACGACAGGTGTTGCATTCCTCGGGCTGTCGATCGGCTGCGCGCGTTGTCATGACCATAAATTCGATCCAATCTCAAGTGAGGATTACTATCGATTCGCATCGTCCTTCACAACAGCCATTCGATCAGAAAAGACGTTCGATCTGCAACCGGAGGAGAACGAAAAGAAAAAAGTCCAGCACGCGGAAGACTTGCAAGAACTCCGAGAGCGATTGGCTCAATTCGAGGCCCGAGAACTCGTCGAGGAAGTGACGCAATTCATTCGCAATCGTGATGATTCCAAAACGGCCGATCCCTCCATCTCTCCGTGGACAACCCTTCGTGGAGACATCCAGTCGAGTAGCAGCAGCCAATTCCGACCGCAGACAGATGGTTCCTATCTCGTGGTGGGTGAGGCACCTGCCAACGAGGTCATCACTTTCATCGCGGCATTTCCTGCCGGGGAATGGACATCGCTTCGCATCGAAGCACTCGCGGATCCGTCGCTACCCCACCAAGGTCCTGGCAGAGCGGACAACGGAAATTTCGCACTTGGAAACCTGCTTGTCGAACATCTCTCTGCGGGAGCCGCGGGCCCGAATCCAAAGGGATCCAAACCGAAGGTAACGAAATTGATCTTGGATGAGCCCCGAGCGACTCACCAACAGAACACCGATAGCCTCTCGATCGCAGCCTCGATCGATTCCGATCTCGTTTCCGGCTGGGCAGTCGATGGGCAAATAGGCAAAAGCCATGCGGCTGTTTTTCATATTGCTAAACCGGTGAAGTCTTCGTCCACCGATCAAATACGATTCACACTCAGGTTCCATCATCCCAACGGAAAACATGCCATGGGAAGAATGCGTTTCTCGATCTCCAATTCGCCGAACCCCGCCGTCGAGATCGGGAGCAGTAACCCGCCACGCGACATTGTCGAAGCGATCGAGACACTATCGAGTGCACTTGCAAATAGCCAGAGCCCCGATGAATCCATGTTGAAGAGTACCGCATGGCAAACGGTACTCGCTTGGTACAAGCCATTCTCGTCTCGTTGGAACGATCTCCACTCGAAACTTCAGAAACGCGAAAAGGATGGACCGTCGCTCCAACTTACCAAAATTCTGGTAACAACCGAGGGCGAACCTCACGTTCCACATCATGCCGACGGCCGTGGGTATCCCCATTTCTACCAGGCAACCCATTGGCTGCGACGGGGTGATGTCGAACAGAAAGTGTCGGTCGTTACGCCGGGAGTACCGAGTGTCTTCGTTCGACTCTCTCGAAAAAATGAGGATTTACTTTGGGAGCAGACTGAAAAACAGAATACGAAATCGAGCTATCGCAGGGCTGCCTTGGCCATGTGGCTGACCGACACCGATGCAGGAGCTGGACCGTTGGTTGCGCGCGTGATCGCCAATCGACTTTGGCAACACCACTTTGGTCGAGGCTTGGTTTCTACACCTAACGATTTTGGTTCGACCGGACAAAAACCTACGCATCCTGATTTGCTCGAGTGGCTTGCGACGGATTTGATCGAACAGGGTTGGAAACTCAAATCACTTCATAAACGGATCATGACCAGCCAAACCTATAGGCTCGGGTATTGCTCCGCCGACGATCCTCGAATGCAGATCGACCCGGACAACCAACTGTGGTGGCATCGCCCGCCGCGACGGCTCGAGGCCGAAGCGATCCGCGATTCGCTCTTGGCGGTTTCGGACATGTTGGACCGTACCATGTACGGCCCTGGAACACTTGATCCCAACATGAAACGACGCAGCGTTTACTTCTTTATCAAGCGAAGTCAACTGGTCCCCATGATGATGCTCTTTGATTGGCCTGAACACTTGGTCAGCATTGCGCAACGGCAGTCGACGACCATCGCACCCCAAGCACTCGCGCTGATGAATCATCCGCTCGCACGCTCGGCAGCTGAATCGCTGGCTGATGAATTTTCGGACTCCAAGGCGTTGGATACGATTTTTCTGCGCGTCCTTTCGCGTCCCGCTTCGCAAGCAGAACGAGAATCAGCCCAGCGTATCCTCGCTCGGCTTGAGCAAATGCGGAGAGACCAATCCTCGCCAGCTCCCGAGAAAATGGCTTTAGCGGACTTTTGTCAAATCCTTCTTTGTTGCAACGAGTTTATTTATGTCGATTGAGCCGCACGCTGATTCATTCACTTTACCAAACCAGTCGCAAGCTTTCGTCGAGTCCGATGAGCGCGATTCTCTCGTCGCTCCCGCGAGGCGAAGTTGGTTGCAAAAGGCAGGTTGCGGGTTTGGATGGTTGGGACTCAGCGCTCTTTGTGCTGAGAATGGACTGACTCGACGAGCGCAAGCCGACGGACTCGGAGATCGCTTACAAAGTCCACTTGCACCGCGCGAACCCCATTTCCCGGCAAAGGCCAAACGTGTGGTTTGGATCTTTGTGAACGGTGGCCCGAGCCAGGTGGATACTTGGGATCACAAACCGGGACTGGTGAAAGCGGATGGTAAATCGATCAAGGAGTTCGATGCTTCGTTTTCCGATACAACGGGCTTTTTTAAAAATGCCGTCGGTAATTTGATGAAGTCTCCGTTCGAATTCACTCCGCGCGGGGAATGTGGAAAGATGGTTTCCTCGATCTTCCCCTACCTCGGGGAGCATGTCGATAAGATGGCGTTCATCCACTCCGGCTATACCGAATCGAACAACCATTCCCCCGCTCTTTTCGCGATGAACACAGGGATGGCACGCATGGGGTTTCCGTGTGTCGGTTCCTGGGTAGCCTACGGATTGGGTAGTGTCAGCCAGGACCTGCCGGCGTTTGTGGTGATGAGCGATCCGAAAGGACGAGGCTTGCCAAAAGGACATGCGGCCAATTGGTCTGCGGGCTTTCTGCCAGGAGTCTACCAAGGGACCTATCTCAAACCAACAGGAGATGCGATCGAAAATCTCAAGCTCCCTGGCAACCTGACGACGGCTATCCAACGGGAACAATTAGACTCCCTAGCTCAATTCAATCGAATGCACTTGCAAAACCATCCCACGGAAAATGAACTCGTCGCCCGCATCGAGAGTTTTGAACTCGCGTTTCGAATGCAGAGCCGAGCCCCGGAGACGCTCGATATCTCTGGCGAACCGGAACACATCCATGCCATGTATGGAGTGGGGGATCCCAAGTGCGATCATTTCGCGCGCCAGTGTTTGATGACTCGACGTTTTCTGGAACGAGGGGTCCGATTCGTGCAGATCTATTCGGGTGGGATGGAGAACCAAAGATCCTGGGATGGTCACGCGGATATCGCCGGCAATCACCAACAGTTCGCCGATGAAACCGACCGCCCCGTTGCGGGCTTATTGACAGACCTCCATCAAAGAGGAATGCTCGAAGATACGTTGGTGATTTGGTGTGGGGAATTCGGACGGTTACCAATCGCCCAGGTCGGGAGCAAGCCTGGTCGAGATCACAATCCCCATTGCTTCACTGCCTGGTTTGCTGGAGGTGGCGTACAAGCCGGAACATCCTACGGCGAATCCGATGAGATTGGGTACAAGGCAGCTGTCGATCGGGTCCATTTGAACGATCTTCACGCTACAATCCTGCATCTTCTGGGTCTCGATCATCGGCGTCTCACCTATCCCTACAACGGACGTAATTTTCGACTCACCGATGTATCAGGCGAGGTCCTTCACAAAATCATTGCCTAAAGTATGTCAGGTCCTTTTTGAAGGACTCGAACCGTTTGTGCCTCGGATGCCATTCCTTCTTGATAATAGCCCTGGATCGTTCGTGTAAACGGAGTATTGGCTAACAGCTTTGCTGGATTTGTATGGAAAGTTAGCGGGCTATGGATTGTGTTCGAGACCTGGCGGACTGATAAAAAGTGGCGTGTCCCCGTGGGCTGTCCCCCTCGGAAAATGCGCGGCGTCCGAAGGCAAACTGGGAGGCGAGTTTTATACGCCCAAGTGCGTGGTGAATCTGATCGCGGAAATGATCGAGCCGTACAAAGGCAAAATCTACGATCCATGCTGCGGCAGCGGCGGGATGTTTGTGCAGTCGCTGAAGTTCGTGCAATCGCACCATGGCAATACCAAAGACATCTCGGTGTACGGTCAGGAGTTCACGGCCACCACGTAAAAGCTGGCCAAGATGAACCTGGCGGTGCGAGGACTGTCGGCCAATCTGGGCGACGTTCCAGCCGATTCGTTCTTCAAGGACCAGCATCCTGACTTGAAGGCCGATTACATCATGGCCAATCCGCCGTTCAACATGAAAGACTGGCGAGCGGCTGACGAGCTGACCAAAGACTCGCGTTGGGACGGTTACGAAACACCGCCAACGGGCAACGCGAACTACGCCTGGATTCTGCACATGGTGTCGAAGCTGTCGGCCCATGGCGTAGCTGGTTTTGTATTGGCCAACGCTTCGATGAGTACCAACACGACGGGCGAAGGTGCGATTCGTCAGAAGCTGGTGGAGAACGACATGGTCGATTGCATGATCGCGCTGCCGGGTCAGTTGTTTTACACGACGCAGATACCGGTTTGCTTATGGTTCTTGACCAAGTCGAAGAAAGCGGACAAGCAGCGAGGCTACCGCAATCGCGAAGGCGAGACGTTGTTCATCGACGCAAGGCAGATCGGCACGATGATCAGCCGCACGCAAAAGGAACTCACCGAAGCTGACATCGCAAGAATTGCGAAAACGTATCACGCATGGCGCGGCGAGAAAAAAGATGGTACGTATGAGGATCAGGCAGGATACTGCAAATCGGCAACGTTAGAAGACATCCGCAAACACGACTTCGTACTCACCCCTGGTCGATACGTCGGCGCGGCCGATTTAGAAGACGACGGTATCCCTTTTGAAACCAAGATGACCGAGATGACTCAGTTGCTGTATCAGCAAATGGAAGAGTCGTTGAAGTTGGATGAGGTGATTCGCAAGAATCTGGAGGTCTCCGACCGCAACGCGGTCGCATATCCATCTGCGATCCCTCCGGGATCGTCGCGCGTTCTTGCGCGCGTTCCGGGGGTGCGCCGCTGCGCGACGACCCCCGGCTACCGTATGCGATCCCTCCGGGATCAATCTGCAACGCTCCCAACGGGATTCTCCCCCACCGACCGCAACGCGGTCATATACGGTAGCCGGGGGTCGAGCG